>URDU01000063.1 GCA_900546625.1 uncultured Lachnobacterium sp. | reverse complement strand
TACAACGGATTAAAATTAAAGTATGATTAGAATCTGTATATTAGTAAACTATCTTTTTATAAGCTAAACTCTAAAAAAGCCAGCCGGTTGCAAACGGCTGGCTTTTAGCTATAATAAATTTCAATATGTATAAAACTATAGCTCAAAATTCAGATAAATCTCATCACGTTCATCTTGCTCAATACCCAGATAATGCCGTGTGACTTTATAGGACGAGTGATTGTAGACGTCCATCAACAGAGCAGGTGGCGTGCCGTTCTTCCAGGCGTGATATCCAAATGTCTTTCTCAAAGAGTGACAGCTGATATGTTCATCCTGAACGGTCTCCTCGGCAGCAGTCCTTACAATTCGGTATGCCTGAACTCTGTTTATTGGCTGCCTCCTGCAAGTGGCCTTTGTAAAAATAAACTCATGTTCAGTCGGATGCCGTTCGTTGAAATATGCCCGGAGAGCATCGGTGGCATTGCAGTTTAGAGTGACATAGTTATTCTTGCCGGTCTTTTGCTCGTTGATAAGAAAATGAGAGCGAAATACATGATGCTCGAAATTGTATACGTTATCCCACTTCAATTTAAGCAGGTCACTGATTCTTAGTGCTGTGTTTAATCCCATAACAATTAAACAGTAATTGCGGCGGTTTGGATGGATATCTTTATAGTACATCCTGAAAGCCGCCAGTTCATCCTTATTTCGGATTGGCTGTGTAGTTCCCATTGAATACTCCTTTGCAGTAGAAAATATTATCAGGCACATGCCGCATGACAGACTCTTCCCTGGAATATCCAAAATCCACAACAAAATAATAGTAATTATAAAAAGCAAAAAATGCAACATTTTATAGTAAAATGTTACATTTTTTGCTTTACACCTACTATATCGGACACCATTTTCAGAACTTAACCCCATGAAAAAATTTTTTAAAATAATTTTCTTTACTTTTTTTCTTTCATTTTTAATTAATTTCACAGGATTTAACTATATCACGTGAAAGATAAAGCTGTTCTTGATGAAATATGACTAAACCGGCATAAATATTTGATGTTATTTAATCAATTTCTGTTTTGATCCCTTATTAATCTGCGAAAAAATGCAACATTTTACTATAAAATGTTGCATAATTCGGAAAAGCATGGAAAAAGCTATTCCCTAGTGCATGGAGGTAGAAAATGCTCAAATTATCATTAAAGGAAGGGCAATATGTAAATATCGGAGACGATATCCGAATCGTGTTCGCGGGTGGAACAGGAAAGCACTGTCGATTACTGATAGATGCTCCAAAAGAACTGAATATCTCAAGATCCAACAACGAACCGGACCCGACGAAGCGAAAAGATACATATTATCCTGAACCTGAGTTTTCCAGTGAAGCAAAGAAACAAATCAAGCAAATCATCTGGAATGAGAAAGAACGTCAGAAAAAGACGCAAATCAACTAATCAAGTTAATAGGCGGCCGTGGCAGATGCCACAACCCGGAAAGCCGTTTGTTATAAAGCAACAAAGTGACTGCAAATATCAAAAACAAAGCAGTTACTAAACACCTCGGGAAAAGGAATTCCAGAGGTCAAACATAATAACCCATGAATATGGGACAAGGAGGATTATATTATGGTAGTACAACACAACATGCAGGCAGCAAATGCCAACAGAATGCTCAACGTAACAACAAGCGCACAGTCAAAGAGCACAGAGAAGCTTTCATCAGGTTACAGAATCAACCGTGCAGCAGATGATGCAGCTGGACTTACAATTTCTGAGAAGATGAGAAAGCAGATTCGTGGTCTTGACCAGGCATCTACAAATGCACAGGATGGTGTTTCATCAGTACAGACAGCAGAGGGTGCTCTTACAGAGGTACACTCAATGCTTCAGCGTATGAACGAGCTGGCTACACAGGCTGCCAATGGTACAAACTCAAAGGATTCAGACCGTCAGGCTATTCAGGATGAAATTGAACAGCTGACAACTGAAATTGACCGTGTATCTGAGACAACCAAGTTTAACGAGACATACTTGTTAAAGGGTGATGCAGGAACAAAGGCAATTAACTTGAAAGCTCATGATGCTGGTCTTAAAGGAACACTGACTGACAATGGGGATGGAACAGCTACATTTACCATGAATGAATTAAAAGCAGGCGACAGTGTTAGTATTGGTGGAAAAACTTACAAGATTGGCGCATCAACCAAAGAATTGAATGATATGCTAAAAAAAGCTGATATTGATGGAAATCATTCAGATGTTACTATTAATGGTGACACATATAAGTGGAAGACTGCTGTGGCTGCAAATAATATAGCACAACCACCAGTGGATGGTTCAGCTGAAGGTTGGTATAAAGATGGCAAATTGCCTGCAAATACGGGTGTAGGAAAGACTCATGATGCAGACTATTCAAGTGCTGCTGCTATTGCCCAAAAAGTTAAAGCTGGTACTGTTGAAGTTGGTACAAATAAATTAACAATCATTACGGATAAGAATGATGACGGAGTAGATGACAATGATGTTAGCGTAATTAGCAAAGAGAAGGCTTATACTCTTGCAGCAGGAGAATTATTAAAGGCTAACCAGATTGGCGATACAAATAATCAGGCTAAGGTTGGTATTGATGATACATATAATGCAATGACACTTAATAATGCCACAAACAGCATTAAAATTCATGCTGGACAAGCTCAAGTTGCCAACAGCTTAGCATTTAGCCTTCATGTAGGTGCAGATGCCGACATGACAAACAAGATTCAGGTTAACATCGACGCAATGGATTCTGCAAGTCTTGGTATCAAAGGTCTTAATGTAAAGGATGATTCAGGAAACGCTGCAACATACGCAGTAGACGCTATTTCAGATGCTATCTCAAAGGTAT
>URDU01000062.1 GCA_900546625.1 uncultured Lachnobacterium sp. | reverse complement strand
TTTTTTGCACCAAAAAGAGGCTGCGCACTAATTACTTAGTGCGACAGCCCCTTTTATGTTGTATAAATTGCAGAATTTTACAGGCTCTATAATTCAAGCTTCAGATAAATCTCATCCCTCTCATCCTGCTCAATCCCCAGATAATGCTGGGTAATCTCATATGATGAGTGATTATAGACATCCATGAGCAGAGCGGGAGGTGTGCCATTTTTCCAGGCATGATAGCCAAACGTCTTTCTAAGCGAATGACAGCTGATGTGCTCATCCTGCACAGTTCTGCCGGCAGCAGTCTTTACAATACGATATGCCTGCGTCCTGCTTATAGGCTGGTATCTGCAGGTGTTTTTGGTGAAAATAAATTCATGGTCATTTGGATTACGTTCATTGAAATAATCTTTCAGAGCATCGATGGCATTGTAGTTTAGAGTGACATAGTTATTCTTGCCGGTCTTTTGCTCGTTGATAAGAAAATGAGTGCGAAATTCATGATGTTTGAAATTGTAAACGTTGTCCCACTTTAATCTAAGCAGGTCACTAATTCGTAGTGCTGTGTTTAATCCCATCACAATTAAACAGTAATTGCGGCTGTTTGGACGGATGTCTTTATAGTACATCCTGAAAGCCGTGAGTTCGTCCTTGTTTCGGATTGGCTGTGTAGTTCCCATTGAATACTCCTTTATAGTAGAAAATGTTATCCGGCACGTACAATATGACAGACTTTCACCCTCAGAATATCCAAAATCCACAACACAATAATGGTAAGTTCAAAATAGAAAAAATGCAACATTTTGTAGTAAAATGTTGCATTTTTTGCTTTACACCTACTATATCGGACGCCATTTTCAGAACTTAACCCCTGAAAAATAATTTTTTCAATAATTTTCTTTTCATTTTTATATCATTTTTTTGTTAGTCTTACCGGATTTAATCATATCTGTATCAAAGATAAAGTAATTCTTGATGAAATATGACTAAATTGGCGTAAACATTTGATGTTTTTTAGTCCACTTCTTGTTTGACCCCCTTATCAATCCACGAAAAATGCAACATTTTACTACAAAATGTTACATAATTCGGAAAAGCATGGACAAAGCTATTCCATAGTGCATGGAGGTAGAAAATGCTCAAATTATCATTAAAGGAAGGGCAATATGTGAACATCGGAGACGATATCCGAATCGTGTTCGCGGGCGGAACCGGAAAGCACTGTCGATTACTGATAGATGCCCCAAAAGAACTGAATATCGCAAGATCCAACAACGAACTGGACCCGGCGAAGCGAAAAGATACATATTATCCCGACCCAGAGATTTCCAATGAGGCACAAAAAGAAATACAGCGCATCATCTGGAAGGAAAAAGCGCGTCAGAAAAAGACGCAAAGCAATTAACCATGTTAATAGGCGGCTGTGGCATCTGCCACACCCGGGAAGCCGCTTGTTATAAAAACAGTAGCTGCTTAAATAAAAAATAAACACAAAGCAGCTGCAAAACCCTCGGGAAAAGGATTTCCAGAGGTCAAACATAATAACCCACGAACGTGGGACAAGGAGGATTATATTATGGTAGTACAACACAACATGCAGGCAGCAAATGCCAACAGAATGCTCAACGTAACAACAAGCGCACAGTCAAAGAGCACAGAGAAGCTTTCATCAGGTTACAGAATCAACCGTGCAGCAGATGATGCAGCAGGACTTACAATTTCTGAGAAGATGAGAAAGCAGATCAAGGGTCTCGACAGAGCTTCAACAAATGCTGAGGATGGCGTATCTTCTGTACAGACAGCTGAGGGTGCATTAACAGAAGTTCACTCAATGCTTCAGAGAATGAACGAGCTTGCAACACAGGCAGCAAACGGCACAAACTCTAAGGATTCAGACCGTCAGGCAATTCAGGATGAGATTGACCAGTTAACAACTGAAATCGACCGTGTATCTGAAACAACCAAGTTCAATGAGACATACCTCTTAAAGGGCGATGCCGGAACAAAGACAATCAACATGAAAGCTCATGACGCAGGTCTTAAGGGAACACTGACAGACAATGGCGATGGAACAGCAACATTCGTAATGGATGCTCTTAATGCTGGCGATAAGGTTTCTATCGGTGGAAAAACTTATACTATTGGATCAGATGAAGCAAAGGTTGACGCTTGGTTTACAGATAATGGTATTACTGATGCAGCAAATACAGAGATTGAAGTAGGGGGAACAAAATATAAATATTACGCTGAAACAGCAGCAACAACTAGTGCAGGTAAAATCACTAAAGGATGGTATGCTACACAGCCTACCGCTTCAGCGGATAAAACTGATGCAACGACACCGGATTATGCCGATATTAATGCAATTAAGGATGCTGTCAAAGCTGGTGCAGTAGCAAAGTATAATGGTAAAGAAATTACTGCTTTAAATGATACTAAAAATAATGCGACAGGTGATGCAAAACCAGATGGTATCTCTGATACAGATGCAACAGTTATCTCTAAGAAAAAGGCATATGAACTTGCATCAAAGGAATTACTTAAGGCAAACCAGATTGGTGATACAGTGGGTTCTGCAAGCGTAGGTGTTGGTACTGCAACTACACTTGTTGACCTTACAAATGGAACAGGAACATTCAAAATTCAGACTGGTTCTGCAAAAGTTGCCAACACATTAAGCTTCAGTCTCCATGTAGGTTCTGACGCTGACATGACAAACAAGATTCAGGTTAATATTGACTCTATGGATTCTGCAAGCCTTGGTATCAAGGGTATCAATGTGAAAGATGATTCAGGAAACGCTGCTACATACGCTATCGACGCTATCTCAGATGCAATCAGCAAGGTTTCATCACAGCGTTCATCACTCGGTGCAGTTCAGAACCGTCTTGAGCATACAATCAACAACCTCGACAACGTAGTTGAGAATACTACAACAGCTGAGTCACGTATCCGTGATACAGATATGGCTTCTGAGATGGTTAACTACAGCAAGAATAACA
>URDU01000061.1 GCA_900546625.1 uncultured Lachnobacterium sp. | reverse complement strand
ACAGCAATCCGGCAGTACAGGGAGTCCAGTTCTGTTCAAAGCTTTTTGAGTATGAACGCAGATCACAGAACAAGAAGCACACATTTGAGCAGAGAAAAGCCTACCGTCTTGAAAAAGAAAAACTGGTACTCGACGCGTTCTGGAGCTGGCTTGACGAGCAGAAGCCACGTAAAGGAAGCCGTTTCGAGACAGCGGTGAAGTATTCCCAAAACCGGAAAGACACGTTGATGACATATCTTTTGGAGCATCGTCCAAGTGAAGACATGTCAGATGAACAGCTTGAGGAGTTGATTCCATGGAGCGAAGAAGTTCAAAATGTTTGCAAAAACTAAATCATCCTATAAAATCTTAGTTAATCTGCGATTTTACTATAATAGCGTTATGAATGAAATAAATCAATGCCTATTTTTGTATCTTAGGTTCCCAATAAATGGACGCCTCATAATATAACCTGCATATTTCACTTTTCATATCCTCATGAACAGAGTTTATCATTTCTTTTGTTTTTTTCACACATTTATTCCATTTCACAATATCTCTGTTACTTTTCCCAGAACTGACATTGTACTTATGAATAATATACTTTCCAAGATACCCTGTCATTTTTTTCATTCCATTAATATTTAAATGTTCTGCATCACTATAGTCTGATGGTACATCTATGCCCAATTCCTGTGATTTATCGTTTAAATTCAAAATATCATATCCATATTCGGAAATAATTGAGCCAATTTTGTCTATAGCTTCAGGATTTTCAAGCTTCCGCTGATGTGGAAATCTCACAAACAATACCTTCTCTATATTTTGATCCTGAAGATAAACCAAAAGTTCTCTCAATGCGTCTTCACAGCCATTATCAAAGTCAATATTCTGCAATTCTCCCATCTGAGTACCATTATCACTCCTGGACACCGTACAAAATCCCTTTAAATAGCTTTGTTTATTAATGGTCATAATGCTTCTTTCCAGTGTGTTTTTAGCCAGACTGATTGGGCGCTTCCAATTCACATGAGAAAAAGCCATATTAAAATAAAACTGACCTTGCCCCTTCCCTTGAAGCAGAGAATCAACCGAATCCTTACGTCCATAAATATATGGAACATTATCTATCCAACGATGAAGCTGCACCGGATTTTCAAAGTCACTGCTTCCATGCAAATATCCATTCAGTGAAATCACAATCAATTTCGGATTCTGTCTTTCCAAGCCTTTTTTTATCATATCTTTATATAAATTTGCCGGAGCAGCTCCCATTGCCAAATCATATGACGTATATCCATAGTTTTCCCAGGCAATTGCAGGAGAATAGTCAGAATACACTTCACTTGATCCTATCATTAGCACATCCAGGGAATCCCTTGGCTCCATAAAAAATCCCTGAACATTCATCTGTGAAGGGCTGTCATTCACTGAAAAGACTATACTTGTCATCTCATATAAAACAATAAGTATAATCCAAAAAAGAATTATACTTATTATATTTCTTTTTCTTAACATATCATATCTTCCTTATTTCCATACATGCTTATATATAGTATACCTTATTTAATGATATAATATTTTAAGAAATCCTTATTTAATTATTAAAGTATTTTATCTTCTTTATGTGGATAATCGTAACTACAACAATCATCTTTTATTCATTCACGAATTCTATTTATTATATTTCATCTCATCCCAATAATATCTCATTATAACCCTCTCCATATAATCAAGTGTTTTTTTCAATAAATTCAATACTTTTTGATACCTGTCATTGAATAGAACTAAGGTTATGGAGTGATCTTTACCTCATACAGGGCAGATATATAATAATAATGGGTACACCAAATAAAACGTCATCACTATCCGTCCTAAATGGCCTCGATGTATACCCATCCCTATATGGCAGCTCACCTCTCATGTCCAACAGGATCATCCTCCTTACGGTGGGTCCTCACTTCCTTCGTTCTGCCTGTCCATAACCAGGGCGCCATCTTAGCTTACTTACAGGGTCATGCCCTCTGGAGAAAATTCCTGCCGGCTACCAGCTCATTCTTTGTACTTTCATCACTGATCCAAACACTCCGATTACAGCACCTTTCGGTGGACGCTTCCTGTAATCATTACGGTTGTTCTTTATTGCTCGGTTATGCAGCCTTTAACTGCTCTCCCGGATGTCGAATATCTTTCAACATCTTTGTTGCATCATAACTGATTCCCTTGGTAAGGATCACATGGAATACTCTTATCAGCTTACATGCTACAGCTATCAGTGACTGCATATTTTTTAGTGGATTCTTTGTCCAGCCATAGACCATTATACTGTCCTTATTAAGAGAAAAGGACAGCATATTTTTATCAGAGAGCAGTGAATTTCTTTGTCCCATATGTCAGAAAGGCAGTCTTATCTTCCGCGATTACTGCAGCCGCATTATAAGATACGAAGACGGAACACATGAATGGCTCAGAATTCCAAGGCATCAGTGCAGCAATGATAAGTGCCGCAGAATCCACCGGATGCTGCCTGACATACTCACACCATTCAAGGAAAAGTCGCACCGGGAGTGCTGAAACGCTCTACGATGCAGAGGCATCTTTTTAATGCAGGGTTTGGCGCATCACACATGGATGTTTACAGTGATGCCAGAAAAAGCTCTTCAAAGCAAAGGCCAAAAAGATACGTACACTTGATGAACTGAATCATTACTGGAAAATTTTCCTTGAAGAATACTATCATAACAAAGCCCACGAAGGAATCTGGGAATACTACAGCAGTCTTAATGTATCTGTTCCTGATGAAGGAATTTCACCCCTGCAGGAATTCAACCGTGACACGCGGCAGCTTGTATGAAACATACACCTTTTTCAAGAAATGTACCGCCGGAGGATTTATACGAATCGGCAGCCATGGCTGACTGCCTCGGAAGGCTTTCATATGTTGCAGACAGACAGCTCTTTGCTGTAGTCACGACAGATGCCGGACAAAAATGAGAGCTGAATTTGGACAAGATAACAAATCACAAACATCAATATTCTTTTTCGGTTTTTAAAAACCAATATTTTGAAATTGCATTTAATCGTGTAATATAGTGATTTTTGAGTTGAATTTTAAACTAATACATGATATATTAATTATACAGAAAGGGTGCCACCGATAGACGGTTGACCCGAAATTG
>URDU01000060.1 GCA_900546625.1 uncultured Lachnobacterium sp. | reverse complement strand
CAAAAATGAAGCTGCCGCTTCACGATTTATTAATCGTTAAAGCGACAGCCCCTTTTATTCTGATAACCAAAAATGGATAAATCATTACTAAACAATTATTTTAAATCAATTTCAAAAGCTGCACAAGCTCATGCGATTCTGCATCGCCTAATACTGTCTGTCTTGTATCGAACCGTTTAAAACCATAGTTTTCATAGAAGGCTAGTAATTTTTCCTTATTCTCTGCCTCCACAAACGCTACCATACCACCAACCTGATACTGTAAAATTTGTGTTTGTCTAATTGCGGCTTCTAGCAACTCTTGTCCGGTTATTCTTCCCTTTACCTTATCATTAAAATTCTTTCCAAGCTGGGCAATAAGGTATGCTGCTAAATTATAAGTCTGCTCATTCTTATCTATTTCGCTAAACCTGGCAAGTTTCCTTTTGGCTGTATTACTAAAAGGCTCCGCCTTTACAACAAGCGGCTTAATTGTAATTGAAAAATATCCTAACAGTTCTGCATCCTCTAGTGACAATACTAAATATGTAACTGCCTGATGCTTCTTTGCAAAATCAATTGCCTGCTTCTTTAAAAACCGCTCAACATCCGGATTCAACGGACATGAAAACTCGGAAAGGAGCTGTACTAATTTGTCCTCTCCGAGCCTTTTGTCCTCATTTGCTAAATACTCACGAATGTTCAGCACAATAAAATTATTTGCTGACTCCATCCGTTTTCTTCCTTTTCTCCATAAATTTTATAATATCATCTGCCCCCTGCAAATAGGTAACATTGATTGGTACACGAGGTGTTCTATCGTTGGCAGATGCTTCAATCGCATCGGCAAACATCTCCACCTGTTTCTGACCTGATATAATAAAATTTTTCGTGATACTAGAAGTTGCCATATAAACACCTCCCTTTATTAGTATGGCAGTTCTTTTGCCTATTACTCAATGTAAGTTGCGCTCTTTTCTATCTTTATTCTATTATGAAAATGTCCACTTTGCAACATAAAAAATTAAATTTTAAGCAGTACCTTCTATTCCGCCGGCCACGATTTTCTGAGAGCCACATATGAAATCAGAAAATTGGCAAGCCAGCCGGCCGGTACAGCAAGCCATACAAATGCAATACCGAAACGCGGTGCACAGATTAAGGCAACCGACAGGCGGATTGCAAGGTTTACCATATTGGCAGCGAGAAACGGACGCATGATGCCAAGTCCACGAAGCACTCCATCAGTGGCCATCTTGATGCCCATGAAAATGAAAAAGAAACCAATCCATCTCATATAATCCCCGGATACCTGATATGCCAGGGCTGTTCCGTCTTTACCCAGGAATAATGAGGAAATCTGAGTATGCAGTGTTTCTATGACTATAAAAGCAAGCACCGCAAAGCACAGGTCTAAAACCAGCGCAGCGCGATAGCCTTTTTTGATACGTTCTGTCTTCTTCGCTCCGAGATTCTGTGAAACAAACGGTGAGACTGCATTTCCAATGGATACAAATATCAGTGAAAAAACATTCTCTACCCTCATCGTTGCCGAATATCCTGCAAGCGCCTGTGTACCGAATGGATTCACAACCGCCTGTACTATCATCATGCCAATTGACACGGTAGACTGCTGGAGAACCGAAGGCACAGCAATCCGAAGCATGGAATGAAGCTCATGCCTGTCAAACCATTCAAAGCAACTTTTGTACCGGCGCATCCGGCTAAAGAAAATCAAAAGTGAAAACACTGCAGATATTCCCTGTGCTATGAGAGTTGCAAGGGCAGCACCGAACACACCAAGGCCCAGGCCTGCCACCATCCAAAGGTCCATAAATATGTTTAACACAGATGAAAATATCAAAAGCCCCAACGGGATCCTTGACTCACCAATAGATGTAAACATCGTTGAAAGTATATTGTACATAAACAGAAACGGAAATCCCACAAAATAAACGCGAAGATACAGCACTGCCTCATCCAGTATATCTGCAGGTGTCTGTAGCATGCTCATCATTGAATGTGAAAAGCAAAAGCCAAATACACCCAGCAGTACGCTTAAAACCAGAAAACTAATCAGTGATGTTGATACTATCGTTTTCATTTTGCTGTATTCCCTGGCGCCGAAATAACGGCTCACAAGTACACCTGCCCCTACACCGGCTCCAAGCGCTATACAGATGAACACATTCGTAAGCGCAGCACAGGCTCCAACTGCCGCAAGTGCAGAGGAGCCTACAAACTGGCCAACGATGATGGAATCAGCCATATTATATACTTGTTGAAAAAAACTGCCCAAAATCATAGGCATTGCAAAAACTGTCAGTGCCTTTAAGGGGGCATCTGTAATTAAATATTCATCTTTTGACATTATTTTTTCCTCAATCCGCTATATTAGCTATAGTATAGCGAATAATCTCCTTTACAATACTGTTTTATTTCTCAGACAGCATCCTCTCCAGCTTTTTCTTTCCGGTCTCATAGTCTGTAAACACAATTCCCTCCATACCGAGCTTTCTTCCACCCTCGATATTCTCCGGTCTGTCATCTATGAACACACATTCCTTTGGATTCAGATTGTATTTATCAAACAGGCACTGATAGATACCGGCATCAGGCTTTATCATCCCAACCATAGCTGAAATGACTTTGCCGTCAACAAGTGACACAAAACTAAGTTCACTGTGTGTATGAAGCTCGAAATATTCCTTTGGATAATTCGATAACAAATACACTTTATAGCCTCTGCTCTTTAACTCCTTAATCCAGTCTGCTGCATAGTCGAATGCCTTTACAACAAAAGCCTTTCCCTCTTCGAAAAATCTCCTGATATCTGCCTCATACTGTGGAGCCACCTTAACCATCTCATCAATTATCTCGTTCTCAGGAATGACACCACGGTCCAGCTCAACCCAGACAGGATTTTCATATGTTGCATGGGCTAAAGCTGCTATTTTATTTTCTTCTATGCCAATCTCACGCATTGCCTCGTCCGGCTGGAACCTGACAAGCACGTTTCCTATATCAAATACTATGTTTTTAATCATTTATTTTTTCTCCTACAACCTTGCACACTTTCTTAAAGCATGCAATTCCATACTTGATGAAGTTATCCATACCATCCTGCTTTAGCTTTGCCACATAATCTTTTTCCTCAATCTGCTTTAATGCCTTATCCAGAGGTACATCATATTCATCAATTAATATTACAGTCTTTTGTCCGAAATGCTTATATAATAATTGAGATAAAATCTGCAGACTCGATACAAGCACTTTTTCATCCATTGCATTCGTTCCATCCTTCAATGCAATGATCGCCTTGTAGCG
>URDU01000059.1 GCA_900546625.1 uncultured Lachnobacterium sp. | reverse complement strand
AAATCACAATCATAAAAATAATTCATTTTACTATTGACTTTTTATTAGCAGGCTTCCATTGATTTTTCCTATGCGCGCTTATAGGATTTATATATAAACCGGTAATCCCGGAATATACCTTATTTATCTTACTAATCTACTAAATTTATCTTACTCAGGACGAAATGCAGCACACTGTCATCATCAACAACAATTTTTGCCTGAGCAGCCATTCCACTTTTCAGATTTCCTTTTTCTCCATCCTTATTCTTTATCTCCATATTTTTACATTCTACTTTTACAACGTAATATGCATTACCGGTATTCTGGTCTACAGTCACATCTTTTGCAATTTCTTTTACTGTTCCTGTAAAATATCCATATTCACTTGACGGATATGAAGCCATCTCAAATTTTACTTCCTGATCCGGTTTTATTTTTGCTATGTCAGAATTTTCCACATACACCTGTGCATAATAACCTGACTGCTCCTTTGGATATATCTGTCCTATGGAATCTCCTTCCTGTATATATGTTCCATTTGAGATTTCCTTATTTGTGTAAAAATACCCTGATGTTCCTGCCTTTATGGTACAGTTATTATTTTTTATATCATAATCTTTTAAATAAGCCTCATACTCCTGCTTCTTATCCTCATAAGTAAGAATTTCAGCGGACACATTTCCTTTTTCCGTAAGAATCTTTATATCTGACTCATCTGTATTATTAGAATTTTCTGTCTGCTTCTTTTGAAGTTCTACAGAGGATATATTAGATTTAAGGCTTTCTATCTGTTCATTTGCAGTTTCTATCTGCTGTTCTATTGTTGAAATCTCATTAGACTCAAGATTGGACAATGCCTGATTTTTTTCTGTATCCACCTCTGCCAGTTGTGATGAATCCATTGTGGTTTCATCCTTTTTATTGTCATATTGAAGTGCTGTATAATCATATGATGAAATATAACTTTTTACTATTGAATAGTAATATGTATCGTTTTGGTCGAATGTGTTATTACGCGATATGATACATTGCTTTACATTGTTAAGTTTATTAATTTTTTCATTATACTTATCAATAGAATCATTGATAACTGTAATATTTTCATCGTATACCTCCCCAGTTTTATTCTTTTCCTTTCCTGCATCAATTGAAGTATTTAATAATTCTTTCCTGTCTTTAAATTCTGAATAATACTGGTTATCAGACATTGCATCAAATTCAGAATTATCTCCGTCAAGACTCTTCTGATATGCATTTAGTATGTCAAGACGCTGCTGTACACTATCAAGTTTACTCTTATAATCTTCGATAGTACTTCCAAGGTTTTCAATATCTACCTCATACAGTTCGTCTCCCTCATTCACATACTGTCCGTCCTTTACCGACATTTTAGTTATCTTTCCTGTAACTGCACAGCCTACTGCCGTACTGTCATCGTCACCTCTAAAGACACTATCGGCTTTTACAACTATATCCATCCTGAAAAGATACATCCATAACAGTGCGATTATCAGAATCGCACATATAATATATATCGTATATGAAATAAATTTATTTGGTTTTGAATCATATACTTCCGTACTGTCGCTTATATCTTTTAAATCTACAATAATAGGTTTCATGCTGTTTCCTCTTCTTCATTAATCTCCAATGACTGCTGTTTAACAAGCTGCGCATATTTTCCACCCAGCGCTGTCAATGATGCATGATCACCGCTTTCTATAATCTTTCCATCTTCCAGCACATATATCTTATCGCAATTTTTTATAGTGCTGAGTCTGTGTGCTATAAAGATAGTTGTAACATCTTTTGAAAATTCACTTATTGTCTTGTCAAGTGCCCTTTCCGTTATTGCATCAAGATTACTCGTAGCCTCATCCAATATCAATATATCCGGTTTTTTAAGCATGGCTCTTGCTATAGCCAACCTTTGCCTTTGACCGCCTGACAGGTTTGCTCCGTTTTCCTCCAGTCTTGTCTCATATCTGAGTGGCAGTTTATTAATAAATTCATGTGCCTGCGCCTTTTTTGATGCCTCGATGATGTCATCCATCGTTGCATCATCCAGTCCCAGTGTAAGATTTTCAAATATTGAACCACTAAACAAAAATGTTTCCTGTGGTATATATGCGATTTTGTCTCTAAGTGTCTCTATCTGTATATCTTCTATATTATTATCATTTATCAGAATATTACCTGACTCTGCCTGATATAAGTGCAAAAGCAGTTTCGATAATGTTGTTTTTCCTGAACCGCTTTCTCCAACAAAGGCAATTTTTTCGCCCTTTTTTATAGTAAAATCTATATCCTCAAGTACCCTCTGCCTTGTTCCGTATCTGAAATTCACATGTTCGAATTTTATATCCCCGGCAAGACTTTCGGGTGCCATTTTTCTTTGTTCATTTTCCTGCTTTTCAGCTTCAAGATCGAGTATTTCCCCCAGTCTGTCTGCCGCTACAACCGCAGTCTGCATCTGTGGCTGCAGATCTACCAGATTCTTTACAGGATCAAGGAAATATGCCAGCAGTGAATTAAATGTGATAAGTGCACCTATTGTCATGTCTCCGTTTATAACACTGACACCGCCTGCCCACAGGATAACTACACCACCTATGAGTTCTACGAAAGTTTTCAGTGACACTTGTATATTGTTAGCCCATGTGAGATTGAATACACTTCTTAACAGTTTTACAAATTTTATCTCTGTTTCCCTGTTTACTTTTCTCTCCGCATTATAAGCCTTTACAGTCTGTATTCCATTAAGAGACTCGACCATATAAGACGTAAGCTGGGCATTATCTTCCATTTCTTTTCGATTAAGTTTTTCATACCATTTATTAAATCCAAGTACGATTACTGCGTACAGTACGATCATTATGATCGTGATAAAAAATAATTTTGAATTCTGTATGTATAAAATAATTGCTCCGGCAACAGCCATAAGTGTATCTATCATTATGGTAAGTGTTGCTCCCGATATGGCATCCCTTACCTTTCCTGCATCATTAAATCGTGAAATTATCTCTCCGACCTTCCTTGTTCCGAAAAAGTTCATCGGAAGTTCCATTACATGCCTGTAATATCCCAATAATAACGCAATATCCAGTTTCTGACTAAGATACAAAAGTAAATGTGACCTGAATGCATTAAGGATTACCCTGAAAAGATTTAGCAATATCACTCCTATTGATAAAGTCATGAGCGTTTTCTTCAATCCATCCGGAAGAACACTGTCTATCAGCATCTGAAAATAGAATGCTGCCAATATTCCAAGCACGGTATATATAAGAGATGCTAAAAAGATCTGAAATATAAGTTTCTTCTGTGGCATGAGCAGATGAAAAAATCTGGAGAAAATTCCTTTTGTCTCATCCTTTTTCTCAAATGTCTCATTCTTAACAAGAAGGATAAGGATACCGCTCCACTGATATTTCGGAGGTTTTCCATCATCATGCACTTCTCCAAAAAACTCCTCCGGTGTCAGTTTTACTATTCCTTCTCCCGGATCTGCAATAACTACTGCCTTTTGGGTTATTTTGTGAATTACCACATAATGCAATAAACCACCATCAACAATAACATGTGCTATACATGGCAATGGGAATTCTGAAAAGAAAGCCTCTCTGTCCCCTTTTACTCCTTTGGCGCTAAATCCAAGCTGTTCCGCGGCCTTTATCACACCATATGCATTTGTTCCCTGCTTATCTGTTCCTGCAACTTCACGGATTTTACTTATTCCTATTTTATATCCATTCTGTCTACAGATGGTTGCAAGGCATGCCGCTCCACAGTCGGTTATATCATGTTGTTTTATACAGTAATATTTCATAACTTTATACTCTCTTTTGTAACTATTTTATTATTTTGTTAACATTATTTTTGTTAATATCATTCCAGCACCAATCAGATTCCAAGTGCCGTGTATAGAAACATTTATCCAAATATTTTTGTATTTTTTATAAATAAATCCTAAAAGTATTCCTGACAAAAAATAGTCTAACCATTGACACAAAAATAGTAGTATATTTGCGTTTCCAAATGAAGAAAGCATATGCATTGTTCCAAATAAAAATCCTGTCACCAATACTGCACACAGTTCTCCATATTTGCTGAAAAACCGAA
>URDU01000058.1 GCA_900546625.1 uncultured Lachnobacterium sp. | reverse complement strand
ATGAGCGCTCTGGTACCCGCACTCCGATGCAGTGGACCAAGGGCAAGAATGCCGGCTTCTCTACGAGTGCACCTGATAAGCTCTACTTCCCTGTAGATACAGAAAACGGAAAGTTGACCGTTGAGGCTCAGCAGGGTGATCAGAAATCTCTGTTGTCATATACCCGTAAGCTGACCGCTTTGCGTCATTCTGCAAAGGCTCTTGACAATGAGGGTGATTGGAAACTCCTGAACCAGAAGGGGCAGGAATATCCGATGGTATATGAGCGCACTTTGGGTGAGGAGAAGTATGTTGTTGTCGTGAATCCTGGTACTAAGGCAGCCTCTCTCAATATCAGCTCCGTTGGTGGTAAGGCAGTTTCTGTTCTTTCCACAGGAAAGGTCGTGTATAAATCAGGAAAAAAGACTGATGTGATTAAAGCTTCTGGCATAAGTGCCGCCATATTCAAGGTGGAAAGATAGAACTTTTATAAAAACAGAAATGCGTCCGTATTGTGCGGGCGCATTTTTGTTTTACGGTCACGAATCATCTTCATCATGCAGCTTTTACTACACGTCGTTAACTTATTAATACGATGATAGTCTCCTTGCCAAGATACCTTTCTATCAATCTTCCTTCAGATACCAGTCCTTGATGTATCCGGAATAATGCTTGGCAAACTCCTCGGCTTGTCCGGGAGCGCAGGTCTTCACCTTTTTGGCAGGAATACCCGCCCAAATCTCATGTGCAGGAACTTTGGTGCCATGGGTAACTACAGCACCTGCTGCAATAATAGCCCCTTCTCCAATGTCAGCCTTGTCAAGTACAGTGGCATTCATTCCGATGAGTGCGCCTTTTCTGACTGTGGCTCCGTGGACGATGGCACCATGTCCCACAGATACATCATCCTCCAGGATGCAAGGCATCGTACCGGTTTGATGAATGCAGGCGCAATCCTGTACATTCACTCTGTTTCCACATCTGATGGCATCTACGTCTGAGCGTAATACCGCACTATACCAGATGCTGCAGTCATCACCAAGGATACAGTCGCCGGTCAGTACGGCATTCTCAGCGATAAAACAATTCTTTCCCCATTGAGGAGTCTTTCCCTCTACAGTCTTTATAATAGCCATATTAAATATGTATATGTTTTGCAATTTTATGAGCAAATCTGCTGGAATATATAGTGCTGCCTCAAACTATTTCATATACTTTTTCAACCACAAGTCGAAGAACTTGTCATATACCACGTAGGCATCATCCTGCTGGGTGATGAAATCCTTCTCCAACAATCCCTTCAAGGCAGAGTTGACAGAACTTGGTGATGGGAGATGGTATTTCTTGGCAAAGGCTCCGCTCTTTACGCTTCTGGCTTCGCCCTCTGCAGAGATGGCAATGAAGACATTGCGCTGCTTTTCCGGCATCTGGCGTAGAAGGGTCTCGTAGGTGTCTGATGCCATGTTGAGATTGTAGTTGATGGCGTCATCTACCATATCCAGAGTGCAGGTGCCCTGTTTGGGAGTCTTGAGGAAGAGAACATTCATTACTCGCTGGATGTATGAAGTGACACCACCGAAACGGGCGAAGAGTTCTCCGATAATGGCTGCATCGAGATGTTTGTTGCGTTCCTCGAACTTGGCTGTGGCAAACTCCTTGTATTTTTCCACATCCAGCGGCTTCAGGTTCATCAGCGTTACGCTCTGATAGAAAGGGCGGGCAGGGGATGTGAACATTTCTGCCATCAGATGACGGTGAGAGCCCGAGAAGATGAAGTGGGCATTGGTGCATCGCTGGATGTAGGTACGGAGCAATGCCTCTATGCGATTGTCGGCATAGTTGGTGATTTGCTGAAACTCGTCGATAGCAACAAGGCATGGTTTATCGGCTTGGTTGAGATAAGCGAATATCTCATCAAGCGTAATTTCCGGATTCACCATGTTGCCGATGCCTATTCCCCAAACTGGAGCCCCGTTGATATCGAAAGAGATTTCTGAACGGAGAGAAGAGAGTGCTATCAGGAATTTCTCCCAAGCGCTTCTGCCTTTAGGGCGAAGTTCATCAATAATGGCTTTGCCGAACATATTGACCAGATCGCTGACGGAATTGGTTGAATAGATGTCTATGATAAAAGTATAATAATCTTTTTGGATGACTGGCTGGGCAAAGCAATGGTGAATCAGCTCTGTCTTTCCGATGCGTCGAGGGGAAATCAGAGCCATGTTATTCTCATTGGTCAGCATCTCTGTGATATGCTGGGTTTCTTCCACACGGTCGCAGAAGTATTCCGGACCAGCGTAACCGTTTGTGACAAAAGGATTCTTCATAGCCATATCTATACCTTATTATATATTCAACGTTTGCTATTTCTTTTGCAAAGATACAACTTTTATTCCGATTATCATAAAGTGATTATCATAAAATGATAATGAAATGCAGAATTTTATCTTTATCGTGGATAAAAACTGGCAATTAACAGCTTTTGTGATAGCAGCTTATCCAGTAATTGCTACAACCATGTTGCTCTTTCGAAGCCATGCTGTATCCTGGTTATAAATCTCTGCATCGCTGGTTCTCCCTTTTTCCTTGAGGTTGAGATTAGCTTGACCGATATGCTCGGTCAGTACGATGTCTGTCATCTGCATGTGTTCAATCATCTTTCTATAGAGATCGGCAAAGTCACGACCTCCACGAATGGAACCGGCAAAATATATTTTCTTTTTCATCGGGTGTCAATGAAAGTTCTCTTGAAATTATTTCAAGTTCTTCCTTTGTCGGAAGTTTTTGACCGCTTTTTATTCTTTGCAATTTTGTTCTTTCAATACCTGTAGATTTGCTAAGACGGTATATTGTAGTGGAATCAATCAGTCTTAAAAAATCATCCCGAAATGTCATAATAGTCTCTCCTTGTCTAAATTTTATTGTAATCAAAATTTTAATGTTACTTTTGATTACAAATAAATAATACTTGACTTTAAAAAATAAAAAATCAGTTATTGATAAAACGCATATTTTATTGACGAAATGCAGTAGCGTATATATAATTGGATTGAGCATAATAAAAACCGTGTAGAAAACATATATGAATTCACACGGTTTTATCTTGTATGAAAAATTAATTAAAATATGTTTATATTTACAAAATAAACATAATATATGCTAAAATACTTGATTTTATTTTTTATTTGATAGATAATAGTATAAACAACTTTGTATATATTAATAAAATTTTAATATTATATAAACCCAAATACAAATGTATTTTATATAAAAAAATCCCAAATGTCAACATAAAACAAAATTGTTTACATAAAAAATCGTTTTTTGTTTTTTTGTTAGTTTTGCTGTATGCTGATATAAAAAGGAGCAAATTAGTTATGGTAGATTACGCTTTTATTTCATCTTCAAATATTAGATTTTTATTAACGGAAAATAATTTGTCAGTAAGACAATTAGCCGATATAATTGGTATTGCAGCAACAACATTAAATGATTCGTTAAAAAGTAAGAAGGGCGTTTCTATTAGCTCATTAATAAAAATAGCCGATTATTTTAATGTTTCTGTAAATGATCTGTGTAGCGAGGGCTTAAAAAACAAATTTGAGTTAAATTCGCAGAATAATGAGTTAATTAAAAAGTTTAATAAACTTGACGAAAGAGGAAAACAAACCGTAATTAACGTCATTGACCAACAACTTAATTTTATTAATTCTAAATGATAAAAATTAAATGAATGAAAATTCGTTCATGCAGTGTAAATGCTTTTTACACTGCATTTTTTTAAAATTAAAAAAACATTTGAAAAATTAAGCACACAGATTTGCACTTATTGTAAGAAGCGTATCATATATAGTATAATTTTGTAGAAAATGTATTTTATATTATTATGTATTGTTTTATCTCATTAAACGCTTTTATAAATCTAATAAAGCATTATTAATATCTTTTCTTAATAAATCAAGCCCAATATTATCTGGATCATATTTTTCTCC
Source organism: uncultured Lachnobacterium sp. (assembly GCA_900546625.1). Classification (GTDB taxonomy): domain Bacteria; phylum Bacillota; class Clostridia; order Lachnospirales; family Lachnospiraceae; genus Roseburia. The sequence goes on along the minus strand of URDU01000058.1, from coordinate 211 downwards.
TCTATCAAAGAAAATTTCACTATCTGGTCCACAAGGTCCTTCACCAATGCACCAGAAGTTATCTTCTAAAGGAATTAAGTGGTCTTCACTAATACCATTCTTCATCCATAATTCTTTACTTGCTTTATCATCCGGGTGATAAGTAATATAAAGTTTTTCTTTAGCTCTTGTTAATGCAACATACAATATACGCATTTCTTCTGATAGATTT
>URDU01000057.1 GCA_900546625.1 uncultured Lachnobacterium sp. | reverse complement strand
TATTTTGGGGGTAAATCCGCTATACTATTCATATGGTATAGCGGATTATTTTTTGAGGCTTTTGGCAAATTTTGAATTGTGTTTTAACAAAGAATCCAATATACTTGAGACTATAATAGTAATTTTTGATTGAGATAGAGGATATTTATATGATCAAGATAGAAAAGTCAATATGTCATTGTGGAAAATGTGGCAAGGAATTTGATGTAAAATGGGATGTTGATTATGTTAGTTCTTATGAGCGAAGCATGGGAGAAGAATATGAATATGAAGGTGAAGATACTTTCTATTGCCCAAATTGTGACAATGAAATTCAAGGTAAATTGTCTATATATGAGTATCCGGTAGGATGTTTTAATTACGAGCAGATAACAGATGTAGAGGATTCATTTGATACAAAGCAGAGTTACTTTAAAGAGCCAATGGTTGCGTTTTTTGATTTATAGGGGGAAAAGATGAAAGTTAGAATAGATAATTGGGGACCGATAGAGCATTGTGAATATGATTTGGACAAAGATATGATTGTTGTATATGGTGATAATAATATAGGAAAATCATATGCAATGCAGTTAATATATTTATATTTAAAGAATATTATAAATTATGCAAAGAATATCGGAATGTACAGGCCTGTTTTTTATTCCAGAGAAAACACTGAGGTCGAAAAGTTTGTGATGGATTTTGCTATGGATGATAATCAGAATGAGGTCGACATTACAGATGAGATAATAAAGTGTATGGCCTCCAGATTGAAGACAGATATGGTTCAGGCATTAGATAATTCTTTGAGAAATACTTTTGGAACATATGATGATATTATAGAAGGAAATCCTCGTGTGTCGTTACAAGTTAATAATGGATTGGAACTTCTCTTTTTTGTTAAGGAACAAAAGATTTCGATTAAACTTGATATGAAGCCTGTATTTTTAAAAAAGACAAGCTCTGATTTTCATAAGTCGAGAGAAGGAAAAAAACGCCTGGATATTTATATTTTTAAAAATAATAAGATAAGTTCTGTCATTAATCTTATAAATGATAAAGTATATTCTTTACTTTCACAAGTATCTGTTGAACTATTGTCCAGAGTACAAAATGTCTATTTTTTACCGGCTTCGAGATCTGGTATTTATACAGGCATGAATTCATTTGGACCTATTTTGGCAGAATTATCTAAAAATAGAGCATATATTAAAGGAAACCTGCAAATCCCAAGTATTTCGGAACCCATTTCTGATTATTATATGGAATTATCAACAATACGAATTGACAGAAGAAAGTATTTTACGGATGTTGCACAGGAAATAGAAGATGAAATCCTGAAAGGAGAAGTGACTTTTGATACCAAGAAAAAAACAATTATGTATCAAAGTGACTTGGTGTCTCAGCCTATGGAGATGAGGGATGTGTCTTCAATGGTATCAGAAATATCGCCAATTACAGCTTATCTTAAATATATAGTTAATGTGTATCCAACAGATTTTTGTGTAAAAAATGAAAGGTCTTCAAATGAGGGGGTTAGACCTTCAGATATTATTTTTATTGAGGAACCGGAGGCACATTTGCATCCGGAGAATCAAGTGAAGCTAATGAAAATTTTTGCGAGACTTGTTAACAAAAATGTGAAATTGTTTATGGCTTCACACAGTAATTATGTATTTAATGAACTTAATAACAGAATATTGGCTGGTGAGTTGAATAATAAAAATTATGAACCTGTTTTAATGGAATATAAAGCTGGTAAAAGCTGTACACGTGATATGAATATTGATGAATTTGGAGTGGATGATAACAATTTTCAGGATATTACAGCCCAAATAATCGAGGAAAGAGAAGTATTGATAAATGGTTTACTTAAGAAAATGAGTGAAAAGGGAGAATAATGATAAAAACAATTAAGAATGATGCACAGCTTTGTAATTATACGACTCATCAAATCGAAGATGCAGGAATTGAGGTGGCTATTGATGATACATTAGATAAAGAACAGTATATAGGGATTAAGATAGACGATTATTATATGGGATTAAATCTACAGGGGGAAACACCAAAAGCAGTGGATTTTATTGTGGCTGTTGATTGCACATGTGACAGTTATGTTCTTTATATTATGGAGTTTAAAAATACCGGTAGACCGGGAGCTTATACTACTTCAGCGATTAATGAGAAGTTCGATACTGCCATAAACAGATTTTTAAAACAGGATTTTAAGTATATTTTTGAAAATGATCGTTTTAAATATAAGGATATAAAGCTGTATTTGGTGACGAGTGCATATAAAGAAGCAATGAAATATAATAATTATGCGGAGTTTGTCAGAATTAAAAAGCTTGTAGAAAATAAAGATACTTTAGGAAATGATTTACTTTTGTCAAATAAACCATTTTATTTTAGAGGAAAGCTTTTGTACATTCAAAGAGAAATTCCACCTAATCCGGTTGTTAGAAGAATTTTATAGCACACTTTTGAACTGTGCGATTTATGAATTAGGTACCGCATCAAAGTAATTAACTGGAAATTAAGGAATAAGGTTACATGGAATTTAATAAGACAAAACCAATTGCGTTAGGAATAGCATTCACTCTCGCACTAACACCGATTCACGCAATCACATATGCAGACACCAATTCAGACAGTGCATCGATAAATGTTCAGACTGCACAGACAGAATATAAATCAGGTTTTGTATTCACTAAGAGCAGCTACGCTTATAGAAAAGGCGCTGATTTGACGGTATGTGTATCAAAGAGCAATCTTTCTGTGGCTTGTGATTCATATAAGCTGTTTTATATATCGGACGGAAGTGAGCAAGCAATTGACCGGAACTCATATACAATCAGAGTTCTTGGGGATGCGGTATATTTTACTTTATCCACGAATTGGCTGAGCCAGTACAGCCCTCAGGATATTGATATTGCTGCGATTGCTTACAATGGAACTGCTGAGGTATCTAAGACAAATGCTAAGCTTGTTTCTGAGGATGGCTTTGATATAGACTTTGCAGCCGGAACAGTGTGTGTCAATCAGACAGAAAATATCAGAACTAACGGACAAGGCGAACTGACACAGGATGCGCGGTCGCAGGCTGGCGGGAAAAAATACATATATGTAGTTGACTCAGTAATTTCTCAGGATGAAAGCATCATAAAAATATCCAATGCCGGTAATGAGTGGAAATATACCGGAATGAAGCCTGGAAAGACAAAACTCACAGTACGCTATCACTACTATTATGGCAAGGAAAAACGTAACGGTGAGAAAACTGCTGAGTATGAAGTGGTTCCTGCCACATATACACTCGATGAAGAACGTGGCAGCTCTGGTATGCTTATAAACCGCGGCACCTCATATACATGCAATCTTAGAACAAAGCAGACAACCTATGATAAGAGTGGCAAGGCTGTAAGTAAATATGTAGATAATGTTGCATACGAATGGTATATAAGTGAAAAAGAAGAAAATGTTGCGGTAAACATAGAACAAACTGCACAGAATAAGCTTAAAATAACACCGGCAAATGCCTCGGAATCAGGAGCTTTTTGTATAGGAATAAGAGCACTTGATGCTTCCGGTAATGTTTATTTTGAAGAAGAATCAATATGGTATCTGGTAACAGATGGACAGGCAGACGGAGATCATGGAGATTCAACAGAAACTGCAAATCCGGGAAATACCTCATCCGGAAGTCAAAATACAAACACAGGAAGCGAAAAGGTAAGTGTATCGAAGAGTCAGAGTATATCCTTATTGGAGAATCATAATATCGGTCTAAACATCTACTGGAAAATGACCGGCTCTACGTATGACATAGGAGACTGCATGGTCAAGTACACATATGAATGTGACAGCGGAACACCACACTATGTGGCATTGAACCGGAGTCCGGTTGGTGATGGCGAATCATATTGCTCAAGAATTGATATAAGCGCAGTTGAGATGACCGAAAAAGTAAATTTACAGTTACTCTCTAATAGTGGAAAAGTGCTGGATACATTTTCAACATCAGTAGAGGATTATGCCAAGAGCTTATTGACAAGCAATACAAAAGAATATGCAGCATATAAGCCGGTGGTAAAAGCGATGCTGAATTATGGCGCTGCATCACAGCAGTATTTTGGATTTATGACATATGCATTAGCCAACAGAAGCCTTACGAATGCCGATAAGGCGATACAACAAATTCCACAGGCAACGGTGAAGCAGTATGCTGCCAATTCAAGTATCCGCCAATTTTCAATGAGTGGAATACACTATTACGGATCGAGCCTTGTGGTGGGAGATGATGTAAAGCTCAGACACTATTTTAAGCTTGATCCTGGCAGAGATATATCAAATTATTCGTTTGCAACGTATGTGGGCGGAGATATGATAGGCTATGCTACACCATGTCGTTCGAAAGATAAAGACATGTATTATATAGAAGTAACTTGTACAAACAGAAATTTCTTTTCTGGCATGAGGACGATAGTATCGAATGGAAATACAGAAACTATATTGGACTATCAGCCGATGAACTACATTGCAAAAGCATATGGCAGTTCAAAGCTGACCTCTGAATTGAAGACGTTGCTTGATGCAATGTATTGGTTTGAATATCAAAAAATTAAATGATATGAGGGTCAAAACCACCTCTAAAAAAAGGTTTGTACCTTGAAAATTTCTTTGTTTGGTAACGTTATATTGACAAAATATCAATGCTTCGTCTGATTAAGGATAACCCTTTACAAGATTTAAATTCCTAAAGAAAAATGCCGATAAATTTCAGGATATGAAGCGATTTGAGATTAGAAAAAATTGTCGAGAAATTAGATTCATATGGAAAGGAGTTCCTCACAATAAACAATGGTTTTTCCTATTAGTGGTAGTATTATTGCTGTTAGGAATTATGATATCTTGCTGATATCTTGCTGAAAAAATAGTTGTGATATTACATTGAAAATACTATGGAGCTATGATAAAATTCTATTGGGTGCCACCATAACGGTAGGCGGTTGACCCTCTACGGAGGGACTGTGACCCTCCGATTACATAGAAACCCGCAAGGGAATCTAAAGAAGTCATTGATTTCTTGGAAAG
>URDU01000056.1 GCA_900546625.1 uncultured Lachnobacterium sp. | reverse complement strand
TATTTTTTTTGCACCAAAAAGAGGCTGCGCACTAATTACTTAGTGCGACAGCCCCGTTCTTTTTATGAAAACATCTGTTATGGCTGTAAAGCTGTTACGGTGTCAGGATTCTGTGTGGATGTATAGTATTCTTTGTTTGAGACAAAATCTGTGAAATACACATACTGTGATGTTACGTTTATGTTGCAAAACTCACCCTTAGCAAGCTCTTTAAAGCCGGTGCCGTCATTTTTTACAACACACAGTGCAGGATTATCACCACCGCGCTGATAGAATATCAGACTGCCATATACATTGTAATGCTCAATATTGGCTTCCGTTAAAACTACAGGATTGGGATTGTTGATATTGACATGGACAATTGCATTGTCACGATTTACATCCATGTAGTACACATTTGTGTCATCCAGCACAACCGGCTTGTAGCAGTTGCAGTCGTAGAATAAGGCTTCACTCTGTGAAGCAGTGTCATATCTGTATAGCTGTCCGTTTTCGGGATTATTATAATAAAAATACTGACCTGATGTGTTGCAGGTGAACAGATAGTGGCTTTTTATCTTCTTTTTATCTTCTCCATCTATTCTGATGCGGTATAGAGAGGTTGCGGTTTGTGTGTCATAGTGCAGATAATATATGTAGTTGCCTATCAGGGATGCATAGATGCATGGGTCAGGATCCAGCACGGTGGAGCCGTGGCCATTTCTTTTTATGCGGCAGAGGCTGTTTCTGTCATATGAAAAGAAGGTCTGGCTTGTGATTTTCTGATTGTTGTTTCTCACGTAATAGACATAGTTTTTATCTGCGTTTATGTACATGGCGGTGTCATTGCTCAGTTTATGTATATTGCTGCCGTCAATATTCATGGCATACAGCCTGCCGTTGTCGTTTGTATTTGAGAAAAATACTTCACCGTCACTTTCACAGAAGAGCCCGGCATTGTACAGATTACCTGCAGTATTACCATTTACATAGGAGGAATTAAGCTTTACCTTTGATACAAAATGGTATATAACAAGGCCTGTGATGCATATTAAAATTAGTGGAATAATTATTTTTAGATATTTTTTCATGTAATTCTCCCTAGGGTATTTGATATTTATGCTTAGATATTAACTAAATTATATCTATATATGATAAATCTTTCAAGGATTACTTGCCTTTCTATAAATTTTGTAATAATATTTTATTATATCTTTTTTAGGAGACAATAATGGAAGATTTAATGAAATTGAGAGAGTCTATCGATGAGATAGACAGTGAAATAGTTAGATTATATAAGGAAAGAATGGATATCTCAAAGCACGTTGCCGAGTATAAGATAACCACCGGCAAAAAGGTCTTTGACAAGACGAGAGAGGATGAAAAGCTTGAAAAATTGTCGTCTCTTGCAGATGATGAGTTTTTGAAGCACGGTATAGTTGAGCTTTTTGAACAGATTATGTCGACCAGTAGAAAGAAGCAGTATCAGCTTATGACTGAGCATGGCATAGTGGAGAAGGAAAACTTTACTGAGGTAGACAGCCTGGATTTTTCCAATGCAAGGATTGTGTTTCAGGGAGTTGAGGGCGCATACTCACAGCTTGCCATGAAGACATACTTTGGCGAGAACTGTAATGGCTACAACGTGGATTCCTGGAAGGATGCCATGGAGGATATCAAATGCGGAAAGGCTGATTATGCAGTGCTTCCGATAGAGAATTCTTCAGCCGGTATTGTATCGGAAAACTATGATCTGCTTGTTGAATACGACAATTATATAGTTGGGGAGCAGATTATACGCATCGACCACAGTCTGATGGGACTTCCGGGTGCAAAGATTTCTGATATCAGGACTGTGTACTCACATCCGCAGGCACTTATGCAGTGCTCAGATTTTTTTGATGAGCATAAGGATATTAACCAGGTGGCTGTCAGGAATACAGCTTTTTCTGCAAAGAAGGTAAAGGATGACGGAGATATCACACAGGCTGGCATAGCTAGCCATATCTCAGCTGATATATACGGACTTCAGGTGCTTGAGAGCCGCATACAGAACAATAAAAACAATGCAACAAGGTTTATAATTGTGTCGGCTAAAAGGGTATGCCGCAGAGATGCGGACAGGATAAGCATATGCTTTGAGACACCTCACAAGAGTGGTGCACTGTATCATATGCTGGCACACTTTATATATAATGGAATCAATATGTTAAATATCCAGTCTCGTCCGATATCTGATAAGGCGTGGGAGTACAGATTCTTTGTTGATTTTGAAGGCCGTTTTACGGATACAGCAGTGCAGAATGCTCTAAGAGGCATAAGGGAAGAGGCAATTGCCCTTAAGATTCTTGGTACATATTAATAATTGGTTCTGAATAGACCATGATTGTAATATTAAATGCCGGAAATGCCGGAAATTCAGATAAAAGTGTTGACAACAGGAATTGTCTGTGATATATTCTAGTAGTTGTATGAAAACAAAGTAGAGTATCCACTCTCACCTAAGCGCAATCGCGCGACTTAGTGTTAATATTTTCAAACATTTGTGTTGAAGATTGTATAGTGGATAGTCTGCCTATCCACTATTTTTTTATGGAGGTACAAGACCATTAGCGAATTAATGATTAATGAACAGATCAGAGACAGAGAAGTTCGACTGATTGGAGCGGATGGAGAGCAGTTAGGAATCGTTTCTTCAAGAGAAGCTCAAAAGATTGCAGACGAGGCAGGACTTGATTTAGTAAAGATTGCACCAAATGCGAAGCCACCTGTATGTAAGGTGATCGATTATGGTAAGTATCGTTATGAGCAGGCCCGCAAGGAAAAGGATGCAAAGAAAAAGCAGAAGACCGTTGAATTGAAAGAGATTCGTCTCTCACCTAACATTGAGGCTAACGACTTGAATACCAAGATGAATGCTGCAAAGAAATTCCTTGCAAAAGGAAATAAGGTAAAGATCACACTTAGATTCAGGGGACGTGAGATGGCTCATATGAATGCAAGCAAGCATATCCTTGATGACATAGCTGAGAATCTTTCGGATGTAGCGGTAGTGGAGAAAGCACCAAAGGTTGAAGGAAGAAGCATCGGTATGGTGCTGGCAGAAAAGAGATAACAATTTAAGGAGGAACACACAATGCCAAAAATGAAAACAAGCAGAGCAGCTGCAAAACGTTTCAAAGTTACAGGAACAGGAAAGTTAAAGAGAAATAAAGCCTACAAGAGACATATCTTAACTAAGAAAACAACAAAGACAAAGAGAAATCTCAGAAAAGCAACAATGACAGATGAGACAAATGTTAAGAATATGAAGAAGATTTTACCATACATGTAATCGGTAGTATTAGTTAAGGAGGAATCAACAAATGGCAAGAGTTAAAGGCGGTTTAGGCGCTAAGAAAAGACATAACAGAACATTAAAGTTAGCAAAGGGTTACAGAGGCGCTAGATCTAAGCAGTATAGAGTAGCAAAGCAGTCAGTTATGAGAGCACTTACAAGCTCATACGCTGGACGTAAAGAGAGAAAGAGACAGTTCCGTCAGTTATGGATTGCCCGTATCAACGCAGCAGCTCGTCTCAACGGACTTTCATACAGCCAGTTCATGCACGGCTTAAAGTTAGCAAACGTTGACCTTAACCGTAAGGTATTAGCTGATATGGCTGTTACTGATGCAGCAGGATTTGCTAAATTAGTAGAGGTTGCTAAATCTAAGCTTGCTTAATTTAGCATAAACGAATATATGATAAAAGCTACCGGACTTCCAGTGAAGTTTGGTAGCTTTTTTATGTTATTCCTGAACCTTTTTATATTTACTGCGATACTCCTTCGGCGACAGCCCTTTTATTTTATGAAAGGTTTTTGAAAAATACAGGCTGTTATCAAACCCTATTGAGCCTGCAATTGCTGTGATGGATAATGGGGAGTGCTTAAGCAGATAGCAAGCCTGCTTGATTCTGAAATCGGTCAGATACTCCTTTGGTGATACTCCGAGTATGCTCTGGAAGGAGCGGAACAGGTGGCTTCGACTTAAGCCTATATAGGAGGCGATATCCTCAACAGTAATAGGGTATGAATAGTTGGCTGATATGTATTCGATACCCTTTTGTACATAGGAGTTGGCGCTGTTTTGCGGTGGCTTTGATGTGGCTGCGCTGACAAAGAGGGCGAGGGTAGTGTAGAGTCGCCCGGTCATTTCAAGTGCATTTTCAAATTCAGTGCCTCTGGCGTCGTATATATGCATGAGCTGTCTTTTTATTTCGTTTCCGTTTGATACACTGTGTATGTATGGATGCGCTTTTGTGAAATCCGTTGCTCTTAAAATGGTTGCGGCATCGCTGCCGGTAAAGCCCACCCAGGTATATTCCCAGGGATCTTCCTCATCAGCCTGATAAATTACCTCGGTATTTGGGTATACGAGAAATGCATCGCCCGGGGTTAACGTGTGAACCTTGCCGTTTACAGTGTAGCGGCCCTTACCGCTTATGATATAGTGAATCAGATAATGATCTCTGATACCCGGTCCCCACTGATACAGGCTGTCGCAGCTCTGGAAGCCTACATTATATACGGATAACGATACAAGCTCTTTTTCTTTTACGATATAGGAATTTTTGTATTTATTGTTCATATTGCCTACCTTTACAACATTTTTACATATTTCTTCTACATTTTATTCTATACAAAAATGAGCAAATGCGCTACAATAAATTTAACAAAAATGAAAAGGAGATATTTATTATGGCAATTTTAGTTACTGGTGGAGCCGGATATATCGGAAGCCACACATGCGTGGAGCTTCTTGATGCAGGCTACGATGTGGTAGTACTTGACAATCTTTCAAATTCTTCTGAGAAGTCACTTGACAGAGTTAAGGCTCTTACAGGCAAAGAAGTAAAGTTCTATAAGGGAGATATCCTTGACAGAGACATCTTAAATAAGATTTTTAAGGAAGAAAAGATAGATAGCTGTATTCACTTTGCAGGACTCAAGGCAGTAGGAGAGTCTGTGGCAAAGCCTTGGGAGTACTATAACAACAATATCGCAGGAACACTTACACTTGTTGATGTGATGAGACAGAATGGATGCAAGAGCATCATTTTCTCTTCATCAGCTACAGTATACGGAGATCCTGCACAGATTCCTATTACAGAGGAGTGCCCGAAGGGACAGTGTACAAACCCATACGGCTGGACAAAGTCTATGCTTGAGCAGATACTTATGGATATTTACAAGGCAGATAATGAGTGGAATGTCATCCTGCTTCGCTACTTCAACCCAATCGGAGCTCATCAGAGCGGAACAATGGGTGAAAATCCAAACGGTATTCCAAACAACCTCATGCCTTACATCACACAGGTGGCAGTAGGCAAGCTTAAGGAGCTTGGAGTATTCGGAGATGACTATGATACTCCTGACGGAACAGGTGTGAGAGATTACATACATGTAGTTGACCTTGCGGTTGGACACGTAAAGGCATTGAAGAAAATCGAGGAGAATGCAGGTCTTTGCATCTACAATCTTGGAACCGGACATGGTTACAGCGTGCTTGATATCGTAAAGAATTTCGAGGCTGCAACAGGTGTTAAGATTCCTTATACAATCAAGCCTAGAAGACCGGGCGATATCGCTACATGCTACTGCGACCCATCAAAGGCAAAGAGAGAGCTTGGCTGGGAAGCACAGTACGGTATCAAGGAGATGTGTGCCGACTCGTGGAGATGGCAGAAGAACAATCCTAACGGATATGATGACTAAAATACACCTTGCATAAGCGACTAGCGAAGCTGTTTAGATAATGTAGAATTATGCCTATGAAACACAGAAATGACTTGCCATGGAAGGCAAGTCAAGGAGAACCGCGCCACGGATGGCGCGTTTCGACGGTTTCGTCAAGCAAAGGAAGCCTAACATGCATAATTCGTACAGTATCTTGACAGCGTAGCGTTAGCGCATGCAAGGTGTATTTTACTGCTGCGGGTGCGTCCGGCGTCAGCAACAATCTAACAATAAAAAAACATCGCATAAATGCGATGCTTTCGGGTTGGGCTGTATTTAATTAAATAAATATCAGTGAGCAGTCCGTACGGGAATCGAACCCGTGTTTCCGCCGTGAGAGGGCGGCGTCTT
>URDU01000055.1 GCA_900546625.1 uncultured Lachnobacterium sp. | reverse complement strand
TTGCAGGAATGCAGGAGTCATTAAGCAAAATGGAAGGCTCACAGCGTTCATTTACCAATATGGTAATTTTGCTTGCATCCTTTGGAATGCTGGCATTGACCATCTGGTTGTATGCAAAAGGCGAGATGGGCTTCGAGGGAATCTTGACCTGTACTATCGCAATGATGGGTTCATTCGGACCGGTAGTTGCATTGTCAAGTCTGTCCAATAATTTGAACCAGACACTTGCAAGTGGTGAGCGTGTGCTTTCATTATTGGAGGAGACACCGCTTGTGGAAGAAATTTTGGGTGATGTGGAGACTGCGAAAATTTCTGATACAGAGATTTTCAAAGATGAAGCTGAGGAACATTCTAACAATCAGGATGTAGATTCTGAGGCGAGAGTAGATTATGCATTCGCAGGAGCCACAGCAGAAAACGTGACATTTGCATATGAAGAAGAGACCATTTTAGATAATTATTCACTGAAATTAGAGCCGGGTAAGATTACAGGTATTCATGGTGCGAGCGGTTCCGGAAAATCGACTTTATTAAAGCTGTTGATGCGGTTTTGGGATGTGCAGGCCGGAAGTGTATCGGTAGACGGTACGGATGTCCGAAAGATTCCGACCAAGCATTTAAGAGATATGGAGAGCTATGTCACACAGGAAACGCACCTGTTCCATGATTCCATTGCAAACAATATTGCGATTGCAAAGCAAGGAGCATCCAGAGAAGAGATTATGGAAGCCGCAAAGAAAGCATCTATCCATGATTTTATTATGACACTGCCGAAGGGATACGACACAGAAGTCGGAGAGCTTGGTGATACATTGTCCGGCGGTGAGAAACAGAGAATCGGAATTGCAAGGGCATTTCTCCATGACAGCCCTCTGATTCTGCTCGACGAACCAACATCAAACCTTGATTCCTTAAATGAAGGAATAATTTTAAAATCATTGAAGGAATCAGCTTTGAAGAAAACTATTGTTCTGGTATCACACAGAGTATCCACAATGAACGTGGCAGATGTGGTGTATGAGATGGAGAACGGCAGAATTTCTTAGAAATGTGTTGCTGTTCACATCACAGTGTGACCAGTAGCAAAATAGTTTTTGCATCTACAGCTTAAGCTGCCTTAATCCCTTAACAATAATAAACATAGTCACAAATTCAGCCGCCGGAAAAGCAAGCCACACACCTGTCATGCCAAAGGCGGCTGAAAGTGCGAATGCGAAAATGCTTATAGCGATAAAACCACGCATGATAGATGCCGCGAATGCATATTTTACGGACTCAACGGCACTTAGGATAGCAGAACCTACTATATTGATTCCGGCAAAAATAAAGCCTGTAAAGTAAAGGCGCAGTCCGCTCTCGGCATACGAAGCAAGCCTGGCATCGTGCTCGCTGTTGAAAACAGATGTCACAAAAGGTGCAAAGGTGCATATGAACAAAATGAGCAGTGCAGCAATTAAGAGAGATGAAATGACAGCCATCCTGAGTATCGAGCCTACATTTTTTCTAAGTCCTCTGCCGTAATAGTCGCTGATAAGAGGCTGTGAACCCTGTGCTATTCCGTTGAACAAAGCTACCGCGACCAGTGACGTATTGGCGACCACACCGTATGCTGCCACGCCGATATTTCCTGCAAGCCTCAGGATAATCATATTGAAGACAATAGTTATGACACCCGATGATATCTCAGCAACAAAGGAAGAAACACCAACCTGGCAGGAGTAAAAGAGTCTCTTGACAGATGGAACCGTCGGCTTAAGCTTTACGGAGCATTTGTCTGAGCAGAAATGAATACAGCATATCAGGATTCCTATAATCGGTGAAATAGCGGTAGCTAAAGCGGCTCCCTCCATACCAAGTCCAAGCGGAAACATGAGTATGTAATCAAAAACAATATTAAAAAGACTGCTGAAAAGTGTAGCGCACATGGCAATGGATGGTGCTCCGTCATTTCTTACGAAAGCGTTGCACACATAGTTGCACATGAAAAACGGTGTAAAAAGCATGAAAATACGCGTATAGTTTTTACCGGTATTTATAATTGCCGAATCTCCGCCGAGCAGCCCTACGAGCCTGTCAGGGATGAAAATACCAATCAATATGAATATAACGCTTATTATAATACACCACAGCAGGGCATGAAAAAAGTAGCTCTCGCCGGATGTATCGCCCTTATTTTTCTCTACGACATATCTGATGGCGGAGCCGACTCCGATCATTGCGCCTATGGCAAAAATCAAATTGTATACAGGCAGCACCAGATTGAGCGCGGTGATACCGTTTGAGCCGACCGCCTTTGATATAAAGAAGGTGTCGGCAAGTATATATAATGACATACCCACCATGCCGAGTATGTTTTGTGAGACATATTTTACAAATAATTTTTTCATAATAGCTACATTGTAAATGCATCTGTCCTTTAAATCAATGATATTTTTTGTTAGTCGTGCTAAAAAAGTTCAAAATGAGACATTTTGACTATTGAAATATTTTCCAAGTACATTATAATAAACATGTTGAAAAAAATTGGGATTACTAAAGGAGGATAATTATGGAAAACAATAAGCTTTCAACAGGTTTAACCGTATGGTTATGGATTATTTTTGTGCTGAATATTCTGGCAACAATTGGCGGGATCGTCGTTGCGCTGGGTGCTTCAGTCGTAGCAGCAAGTTTAGGATTAGGTGCGATATATGTCGTGTTGTGTTTCATTAGCGTCATATTACAGGTTGTTATAACTGTTTCTATCGGTATTCTGCTTTTCGCACACAAAAAGATTGGTTTGGTGCTTATTTTTGCACTTGCAGCTTTGGGATTCATTGTAAGTATGGTTACATATGCTATTGCAGCACAGCTTAGTGCCGGTAATATTGTCAAAGCAATTATTTCAGCTATTCTTATGCCACTTATTACATATTTATTGGCAAAGAACGACATTGCAAATGGCACAATAGCTTAACGCAAAAAATAATATGAAAATTGAATAATGTTTTATTAATCCGCTATACGATGATGAGTATAGCGGATTTTTAATATTTTCTCTCATCAGCAGTAAATGAAACAGAATTTGCAAAAATGGTGCTGCAGCTGACAATTTAACATTTTATCCAGAAAAAATATATTGACAAAAATGTGCAAATTCAATAAAATTATTAACCATAAGGGCACACTTATGGAAACGTAAGGTCGCAAAGCCAGAGTCTAAAACAGTTACATGTAGTAATGACAGTTCGGCTGCAACAACCGGTGAATACCGGTTGCTGCAGCCTTTTTGTATGTATGAAAAGTTTATTGAAGTATGAGGTGAAAAGATATGAATGAAAAATTTGATTTTCTGCCACTTGGGAGCATTGTAGTAGTAAGCGGTGGCATAAAAAAATTTGTGATTGTTGCAAGAGCACTGCAGGTAAATATAAATGGCTGTAAACAGTTCTTTGATTATGCTGCCTGCCCATATCCTGAGGGAATGAATGGTGACAGGCTTATGTATTTTCAGCATACAGATATCAGCAGGGTTGTGTTTGAAGGGTATGTAGATGATGATGAGATAATGATGTGTGACAACATCTTTAATGCCATGGAGAAAACAGAAATAGAGCGCGCAGATGTAAGAAAACTCAAAAGAAGCATGGTGAACTGATATGGCAAAAAAGAATGACAGAAAAGAATACAATAAACTGAAGAAAAAGAAAGCTGACAATAAAAAACAGCAGGAACAGTGCCAGTCAGAGATAGATGTGCTTGATGAGAAAATAGAGAGGCTGAAGGCGGCATACAGGAAGCTGGATGATGCCAAGGAGGCTATTGATGATATCAAGCATAACCAGAGGAATATGATAAATTCAGACCTTTATCAGTGCATGTGGACAGGCAGCAATGCACAGGAATGTTATGAATCATGTGAGAGCGGAAATTTATATACAGCTTATGACGGATATGTGTCGAATATAGATGCAGCGGAGGATGCCATCAATTGGGAAATAAATACACTAAAAGAAAAAGTGAATGAAAAATATGGTGTGCTTTCAGGACTTGTTAACGCATGGGATGATCTGTGCACGAAAATACAGAATTTTTTCAATTAATAAAAGTGAGAGGAGAAATACAAAGATGGAAATCAGCCTTGATAATATGCAGGTATCTTTTATGACTGCCGGTATAAAAACAGCTTCTGATTCCGTAAGTCTCACAGCGGCAGAGACAGAAATCAAAAGCAGATCTGAAGCAATGGACAAATTTCAGAAAGAATACAGGCAGCTGAAAGCCTTTGTGAAAGATTACAGAGATACGTTAAATAATGATCTGGCAAAAATAGACCTGATAATAAATGCAATAAATGAAAATGACAGAAAACAGGGAGATTATATTAAAAATGGTATTGGACTATCAGATACAGCTGTGATACCATAAAACTAGGAGATGAAAATGGAAGGGTTTCAGATAAATTATACGGATCTCAGCGATCTGTTCTGGGAATATAAGCGAAAAATTGAAAATCTAATTGAAAATATTGATAACTGCATAGAAAGAATCAGTATGTTTACGGAAAATGCAGTATTTACAGGAAAAACCGGAGACGCAGTAAAGAGTTATCTTGGTGAAGCACATATAACAATCCTGTCAGGCATTAAAGTAACTGCACAGACACTGCTTGACAATATGGCAGCATACAAGGATGGATACCGTGCCATTGATAGCTCGACGAACTTCAAACTGGATGAAGAAGCAATACAGGAATTCAGGAAAAAACTGGCATCAAACTATGAGGATACTGATGAGTATACGGGCGAAATAAGAAGTGCACTTTCAGAAGTATCGGACATATCTGATGTGGGCATGCCGGACAGTAACGGAGTATTTGATATCCATGAGCAGATGGACAGCGACCTTATAAAGCTTGTCTCAAATATAAACAGCTACGAGAGGGAAAATGTGGAACGGCTTGAAAATTCAGTAGAGCTGCTTCTGGAAAATCTGCAGTCATGTCTTTCAAAAATAGGCCTTAGCCAGGGTGCGATTGAGAGCTATGAAACAGGCAGTTTTATCACAGGTAAAGATGCAGGTACCTTGAACACGGGCATTAAAATATTTGGAGACCTGCATGCGAAGAATAAAGAAGCATACGATGAAATCTATGAGACAGAACAGAAGATAAAGGATGAAGCCGAAAAGAGAAAGACACAGGGAATCTGGAGGACACTCAGGATATTTATTATGGAAGCACAGGTGACATTGACAGCACGGCAGTAAACGGCATAAAGGATGACCTGTTTCAGGGAAACGAGGATGCATACTACTTGACAGAGAGTGCTTTCGCATTCGCAGCCTCCGCGATGATACCGATAGGTCAGGCATCTGCGGCAGGAAATCTGACATTCCGAAGTGGTGCAACGATTATTGCAAAAGAAGGAATATCAACAGCAGCCGGTGCAGGAGCCCAGAAAGTAACCACTGACCTGACCGGAAACCAAACTGCAGGAATGTTAGCAGGTATGGCAGCAAGTGCAGCAACTGCGAAGGGATTGAATGGGATTGAAGCGGGAGCGAAAAAATTAGAGAAGCCGAAGCTTGGGGATGTTGGAGCCGGAGGAGGGGCAGTATTAAATGATGTAGGTGATGGTGCTTCTGTAAAAAGTGGTATAAATTCTTATGATGAATTTAGTAAAGCAGTAAGCGATATTGGTACGCGAAGTGATTTGACTGATGCCCAGAAGATAAAGGAATTACAAAAACTGTTTGAAAACTCAAATTACAAAGCTGATATAAATGTGCCAGGTGATATTCAGTATGTAAAAGGTTTTGATGTGAAGGGAAATGTAATATATGATTGGCCACCTAAATTGGGATTTGATGAAAGTACAATCAAACCTATTACCAGAACAGATAGTTTGTTTGATACTTGGGATAGATATGGGTATATGGGTGGCTCTAATTTTGCAGACGTTCCCTCAACAGGTAGATACACATATAGTGAAAGAGCAATTCCTTATGTAGAAAATGAAGCGGCTTATCATACAGGAACTTTTAATAATGTAACGTATTTTGATAAAATAGATGCAATAAAAAATGGAGATATAGATGGATTGAATGCGTTGCTTCATAATGAAGGAATATCTAGGTG
Organism: uncultured Lachnobacterium sp.; assembly: GCA_900546625.1. GTDB lineage: Bacteria > Bacillota > Clostridia > Lachnospirales > Lachnospiraceae > Roseburia. Next base: position 822 of record URDU01000055.1, on the reverse strand, counting down.
GGACTTGGATGATTTTGAAGAACTATGTGATAGTTATGATTCGTTTATATCAAAAGCTAATAAGGAATTGGGAGATAGTGTAGATGCAACCTATGGTATAAAAGGCCAAGCAGCAGAATGGGGAGATATGACTGGTGGAGCGGGACAAATTGTTACCCCTTTTGGTGGAAATGTATTAGAAAAAATAGGAATATTAAAGGAGAATTAAGTGTGGATAAAAAAGAATTAATTTCTAGTATGCTATCATTTAAAGATAACATAGGCATGTGGAAAATAGTGTTAAATCAAATTACAGATGCAGATTTTGTTATAGGATATGGTTTTGATAATAATGAAAAATTATGGAAGGTTTATCAAAATAATGAAAGAGGAATGAAGGCAGAATGGACGTTTGAGAATGAGGAAGAGGCATTAGAAAAATTATATAAAAAAGTAAAATTTCAGTACAAAATAATAAATTAAACAAGGTCTTTAAAAAACATTTATCAAATAAAAACATAGTATCAGCGGCGTTTTTGACCCTAAAAGTCACGAACAACGCTGATTTTCTGTCCATCCGGTGTTAGATGATGTAGATGGAGATATTCTAGGGATATATGATGCTAAAACAGGAGTACTGATCCAATAGCTTGTATATGATTCAGATTTGGGTTGGTTATTAAAATGAATTGAGGAGAATTGAGGATGGCGATATGTATTGTGAATATGGTGGCTTAAAATACAAAATTAAAAAGAAAAATAATAAATACATAATTACATCAAGAGTAAGAAAGCTTCCTGTATAATTTAAATAGGTCAAGGGATTGACGAAAAAAATACCTC
>URDU01000054.1 GCA_900546625.1 uncultured Lachnobacterium sp. | reverse complement strand
ACGCCGAGGCAAGGAGAAATCGAGCCATGGAGGGCGAGTTTCGACGGTTTCGTCGAGCATAGAAAACTTAAAAAGCATAATTCGTACAGCCACTTGACAGCAAAGCGTAGCTCTCATGGGAGTCCGTGTGCGCCACCGCTTTGTGGGGCTTACAGCCCGTAGTATTCATATTATTTTGTGTTTACATAGAACAAAAAATGTGCTAAATTTTTGTTATGTAAAGTGCAGCCTCAAACAGACTGCAAATAAGACATAAGGTGGTTGATAAAATGATACTGGCAGTTGAGATAATAGTCTGCTGCTTAATATTTGGCATATACAGAGTGATACGGATAAAGCGGGATCCGGCATATAAGATAAGCAATATGCCTGAGAAGCTGCAGAAAAAGGTCATGCATATGCGTGGCTACAGGAATCGGAATATCCGTATCATGACAGACTGGGAGAAGTTTGTAAAGAAGCTGCCGACACTTATATTCTGGACGATAGCGCTTGTCATACTGACATCAATAGCCGGTGCGACAAGCTTTTCGACGGGCTTTGTGTTTGCGCTTTTGATATGGATGGCGGTGCTTTTGTTTCTTGAGCTGGTCATATACTGTGGCTGGTATGCACATACGCCTAAGGTGTGGATAAAGGGCACCGAGGATATGGCAAAAAAGACATATACCAATTATGCACATTATATCGGACTGATACCACAGAGAGCTCTGATGGGAATAGTGGTTGCTATTATAGTAGGTCTTGTGATAGATATGATTCCAAGGCTTGACAACAACAATTATTCGCCGAAATATACAGAGATAGAGGATACCTTAAAGGCGGCCTGTGACGATTACAGGATTCCGGGCATGGCAGTTGAGGTGGTAGATGCAGAGGGCGTGCTTTTCTCCGGTACCTATGGGGATTGTGATAGCCTTGATACACCGTTTATCACAGGCTCACTCAGCAAGTCGTTTACTGCGGCATGCATCATGAAGCTGTATGAGGGAGGACATCTGAATATTGACAGCCCGGTAAATCCTTATCTGGATGCAGCTGAGGTGTTCAAAAATCCAAAGGATGCGACAAGGATTACAATCAGACAGCTTCTCAATCACACAAGCGGACTGGGCGTGTATCAGCATGTGGGAAATGCAAGGATTGTTGGCAAAAATGGTGAATATACCTATGCGAATGTCAATTATGACATACTTGGGCTTATAGTGGAAAAAGTATCAGGTGTCAGCTACAGCGATTATCTGACAGAGACGTTTTTTACACCGCTTGGCATGACACACAGCAGCGCAACCTATGCAAAGGCTAAAGAGGATGGACTGATTACAGGTCACAACAATTATTTTGGTTTTTCAGTGGAAAGCGATGTGAAGTATCCGCTCAGCGATTCATGGTCCACTGTACCGGCGGGCTATATTGCGTCCAGCGCAAATGATATGGGAAAATATCTGCAGATGTATCTGCGTGGCGGCTATGGAATACTCTCTGACAAGAGCCTTAGCACAATGTTTCGGGCAACGGTGCCTATGGATGAGTCCGGTGAGACGGGCTACGGCATGGGCTGGGTACGTTCGGATAAATATGCAGAGACAGTGTACAATCACACAGGTCTCACGGAGAATTATATCGCAGACATGTATCTGCTTCCGGAGAGCGGTGTAGGTGTTGTATTCCTTGCAAATACCAATGACTATATGGTCACAAACAATCTGATGAATAAGGTAACCTCAAAGGTTGTGATGACGCTTATGGGATACGCAACAGACGAGCTTGATCCAAAGGATTATGTTGATTCGCACTTGTTCTATGACCTTGTCTTTGCGGCATTTATATCGGTTGCGCTGATGGAGATTATCAAGTCGCGCAAATGGAGAACAGACAATAGCGGAAACCTGATAGCGAATATTTTCCTGCATCTGTTTTTGCCGGTGGGAATAGTTATTGCGCCTATTGTGGGAGGAGTGCCATATTGGGTAATAAAGGATTATGTTCCTGATTTATTTATCGTGGCATGCCTGAGTGTTGTGCTTCTTGCAGCTGGTGGAATATTGAAGCTTAAAAACAGGAGAAATTCATAAAAAGAAAAGCAGCAGTTCTGTGAACTGCCTTTTTCTTTTTAGATTATTATGCTATAATGAGCCGTAAACACAGATAATACAAAAGGAGAATAATATGAAAGCGAGCCACAGAAAAGATGTTATAATCGCCAGACTGATTTTTGCAGCAATATGTCTTTTTCTTATTGCCCTGATTGCTACAATAGTGATTACCGTTACCTCAAAGGGCGGCAAAAAAAAGGGACAGGACAAGGTACAACAGAATGCAGTTAGCGAAAGTGAAACTGACAGTGCCGGCGATAGTGGTACAGAGATAGGCGCCATATATCTGCCACAGCAGACTACAGAGGGTACCGAAAAAACTTACGTCACCACTACAAGCAGTGTAAACATGAGAGAGAAGCCTGATAAAAACGCAAATATAATTACTGTTATAGGACAGGATGTGAAGCTTGAGTTTGTATCAGAGGACAATGGCTGGACACAGGTTATCTTCCAGGGACAGACAGGCTATGTCAGCTCTGACTACGTCAAGTCAGATATGGCTGACAGCACTACAGACAGCGGCACATCAGGTGCGGCAGATAGCGGGGCTGCCAGTCAGGGTACAGCAGATGGCAGTACAACAGGAGCTGCAGATAGTGCTGCACAGTCACAGTAATAGATACATGGTGAGGTAATGTATATGACAGGAATTATATGGGCATGTGCTGCAACGTTTATTGCAGCATGTGTGCCTATTTTGGCCAAGGTTGGAACTAAAAAGACAGACCCGGCGCTGGCGGGAAGCATTGCCGGGATTGTTTTATGTGCGTCTATATTTTTTTACAGGAAAGATAATATAATGGGAAGCAGCCTGATTGCACTCGGCCAAAGGAGCGTTATATTTATACTTCTGGCAGGGCTTGCAACAGGGCTTTTTGGCATCTGTTTTTTTAAATCCATACATGAGGGCTACACATTTCAGGTTACAGCTATAGTTAAATGCAGCTATATAATCACGCTTGCAACGGGATTTTTTCTGTTTCATAACACCCCTGACACTTTTGATTATATAGCGATTGCACTCATGATTGTTGGAACGGTTATTTTAAATCTGGATGGAACAGGTATTTTGTTTGCGATTCTTGCTGCAGTTTGTGCGTCGGCAGCACATATTCTGGTGTCACTTGGCGGGATACAGCTGGATAAGGGCTTTATTGCGTTCTGGTGTGTATTTATAGGAACGCTGGTGCTTATTATATTTACTGTTGCAACAGGAGGCATGAAGAAAATCAGATCCATGTCATTTGTTGATGGCATATGCCTGATTCTTGCAGGCATTGCGTATCCGTTGGCATATGATTTTTATGGCAGGGCAGTTTCAATGTCCGGCAGCTATGCAGGGTATATTTTTAATTTGACGATTATTGTGATGATGATATGCTCCAGCGTGATACTGAAGGAGAAGGTATCGGGAAAAAAATTCCTGGGCGCATGCATTTTTATTGCAGCATTGTTTGTTATAGCATGCAACTAATAGCTGAATATAGCATATAATGATTAAAAAGAGGTTTTTTGATGTTGCCTTTTTATAAAACATTTCCATTCATGGATTACTATAAAAATGAGGATGCATTTGCAAAGGACCTGGGGATGATAAAGGATATGTATCCGCTTGACACGGCAATGATACAGTCCGCGGTAGAGCAGCGCATGGATGAGCTGGAGTATGAGGGCAGCTTTATCTATGATGAGGTGCCTGACAGGCAGCGTCTTTCCGATGAGGCTGACAGGATTGCCGGCAGATTTATCTCGGAGCAAAGCAGCAGGTGCTTTATCTGTACAATAGCAGGCATACTTTTTAACTGTGAGCTCTGCAGACGCAGATGCAGATACAGAAGGTACCAAAGATTCTGGTAGATATAAGGATATGATTTTATGAGTAAGAAAGTGATAAAGCCGATAGTACTTATAGTAGTATTTATTGCAGCATTAATTACATTTTGCATAACTACAAACAAAGGAAATAAGGATATGACCACGAAGCAGGCGGATGCAACGCTGCCGGTTATGTCATTTAATCTGGATAAAATAAAGATAAACACGCTCCATGGATATACTACTGAGATGGATCCGACAAAGATGCGCGATTGTGTTATTCCGGTTTCGGATGACAGGAAGCTCTCATTATCCATTTCCACATATGGCATGGCTGTTGACGGGATATCATACAAGATCAGAAGCATGGATGGCAAGAGGCTGGTTGCCGATGATGAGGTATCTTCTTTTTCTAATAAGGATAATACTATTCAGGCGGACATAAGCATGCCGAATGTGATGGATGAAAATACTGAGTATCTTTTGGTGTTTACCATCACAAGCGGTCAGGATAATATATATTATTACAGCAGGATTATGCAGACCGATGGAAAGGCAGCTGCAAAGGTTGTTGAGTTTGCAAAGAAGTTTCATGATGAGACGTTTATAAAGGATGACAAAGCCTTCTTTACAACATATATGGAGACAACAACGGGAGACAGAAATACGCTTGCACATGTGGATCTGACATCTACGGTGAGTCAGATTACCTGGGGCTCAATGGCAGCTGCACAGTATACGAATCCAGTCATAGCCCTTAAGGAAATAAACGATTCTTATGATGTGGTTACAATAGACTATGTGATGAGCTGTGTGGACGGCAAGGGTGAGACTGAATATTACAATGTAAGGGAATATTTCAGGCTGCGCCAGACGGAAAGCCGTATGTACGTGCTCAACTATGAGAGAACGGCAAATCAGATTTTTAACAGTGAAAACAGCTTTATTTCGGATTCGGGCAGCGTGATGCTTGGTATCAGAAGCAGTGAAGCAGAGTACAGGGCCAATGAAGCAGGCAGTGTGATATGCTTTGTCCAGGAGGGAGATTTATACTCCTATGATATAAACAATGGAATGATAATCAAGGTATTCAGCTTCAGGGATGCTGAGGGTATTGATGAGCGCGAGAACTGGAATCATCACGATATAAAGATTGTCAGTGTAGACGAAGCAGGCAGTATTGATTTTGTGGTATACGGATATATGAACAGAGGCACCCACGAGGGAGAGGTGGGAACCGGCGTGTACCATTATGATGGTCTGGCACATACTATAGATGAGGAAGCGTTTATTCCTTCTAAGACATCATATGAGGTGCTGAAGGCAGAGATGGGCAAGATGCTTTACCTCAATGAAAAGGATGAATTCTATCTCATGATGGATGACAGTCTCTATAGGATTAATTTAGGCTCGATGTCTGTAAAGAAGGTTGTTGAGGGCTTATCAACAGGCTCTTACTGCGCATCGGAGAGCAACAGATACTTTGCATGGGTGGATTCTGCAAATCAGTATTCATCCAATACCGTAAAAGTAATGGATTTAAAGAGCGGCAAGACCTTTGAGGTCAAAAAGGGCGACGACCAGTATCTGCGTCCGCTTGGTTTCATAGGCGAGGATTTTATATATGGACAGGCGAATGCTGCTGACGTGGTCTCTGATGCGGCCGGAAACACAACATTTCCGATGAATGGTCTGACTATTCTTGATACATCTGACCAGTCGGAGCTTAAGACATATACTCCTTCGGGCGGCTATGTCGAGAAAATTTCTGTGGATGGATATACGGTGACGATAGATCTGATTGCACAAAACAATGGTGTGTATGCAGAAATCGGGCAGGATACCATTATGAACAGGGAGGCTGATTCAAAACAGAAGATAGCTCTTGATACGAGCCAGTCCGATACAAAGCTGACGGTCAGCGCTATTAATATAACAGATGGTAAAAAGCCGGATAAGCTGAAGCAGCTGACGGCACAGATGACTATCAATTCGCATGATACTAATGTTGATTTAAAGTTTGATGACAATACAGTTCATTTTTATGTCTATGCAAAGGGTGATGTAATTTTTGCTTCTGATAACATCTCGGATGCCATAAAACAGGCAAATGACAGCATGGGCGTGGTAATTGATTCAAGCCAGCGGTATGTATGGATGAGAGCCAGAAAAAATGCGGTAAATGCCTTTTCGAATATTGCATGCAATGAAACGGATAAGGATGCTGACAGTGTCGTGAAGTCGGTAAGTGCAATGCTTACCTACAATGATGTTACAGTAAGTGTGTCTGAGCTGATTGGAGCCGGCAGCAGTGCTGTTGATGTGCTCAAAAATAACCTGCCGGACAAGGAAATCCTGGATTTGCAGGGAGTGTCCTCTGAGGATATTATCTTTTATATAAGCCAGGGCAATCCGGTATTTGCGATGACGGGAAATACGTCAGCAGTGCTTGTGACAGGATACTCTTCGAATGGAGCTTTATATATTTATAACCCGGATAATGGCGCTACAACATCTATGAGCTATGAGGAGGCTGACAGGATGTTTTATAATGGTGGATTGCATTTTATCACATACATGACAAAATAAGCAGAATAATGTTGTAATAATGCCGATTTTGTGACATTAAATGCAAGCTCCTTAGGTAAAGTTTAACAGAAATTTTCCTAAGGATTGAAAAGCAACTACAATTGGGATATATTAATTAAGTATGAAATAGGTTTAATACTTTTTGTTTAAGGAGAACGTATGAGTAAGAAGAGTATTGTCGTTACAAAAGTATGTGAAGGTCATGACAATCCAATCGCAGAGCTTGTTCAAGTGGCATGCAAGTTCGACAGCGAGATTACATTGGAGAGTGACAATCGCAAAATCAATGCAAAGAGCATCATGGGCATTATGGCTTTTAATCCATCAGATGGAATGACTGTTGACATTGTTACAAAGGGTGATGATGAGCAGGAAGCTTTAGTTGCAATTGAAAATTTTTTAGTATGTGAATAATGAGCATGAGGAGGAAAATAGTATGCGTAAAAAGAATAATAACTCAAAGACAGCTAAGCCAGCAGTAAAGCCGGTAGAGGTGAAAAAAGAGGAAACAATGGCACAGCCGGTTTCAGAGCCTAAGGCTGATGCAAAGGCCGATGTAAAAGCTGAGGTAGAAAAAGCAGTAGAGAAGACAACCGAGAAGGTTGAGAAGGCAGTAGAGAAGACAACTGAGAAGGTTGCTGAGAAAGCTGCTGAGGTTAAGGCTGATGTTAAGGAAACTGTTAAGAAGACAACAGCAAAGGCTGCAAAGACAGCAAAGACTGTTAAAGAGGCAAAGCCTGCAAAGAAAGAGCCTGTAAAGCCTGAAATTATCGTTCAGTACCAGAACAGCGAGGTTGATACAGCAGCTGTTGAGGAGCGTGTTAAGGCTCAGTTTGTTGCTGAAGGACACAAGGCTGGCTTCATCAGAAAGCTAAACATCTACATCAAGCCTGAGGAGTATTCTGCATACTATGTTATAAATGATAAGTTTTCAGGTCGTGTAGATTTATTCTAGTCTGACATTATTAGGGAATACATATTTTATTAAGCGCATAATAAAAGCCGATACATTTCGTGGAAACACGGTGTATCGGCTTTTGTTTTGTGTGTAGGTATGTGAAAAAGCAGCTGTGTGACAGTATAGGTGCATCATGAAATACATAGTGAATAAAAAAGGGTAACAAAAAAGCGGGTGATGGGAATCGAACCCACGTATCCAGCTTGGAAGGCTGGTGTTCTAC
>URDU01000053.1 GCA_900546625.1 uncultured Lachnobacterium sp. | reverse complement strand
ACGGGAATGCGTAGCATGTAGTAATCTGATTAATCATAAATGAGGGGCAAAATACTTTTTGACACTCATATCATAAAATTACAACAAGGAGGACTGGATTACATGGGACAGCAGCATGCAATACACAAATTTGTGCTCGGAACCAAGGACTTTGATGATAAGCAGTCAGAGTTCATGTACGATAGAGGCTGGTACAGCATCACGGATATAGTGGGTGAGGAGAGAAATATCATCTACAAGTCAAGAAATGCCCAGGAGGCATATCTCAAGTGGAATATCTATATCGGCAGGAAAAAGGAGCGCCTCACACCTGAGGAGAGGAAGAAACAGCGTGAGGAGCGCTATGAGAAAAAGAGAGAGCAAAACAGAGAGCACCACAGGATATAGGAGAGCAGCATGGGCATTTTTAACGTAGACAACAAATTTTTCAGAGCATTAAACAAGCTGGTAGATATGGTCATTTTGAGCTTTTGCTGGGTCATATCATGCATACCTGTTTTTACAATAGGAGCAGCATCCACAGCGCTTTACGATACATCGCGCCGTGTCATCCATCACGACGAGGGCTATGTGTGGAGAGGCTACTGGCATGCGTTTAAGGAGAATTTCAAGCAGGCCACCAAGGCATGGCTGGTACAGCTTGTAATACTTATCGTGCTTTTGGGAGATATTTATATTACATGGTCAGGTCTTAAGGCAGGCAATCAGTGGGGAGCCTTCTCCGTAGTGTTTATTATAATGGCACTTATCGCCGCAGCCTGGGCCATATACACATCAGCGTATATTTCACGATTTGAGCAGGTTACAAAGATAACCCTTAAGAATACAATACTCATTCTTATCGCCAACCTGCCGTGGACATTACTGGTCATAGTGATACTTGTGGTATCACTTATACTTGCATGGATTCTTATTCCGCTCATTTTCATACTTCCTGTCGGCGTAGCGCTCACCTATGAGTTTATTTTTGAGCGCATTTTCAGAAAGCTCATGCCTGAGGAGGACAGGCTCCGCGAGGAGGAGAAGGATAAGGAGTACAGGGATTAGCACAATAAAATACCATAATTATAATGCATAAGGAGGAAGCAGCAATGAAGAAAATTGGAATGCTTACCAGTGGAGGAGACTGCCAGGCACTTAACGCAGCCATGAGAGGTGTGGTAAAGGCGCTGGCACACAATATCGACGAGCTTGAGATTTACGGCTTTGAGAACGGATACAAGGGGCTCATATATGAGAACTACAGAATACTCACATCAAAGGATTTTTCTGGCATCCTGACAAAGGGCGGCACCATACTCGGCTCATCAAGACAGCCTTTTAAGCTCATGAGAGTACCTGATGAGAACGGACTGGACAAGGTCGCAGCCATGAAAAACACCTACAAGAAGCTCGGTCTTGACTGCCTTGTTATCCTGGGTGGAAACGGCACACAAAAGACAGCCAATCTTCTCAGGGAAGAGGGACTCAATGTCATTCATCTGCCAAAGACCATCGACAATGATATCTACGGCACAGATGTGACCTTTGGCTTCCAGAGTGCGATCAATATAGCTACAGATGCAATCGACTGCATCCACACCACAGCAGCATCCCACAACCGTGTATTCATCGTTGAGGTTATGGGCCACAAGGTAGGCTGGCTCACACTGTACGCAGGTGTTGCGGGCGGCGCAGACATCATTCTGCTTCCTGAGATACCATACGATATTGACAAGGTCGTAGATGCCATCCATAAGAGAACAAAGGAAGGCAAGGGCTTTACCATTCTTGCAGTAGCAGAGGGAGCCATCTCCAAGGAGGATGCAGCCCTTTCCAAAAAGGAATACAAGAAGAAGCTTGCAAAGAGCAAATACCCGTCAGTATCATACGAGGTTGCAGACCGCATCAGCGAAAGACTAGGCCTCGAGGTCAGAGTGGCAGTGCCGGGACATACACAGCGAGGCGGCAGCCCATGCCCTTACGACAGAGTACTGTGTACACGCCTTGGCTCAGCAGCGGCAAAGGCCATCATGGATGAGGATTACGGCTGCATGATAGCCATGGTAAACGGACAGACAAAGAAGGTTCCGCTTGCCGACGTAGCAGGAAAGCTTAAGACTGTAGATCCAAAGAGCCAGATGATCAAGGAAGCAAAGCGCACCGGCATCTGCTTCGGAGATTAAGCAGCAATATTAGATATAAGGAAGGTGAAAAGGCGTGTCTTATCAGGCCCTATACCGTAAGTTCCGTCCACAGGAGTTCGAGGACGTAAAGGGACAGGAACACATTGTAACAACACTGAAAAATCAGATAAAAGCTGACAGAATAGGGCATGCCTATTTATTTTGCGGCACGAGAGGTACAGGAAAGACCACTGTGGCCAAGATATTTGCAAAGGCAGTCAACTGTGAGCACCCTGTAGACGGAAGCCCGTGTGGCGAATGTCCGTCGTGCAGGGCAATCACTGAGGGCTCATCCATGAATGTCATAGAGATAGATGCAGCGTCAAACAACGGCGTGGACAATATCAGACAGATTCGTGAGGAGGTCACCTACCGCCCGACAGAGGGCAGGTACAAGGTCTATATCATCGACGAGGTTCACATGCTTTCGGCAGGAGCCTTCAATGCACTTTTAAAAACACTTGAGGAGCCGCCGAGCTACGTTATATTTATACTGGCGACCACAGAGGCACACAAGATACCGATTACTATCCTGTCCAGATGTCAGCGCTATGATTTCCACAGGATTTCCATAGACACGATTGCATCCAGACTCAGTGATTTGATGGAGCAGGAGCAGGTGGAGGTCGAGGAGCGTGCCATAAGGTACGTGGCCAAGGCAGGAGACGGCTCCATGCGAGATGCGTTAAGTCTTCTTGACCAGTGTATTGCTTTTCATCTTGGTGAGAAGCTTACCTATGAAAATGTGCTCGAGGTGCTTGGAGCGGTGGACACAGAGGTGTTTTCAAGGCTCTTAAGGCGCATACTCGATGAGGATGTAACAGGTGCCATCCGCATACTGGGCGAGCTCATAGATGAGGGCAGGGAGCTGTCGCAGCTTGTCAATGATTTCACCTGGTATATGAGAAACCTTTTGCTTTTGCAGAGCTCCGACGATATGGAGGAGGTGCTCGACATCTCAAAGGACAATCTTGAGGCGCTTAAGGAAGAGGCAGCACTTGTAAAGCCGGAGACTCTCATCAGGTATATCAGGGTATTTTCCGAGCTGTCCAGTCAGGTAAAGTTTGCGTCACAAAAGCGTATCATGGTCGAGATAGCCATAATAAAGCTGTGCAGGCCGCAGATGGAAAAGAGCTATGATTCGGTGCTTGACCGCATAAACAGCATAGAGAAAAAGCTTGAAAAGGGTATATCTGTAGCGGCACAGGCTGCGCAGACACAGGTTGTGCAGCAGGCAGCAGCAAGCGAGCCTGTAGTGAAAAAGGAGCTCCCCAAAGCAATACCGGAGGATATCTCAGAGCTCATGAAGCACTGGAAATCAATACTCTCGGAGATGGGAGCAACCTCCAAGGTTTATCTGAACAAGGCTGTGACCTCGCTTGGCAATTCCTCTGACCTGCTGTTGGTGTTTGATGATGAGAATGCATATGAGTATCTTTCTGAAAACCGCGCAGGCTGTATGGATACGCTGGCTACGCTTATAGAAAAGCGCATAGGCAAAAAAGTCGAGGTGACTGTCAAGAAAAATAATTCCGCAGTCAGCGCAAAGGAAGCGGTTGTGGACTTGACAGATATGATAAATTTTGATATAGAGGAAGAAAACTAAGTTATAAGCAGGGCAAGGATTAAGCCCATAAAGAACAAGGAGGACGCCAGAATGGCAAGAAGAGGTGGATTCCCTGGAGGAATGCCGGGAAACATGAACAATCTTATGAAACAGGCGCAGAAGATGCAGCGTCAGATGGAGGAGGCTCAGAAGCAGCTTGAGGATGCTGAGGTTACAGCAAAGGCAGGCGGCGGAGCGGTCGAAGTCACTGTTTCTGGAAAAAAGGAAATCACAAAGGTCAAATTATCCGAGGAGGTAGTGGATCCTGACGATATAGAGATGCTCGAGGATCTTATCATGGCAGCAACCAATGAGGCACTTCGCCAGATTGATGAGCAGTCACAGGCATCTATGTCCAAAATCACCGGTGGCCTGGGTGGCGGTCTGTTTTAATGGATTTTTACAGCAGTGAGATATCAAAACTAATAGAGGAGCTGTCACAGCTTCCGGGAATCGGAGCCAAGACAGCGCAGAGACTGGCATTTCATATCATAAATATGCCAAAGGAGCAGGCAAAATCGCTCTCTGACGCCATAATCGATGCGAAGGAGCATGTCAGATACTGCAAATGCTGCTATACACTCACAGATGACGAGCTATGCCCCATCTGCAAGGATGCGGCAAGAGACCACAAGACCATCATGGTTGTTGAGAATACGAGGGATCTTGTGGCATACGAAAAGACCGGTAAGTATGAGGGAGTGTATCATGTGCTGGGTGGTGCAATTTCACCCATGCTTGGCATAGGCCCTGCGGATATCCGTCTGAAGGAGCTCATGGTACGCCTTGAAAAAGACGTAGACGAGGTCATTATAGCGACCAATTCAAGCCTGGAGGGCGAGACTACGGCCATGTATATCAGCAAGCTCATCAAGCCTACCGGCATCAAAGTGACACGAATCGCGAGCGGAGTTCCCGTAGGAGGCGATTTGGAATATATTGACGAGGTGACCCTGCTTAGGGCACTTCAGGGAAGAACAGAGATATAAATGATAGAAGGAGACATCATGAACAATCTTGAACTTGAGAAGATGGCGAATGAAATTCGCAAGGACATTGTGACAGCAGTTCACAGTGCCAAATCCGGACATCCGGGTGGATCACTTTCATCAGCAGATATTTTTACATATCTGTATTTTGAGGAGATGAATGTAGACCCTGCTAATCCTAAATGGGAGGACAGGGACCGTTTCGTGCTCTCAAAGGGACACGTAGCACCGGGACTTTACTCTACACTCGCAGAGAAAGGATATTTTCCAAAGGAGGATTTAAAGACACTCCGTCATACAGGCTCATATCTGCAGGGACATCCTGATATGAAGCACATCCCTGGCGTTGATATGTCAAGCGGCTCGCTCGGACAGGGTGTATCTGTCGCAGTAGGAATGGCTGCAGCAGGAAAATATGACAAGAAGGATTACCGTGTATACACACTCACAGGAGACGGCGAGATTCAGGAGGGACAGATCTGGGAGGCAGCCATGTGGGCAGGCCACCGCAAGCTCGACAACCTCGTAGTTATCGTTGACAACAACAACCTCCAGATAGACGGCTCTGTTGAGGACGTATGCTCACCATACCCGATCGACAAGAAGTTTGAGGCATTCAATTTCCACGTAATCAATATCGACGGCAATGATTTTGACCAGATCAGGGCAGCCTTCAAGGAAGCCCGCGAGACAAAGGGCATGCCTACAGCCATTATCGCAAAGACTGTAAAGGGCAAGGGCGTATCCTTCATGGAAAATGCCGCAGGATGGCATGGAAAGGCTCCAAATGATGAGGAGTATGAAATCGCAATGGCAGACTTAGAAAAGGCAGGTGAAGCATTATGTCAGAAGTAAAGAAAATCGCTACAAGAGATAGCTACGGAAACGCACTCGTGGAGCTTGGAAAAGCACACGATGACCTTATTGTACTCGATGCTGACCTGGCAGGTGCCACAAAGACCTGTATCTTCCAAAAGGAGTTTCCTGAGCGTCACTGGGACTGCGGAATCGCAGAGTGCAATATGACAGGTATCGCAGCAGGACTTGCTACATGCGGCAAGGTGCCTTTTATCAGCTCATTTGCCATGTTTGCAGCAGGCAGAAACTATGACCAGGTAAGAAACTCAATCGGATATCCACATCTCAATGTCAAGATAGGTGCCACACATGCAGGAATCTCTGTAGGTGAGGACGGAGCTACACATCAGTGCCTCGAGGACCTTTCGCTCATGAGAGAAATCCCGGGCATGGTTGTAATAAACCCATCAGACGATGTGGAGGCAAGAGCCGCAGTAAAGGCAGCATACGACCATGTGGGCCCTGTATACCTTAGATTCGGCAGACTTGCAGTGCCTGTAATCAACGACACACCGGACTACAAGTTTGAAATCGGAAAGGGTATCGTACTTAAGGAAGGCAAGGATGTATCTATATTTGCAACAGGACTTGAGGTATCAGAGACACTTGAGGCAGCAAAAATGCTCGCAGCAGACGGCATAGATGCTGAGGTTATCAATATCCATACAATCAAGCCAATCGACAGAGAGCTGATTGTTAAATCTGTATCAAAGACAGGCAAGGCAGTCACAGTAGAGGAGCACTCTATCAATGGAGGACTCGGAAGTGCTGTGGCAGAGGTACTCTGCGAGGAGCAGCCGGCAAAGCTTCTGCGTATCGGTGTAGAGGACCGCTTCGGTGAGTCAGGACCGGCAGTGGAGCTGATCCACAAGTATGGACTGGATGCAGAGGGCATCTACAACAAAGTAAAGAATTATATGAAGTAGGTTTGTTGCTTCGCACTTGGGGGCTGTGCTCACCGGTGCAGCGTACAGTATATTCCTCAGAAAAAATATGAAGTCAGCCGCGGGATTTCTTGTGGATAGCGTGTGGAATGAGTTTAGTCTTTCTCGCTATTTTACATAATGGAACCCTGCGGCAGTTCATATTGTTTTCTTCAGAATACACTGTACACTTGCCGGTGGTATATAGTTTGTTGAGTGCGAAGCATTTTACTTCTTCATATGTTTGAAAAGTCGGGCGCATGGGTTCATGCGTCCTTTTTTCATTAGTGATTAACTGCAAAATATATTTATAATCGCACAATTTTGCATAAATTTACATTTTGCAAGTGCTATGCTGACCGAAAAAGGAGGCTGGCATGATAGATATTGTGACGAACAACGTCAGGCAGATTGGCACACCGGCGGATGAGGGCCGGGTTTACATATCGGAGAAAGCGTACAAGCGTATAAAGACAGAGGGCTTTAAGGATAAAGAGGTTTTTGTACTCATGGGGCATACGGAGAGCAGCGGAGGCAGGTATGCCACATTTGTGGAGGCGGCGATTGCAGTATATGATATGGAGTTTGACAAAAATGCGCCTCTTTGGACCAACAAGGTATGGAGCAGAGTGTTTGCGGAGATAAAGAAAAGCTACGAGGAGCTGATTATCGTCGGATGGGCATTCAGGCAGGAGGATTTTCCGGCTGAGCCAACACCCATGCTTGAAAATATACACAGGGAGCACTTTGGCGGCGCTCATCAGCTTATGTTCCTTTTGAACAGGACCGAGCAGGAGGAAAACTTCTTTATCAAAAAGAATAATCATCTGAAGAAAAAGACAGGATTTTTTGTATATTACCGCATGAATGAGCATTGTGATAGTGCTGACAGCTATAATGAAACTGACACCTGCAATAAAACCTGCAGCTATAGTAATGCAAACAACAATAATAAAATCGACAGTTATAGTAATGACGATGACAATAATAAAAGCAGCAGCCGGTATGAGGACACTGACACAGCGGCCAAAAGCAGCTACAGCCGGATACATAGAAGCACTCCGGCAGACGACAGGATCAATGTGACGTTTCCTGAGGAATTTGGCAGCGTTTCGAAAGAACGCGGCCGGTACAGAAAAGCCATGGAGGCAGGAAAAGAACCGCGCAAGGGTTCGTTTGCATCTGTAGTGATGATTGCAGCGATAGCAGTGCTTATAGTGCTTATCGGGCTTAAAGCCGGCGCTGGAATGAGCGGCACAATAGACAAAAAGGAGACACTTCCTGCCATGTCAACAGAAGAAGATTTAATTCCAGTGGAAAAAATATCCGGTGAATGGTATACTGACAAGTAACAAACACTTTGGAAGTAGAACAAAAGGATAAGATTATGGCACAGAAATCAGACTTTAAAACTGTCGAGACCGATTTGGACGAGCTCGAGGAGAAAATACGAAAGCATAGAAGAAAAATAGCAAAAAGAATAATAATAGTCGTGGCAACAGTCGTGGCTTTATTTCTTATAGTATGGTTGTGGATGGCGCTGCGCACCTACAAGTCATTTGATGTCAAAAACAGCGTGGAGCAGAAGGACAAGAGTGCGGTGTCGTTCGTGGATTTCTGCGGAGCTGTAGTGGAGTACAGCAATGATGGTGTATTGTATACAGACTCAGACGGAAACCGTATATGGAACCAGGCATTTGAGATGTCATCGCCACAGGTAGTCACATGCGAAAGCTTTATGACTATCTATGACAGGGGTGGAACAGACCTCTATATCATGGACAAGAAGGGAGTAAAAAAAGAAATAGGAACATCGTGGCCTATTATAAAAGCCTGCATAGCAAGCCAGGGCACAGTGGCAGTCCTTGTCAGTGAGAATGAAAATTATTATGTAAAGCTGTATGATGTAAACGGAAAAGAGCTGGCAAGTGGTGAGTTTTTCGGAGAACAGAAGAACATACCTGTTGATATAGCTCTTTCATATGATGCTAAAAAACTGGCTGTAGATATGATAGATGTCTCCGGAGGAAAGGCGGACAGCGTTATATCCTTTTACAATTTTGGATCAGTAGGACAAAATGAGATAGACAACAATGTCGGCACTTACAAGTATGAGAATCAGCTCATACCTGAAATAGCATATGTTTCCGACAGTAGGATGATAGCAGTTTCAGATCAGAATATTATGGTATTTGACGGAAGCCAGAAGCCAAAGCTCAAGCAGACTATTAAGCTGGAAAAGCTGATAGACAGCGTATTTTACAATAATAAATATATAGGAGTAGCATACTCCAACAATGATAAAAAATGCACCAGTCATATCAAGCTTTATGATTTTAACGGTAAGATGCTTATGGAAAACGACACAGCTATTGCCTACAATAGTATAGAGTTTGACAGCAATAACGAGGTGTGCGTCACAGGAGACACAGCCTGTGAGATATACACCATACACGGAGTCAAGAAATTCTATCATACATTTGACAACAAACTGTACAAGGTGATGTATAAATCGGGTATGAATAACTATATCTTCATCTATGACGGCGCAATGGACGAGGTGAGACTGAAATGAATTGGCTGTTAATTGCGGTAATATGTATTATTGCGTGGAATGTGGTGAGAGGCTACACAAGAGGTGTGCTTCGCATGGTATATTCGCTTGCAGCCTGGATAGTAATGCTTGCTGCATCAACCATGGCAGCCCCATATGTCAGGGATCATATATTATCACAGACAGGAATAGAGCCCGTAATTTTAAACGCTATTGAAAAACAAATAGCCATACAGGGGCAAAAAGCCACAGGCGATTTTGACATGGCAAACATATTGCTGCAGCAATCCGGAGCATACGACACCATATCCGCACAGCTTACAAATGCCATTATGACAGGTTTGTCATTTTTTATAGTATTTTTTTTGCTGGGAATAGTGGCATACATAGTCCGTCACATCATCAGAAAAATAGAAAGGGTGCCCGTTATTGGCACTGTGAACCGGATTGCAGGCTTTGCAGTAGGTTTTATTAAGGGAATGGTCATCGTATGGCTGCTCCTTGCCCTGACATCATTATTTGCCGCATCTGAAATAGGGCAGACAATGACAGCATATATAAATGATTCTATGATGCTTAGGTATCTGTATGAAAACAATCCTGTCATAAAGCTGATAGAAAATATACTGTAGCCTAAACCGGTGTAATAATGCATAAAAGAGAAAAGTACATAAGCAATAAATGGTATGTGGATAAGTATGTAAATACAATATATAGTTGTGTAAAAACAATGAGAAAAAAATATATATAAAAAGATAAAAAATGTGTTGACTTTATGCGACACAGATGATATTATATCAAAGCTGACTCGCGGGACACATTGAGTTGTAGAGCTTGTGA
>URDU01000052.1 GCA_900546625.1 uncultured Lachnobacterium sp. | reverse complement strand
TGTGCTTATATTGCCGTTGGCGGGAATCTTTTCCCTGTTTGTAAGAAATGGTCAGGTGGTCGTTTCACTGATCTGGTGGGCATTTCCGATTACAGAAGTAATTGCATGTCTGGTAGGATATGTATTTTTAAAGAGAATCAGAAAAAATAAAGTAGATGTTTTGAATTAAGGGGGAATCAGAGATGGAAAAAAGAATCATTACAATCAGCAGAGAATTTGGAAGTGGCGGACGCTTTATTGGAGAAGAAGTAGCGAAGAAACTTGGAATTGCTTATTATGATAAAAATATCATTAATGAGATTGCAGAGAAGTCTGGTTTATCTCCGGAATATGTTCAGGAAAGTACAGAATTATCTCCGAAGAAAGGATTGTTTGCATATGCATTTGCTGGACGTGATATCACAGGAAAATCAGTAGAAGACATCGTGTATGAGGCACAGAGAAAGGTTATTTTAGAACTGGCTGATAAGGAATCTTGTGTAATTATCGGGAGAAATGCAGATTATATTCTGAAGGATAGGGATGATGTACTGAATGTATTTATCCATGGGAATATGTCGGAAAAAACACAGCGTATTATGGGTTTATATAATGTAGAAGAGAAGGAAGCTGTCAAAATGATGGCAGATACAGATAAAAGGCGTATGACGAATTATAATTTTTATACAGAACAGAAATGGGGAAAAGCGAGCAATTATACGCTGTGTCTGAACAGCTCACAGCTTGGATATGACAGATGTGAGAAGATTATTGAGGAGTGTATTTGAGGAATATAATGACAAAATCTGGTTGATAAACCAGATAAAAGTGATATACTGAATGTATAAGAACAGAAACCGTGTGGAATTACAGTTTTATTTTCACACGGTTTTTTAGAAAACGAGAGTTAGTCACAACTAATGTACATAATGACAATTTATAGTAGTGCCGGAAACAATGGCATAGAATTTGTATGCAAGAGCAACAGAAACCTATGTAGATGATATTAAGGAGATGATACAGATGAAGAAAAGGCATTTTGATGTGGAAACAGATGGATTTTATGGCGCATATTGGAAATGCAAAACAGACTCAGACTGTGCGATGATTGCTATGATCGGGGATGATTCGGAGGATTATATGGCGCGTACATCCGTGAAATGGTTACATAAACTCGATGTGAATGTGATGACAATGTCACCCGGAAAAAAGGATTACGGACATCATAATTATCCGCTGGAGCGTATAGAGAAAGCAATCAATTGGTTAAAAGCGCATGGCAATCAGAAGATAGGAATTGTCGGGGCATCTACTACAGGAACACTTGCTTTGACTGCCGCTTCTTATTTTGAGGATATTACATTGACGATTGGTCTGACACCGAGTGACTTTGTATGGCAGGGATTTATGCAGGGCAAAAAAGATGGCTGTAAGGAATGGCCGATTGAGGGAGAATCTCTTTTTTCGTATAAAGGAGAACCGCTTCCATACATGCCGTTTTGTTACAAGCATCCGGATTACTGGCATGTAATTGAGAAAGAAACAAAACGGACCGGTGATATGATTAATTCGATAAAACTGTTTGATGATTCGGAAAAGGCTCATCCAATCACAGAAGATGAGATGATCAAGATTGAAAAAATCCATGGAACAGTATTGCTGATTGGTGCTGAAGATGATGTATTGTGGGATACTGCGAAATATATCCGCCGTATGAAGCAGCGTATGAAAGAATATCCACACACATGCAGGTTGGAGTCTGTTATTTATGAGCATGGAACCCATTTCGTTTTTCCGGAGAGTATGCTAAAGACAATGCTCCCGATTGGCTCAGGCCTTTTTATGAAGCTGGCATTTCAGGCGGCAAGAAAATATCCGAAAGAGTGCCACAGTGCACGTCTGGATATTGACCGTCGGGTGAGAAATGCTGTTACGGAATGGGAGCGATTGTGGAATATCAAATTCCCTGCGGAAGATAAATAATTATTTTCAGGGTAATAATATAAGGTGGCCAGTGCCGGTCGGCCACCTTGTTTATTATAGAGTGGTTTGTTAAGACTAATTAAAATAAGTTAATTAAAACAAGTTGATCAAAACAAAAAATCATAAATAAGCCGATTCAGTTCAGGCTAATATGAAACTTGTTAATGAATTAAGTAAGGAGTGTGTTCGTATGAAGGAAAAGAAGAGGTCTGCAGGCAGTTGGATACTGGAGTGGGCCGGACAAAAAAGAAGTGCTTATGTGTGGAGCGTTGTGCTCGCGGTGTTAAATGTTGTATTCAAGATAATACCGTATTTTATTATCGCAGACGTGGTAAAGCTGTTTCTGGACGGAAATAAGGATTTTACGGAATATATGGTTAAGGCAGTATGGATTGCGCTGTCATTTATCATTGCGGAGCTGTTTCATTCGCTATCCACAGCACTTTCGCATAAAGCGACATTTACGGTGCTTGCGAATATAAGAAAAGCCTGCTGTGAAAAGCTGGCGAGAGTGCCGCTTGGATATGTAAAGGATACATCATCCGGCACCTTCAAAAACATTCTGGTAGAAAGAATAGACAGTATTGAAACGACGCTGGCGCATATTGTTCCGGAATTTACATCCAATCTGCTGGCGCCGGTCATTATCCTGATTTATTTCTTCATGACAGACTGGAGGCTGGCACTCTGGTCATTAGTGCCGGTTGTAGTTGGATTGCTTTCTTATTTTGGAATGATGATTGATTATAAGCCGAGCTTTGAAAGAACGGTTAAGACAACGAAGGATTTGAACGATGCAGCAGTGGAATATATTGATGGAATCGAAGTGATCAAGGCATTTGGAAAAACAGAGAGCTCTTATGCCAAATTCACAAAGGCAGCCATGGCATATGCAGATTCCTTTATTTCATGGATGAAGCGCTGTTCTATCTATCATGCACTGATGATGGTTGTGACACCTTATACTTTGCTTACAGTTTTGCCGTTTGGAGCGCATTATGTAGAGAATGGCACGTTAACGATTTCAGATTTTGTTATGTGTATCATTTTGTCCCTTGGAATTGTCGGACCGCTTATCACAGTAGGCTCTTATACCGATGACCTTGGAAAAATCGGTGTGATTGTAGATGAGGTGGTTGGAATCCTTGAACAGCCGGAGCTTAAAAGACCAAAAAAGAGTGCAGTGGTTCCAAAGGATAATTCCATCACACTTACAGATGTGAGGTTTGGCTACCATGAAAAGGAAATCCTGCATGGAGTGAATATGAAGCTTGAGGCGGGTACGGTCAATGCAATTGTTGGACCGTCAGGAAGCGGTAAATCAACGATTGCAAAGCTGATAGCTTCTCTTTGGGACATAAATAGCGGAAGTATACAGATTGGCGGGGTGGACATAAAACAGATGTCACTTACGGATTTTAACCGCAAAATCGCATATGTGGCGCAGGACAATTATCTCTTCAATGAGTCGGTCCGCGAAAATATCAGACAGGGTAATCCGGATGCGACAGATGAACAGATTATTGAAGTGACTAAAAAGAGTGGATGTTATGACTTTATTATGCAGCTTGAGAATGGGTTTGATACAATTGTCGGAGGCGCCGGAGGACACCTTTCGGGAGGAGAGAGACAGCGTATCTCGATTGCAAGAGCCATGCTTAAGGATGCACCAATCGTTATCCTTGATGAGGCAACTGCATACACTGATCCGGAGAATGAGGCAATACTGCAGAATTCCATTGCAAAGCTTGTCGCAGGAAAGACGCTCATAGTCATTGCACACAGACTTTCAACAGTCAAAGACAGCGATCAGATTTTCGTTGTAAATGATGGAAATGTAGCAGCACATGGCACACATGATGAGCTTCTTGCAGCATGCCCACTTTATAAAGAAATGTGGAATGCACATATTTCTGTAAAAGATACCGCAAAGGAGGGCGAATAATATGTTTGAGATTCTGGCAAAGTTTTTTAAGTTTTCCGGCAGGGAAAATGGAAATAAATTCAAGCTGTCTATAGTAATCGGTCTCGTGGAAGCGCTTGCCTCTGCGATGAAGATACCGGCAATCATGTATATATTGATTGGACTGATAAATAAAGAAGCTATGGGAAAATATATCGGCGGTTCGATTGCAATCATGGTAATTGCCATTGTGATTGATATTATATGCAAGAGATTTTCAACTGTGCTGCAGACTGAGGGCGGGTATAATGCAAGTGCCTTTATGAGGATAAAAATTGCCGAACATCTTCGGTATCTTCCGATGGGATATTTTAATTCCAACAGCATCGGTGAGATTTCTTCTGTTACGACAAATACCATGGAAATGCTCGGTGACGTTGCAGCAAGAGTGGTGATGCTGACTACTCAGGGGATTCTGGAAACCGCAATGATCGTTCTTATGATACTTATTTTTGACTGGAGAATTGGTCTGTTATCAGCGGCCGGAGTAGTCATTTTCTTTAGGATCAATTCAATCATGCAAAAATCAGGCAAGAGTGATTCAGAGAAAAAAGTCCTGTGTGATACTGAGCTTATCAGTCAGATTATGGAATATATTCAGGGTATATCAGAAGTGAAATCCTATAACCTGCTGGGAAAACAGGCGAAACGGCTAAATGCTGCAAACGAAGCGTGCGCAGAAATTAATACTAAGATGGAGCTTTTGTTCGTGCCTTATCATTTTTTGCAGGGCACGGTGACTAAAATCACAGGAGCGGTTATTGTAATCTGCAGTGCAGCATTTTATATAAATGGAACCATGAGTGCAGTCTATGCGATTGGTATGACAATCGCGGCATTTATGCTTTATTCAAGTCTTGAGTGTGCCGGAAACTATTCTTCGCTTTTACATGTGGTAAGTGTGTGCGTCGATAAGGCAAATGCAATTTTAGAGCTTGATACGATGGACATTGACGGAAAAGAAATAAGGCCGCAAAGCTGTGACATTGAGCTTGAGCATGTTTCTTTTTCATATGATAAGAGAAAAATCATAGATGATGTATCGCTTTCCATTCCACAAAGGACAACTACGGCAATCGTTGGTCCATCAGGTAGTGGAAAATCCACATTGTGTAACCTGATCGCAAGATTCTGGGATGTAGATGCCGGCAGGGTCACACTTGGTGGAGTGGATGTGAAGGAATACAGCATGAACAGTCTGATGAGCAACTTCTCATTTGTATTTCAGTCAGTTTATCTGTTTGCTGATACGATTGAAAACAATATTAAATTCGGCCGTCAGGATGCAACGCATGAGGAGGTTGTAGAAGCTGCAAAGAAAGCATGCTGCCATGATTTTATCAGTCAGCTTCCGGATGGCTATAATACCGTGATCGCAGAAGGCGGTTCCACGCTCTCCGGCGGGCAGAAGCAGCGTATTTCCATTGCACGCGCTATCATGAAGGATGCTCCAATCGTCATCCTGGATGAGGCAACAGCCAATGTAGATCCGGAGAATGAAAAGGAGCTGATGGATGCGGTTGCAGCACTTACAAAGGAAAAAACAATCATCATGATTGCTCACAGATTAAAAACTGTCAGACATGCAGACCGGATAGTAGTTGTTGACAAGGGAAGAATCGTGCAGCAGGGCACACATGAGCAGCTGATGCAGCAGGAGGGTATCTATAGGAGATTTGTAGATGCCAGGGAACAGGCGGTAAGCTGAAATGATTCACAGCGTGTGAATACTTAGCACATGGCATTGCTTTTAGCAGGAATCGTGCAACAGTATCGTTTTTTACAATACCGGATAAATTTTATATGTTAATGTCTAATCAGTAAATGAGTTAGACAAAGGCGTCAGCGATACAATCGTTGGCGCCTTTTTTAATCGCTGAATAAGGCGGTTTGAAAGTACACTAGGAGGATTGAGATTATGGATAGAATTGAAAATCACCCAATATTGGGAGAAACACCAAAGAGAAAAAAGGTTACCTTCAGCTATGATGGAAAGCTTCTGGAGGGCTATGAAGGAGAACCGATTGCAACAGCCTTAAAGGCAGCCGGTGTTATGGCTCACAGATACACAGCAAAGACACATGAGCCGAGAGGAATATTTTGTGCAATAGGAAGATGTACTGATTGTGTGATGATTGTAGACGGAAAGCCAAATATCAGAACCTGCATCACACCGCTTGAAGCCGGAATGGTTGTTCAGACACAGTACGGCGTATCTGCGAAAGCACAGGAATAATTTTTTAAAGCATAAAATATACGGAATGGAGACATGAATTATGAAGATTGAACGATATGACATGATAGTAATTGGTGCCGGACCTGCCGGTTTGTCTGCAGCAATAGAGGCAGCAAAAAAAGGATTAAAGCCGATAGTATTTGATGAGAATGCCAGACCGGGAGGACAGCTTTTTAAACAGATTCATAAATTCTTTGGTTCAAAGGAGCATAAGGCTAAAGAAAGAGGCTTTAAAATTGGTGAAGAGCTTCTCAATGAAGCAAAGGAATACGGAGTTGAGGTCATTTTAAATGCTACGGTAGTAGGCCTCTATCCGGAAAAGGAGATAACAGTAAAGGTTGGAGACAGCGTAAAGCACTATAAAGGAGATGCTGTTCTTGTCGCCACAGGAGCCAGTGAGAATATGGTAAATTTCGAGGGATGGACAAAGCCCGGAGTAATTGGAGCCGGAGCAGCCCAGACCATGATGAACCTCCATCATATAAAGCCCGGCAACAGAATACTGATGCTTGGCTCAGGAAACGTTGGACTTGTAGTAAGCTATCAGCTTTTGCAGGCAGGCTGTGAGGTTGTTGCACTGGCTGATGCAGCACCAAGGGTTGGTGGATACGGCGTACATGCCGCCAAGGTAGCCAGATGCGGTGTTCCGTTCTATCTCTCACATACAATAGTAAGAGTAGAGGGAGATGATTATGTGACAGGCGTTGTGATAGGACAGGTCGGACCGGATTGGAAAATAATACCGGGCACGGAAAAGCATTTTGATGTGGACACTGTATGTCTGGCAGTTGGATTATCACCTATGTCACAGCTTTTAAAACAGGCTGAGGTACAGATGAGCGATACGAAGGGTGGAAATGTTCCGGTAATTGATAAATTCGGAGCTACAAGTGTTCCGGGAATCTATGCGGCAGGCGATGTTTCAGGTATAGAGGAAGCAAGCTCAGCCATGATAGAAGGCAGAATGTCAGGAGCATCCATTGCATGTTATCTGGGATACATGACTGAGGAGGAAAGAGATGCAAGGATTGACGAGCTTGAAGGACAGTTAGACACGCTCAGACAGGGAATGTTTGCACCAAAGAACAGAGGAAAGCTTGTTGAAACAACAGAAGAAGGAATTGCTGTTTCAATGAATCTTTTGAATAAAGGATATGTGGCAGATGAAGAGATAGAAAGATTCCCCGGTGTCACACACCAGAAGGGAATACATCCTGTAATTGAGTGTACACAGAATATTCCGTGTAACCCATGTCAGGATGCATGTAAGATGGGCTGTATCAGAATTGGTAAAAATATCACTTCACTTCCAGCAATTGATCCGGATAAAAAATGTGTAGGCTGCGGAATGTGCGTGGCTTCATGCTCAGGGCAGTCTATCTTCCTTGTAGAAGAAGACGTAGAGGAAGGCTATGGTGAGGTTACAATGCCATATGAGTTTCTTCCGCTTCCAAAGGTCGGTGACAGGGGCGTTGCACTTGGCAGAAACGGTAAATATGTATGTGATGCAGAGGTTACAAAAATCAGAACAGCCCCGGTATTTGACCATACATACCTGCTTACCATAAAGGTTCCAAATGACATGGTAATGAAGGCGAGATTCTATAAAAAAGAAATGGCAAAGGAAGCATAGGAGGTTTTATTATGATTGATATTCAGGCAAAGTTAAAGGAAATAGGACCTTTTGTAAAAGGTGAGGATGATGATCTCCTTGTCTGCAGATGTGAAGAGGTAACAAAGGGACAGATTAGAAAAGCTGTGCATGAAGGCATTTTTACAATGGAGGAAATGCGCAGATATTTGAGAAGCGGCATGGGATTGTGTCAGGGACAGACCTGCGGAAAGCTGGTAAAAGGAATAATAGCAAGTGAGTTAAAGGTATCTCCGGCAGAGATTGTTCCGGCAAGCTCGAGAGCGCCGATGAGACCAATTGAGATGTGTATACTTGCAGAAGACGGAGGTGACTGTGATGAGTAATGTGGCAGATGTTGTAATTATCGGAGGCGGAGTAAACGGATGTGCGGCAGCATATTATCTGGCAAAGAGCGGTACCAGATCAGTGATAGTATTAGAAGCAACTAACAGCATAGGGCATGGTGGTTCATCAAGGAATGGAGGAGGTGTCCGTCAGTCAGGACGAGATGTAAGAGAGCTGCCATATGCTATGTATGGCATAAAAAATCTGTGGCCAACACTTTCAGAGGAGCTTGGAGTGGACACAGAGTATACACAGAAGGGCAATCTGCGTATGGGAAAAACCCCGGAGCATATGAAGAAGCTGGAGAGTCTTGCAAATTCAGCACAATCTGTAGGTCTTGACGTCAGAATGATAGACCAGAAGGAGGTAAAAGAAATCTGCCCATATCTGTCTGATGAGGTAATTGGAGCAAGCTGGTGCCCTACAGATGGACATGCAAATCCGCTTACAACAACACTGGGATATTATAAAAGAGCACTTGAGCTTGGTGTCAGATTCTACACGGATGCACCGGTAAAGAGTCTTCAAAAGGTGAAAGGAAAGGTAAGAAAGGTCATATTAAATGACGGTACAGTGTTTGAGGGCGAGACAATAATACTTGTTGCCGGCTACGAGAGCAGAGCCATAGCAAGGACAATCGGAGTTGATGTTCCGATGAACAGACTGATAGATGAGTGTCTTGTAACAGAAATGCAGCCACATATGATAGATGTTATGTTTGGATGTGCATCCGCTGATTTCTATGGTCATCAGACAAAGCATGGCTCTTTTGTGTTCGGCTCGGATTCAGGCTGGGAAACGGTGGATGAGATGGTAGATCCGTCAACAAACCTGGCTGATCCGTCAAGGATGATCACAAACTCCGTGATTCTGTCAGCGAGCTGCAGAGCCATTGAGGGCTATATTCCGGCACTTCGAGATGCAAAGATAGTCAGAAGCTGGTGCGGATGGCTGGATAATTCCTTTGATGGGGTACCTTTTTTAAGCAGGGTTGATGAAGCACCGGGACTCATACTGGCATGTGGTTTTACAGGTCATGGCTTTGGTACAGCTCCTGCAGTCGGACTTATGCTGAGCCAGATGGTGCATGGTGAAAAGACGGTAGTTGATATCAGTGCGCTGAGATATGACAGATTTAAGCCTTGCAGATAAAATAATAAAATGTTATATGGAAAACTAATATGGGCTGTATCGTTTTATACAATACAGGCTGTGTACAATAATATATAATCAGGTTATAAAGCAAATAAAAAACAGATATGCTTTTATTTGTAAAGTATATAGACTTGAAATGTTAAATATGTTAATATACATACATGACGAAGGTGTCAACAGCAGAAGCTGTTGGCGCCTTTTTTGATTTTTGAGATTCATCATAAGCAGATTTCTCTGACATGTATATAAACATATTTGTACCTGACAGTTGCAACATGACACAGGAAACGGAGGAAAATAAGATGAGTGCAAAAATTGATTTTCTTTACTTAAGTGAACCGGATATGATTAAGGCCGGTGTAAAGGATATGGCAAAATGCGTTGAGGTCATGGAGGATATGATGGTCACACTGAAAAAGGGTGACTATGTGATGGGCGGTGAAAATCACAATTCACATGGATGTATGGTTACCTTCCCTGATAATCCGGAGTTTGAGGGAATGCCAAAGAATGGCGAGGACAGACGTTTCATGGCAATGCCGGCATATCTGGGAGGCAGTTTTCAGATGGCAGGCATGAAGTGGTATGGCTCAAACACCGAAAATAAAAAATCAGGACTTCCGCGCTCCATTCTCATGATGATGTTAAATGACAAGGATACAGGAGCACCTTTGGCGCTTATGTCAGCAAATCTTTTAAGTGCTTACAGAACGGGAGCAATTCCCGGAGTCGGAGCCAAGTATCTTGCCAGAAAGGACTCAAAGGTAGCAGCAATTGTAGGTCCCGGAGTAATGGGAAAGACATCTCTTGCAGCATTTATCAGTGTCTGTCCAAAGCTCGATACAGTTAAAATCAAAGGGCGTGGACAAAAATCAATCGATTCATTTGTAGAATATGTAAAGAAAGAATTTCCTCAGATTAAGACAATTAAAGTCTGTGAGACAATGGAGGAAGCCATAAAAGGCAGTGATATCATCAGTACAACCACATGTGTCGGTGACAAGGAAGCACTATTCCCATACATTGATGAGGCATGGATAAAGGAAGGAGCTCTCATATGTATGCCTTCAGCAGCCAGATTTGATGAGAAGTTTTATCTGGATAAAAACACAAAGCTTGTTGTAGATAATTATAAGCTGTACGAAGCATGGGCAGAGGAATATCCATATCCAAGCTACGATCCGGTACAGATTGTAGGCTGTAAATTTATGGACCTCATGCATGATAAAAAAATAACAAGAGATGAAATAATAGATGTAACCGATGTCATAACCGGTAAGCTGACAGGCAGAGACAATGATAAGCAGCGAATCATATACTCAGTCGGTGGAATGCCTGTAGAGGACATTGCCTGGGGTGAGACAGTATATAAAAGGGCGCTTGAGCTTGGAATTGGAGTCAGACTCAACCTTTGGGAGGAACCGGAGCTTCATTAGTTATGACTTTTGAAAAGAGGTCAGATTATGCAAAAAGAGAATACCATCATTAATCCATGTCAGCCATACGTTGAGCTAGGGGTTGACAATGTATCAAGGCTTGATATGCCAAAGCTTGGAATTTCACATTTCTATGAATTTTCATTAGGAAACAAATTACTGCATGAGCTGAAAGCAGTTCCCGATGGAAGCATAGACCTGCTATTTAACATAGGAAGAAACAGGGTTACTACGTTTATAAGCGGAACTGTATTCGGAGTAAAGAAATGGGAGCTGGGCGATGTCGGCTTATGCTTTGGCGTCAGGTTTCAGCCGGGACAGGGAATATTGCCGAGAGAGCTTTCCATGGACATGCTTGTAAATGACGATTTGGAAATAGATGGCAATCTCTTTGGCAAAAATCTCACCGAAAGGATAGCCATGGCAACTGATATAAAAAGCCGCAGTATGATTTTTATGGAGGCTTATAGGGATTTTGTATATGGACGTCCGGATTTGTCAGACAAAGAGATGATTAATGAATATCTGGTAAACCGCATTACGCGTGCAAACGGACATATAAGCATCAATGAGCTGCAGGAGGAAACAAATTATTCAGCCTGTTATCTAAGAAGGGTATTTAAGAATTATAATAGTATTTCACCAAAGCAATTTGCACGTTATATACGTTTTCAGACACTTTTGGATAAATTAAACACACACAATACACGTTATGATGAGCTTGCACTTGATTGTGGATATTTCGATGAGGCACACATGATGAAGGAATTTAAAAGCTATGCAGGCTTAACATTGGAGCAGTACAGGAAAATGCAAAGCCTGCTAATAAAAAGTCAATAGTAAAATGAATTATTTTTATGATTGTGATTT
>URDU01000051.1 GCA_900546625.1 uncultured Lachnobacterium sp. | reverse complement strand
CTTATTATAAAGAAAAGGAAGGACGTGGTGCTATGAGTGAAGCTGTAAGAAAGTATGCAATGGAATATGCAAAAGAATATGGTGAGGAACAAAAACAGGAAGGCATTCAGACAGGGCGTCGTACAGAGATATATTTATCTGTACAGGATAGAGACTACTCTGTACAAAGAGGTGCTGAAAAAGCTGGATTATCGCTTGAAGAGTTCAAAAAATCAATGAGCGAAGCCGGATATAAGCTTCCGGAGCCGGTATAATGCATCATTGGTAAATCCATAACCATATAAACAAAATATAGAGCAGACTGTAAAATTGAGCTGACCACTCAAAATTACAGTCTGCTTTTTCATTGTATATTATTGTCCCGTACCATATAAAAAATGAAAATAAAAAATACTTTGACTTGACAACTATTTAAAATGTGATATACTTTCACTGTCAAATGATTTGATAAGGAAAATATTTGACACGCAAACTAGTGCAAATATACCAGCACACAATACCGAAAATAAACACAGAAAAAGGAGAACAGAAATATGTTGGAGAAAATCAAGGAAATCGTAGCAGATCAGTTAGGAATCGACGAGGATGATATCAAATTAGAGTCAAACTTCAAGGAGGATCTTGAGGCAGATTCATTAGATCTTTTCGAGCTTGTAATGGCACTCGAGGAGGAGTACGGAGTAGAAATCCCTTCAGAGGATTTAGAGAAAATCGCAACAGTAAACGACATCATTGAGTATCTTAAGAACAAAGGTGTAGAGGCTTAAAAGACATGGAAACAAGAATAACAAAGCTTCTTGGAATCAAATATCCGGTCATTCAGGGTGGCATGGCATGGGTAGCAACCCATGAGCTTGCCAGCGCTGTGTCCAATGCAGGCGGACTTGGCATCATCGGAGCAGGCGGAGCCCCGGCTTCATGGGTAAAGGAGCAGATAGTCGCTGCAAAGAAGGAGACAGATAAGCCGTTCGGAGTCAACCTCATGCTTATGAATCCGGAGGCCGATGAGATAGCAAAAATCATCGCCGAGGAAAAGGTAAAGGTAGTCACCACCGGCGCAGGAAACCCTGCAAAGTACATGGATATGTGGAAAGAAGCTGGCGTCATCGTAATCCCTGTAGTTGCAAGCGTAGCACTCGCAAAGCTCATGGAGAGAGGCGGGGCAAGTGCGGTAATCGCCGAAGGAATGGAGTCAGGCGGACATATCGGAGCACAGACTACCATGACACTTGTGCCACAGGTTGTTGATGCAGTGAGCATCCCTGTTATTGCAGCAGGCGGAATTGCAGACAACAGAGGCTTCAATGCAGCATTTGCACTCGGTGCAGAGGCAGTCCAGATGGGTACACGCTTTGTCACCGCAAAAGAATCGATAGTACATGAAAACTATAAGCAGAAGGTCATTAAGGCCAAGGATATAGATTCCGAGGTTACAGGAATGAGCACAGGCCATCCAATCAGAGTGCTCAGAAACAAGATGACCAGACAATATCTCAAGCTGGAAAAGGAAGGAGCTCCATTTGAAGAGCTCGAAAAAATGACACTTGGCGCACTAAGAAAAGCCGTTGTGGACGGAGATACCGTATATGGCAGCGTCATGGCAGGTCAGAGCGCAGGCCTCGTAAAGAAAGAGGAAACCTGCAAAGAAATCATTGAGGATGTAGTGGGACTGAACAAATAGACAGTATTCACTTTTACATGCAAATTTAAGGATACCGGGCCGCCTGGAAAGAGTGGCTTACGGTATCCTGTCAGAAATAAGGAGAAACCGAAAATGGGTAAGAGAGTATTTATGTTTCCCGGACAGGGCTCACAGTATATAGGAATGGGTAAGGAGTTTTACGATACAATGCCAAATGCAAAGGCAGTAATCGACCTTGCCAGTGAACAGACAGGCTTGGATATTCCGGCATTATGCTTTGAGGAAAATGACAAGCTGAATATTACAGAGTACACACAGATATGTATGCTTGCAGTTGAGGCAGCTATATATCAGGCAATCATTGACAAATGTATCACACCTGATGTCACAGCTGGATTAAGCCTTGGGGAATATGGTGCTCTCATCGCATCAGGAGCCATGACTATGGCAGATGCATTCGCAGTTGTCAGAAAAAGAGGAATCTACATGCAGGAGGCAGTTCCTACAGGTGGAGCCATGACAGCGGTTTTAGGACTTGATCCGCAGGTCATTGAGGATATATGCAAAAAGACAGCAGATGAGACAAATTCAGTTGTATCGGTAGCCAACTATAACTGCCCTGGGCAGATTGTT
Source organism: uncultured Lachnobacterium sp. (assembly GCA_900546625.1). Classification (GTDB taxonomy): domain Bacteria; phylum Bacillota; class Clostridia; order Lachnospirales; family Lachnospiraceae; genus Roseburia. Next base: position 9,427 of record URDU01000051.1, on the reverse strand, counting down.
ATCACAGGAGAAAAGGCAGCAGTAGATGCCGCCGCAGCAGCATGCAGCGAGGCAGGCGCCAAGAGATGCGTACCGCTCAAGGTCAGCGGACCTTTCCACTCAGCAATGCTTAAGGGTGCAGGCGAAAAGCTCGCAGATGCACTTGAGAGTGTAGAAATCCACGATATCAAGGTGCCATATATCACAAACGTCACAGCAGACTATGTGAAGTCACCGGCAGATGTCAAGGATTATCTGACAAAGCAGGTTTCATCGTCAGTACGCTGGCAGCAGACCATCGAGCGCCTTATCGCAGACGGTGCAGATGAGTTCGTGGAAATCGGACCGGGACGCTCACTCAGCGGATTTATGAGAAAGATAAATAGAGACGTAAAAGTCGTAAACATAGATAAACTGGAGGATTTTGAAAAGTATGTTAACAGGTAAAAATGCCCTGGTTACAGGCGCAAGCCGTGGAATTGGAAGACAGATAGCTCTTACACTTGCCGCAGCACACGCCTTTGTAATAGTAAATTATAATGGTTCAAAGGAAAAGGCAGATGCCGTTGTTGAAGAGATAAAGGCAGCAGGCGGTGATGCAGTTTCTTATCAGTGCAATGTATCTGATTTTGACGAGTGCCAGAATATGATAACAGCGCTCATCAAGGAGTACAAGCACATAGATATCCTCGTAAACAACGCAGGAATCACAAGAGATGGTCTCATCATGAAGATGAGCGAGGCAGACTATGACGCAGTGCTCGACACAAACCTTAAGGGTGCGTTCAACACAATCCGTCATATGTCACGCTATTTCCTGAAGCAGAAATCAGGAAGAATTATCAATATTTCATCAGTTTCCGGCATACTCGGAAATGCAGGACAGGCCAACTACAGCGCCAGCAAGGCAGGAGTTATAGGACTCACAAAGGCTGTAGCCAGAGAGCTTGCCAGCCGTGGAATCACAGCAAATGCAGTGGCACCGGGCTTTGTAGAGACAGAGATGACAGATGTGCTTGCCGATGCGGCAAAGGAGAATCTTTTATCACAGATTCCGCTTGGCAGGCCGGGAAACACAAAGGATATCGCAAACGCAGTATTATTTTTAGCATCAGATGCAGCAGGCTACATCACAGGCCAGGTGCTGTCTGTTGACGGAGGAATGGCAATATGAGTAGAAGAGTAGTTGTAACAGGACTTGGAGCAGTAACACCAATCGGAAATAATGTGGACGATTTCTGGGCATCGGTAAAGGCCGGAAAAATCGGATTTGACCACATCACAAAATTTGACACAACAGATTATAAATGTCACATCGCAGCAGAGCTTAAGGATTTTAATCCACAGGATTTTATGGACAGAAAGGCTGCAAAGAGAATGGAGCCATTCTCACAGTACGCTGTAGCTGCAGCAAAGCAGGCTATTGATGACAGCGGACTTGACATTGAAAAGGAAGATCCATACATGGTTGGATGTGCCATCGGTTCAGGTATCGGAAGTCTTCAGGCTATGGAGCGTGAGACACAAAAGCTTTATGAAAAGGGACCAAACAGAGTTAATCCGCTTCTTGTTCCGCTCATGATCTGTAACATGGCAGCAGGAAATGTTTCTATCCAGTTCGGTCTCAAGGGAAAGAGCATCAATGATGTAACAGCCTGCGCTACAGGAACAAACACAATCGGTGAGGCATACAGAAGCATCCAGTACGGTGAGGCTGACGTGATGGTAGCCGGTGGTACAGAGGGCAGTGTATGTCCTATCGGAATCGCAGGATTTACAGCACTCACAGCGCTTTCTACAGTAGATGATCCGGCAAAGTGCTCACTTCCGTTCGACAAGAACCGAAGCGGCTTTGTAATGGGCGAGGGCGCAGGAGTAGTTATCCTTGAGGAGCTTGAGCATGCAAAGGCAAGAGGCGCAAAGATTTATGCAGAGGTAGTCGGATACGGATGTTCATCTGATGCATACCACATCACATCCCCACAGGAGGATGGCGCAGGTGCAGCAAGAGCCATGACCAACGCCATGAGCGATGCAGGTGTCACACCGGCAGATGTAAAATACATCAATGCGCACGGAACAGGTACACATCACAATGACCTTTTTGAGACAAGAGCAATCAAGCTTGCGTTCGGTGATGAGGCTGCAAATCTTAAAATCAATTCAACAAAGTCTATGATAGGACATCTGCTCGGAGCAGCAGGAGCTGTTGAGTTTATCACATGTGTGAAGGAAATCCAAGACGGATTTATACATAAGACTGTTGGCTATGAGACTCCTGATGAGGAGATTGACCTCAATTACTGCAAGGACAGCTATGAGGAGCCTGTTGAGTATGCACTGAGCAATTCACTGGGATTTGGTGGACATAATGCAAGTATTCTGCTCAAGGCGTATAAATAATTTAGGGGCTTCGCGCATTGAGAAAGGATAGATGTATATGTCAGTTATGAATACGCAGCAGATTATGGATATTCTGCCGCACCGCAGTCCGTTTCTCCTCATTGATACGGTTGAGGAATTGGAGCCGGGCGTAAAGTGTGTGGCCAAGAAGAATGTGACTATGAATGAGCCACATTTTATGGGACATTTTCCGGGGAATCCGGTGATGCCGGGAGTGCTTATTATTGAGGCTTTGGCGCAGACCGGTGCAGTTGCCATTCTTTGTCAGGATGAGTGGAAAGGCAAGACTGCATATTTTGCAGGCATCAATAATGCCAAGTTCAAGCAGAAGGTGGTTCCGGGTGATACGCTGGAGCTGACCACTGAGATTATAAAGGTTAAGGGTCCTATCGGTGTGGGCAAGGCTGTTGCCAGGGTAAACGGCAAGGTTGCCTGTATGGCGGAGCTTACATTTGCAATAGGTTAATTGCATAAGGAGACATGATGAAGTTATTCAAGAAGAAAGATAAAAATATAGAGGCTGAAGAGATTTTAGCAAAGAACGCTGAGAGCGCAAAAACAGCCGCAGATGGCAAAAATGCCGGTGCAGCACAGGAAACAAAAGAGGATGTCCCTGAGACAATTGTTTGTCCCAAGTGTGGCAAGACTGTGCTCAAATCAGTTGTAAAACAGCACAAATACGTCTGCTATGAGTGTAATTATTATTTCCGTGTGCGTGCTAAAAACAGAATCAGAATGGTTTCCGACAAGGAAGCCTTTGAGCCATGGTTTACAGAGCTTACTACAGGAAATCCTCTTAATTTCCCTGAGTATGAGGAGAAAATCGCAAAGACTCAGGAGAAAACAGGACTTTCTGAGGGCATTGTCATCGGTAAGACAAAGATTTACGGTGAGGAGACAGTGCTTGGTGTAATTGATTCAAGATTTATGATGGGAAGCATGGGCCATGTGGTTGGTGAGAAAATCACAAGCGCATTTGAGCGTGCCACAGAGGAAAGACTTCCGGTTATATTATTCTGCTGTTCAGGTGGAGCCAGAATGCAGGAGGGTATCATTTCGCTGATGCAGATGGCAAAGACCTCAGCCGCAGCAAAGCGCCACTCAGAGGCAGGACTTTTATATGTGCCTGTACTCACAGACCCTACAACAGGTGGTGTGACAGCCAGCTTTGCAATGCTTGGAGACATCATTCTTGCAGAGCCAAAGGCACTTATCGGCTTTGCAGGTCCTCGTGTTATCGAGCAGACCATCGGACAGAAGCTGCCTGAGGGCTTCCAGAGAGCAGAGTTTCAGCTTGAGCACGGCTTTGTGGATATGATAGTTGAGCGTGAGGATTTAAAGAAGACTCTTTACAAGATTTTACGCGCTCACAGACCTACCACAGGCTATGCGAATTTTGACCCGCTTCACTCAGACGACAATTACGAGCCGACTGAGCTTATGAAGGAGCGCGAGACAAAGGCTAAGCCATTTAAGGTGTGGGACAAGGTCAGCGCCGCAAGACAGATTAAGAGACTTGCATCGGTTGACTATATGGACTATATCTTTGATGAGTTTATGGAGCTGCACGGAGACAGATATTTCCGTGATGACCCGGCTATAGTAGGCGGAATCGCATACTTAGACGGCCAGCCGGTCACAGTTATCGGTGTCCACAAGGGAAAAGACCTTGAGGACTGCGCAAAGAGAAACTATGGTATGCCATCACCTGAGGGCTACCGCAAGGCACTGCGACTCATGAAGCAGGCAGAGAAATTCAACCGTCCAATCATAACCTTTGTCAATACATCAGGAGCTTATCCGGGAATGGAGGCAGAGGAAAACGGACAGGGTGAGGCAATCGCAAGAAACCTTTATGAGATGAGCGGCATCAGGGTGCCAATCCTTTGTCTCATGATAGGAGAAGGCGGAAGCGGCGGAGCTTTAGCTCTTTCTGTAGGAAATGAAGTGTGGATGATGGAAAATGCCACATACTCAATCCTCTCGCCTGAGGGCTTTGCATCTATCCTCTGGAAGGACGGAAAGCGTGCAAAGGAAGCCGCAGAGGTAATGAAGATTACAGCACACGACTTAAAGGCGCTTGATGTCGTGGATGATATAATACCTGAGTTTGGCGGAGCCGACGAGGATGCCCTTTCATCAATTGGAAACTATATGAAGGGAAACATGAAGAAATTCTTGGAAAAAGAAAGCAAATTGACAAAGGACCAGCTCTTGGAGGAAAGATACAAGCGTTTCCGCAAGTTCTAGTCCCGGAAAGGAAATTCTATGAAGATAGTTGGAACAGGAAGCTGCCTGCCACAGAGAGTGGTCTCAAACGATGATCTGGCAGCCATAATGGACACATCTGACGAGTGGATCAGCTCGCGTACAGGAATAAGAAACAGACACATTGCAACGACTGAGACAACCACCTCACTTGCCTGTGATGCAGTAAAAAGTGCGCTGCAGGATGCGGGGATTGACGGAAGTGAGATAGACTTGATAATAGCTGCAAGCGTATCCACGGACAAAATCGTTCCGTCGCTGGCATGTCAGATTCAGGCTGAGATAGGTGCTGGCAGTGCAGTGGCATTTGACATAAATGCCGCATGCTCAGGCTTTTTATTCGGGCTTGCCACAGCGGATGCGTATTTTAAGACCGGCAGGTTTCACAAGGCAGTCGTAGTGGGAGCTGAGGTACTTTCAAAAATAATGGACTGGAATGACAGAAGCACCTGTGTGCTCTTCGGAGACGGAGCAGGAGCAGCGGTTGTGACAGACGAGGGAGATGCCTTCAAGGGCTTTGTACAGGGCTCGGACGGAAAAGGCGGTGAGGCGCTTGACGGAGACAACCGTCCTGTAGTCAATCCGTTTACCGACAATGGAAAGCAGTCTGCACTCGGCGGCTATGTCACCATGGACGGTCCTGCTGTATACAAGTTTGCGGTAAAGACAGTGCCAAAGGCTATAAATGAGCTGCTTGATGAAATCGGCTGGAGTGTAGATGATGTTGATGTCTATGTGCTGCATCAGGCCAATATCCGTATTATCGAGTCGGTTGCAAAGAGACTTAAGCAGCCTATGGACAAATTCCCGACCAATTTACAGCAGTGTGGAAATATTTCTGCGGCAAGTGTGCCGATTTTGCTTGATAAAGTCCGCAAAGATGGTATGATAAAGAATGAGGGAAAAATAATTTTATCAGGCTTTGGAGCAGGGCTTACATGGGGAGCCTGCGCCATAGAGTGGCAATAGAAAGAGGTATTTATGACGGCAGATGAAGCTTTAAATGAATTATTGGTGTGTCTGTTCAAGGATTTGACAGAGATAGAGGGCAGATGTCTGATAACAGACGAATTTTCTGATATTTCTATCAACGATATGCATATAATAGAGGCAATAGGAGTCGATGAGCCAAAGCGCTCCGGCACCGTAGCCAAGCTTATGTCTATCACACTGGGCACACTGACAAAGGCAATAGATGGTCTCACCCGCAAGGGATACGTGAACCGTATCCGCAGTGAGGAGGATAAGCGTGTGGTAAAGCTCTCACTCACCGACAAGGGAAAGAGTGCATACTATCATCATGAGCAGTTTCATCGTCATATGATAGAGCATATAAAGGACGATCTTTCGGATGACGAAATGAAAGTTCTTATAACTTCACTTGCAAAACTCTCGGATTATTTCAAGGTGGTATATTCCGATGATGAGGAGAATCAGTACCAAAACTGGGATAATATAAATGAAGATAATAAATAAAATGAATTTTTTTTATATAAAACTTTCAAAAATTACTTGATTATAGCAACAGATTTATATAAAATAAACTTGTTGATTTGAAATATAATTTTGTAAAGGAGATATAAAAATGAGCTATGTTGATGAAGTACTCGCAGTAGTACAGAAGAAAAACGCTGACCAGCCTGAATTCTTACAGGCAGTAACAGAGGTACTTGATTCTTTAAGACCTGTAATCGAGGCAAATGAGGAGCTTTACAGAAAGAACGCTATCCTCGAGAGAATCACAGAGCCGGATCGTCAGATCATGTTCAGAGTACCATGGGTAGATGACAATGGTCAGGTACAGGTCAACAGAGGTTTCCGTGTACAGTTCAATAATTCCATTGGACCATACAAGGGAGGTTTAAGACTTCATCCTTCTGTAAACCTGGGTATTATCAAGTTCTTAGGTTTCGAGCAGGTATTTAAGAATTCTCTTACAACACTTCCAATCGGTGGTGGTAAAGGTGGTTCTGATTTCGATCCTAAGGGTAAATCTGACAGAGAGATCATGGCATTCTGCCAGAGCTTCATGACAGAACTTTGCAAATATATCGGAGCAGACGTTGACGTACCGGCCGGAGATATCGGAACAGGTGCAAGAGAGATCGGCTTCTTATTTGGACAGTATAAGAGAATTCGTGGATCATACGAAGGTGTGCTGACTGGTAAGGGTCTTACCTATGGTGGATCTCTTGCACGTACACAGGCTACCGGATATGGTCTGTTATATCTTACTAACGCATTATGGAAAGATCATGGTATGAGCCTTGAGGGAAAGACAGCAGCAGTTTCCGGATCTGGTAACGTTGCTATCTACGCAATCGAGAAGGCACAGCAGCTCGGTGTCAAGGTTGTAACATGTTCTGATTCTACCGGCTGGATTTATGATCCAAACGGAATTGATGTTGCTCTTCTTAAGGAAGTTAAGGAAGTTAAGCGTGCCCGTCTTACAGAGTACGCTGCAGCTAAGTCAAGCGCTGAGTATCATGCAAAGCAGAACGGTGAGCACGGTGTATGGCAGTACAAGGTAGATCTTGCTCTTCCATGTGCTACACAGAACGAGTTAGATCTTGACGATGCAAAGATGCTCGTAGCAAACGGTGTTACATCTGTTACAGAGGGTGCTAACATGCCTACAACTCTTGAGGCTACAAAATACCTTCAGGAGAACGGAGTACTCTTCGTAGGTGGTAAAGCTGCCAATGCAGGTGGTGTTGCTACATCAGCACTTGAGATGAGCCAGAACTCTGAGAGACTTTCATGGACATTCGAAGAGGTTGACGGAAAGCTCAAGGGCATCATGGAGACAATCTACGCTAACATCAGCGATGCTGCTAAGAGATACGATGCAACAGTTGGTGGAAAGACTGACTATGTTGCAGGTGCAAATATCGCAGGCTTTGAGAAAGTAGTTGACGCTATGCTTGCACAGGGTGTTTGCTAATCAGTAAGCATTCATTTATCGAATAATGAAAAATAAAACCCCTCCCACAGATTGAAGTCTGTGGGAGGGGTTTTTAATAATATGTTAAAGAAAAATTTGATTTATTTTTTATTAGCCAATGCTCTGATACCGCCTGCTACAAAAAGTATAGAGGCAATAATAACACCGGACACAAGCACAATAGCGTAAACATTGGCATTCACGCAGATATTGGAAGTCCAGTCGGAAAAATTCACGGACTTTATAGTGATTTGTCTGGTGCCAAAAATTAAAAACTCGCATACGTCATCGGCAAAAGCTGTCCAAACCGAAGCTATCAAAACTATAATTGCGGATTTTATAAATCCGTTTGCGTTTAAATATCGTGCATCAAAGAATATGAACCAGGCTGCAAGTACAAAGACAAATGCTATAATACAGCCGGCCTTCATTCCGGCAACATCGTTTGTATGACCACACACCTCAATGATTGTGAGGAAAAGCCATAAGGTATCCCACAGCATAGTGATAAGAGCTTTTTTGTCTGACAAAGCAGGTGGAAGCTCAATTCCTCTGATGACAAACGGAAAAAGAACAATTGATAATCCAAATATAGTTGGAACAGACCAAAGCATAAATTCATTTGAACTATACATTCTGTCAACAAAAAAGAATATCAAAAGCAGAGCAAAAACACCGCAGATTATGCATTTGGTCAGTTTTTTCTGCTGTGCCATAAGTGGAACAACTGTCATTGCAGCTACAAGAAGCATAGATGCTGTTACAACTGCAAAGGTATTTAAACCACCGCCATTTGACAGGCACACTATGAATGTGATGAGTATTGGGATAAGCAGTAATCCGGCTATTATGACTCCGGCCTTGTAGGCAGCAGTTTTTTCCTTTTTCTCATGCTGCTTTAATACACTGTCGGCCTCTTTTTTTATCATTGAATCAATAGAATCGTTTTTTAGCTCATTGTATGTATTTTGACATTTTTCACAAGTCTTAAGGTGCTTTTCGACAAGCCTTTTGCTTGAGGGACTGCATACATCGTCATAGTATAGTGGGAGTAAATCCTGAACTATATTGCAGGTTTCATCGGTTGATTGTGTAATTGGATTATTCATTTCTATCCATCCTTTCTTTGATTTTCAGTCTGGCTCTATGGTAAGTTACCCGTGCCCAGTTCTCTGTTTTTCCAAATATCATGCCTATTTGGGAGAATGGCAATTCACCAAATATTCGAAGCTGAAAGACCTCCTTGTAGGGTTCATCAAGCTCGTGCAGTATAAGATGAATCTGAAGAGCTGTATCTTTATTTTCTAGGCTTTTTACCATATTATCGGGTTGTTCGAGCTGCTCTTCGTCAAGCTCTGTAAATTTTGTGCTTTTTCGGCATTCGTCCATTGCCAGATTTCTTGCTATGCTGCAAAGCCAGGTCTGTTCGCTTGATTTGCCGGCATATGCCTTCTTTGCGGTCATGGCCTTATAAAAAGTATTCTGGGTAATTTCCTCAGCCTGATGTTGATTTTTTACAATTGTCATTACATATGAGTATACTTGCAAGTAATAGGAATTGTACAATTTCTCATAATCCAGAACTGTCACCTCCTTTGTTCATAGATTAGACGTAGAAAGGATTGTTTTGTTACAAAAAATTTTAAGATTTTTTAATCGATGTATGATTATAGCATAAATTTTATCAAAAATCACAGACGTTAGTTTGTATATAGTATTTTTTATCAACATGTGTTAGACTAGTGTTATACAAATCGGAATTGACCGAGCTCTTTGAACGAGGGATACTTCTTGTCCGAAGGGCAAGAAGGTGGAACTGAGAAGAATTAAAAC
>URDU01000050.1 GCA_900546625.1 uncultured Lachnobacterium sp. | reverse complement strand
AATAAGAGTAAAATATAAAAGTATAACATTGAAATTTATTATAAAGACGGCTGAAACGGTGGGGACCGGGACGGCCGTCTTTTTTGCATACACAGAATGTGAGATGAATGTTTAGTCATTTACGATTTAGTTATTTATGATTAACTAAATTACAATTGACTAAATTATATATCAGTAATAAAATATTGTGTATATAGATGGAGGGAGAAGAGCTATGTTTATAGGAAGAGAAAAAGAGCTTGCAACTTTAAACGGATTATATAATTCGGATAAATTTGAATTCGCAGTAATCTACGGCAGACGAAGAGTGGGGAAGACAGCTCTCATAAGCCATTTTATACAGGATAAAAAAGCAATATATTTTATGGGAGTAGAGAGCAACGAAAAGCAGAATCTGGAGAACTTTAGTCAGGCAATCATGGAATATGCTTCAGGAATAATGCCGGGGACTTCATTCGTGTCATTTCAGGCTGCAATAGAATATGTATTTAAATTATGTGAAAATGAAAGACTGGTGCTTGTCATAGATGAGTATCCATATGTGGCAAAAGCTTCGAAAAGCATGGCTTCAACCTTGCAGATGCTTATTGATAAAAATAAAGATAATTCTAAAATGATGCTTATATTATGTGGCTCATCTATGTCTTACATGGAAGATAATGTGCTGGCGTATAAGGCACCTTTGTATGGCAGAAGAACTGCCCAGATGAAAATACTTCCGTTTGATTTTGAGGATAGCTGCAAATATTTCAACGGATTTTCAGCAGAGGATATGGCTCTGATATATGGTATTGTTGGTGGTACTCCGCAATATCTTTTACAGATGAATGACAGCATAAGTGTAGAGGACAATATAAAAAATGTGTTCCTCAACCCCGCATCAGCAATCTTCGAGGAACCTGAAAATCTGTTAAAGCAGGAAGTCCGTGAACCTGCTGTATATAATGCAATAATAACAGCAGTAGCAACAGGCAGCTCCCGCATGTCGGAAATCGCAACCAAGATAGGCGAAACGACAAGTGTATGCTCACAGTATATGAAAAATCTGATTAATCTTGGCTTAATACGGAAAGAAACTCCATATGGTGAAAAGGAGTCCAGAAAATCAATATATGCAATAGCTGATAATATGTTTAGATTCTGGTATCGGTTTATACCTGATAATAATTCTATCATTAGCAGAGGTGCAACAGAACTTGCGTATAAAAGAATTGCTCCAAATCTGTCAGATTATATGGGCAGGATATTTGAAGAAATATGTATGCAGTATCTGTGGAAATTGCTGCTTGATGGGGAATCACCTGTGGAATTTAGCAATCTTGGACGATGGTGGGGAACAGATCCACAAGAGAGAATACAGACAGAAATTGATATAATGGGTGATCAGGATAAAAGCACTGCATTGTTTGGAGAATGTAAGTGGATAAATGAAAATGTGGATGTAAAAGTGCTCGAAAAGCTGAAAAAGAGAAGCAGATTATTTAGATATGAGAATGTCCATTTATTTTTATTCGCAAAAAAAGGATTTACCCAAGGGTGTATTGAGGAAGCCGGAAAAATGGGAAATGTATCGCTGGTGACATATGATCAGATATATGGGTATTTAAATAATGAAGGATAGTGGGTAAATGTAAAAAGTACTTATCTAAAAAATGGAGATATGTTATACTATAGTGAGTCAGGTGGATCTACATATTCATTATCTGTAGGAGTTGCATATGGAATAGGTTCTGTTTCATTAGGAATACCATTGGGAAAAATTACAACGGGAACATTCGGAACTGCTGTTAAGGCTACAGGAAAAGGTTATTATAAATTGGCACTAAATAAGCAAGTCAAACCAACTGTGATGTTGATACAGTATAGAACAAAGCAAAATGGAAAATGGTCAAGTTGGGGGAAAGCATCAGTATATAGTAAGAGTTATGAAACCGTAAGGATAAAGCCAACATTGATTAAACAATTGGGAGGAAGTAGATAATGGAAAAACAGAGAAAACAAGTTATTACTTATGTAGTATTTGCTGTTTGCATTTGCGCAATGAGTGTGCTGATTACATATAGCATAATGCAGCAAAAAAATAATGTGACGGTGGGACTTTATTATGGAACTTTTGATTTTTCAAAGTATCAAAATGTAGATAGTACAAAAAAATTAGCTATCATACATGATAACGATGAAAAACAAGGCGAGTATGAGATGGAAATAGAACATACTGATAAGGTGGAAACCGGAACATGGAGCTGGAACGATGAGGGATATATTACTTTATATCAGGATAATGATGCTATTGCAAATCTTGTATATGTGGATGGTAAATATCTATTTTCGGATGCCGATGTTGAAATCCAAGAACTTAAAAGGATATCTGAAACAGCAATAGTAAAATAATTGAGAACATAGGCTTCTTTAGGTTTCTTTAGAATTATTTATAATTCTTAAATGATTTTTCAGGTTATTCTTTATATGTATATAGTATTGTAAAAGCCATAGATGTCTATGGCTTTTTAATGTTTGGTAGTATTGAGGAGATGGATATGATAGAAACCGCTATTATATATATAAAAAGAAATAAAATAAAATCTTTGATTATCATACTAATCATCGCGACAATAATCCTGGGTGAAATTATTGGTCTGCTATTAAGCAATGCAGCAGAAAAATCTGAGAGAGATGCATATTTATATAATGGGGCCGCATTAGTAATTGAGGATGATAATGGAGGTTTTACAAAGAGTGATTATGATGAAATCAGAAAAGTAAAATATGTAACAGGACTTGGGGCTTGGAGAGAGCTGATTGCAGATCCGGTGGATACAGAGAATGTAAAGGAACATAAAGGAATAGATCCGGAGAATAAAGATGTGAGCAATCGGGCTGACAAAATGGTGATTATTGCAAATATGGATGTGCAGCAATATAGCCTGTTTTCATGGGAAAAAAACGTATCTCTTATTGAAGGGGAATTTCCAACCTATAAAAATAAAGGAATTATTGTAGAACAGCGATATGCGAAAAAAAATAACCTTAAGGTGGGGGATGAAGTTAAATATACTATAGGAGACCAACCGGAAGCAACGTCTTTACAAATATGCGGAATTTATAAAGTGGACAGTGATTTCGAAATATATGACTCAAATGAAGAGGGAACCTCGGTATACATACATAGTCCATATAATTCTATATATGTAGATTATGATTATATAGTAGAATTATTAGGGTTAGAGTACACCGCGTCAACGGGAAGTGAAGTGTATATTGATAAGATAGAGCATATAGACGCGGTAAAAACCCAATTAAAGAAAATGTATGGAGATAATGTGGAAATATATGATAATACTTCTAATTATCTCGATTCAGAATGTAAAGTCGTAGGATTGATGGGAAAAACATCAAAAATAATTTTCTGGATGATAATTATAATGGGTGAAATTATTTTGTTAATTGTTTTCTCGTTTTATACTATCCAATACCAAAAAGATACAGGACTTTTTATGGTACTCGGAAGGTCAAGAAAATGGTGTATAGGTAGATTTGCATTTATAGGAATGATATATGCAATTAGTGGTTTGCTTTTGGGTGTGCTATTATACTGTGTGCTTGGCAATTTCATATGTAGCATTATAAGTGGTATAGGTAAGAATGTCATAATTAATAGTACAGACAGAGCCATAGGTGGATATGATACACCCGGAATATTTCAAGGCTTTGAGGTACGTATAGAAATGAGTGCTTTTTTTACTCTGAAAAACATTATAATTCTATTAATAATTTCGTTAGTTAATTGGATTGCATTTATGGTACTGCCTGTTGTAACAACTGTTGAAGAAAATGCAAAGAAACTGTTAAATTCGAAGGGATAGTGGTAAATATGTTGGAAATGATTAATGTATCGTATGCATATAAATCTAAGAAGGAAATTGTGCATGTGCTGGATAAAGTTACATACAGATTTGAAATAGGAGAAATGTATGGAATATTTGGTCCGTCAGGTTCAGGAAAGACAACGTGCTTATCGTTACTTGCCGGTTTAGAAAAACCGGATGAGGGGGAGATTTTGTTGGATGGAGAGAATATACAAAACATTGGTGGAAGAAAACTGCGCCAAAATAGTATATCATTGGTATTTCAGGATTATCAGCTATTTGATTATATGACTTCCCTTGAAAATGTAATGGTTGCAGCCCAGATAAGCTTACCTGATGTACCCAAAAAAGAATTGATAAAAATGTGTAGAGACAGCCTTGTAATGGTTGGACTTGATGATAGTCAGATAACCCGAAAGGTTACGGAATTGTCAGGTGGACAGCAGCAAAGAGTTGCAATAGCGAGGGCGTTGATAACAGATGCAAAATATATTCTGGCAGATGAGCCTACAGGAAATCTGGATAAAGAAAATCGAAGAAAAATTGTCGAATTGTTACAGCAGATAGCTCATGAACAGGACAGATGTGTTATAGTAGTAACCCACTCGGATTATGTAAAGAAAAAATGTGATATTTGCTATGAAATGGGAGATGACGATGAGGAATAAATGGTGGCAGGCATGCAAAGAATTATTAGGGAGACCGGGACGGAATATACTAATTGCTGTTTGCATATTTGTACTGACACTATTTTGCGGAATTGCAACATTTCTAGATTCAGCAATAGAGAGCTTTTACAAATCTTTTGCAGATATGGCGGGATGTTGTGTTCTTGTTGAATTAGACGATTTTTCTACTTTAGATGATTGGAAAGATATTTTAGAATATGCAGATAATAATAAAAATGTTGTAGGATATAATAATGCATTTACAAGTGATATTATATGTGAAGCGGTAGATTTTGAAAATGTACCATATACAGAAAAACAAAGTGATTTTGAAAAAAATAAAATATATGTCAGTGGAAACATAAATACTTCTTACAATGAATATTTCGGTAGTGGTATCTTTAAGATTTCAAAAGGAAAATATCCGATGTCAGGTGATAAAGGGGCAATGATATCAGATAAGCTTGCCTCTGAAAATAACCTGTCAATTGGTAGCAATATATCTATACAGTATGAAAATAATACAATCAGTATTAAGGTGATTGGAATTTATACTGTAATAAATACTCCAAAGACACAGGTGAGCGATGGCTACTATAAAGAAGTAGCTAACAGTATAGTATTCACTGATTATAATTCGTATGTTGAATTAAACAATGAAGCAAGCTGTTATGGGATGAATTTTTTCAGCAAAGACTATAAAAGTACATCACTTTTATATGATGATATGAGTAAAATGTTTCAAAATGTTCCAAATTCGGCAGTTGTCAATCAGGTTTTGAATGAAGAACTGCAAATGACAGATGTAATATCAATGTTAAAAAGTATGACAAGTGTGACGTTGAGCGTTATGTATATTGTATGCGTTGTGGTTATGTCGTTACTGACTGTTTTATGGCTTAAAGGACACTCAAAAATGATTGCAATATACAATACACTTGGACAGAGGAAATTTAGGACAATTCAAATTCTATTATATGAGATTTTGATGATAACTGTTCCGGCACTTGTGGGTGCAGGAATATTGACATTGGGGCTGCTTAATAGATTTTCTGTCAATATTTTTAAATATTTTGTTGAATTTTGTGAGATTTCAAATGTTCAAAAAAGCTTTTCACTTGATATATGGAACTTTGAAATGAATATCTGGCAATTTGTGTATAGAATCGGGTTTTTGGAAATTAGCGTTATTTTAATAACTATGATTGGAAGCTGCATTTATGCTAATAAGGGGTTGCGCACATTAAGGAGTAATTAGGAGCGGTTATGTGGTATAATCTTTTTGATGTAATAAACATGTATAATATGATAGGAGCATATAATGGACAAAATTCTTGTTGTTGAGGATGATAAAACAGTATACAGTGGAATAAAAAAGCTTCTTGAATTGCAGCATTATAGTGTGGTAATTGCACAAAACGGTATGGAGGCTTTGGGAAAAATAGATGAATCGTTCAGCCTTGTAATAATGGATATAATGATGCCGCAGTTGGACGGCATTGAAACCTGCAGGAGGATGCGTGAAAGACACAGTGTTCCGATATTGTTTTTATCAGCAAAATCGGAAGAACTGGATAAGCTGGAAGGGCTAGAAGTGGGCGGTGACGATTACATGACTAAGCCATTTTCGAACATGGAGCTTATTTCAAAGGTTAAAGCTCTTATCAGACGATATCGGGTATATGACAGTGGAAGTGCAAATCGCACAAACAAGGATGAATATATAGAGACAGATGGACTTAAACTGTTTACGAATCGAAACAAGGTTGAGTTTAATGATAATGAGATAAAATTAACAGGAAAAGAATATGAGATACTAAAATTGCTGATGAAAAATCCTGACAGGATATATACGATTGAGATGATATACGAGATGGTATGGGATGAGGCTTTTACCTATAATGCAAAGAATACTGTTATGGTACACATTAAAAATCTAAGGAATAAGCTTATAAAAGCATGTGGCGATGCATGTATACACACAGAATGGGGAAGAGGATACCGTTTTGAGAGATGATTTAAAGAGAGTAAAACAAAAGCTGTCTTTGACGTTTGCAATTGCGATTATAGGGACATGTATTGTTTTTGGACTATTATACTATCTGGGAATTGATTTGCTGAACAATTATATTGAAGGTACATCTCATTTAATATACGATAATGAAAAGCCATATATAGATGAGTTTCAACAGTATGTGACGGATAATGATATAAGTACTACAGATGTCGAGCAATATGATGAATGGATGGCGGAGCATGATGTTGCGTTTTATAGTGTTCAGGAAAGGGGGAAGGTAATATACAACAAGTCAAATGTAGATAAGATTATATCTCCGGCTAAAAATATGTATGATTACAGATTTACAGGAAGCTATGAGCTGCCTGTCCAGTTCGCCGATATAGAAGCGGAAGTATTTATATATACAGGATTTACGATAAAATATTATATAGCTTTAATGATTTTTGATGTGGGATTTTCTCTTATGATGGGAATTGTATTTGTGTATCTACGCATCAGAAAAATTATAGCGGGCTATCAAACAGAGCTTGAAGCATCACAGGAACAGGAGAAAAAAGCACGGCAGGAAAAGGATGACCTGATGCGTAATATGGCTCATTACCTGCGTACGCCGTTGACCGGTGTTATGACATATGTTGATGTAATGAAACTGGAGAACGAAGCATATGCCGAGAATATGAAAAATCTTAATTTTATAAGTGAAAAGGTGTTGGATATCAGGTCTCAGGTAGATAATCTGCTGGATTTTTCAATTGCCGGTTCACAAAGACCTGTTGAATTGGATGCATCAATGGATGTTGAGTATATTTTTGGAGATTACCTCTCAGATGTGTGTGCTCAGCTTATGAAAAGCAATTATGAGGTTGATGCAGAAGGAATAAGCTTTAAGCAGGTAAAGGTTGCTGTTAATATGGCATTTTTGACAAGAATATTTTCCAATCTGACGGATAATATATATAAATATGCGGACAATAAAAAGCCTGTTGTTATGAAAACAGCTTTTACGAAAAAAACATTTAGCGTTGAAATTGGCAATGGTGTATGTGACAATAAAACGCTTCTTAAAAGTGCCGGGATAGGGCTTAAGAGCGTGGAAGCGATGATGCAGCGCATGAATGGAAGCATGAGCTTTAAAAGGGAACATGGGAAGTTCTGGGTGAAACTGGAGTTTCCGATTGTGAAGTGAATATTTTTTCATGAAAACCTCCATACTAAATAGAAAAGAAGTATGGAGGTTTTTATGAGCAGAAATATAGAGAATCATGATTCGGTGCTCTTGCTTCAGGATTGCATAGCGGGCTGTAAGATGGCACTTGAGAGCATGGATGATATAAGAGAACACACAGATGACAAGCAGCTTCGTGAGCTGATAGACAAGTACTATGATGAGCACACCGGGCTGTCAGTGGATTGCAGGGATATGCTTGACAAAGCAGGTGCAGATATTAAGGAACCGGGTGTGTTTGCAAAGATGGCTGCGAAGCTGCAGACTGCAATGAAGATGGCAGTGAATGATGATCAGTCCCAGGCGGCAAAGCTACTGACGGAGGGCTGTAATATGGGCATAGAGACAATCAGCGGCAGTCTCAATGAATATCGCGATGCTGATTCAAAGAGTGTGGCAATTGCAGAGAGGCTCAGGACGCTTGAGGAAAAAATGGTGGGAGATCTGCAGCCACTATTATAAAAAATATAAAATAACGGCTGTTGTACTGATTTGGTACAACAGCCGTTTATGCGTAGCTGTCAAGCATCATGCCTGAATAAATTGACGAGATATATGGTGTGTTGAAATTGTGCCCCGGATTCTTATATGCCACAACAACCTTCTGCACATAGTTCATAGGGTTGACTGTCACAGAGTTTGCTTTGTCGCCTATTGCATCCTTTAGCGCTGTAAGAGTGTTGAAGGTGTCATCAGCTCTGTCCGGACGAAGCGCACCCGCGAGTATATCGCGGTCGATAGTGAGCTTGCCGTCATCGTCTGTCATGAGACCGATGTAGGAAAGTTTTGACTGTGAGCCCTTTGTGATGGAGCTTATATCACGAAGCAGCCTTGTGGCATCTGCAGAGTCGGTCATTGAATAATCATCCGCCACGTCTATCATCTTATTGTATGCGTCAACCAGAGTCTGTACATTGTCGGCAACTGCATCGGAATTGGTCTTAAAACCGATGGCTGCGGCACCTGTATCCGTGGTTGGCTTTTTGAGCGTGAGCTCAAAAGCATTATTGATGGTAAAGGTGTTTGACAAGGATGAGTGCGCGGTGCCATTCAGCGAAAAGTCAGAGTTGTGGGCAGGTGAGGATACCTTATCAATACCCAGCTGCTTCATCATGCTTATGGACTCTGCGTTAGCTGACGGAGCCACACTAAAGAGAGAATCCTCAGTCTCGCTGAGACCTGTCTGCATTGATGTAAGCTGAAGCGCTGCCTTGCCTGAGTCATCATGGACAATGTCTGCCTCGATGCCAAGACCAGATGCGTTTATGAGCCTCTTGAGCTTGTCCTGCACCTCGCCGTTTGTTTCACCGGTGCTCACTCCGAACTGGAACTCGTAGGATGATACATTGGTATTTATGTCAAAGGAATAGCTGCCCGGTATAAATGACAGGGCCTTGCTGTCTAAGTAGCTGCCGGTATTGACCTGTGGTGCGGCGAGCTGTCTGACCTCTATATCAAAGCCGTCTGCTCCTTTATTCTCTGAGCCGTCACCCACGTAGCGCACGCCTACAGCATCCTCATTAGATGACTCTGCAACCTTCTTCTGGAAGGAGTCAGAGGAGTCTGCGTATTTATCAGAAAGCGAATCCACGGCATTTAAGATAGCCTTAGAGCTTTCCTTTATATCGATAGCATATTTCTTGGCCTCGGACATATTGGAAATCTTGTACAGAGGGGACTCTTTATTTGTCTTTATTATTCTGTTGTATATCTTGCGCAGGTCGCTTTTCTTGTGCGAATCATAGCGCGATACCTCTTTATTGGCATAAGTGCTGGCATAGTAAGCGTAGGCACTGTCTATCTTTGCCATAAAGACCCCTCCTTTCATCCGTGAAAATCGTTTAATCCTTTAAATGGTATAATTGTCTCTACTTATACACATATATTATATCGTCATAATTGAGGATTTACAACAACAAAATACTTGATAAATTCAGATAAATGTACTATATTTAGTGATGTATTAATAAAATTTACAATAAATTTTAAAATAGCTATTGACGGTTACGGCTCAACTGTGATATAGTATACAGGCTTGGAAATAGGTCTTTTTTTTATGCCTTTTTTTAAGGGTACAAACAACAAAGAATTTAAACGGAGGTGGAAGTCGTGCGTACAAAGATTACATTAGCGTGCACAGAATGTCAGCGTCGTAATTACAACATGACAAAGGACAAAAAAACTCATCCGGACAGAATGGAAACCAAGAAGTATTGTAGATTCTGCAGAACTCATACAATGCACAAGGAAACAAAATAGTCTAGGAACTGAGTGAAGGAGTACATTATGGGACAGAATGAAAAAGTCGAAAAGGCTCCAAAGACAAGCTGGTTTTCAGGTCTGAAAGCTGAATTTCAGAAGATTATCTGGCCTGAGAAGCAATCGGTCATCAGACAGACCATTGCAGTGCTGGCGGTTTCAGTAGTTACCGGTCTTATTATTGCGCTTCTTGACTGGGGTATCCAGCAGGGCGTAGATTTCCTTATTGGTTTACATTTTTAAAACGGAGGCAAAGTGATTATGACAGAAGCGAACTGGTATGTAGTTCATACCTATTCAGGTTATGAAAACAAAGTCAAAGCTAATATTGACAAAACAATCGAAAACAGACATCTTGAGGACCAGATCCTTGAAGTGCGTGTTCCGCTTGAGGACGTCACAGAGGTGAAGAACGGTGTTCGTAAACAGGTTTCCAAGAAGATGTTTCCAGGCTATGTTCTTATTCATATGATTATGAATGATGATACATGGTACGTTGTACGAAATACCAGAGGCGTAACTGGATTTGTAGGTCCGGGAAGTAAGCCGGTTCCTCTCACAGAAGCCGAGATGAGACCTTTGGGTATTAAGACGGAAAACGTGGTAGTTGATTTTGCTGAGGGTGACATGATAGTCGTTATCGGCGGTGTCTGGAAGGATACAGTCGGTGTTATCACAGCTATGAATTATCACAAGCAGACAGTTACAATCAATGTAGAGCTGTTCGGTCGCGAGACACCGGTAGAAGTAAGTTTCGCAGATGTTAAGAAAACAAATTAAGGAGGCAATTCCAAATGGCAAAGAAAGTAGAAGGATACATTAAATTGCAGATCCCTGCTGGAAAGGCAACTCCAGCTCCTCCAGTTGGACCTGCACTTGGACAGCACGGTGTAAACATCGTAGAGTTCACAAAGCAGTTTAATGCAAAGACAGCCGATCAGGGCGACTTAATTATCCCTGTAGTTATTACTGTATATGCAGACAGAAGTTTCAGTTTCATCACTAAGACTCCACCTGCTCCAGTATTAATCAAGAAAGCTTGTAAGATTCAGTCTGGTTCAGGTGAGCCAAACAAGAAGAAGGTTGCTAAGATCACAAAGGCACAGGTTCAGGAAATCGCTGAGCTTAAGATGCCTGACTTAAACGCAGCTTCACTTGAGTCTGCAATGAGCATGATCGCTGGTACAGCAAGATCAATGGGTGTTGAAGTGACCGAATAACACTTAGCGAAGCCAAGCGTATAACGCGCAGGCTGAGGTTAGTGTGAGGTCGTTCTCTGAGATTAGCGAAAGCAAGCCCGCCTTTTGGGCGAAGCTTGAACTTAGCGAAGAGAACATACCCATAAAGAAGTTGTAATTTATGCAACTTGAATTAAATTAGAATAACAAAGAAACGTAAATGTGGGAGGGCCCTCTCCCGATATTACCACCAGGAGGTTATTTTTTCATGAAAAGAGGAAAGAAGTATCAAGACGCTGTTAAGGCATTTGATAAGAAAGAGCAGTACGATGTTGCTGACGCTATCTCTATCGTAAAGAAAAATGCTACAGCTAAATTTGACGAGACAATCGAGCTTCATCTTAGAACAGGCTGTGACGGACGTCACGCAGAGCAGCAGATCCGTGGTGCGGTTGTATTACCACACGGAACAGGAAAAACAGTTAAGGTTTTAGTTTTCGCTAAGGGAACTAAGGTTGACGAGGCACAGGCAGCAGGAGCTGACTTCGTTGGAGGCGAGGAGTTAATTCCAAAGATCCAGAACGAGGGATGGTTAGACTTCGACGTTGTAGTTGCTACACCTGATATGATGGGTGTTGTTGGTCGTTTAGGACGTGTCCTTGGACCAAAGGGCTTAATGCCAAACCCAAAGGCAGGAACAGTTACTATGGATGTAACAAAAGCTGTTAACGATATCAAAGCCGGTAAGATTGAGTACAGATTGGACAAGACAAACATTATCCATGTGCCAGTTGGAAAAGCATCTTTCACAGACGAGCAGTTAAACGACAACTTCCAGTCTCTTATGGGTGCAATTAATAAAGCAAAACCTGCTAGCTTAAAGGGTCAGTACATTAAGAGTGCAACTCTTACATCTACAATGGGACCTGGCGTTAAGTTAAACGTGGTTAAGATTACACAGTAAGATAGTTAAACAGTTACAGTAAAACAGTTATTTACAAGACCTATCAAACGCCAAGCAAAAGTTTTGCGGAAAGTAATTGACATCCGTAATATAGTTTGATATAATTGCAATGCATATTGCCGAAGACAGTAGGTGCCGCAAGGCGTAAACGTAGAACCTACCGAGGGAATTTTCGAGATTTATCTTGAATTTTGACTTGTACCCTTCTGTCGACAGGCAGGAGGGTTTCTTTGATTAATAAATCAAATACCTCATGTCTTTTATGCGAAAATCTAAAAGGAGGTAAATGAATCGTGGCAAAGGTAGAACTTAAACAGCCAATCGTAGATGAGATTTCCGGTGTTATCAATGGTGCACAGTCAGTAGTAGTCGTTGATTACTTAGGACTCACAGTAGCAGAGGATACTCAGTTACGTAAACAGTTAAGAGAAGCCGGTGTGACTTACAAGGTATACAAGAATACTTTAGTAAACCGTGCAATCCAGGGAACAGAGTTCGAGGGATTAAAGGATGTCCTTGAAGGACCAAGCGCATTCGCTGTATCAGCAGAGGATGCAACAGCACCAGCTAGAATCTTAGCTAAGTTCGCTAAAACAGCTCCGGCTTTAGAGATTAAAGCAGGTGTAGTTGAGGGAACATTTTATGATGCTGAGGGTATGAAGGCAATCGCCGCTGTACCTAGCAGAGAAGAGCTTCTTGGAAAATTACTTGGAAGCATTCAGTCACCTATCACAAATCTTGCTCGTGTACTCAATCAGATCGCAGAGCAGGGTGGCGCTGCAGATGCAGCCGTAGAGGCAGCACCAGCAGAGGATGCTGCAGAGGAAGCTCCAGCAGCAGAATAATTCAAATATTATATTTGAACCTTATTATCATAATTAAATTTTTAAATGGAGGAAATTATAATGGCAAAGTTAACAACAGCAGAGTTTATTGATGCTATCAAAGAGTTAAGCGTATTAGAGTTAAATGATTTAGTAAAAGCTTGTGA
>URDU01000049.1 GCA_900546625.1 uncultured Lachnobacterium sp. | reverse complement strand
TGTAATTTTGTCTCAACTACTATTTTAAAACTTTTCTGGCTTATAATCGCATCTGCCCCTCTATCTGTAGGCTGTACATTGGTAAAATCGTAGTGTTTCCTTTTCCCTGTATATTCTACTCCTCAATACGCTCGATTTTAAATACATTAAGTGTATCTACATCCGGGCAGGCAAATACTGCTGTGCCCTCTTCCTGTCCTGGTATATTTCCACCATATCTCAATATGTCAACATACGGAAATGCAACATGCATCGCCATAGGACACAAATTCCCACGTTCTGTGTCAAAATCATATGAATCACCAATCTTATGCCCGCGGTGGCAGCCGACAGTTCCTTTCCGGTCTATTAGCGTGATTCTGATTTTAGGTCTCTTCATCAGTCAATTTCCTCCATACATGTCTCAATAGGTATACCCTTATATTTATCTGCGTTCTGCGCATTACGGCTTATCATGTTTTTTACAGCGGTCATGGCATGAGCTGTAGCATCATTAAGGTTCCATCCATCAAGAATCTTTCCCATAAATATTGCTGAAAAAATATCTCCGGTTCCCGGAAATCTAACCGGGATTTCATCAAAATCAATCTTAAAATACTCTTTTGTCTTATCATCAAATCCGAATACACATTTGCTGTCAGAATCCTTTAATTTTGCGCTTGTAATCACAATTGACTTTGCTCCAAGCTTTCTAAGCTCGACGATGATATTCTTCAGTTCTTTCTCATCAGCTCCGTCTTCATGATACGGAAAACCTGCAAGATATGCTGCCTCTGTATAGTTAGGCACCGTATAATCAGAAACGGAAACCAGCTTTCTCATCAGACTGACCGTTTCCTCTGAAATTCCATTATACAGACTGCCCTCATCTCCCATAATCGGATCTGTGAATACTGTAATACCTTCTGCTGATTTTGCCTTACAAAAATCTGTTATCAGTTCTGTCTGCTCTTTTGAAACAATAAATCCCGTTGAAATAGCATCAAATTCAAATTCCAGCTGTTTCCATACATCAAGTGTATTCTTCATATAGTCCGTGGTATCAAGAATATCAAATTTTCCATAATCAAGAGTATTTGAAACAATTGCCGTTGGCAAGCTGAAAATCTCATATTTCATATGTGATAGTACAGGAATCATCGCTGATAATGCAACTTTTCCATATCCTGCGAGGTCATTAATTAATAAAATTTTATTTTTCATATTTAGCCTTTCATCTTTTCTAAAATCTCCTACTATTATAGCAAATTTAATTATTACTTTCCATAGCATCAGAAATCTGTTGTTTATATTTATTTTCTTTAATTATTAATCCTGCTCTTTCTCAATCAACTGACTGTAAAATAAATAATTTCTTGTAAAAATAATTCCCGCTGATGCCAGTGCCAGACCCAGCCCGGAATAAAAAAATGCAATAAATTTCTCCGGGATTATCCCTGCTGCCCTAAATCCGATTCCACCACTCATCATACAGGTCATAATTAAATATGCTTTCCAATCAAAAAAATGCCAGAATGGCCGATAATCCTCGTATCCGAGTATCCTCTTTGTATGCTTCCGGCTCATCTTAAAAAACATTATCCCAAAGAAAATAAATACAACTATTGACATAATGTACATATACCATTTTCTGTCAATATTCAAATATGACAGCACTCCCAGCCTTGCAACATTAAAACCGGCTATCATCCACACAATGCCTGCAATCAGCAGCAATGTTTTTTTCTTTACACAAAATTTATCTTTCATCTGCGTTCTCCCTATACTCTCTTAAATACTCCATTCACCTGATTCGTTTTCCATAATATAATTATCTTAAGCTATTTCTTTTTTCATTGCCTTGTAGCCAATTAATACTGTCCACACATACGCACAGGTTTTTGGAATCATCAGCATGCCGATCATCGGAATTACATCAGCCAACAGTACAACCGGAATATAGAATGCAAAGCTCAGGACGATTGTCAGCCACATCCAACTAAAGGAGCTATCATTATTTTCTTTTGCACTTTTATAGAATAAAACAATGATAATTAATCCCATCAGTGCAAACGGAATATTTCGGTAAATTCCCCAGGAAAGCGGAGCTTCTGCACTGAGCCAGGCATTCTGAGGCATCATACACAGAGCAATTCTTAATCCCGCAAGACCATAAACAGCTGCTGTAGTGGCTTTATAGCCTTTAATCTGATAACGCTCACGCCATATATGATAGAGTACGACATAAAAAATAGTCATGGTGATAGAGGTAATCCACTTGCCTAACCCCAACTGTACAGTAAAGTTCTCAAGACCGGTTGTACAAAGCGCTATTGCACGAGGAACCAGATGGAATGCATCTCCACTTCCTAAAAGAACTGCCATAATTCCAAACATGGTAAACTGACGGTTTCCTTTGCTTTTGCGAATCATTAAAATTCCGATTGTGATTACCGAAAACAAATATACGGTGTCAAATAAAGTTTCTACAATTGCCTGCATAATAAAAATCCTTTCTACTTAGATACATCTTTAAACGTATGGGTGAACAGTGTTCATTTTGTCTTAAAAATTTTCCCACACTCTAATGTGGGAGAATTTTAATATAATGTTTTATTAATCAACATCAGTATTGAAGACGGATTATAATCCTGACGAATCATTGATACTAATATTAAAGAAAATAATATATCCGCAAACTGTTTTTCCGTGAATTTTTCATCAAATACATCTGAACGAATCTTAGGATCATTCTTTAATATATCACACAAACCATTAAGAATATGCTCCCAGGTCTGCAACATTTTCTTCTTTCCATCCGTTTTTTCATCCTTCATAAATCCAAACGAATGCAAAGAAAAGAAGCCCGGAAATTGCTCATTTCCATATTCCAGTCTTTTATAAATCCATGAGACACAGGCCTCAACATCTTTAAAGACCTGCTCATCTTCAGTGTGAAAAAAGATTTCACGCCAAATACTCTCAATTGTATCCCCAAGCAGATCTGACTTGGATTCATAGTAATTGTAGATTGTCCCCGCCGAAACAGAACATCGGGATGCAACAGCACGTATGCTTACAGCAGTCCATCCGTTTTCTTTGATTAGCTCTCTGCTTGCAGCTAATATGTCTTCTTTTGAGGTTGCAAGATGGTTCACGAATTCACTCCTCTCCAATGTAGCAGCATTAGTTATTTCGTTAAATGAACACTGTTCATGTTAAAAATATACGCCGTTCATTTTGATTTGTCAATATCTTTTTTATATTTTTAATATTCCTTATCTATATTGCCATCTATTCCATACATTTTCTTGAATATATCAAGGTCTGCCTGATTTTTAATCAGCATAACCTCTTCTATCTTACCTGTATGAATGTCCTTAAAGCCTGCGACCTGCTCTCCATTACATATGCTCGCTTTAATTACCGGTTTCTTATTCTCTTTATCATATGTCTTTGTAACTGTCTTTTTCTTAAATAATCCCACTCTAAGCACCTTCTTTTGACTTTACCATCAGTGTCTATCCATTTCTTTTTGAATCCATGTCATAATTACATCTACAAGATAATCCTGCTGCACCTGACTTAGTTCCTTGCCCGGCTGAATTTTATGCCACTTTCGGATGCACCCCCTACAGCATGTTGCCGTTGCATGCTGGGCAATAAATACCGGATGACCACGCATTGGTGTCTGTTTGCCATCATTTGCTATATATGCCGGAGCTTCTCTCTTTGCAATAAAATCCTTTGCATGTTGTCTTATTGTGTCCAACCCTTTTTCATTTATGTAATCAATATCCTTCTGCTTCAAGTGAAAACTGCTTCGGAACTTGGAATTATCCAGTCGCTCAAATAACTGCCTGTACCATTCATCCTTAGTCATTAAAACTTCACCTCAAAAATCGTTCCTCCAGTCTTGCCTGATTTAATACAAATACTGCCATCATGGACTCTAACGATTTCATGGACAAGAGCAAGTCCGAGTCCTACGCCACCCAGCTCCCGGCTTCTGGATTTATCCACACGAAAGAACGGCTCAAACACTCTATCTCTAAGCTCCTTTGGTATTCCGCTTCCCGTATCTTCTACAGACAGATAAACATGCTTGTTTCTCTGATATGCGGTTACTGTAACCTGTCCGAGCGGATGATTATATTTGATGGCATTCTCAACCAGATTGTATACAAGCCTGTAAATAAGGATATCACTGCCTATCATAGTGGCATCCTCACATTTTCCAATCAGCTTTATATTCTTTTCCACGGCAAGAGGCTCAAGGTCTGCCAAAACCTCTTCAACAATAGCATCCAATATAATTTTATCATCTCTTCCCACCGTCTGAAGCTCACTCATGTCAAGAAGAGTCTTTACCATCCTGTTTAATTTATCATTTTGTTCCGTAACCATTTTTATGGTCTGCAAAGTGTCTGCATCATTCCCAGGGTGAGAGGCAGAATTATATAAATCAAGCTGTACCTGCATTAACGCTAATGGAGTGCGCAGCTCATGTGCTGCATTTGCAGTAAACTGTCTCTGTATCTCAAATGCCTCCGACAGGCGCTCAAGCATCTTATTGTAAGAAATGCCAAGCTGATTCAGTTCCTTAATATTGTTTTCCTCTATTCTTGAATCAGACAGATTTTGGGCCTGCACCTCTTCGATTTTATCGGAAAACTCCCTGATTGGTCTGAGTGCATGCCCGCTTATAAAATAAGTGACAACACCTCCAAAAAGTGCCAGCAAAACAGTGATTATCAGACTGTTTCTTTTATAGTCAGCCTTATTATTGTACACCTGGACCGAAAATTGATCCGCAAACTCATCCCACTTATCGTCCGGTATGCTGATATATATTTCATCTGATTTGTTTCCTTTTTCATCCCCCTGTGACTCTACCGCATCCTGCAGAGAATCAATGTAATGCACACCATTTTTATAGACAAATATAGTCAGGCAGCCACATATAATGGCAATACACAATGTAGTTATGCACGTAAGTCTCCACTGTAACGACATTCTTTTCATCTGTCAGACTCCTCCCGTATTTTATAGCCTTCACCTACCTTGTTCAGAATGGGATCATAGCCCAGCTTCGCCTTAAGCTTTTTTCTAAGTGAAGACATATGTACCCTGATTGCTCCGCTAAAGCTGTCTGCTGTGGCATCCCACACATGCTCTATCAGCTCCTCCTGGCTCACCGGTCTGCCTATATTGATAAGTAAATATTCCAAAATACCATTCTCTTTTCTTGTCAGTGGAACCGGCTCTCCCTTTGCATATGCCTCGCGCTTAATCGTATCAAACTTTATTTCTCCGCATTTAAGACATATATCATTCTGTACAAATTTCCTTCTTGTCAGGCTTCTGATACGTGCCTCAAGCTCCTGCAGATGGAATGGTTTTTCCATGTAATCATTTGCTCCTGCATCCAGTCCCTCTACCTTATCAGCAATCTGACCTCTTGCAGATAATATCAAAACCTTAGTTTCATCATTGTATTTTCTAAGCTCCTTAAGAAGCTCCATGCCATCCATCCCCGGCAGATTCAAATCCAAAACTATCAGATCATAATTCTCCGACAGTATACATTCAAGAGCCTCTTTCCCATCATAACAGGTATCCACCTCATAACCGGCAGCATACAGACTCTTTGCAACCATATCACATATTTGTTTCTCATCCTCAACAATTAATAATCTCAAAATGTTCTCCTGCTTCTTAACAATAATTTTACAACCTATATTGTATAATACCAAAGTCAGCTGGTCAACAATACAACAAAAAAGGAGCAACATTATGTTGAAATACCAAAAAACATGTCAAATCATTCTGCTTATCCTTGGTGTATCCATGATAAGCTATGGTGCAGTCCGAGGTGAGGCGGCTACAGTGCTTGGTAAAGCAATAAAACTATGTCTGGAGTGTGTCGGAATTGGATAAGGAAAAGAAATTACTATCAAAAAAACTGGCAAAAATACGTGGATGGATACAGGCGGCAGCAACACTGCTGACCAATATTCATATTCCAAATTTATTTAAGGGTAAAATATATCAGGGCAATGCAAAAACAGTATGCGTACCCGGATTAAACTGCTACTCCTGCCCTGCCGCGACAGGAGCCTGTCCAATAGGAGCATTTCAGGCAGTCGTCGGGTCATCAAAATTTAAGTTTTCATACTACATAACCGGATTTTTTATTTTACTCGGTGTGACTCTCGGCAGATTTATATGTGGTTTTTTGTGCCCATTTGGATGGTTTCAGGATTTACTTCATAAAATCCCCGGAAAGAAATTTTCCACAGCCAAGCTAAAGCCTCTTAGGTACGTAAAATATGTCATTCTTATTGTTTTCGTTATACTTCTTCCGATGCTTGTAACGAACTCTATAGGAATGGGAGACCCGTTCTTCTGCAAATACCTCTGTCCTCAGGGTGTTTTGGAGGGTGCTATACCGCTATCTATTGGAAATGCCGCTATCCGTTCGGCACTGGGAAAGCTTTTTTCCTTCAAGTGTATTATTTTAATTGCAGTAATTGTACTAAGTATCTTATTTTACAGGCCCTTCTGTAAATGGATTTGTCCGCTTGGAGCAATCTACTCATTATTTAATAAGGTCAGCCTTCTCAAAATCACCGTTGATAGCAGCAAATGTGTCGGATGCGGTAAATGCTCAAAGGCATGTAAGATGGACGTGGATGTGTGTAAGACACCGGATCATCCCGAGTGCATACGCTGCGGTGCCTGCATAAAGGCCTGTCCGAAGGACGCCATCTGCTACCGGTTTATGGGAAAATCATGTCAAAAAAATGACAACAGATAGCTATTAAACATTTTACTATTATTTTTAAAGGAGAAATTACTCATGAAAAACAAATTATCATTTATTTCTATTTTTACACTCTGCATAGCATTATCACTTACAGCATGCGGTGGAAAGCAAGCTTCCAACACAGATTCTAAGAACGCTCAGACCGAAGCCGGCACAGAAGCATCCGGCAAATCAGATTCCAAACTTGATGATTTATATCAGCAGGAAAATCAGCTTTTTGCAGATCACGCTGATGTGTGGAACAAAGCATTTGGCATGATGAATAAAAGCGACGCTGATCCAAACGGAAATTATGCTGATTATCTTGCCGGCACCGTAGAATCAAACAAGGATTCATTCACAGACGATGAGCTTAAAACACTTAATGAGGATATTGAAACCATACGAAAAATCGAGGAACAGATAGCAGAGCTTGAAAACAAAAGTAAATCATCAAACGACAACCAAAAGGACAGCTCTAAAGCCTCATCTGTATTCAGTGATTTTTCCGGTGAGGATTTTGATGGCAATAAGGTAGATGACAGCCTGTTTTCCGGTAATGCAGTAACAGTCGTCAATTTCTGGTTTACCGGCTGCAAACCATGCGTCGCTGAGTTATCCAAGCTTAACGAATTAAATGATGCTATCAAATCAATGGGCGGAGAAGTTGTTGGCATCAACACTGAGACCTTCGATGGCAATAAAACAGCTATCAAAGAGGCTGCCTCTGTTCTTGAAAGCCAGGGTGTCAAATATCGTAATCTGTCAATTGACTCCTCTAGTGCTGCCGGTAAATATGCCTCAGAAATCATGGCATTTCCAACAACTATACTCGTTGACAGAAATGGCAATATTGTAGGCGAACCAATGCTCGGCGGAATTGATAACAAGGACAACTATGATGCCCTTATGAAGCAGATTCAGTCTGTAATTGATGCAGACAGCACAAATAAATAGATGTCTACATATAAAAAGCTCCTGTGCATTGCACAGAGAGCTTTTTAGTTCGGTTAGTATAGACATATATTCACGCGCGACTTATATGATGACACTTGCTTTCCTTTTTTTTCAAATCTTTGAAATCTTGTAATAACCTGATATTCCATCTGCAGCTTGTCTGATGAACAAGAGTATACATAAGGTTCAAAGCCTGTATATTCATCATCCTCCTCGACATAATTATTCCCATAATAAAAATTCTCTATTATATTTGTCTCAAAGGAAGGATCTATTTTTGATTCAGACTCTTTCGGATCCCCCATAGAATAATCACTGCCATACATCTTTACATATAAATCTCTCATCACTGCCGCCTGCGCCTTAGGACTATCCACATCAGCACAATAATACGTAATATAAAACGGTACTCCAAGCACCGCATCAACAGCAGTAAGCATTCTCGTATCTTCAAATGATATTATAAATACCCACGCCGACAATTCCTTGCTTATATCTGATGCCACGAAAAAATCTGATATCGTGTTGTCAAAGCCGGCATCCGAAACGACTGCTGCACCATATTGTGCAGGCGCAGCTTCATATGTCTGTTCTGCTTCACTGTCTGTATCCTTTGAGTAGTTACTTTCAAGGCTTTGCAGCATACCTATATCGTCTTCACCGAGCATCTGCGTAATAGCTGACTGCTTCTGCAGCTCACAGGCACCCTTCAGAAAGGTCTGAATAGCTGTATAAGCCTGTCCCACCGGAATTTCAGTATCCAACGGTTCCCTCGTCTCATTATATTTCCCATTCCACAGCTCATTTACATTATCCTGCATCAGAGACATCATCTTTGTAAGCCTCTCTTCAGCTGAAATAGAGCTGCTGTAGGGACTTATATCTGCGTTGCTTATTGTAGTACTCGTTTTGGCAATTTTTGCTGCTTTAAGTGAAATCAGAAAATTCGGTATCATATTTCCGGCACATACAACTGCCATAATAATGCATATACACACTATTCCCTTGATTTTATCCGGTTTTTTACCAATACATTTGCGCACTGATAAATGCTTACTTTTCATCCAATGCCTCCGCTTTCATATCAAAATACACCCTTGTTCCTTTACCTGACTCACTCTCATAATGGATTTTTATATGATGCAGCTTAGCAATCCTTGATACAAGTGCAAGCCCAAGCCCTGCTCCATGCTCACTTCTTGATCTGGACTTGTCAACCATATAAAAAGCCTCAGTAATTCTCTCTATATCCTCAGGCGGTATCCCTCTTCCATTGTCCGAAACTGCAATACGATAAATTCTGTGCGAAATAAGACTGCCTGATACATCCACCCTGCTGCCTCCTGATTTCACCGCATTGTCTATCAGGTTAAGAAGCATGGTCTTAAACAGATCATATTCCAGCCACACCCATGCCTCATCCGCATTGTATACAAGCTCTGTATTATGCTTTCTTGCTGCTTCACGCGCGGTTTCCACACAGTCTGCTATAATCTCTGATACCCTTGTCTCTTCAAGCCTGAAATCATTTTTATCAAGAGTGATAAGCTCCAGCAGCTTAAACGATAATGCTTCAAGCCTCATGCCCTCATTCAGTATGACTCCGGCAGCACTGTGCACCTCATCCTCAGACAATTTTTTCTGATACAGGGTATCAGCATATCCGATAATTGATGTCATTGGGGTTTTGAGCTCATGCGCAAAGTTTGCAGTAAAATCCTCCTGCTTCTTTGCCGCCATCCTAAGCTCATAAACCTTGCTTTCAAGGTTTTTTGCAAGCTCATTGAAAGCCTTTGCAAGCTCACCTATTTCATCCTTTGTCTTTACATCACTTCTTGCTGTGTAATCACCATCTGCAAATTTTTTGGTTGTGGCTGTTAATCCGGCAAGAGGCTTTGTAATCATAAAAGAAAGTATCAATATGACCATCATACCAACAGCAAGTATAACAATGTAGTACATGCTGCATCTATACCTAAGCTCCTTTGACTCATCAAAAACCGGTGTAATGTCACTTTCCGTTATCAGAATATACCTGTTTTCATTCAGCTTAAAGCTGCTTTTGACATGGATATATCTGCCGCTTTGCTTTTCACCGGTATCTTTAGTATTCTCTTTTGACACTATACTGTATGTAAGCGTACCGTCCTTTACCTTTGTATCCTTTTGCTCATAATTACATGAATTGGCATATACTTTTTTTCCATCATCATCGGCAAGATACATTCCACCTTCATCTCCAACAATGGATTTTGCTGACTGCGACATCATATCTGTAAGCTCTTTCTCCACATCCTCACTCTTCATGTTAAGGATTACCGTTTCAATCGAGTATTTTATCATCTGATGCTGTGAAAGTGCACTGTCCTGCTCCCTTTTCACTGCATGCTCCAGTGAATATGATAGAGTCACATATTCTATCATTCCAAGGGCAACAGCCAGTATCACTGTCATTCCAAGAAACATTTTATAGAAAAATTTCATCCGCGAACCTCCAGACGATAGCCAATCCTGAAAACTGTGACAATCTTTTCGTTCCAGTCAAGCTTTTTCCTCAGTCTTTGTACATGTGAGTCAAGTGTCCTCGTCTCCCCTGTATACTCCTCCTGCCATACAAGCTCATAAAGCCTGCGCCTGCTAAGTGCGACATTCTTATTCTTCATAAGCTCATACAGCAGGTCAAATTCCTTTACTGTGAGCTCTACCTGCTCACCTGCCTTTGTCACCGTACGTGATTTAGGATCTATAGCCACATCCTCTATTTCCAGACGCTCTGCCGTGCGCTGAGTGCGCCTTAATACAGTTTCTACTCTCGCAAGCAGCTCACCTATCTGAAATGGTTTGCATATGTAATCATCCGCACCCATACGAAGCCCGCGTATTCTTTCATCCACCTGTCCCATGGCAGATATTATTATGACCGGAGTATCCCCAATTCTCCTGACATAGTCAAGCAATTCATAACCATTTATCTCAGGAAGCATAATATCCAGCAGCAGAAGATCGTACCTGTTCTGCTCAATTTTGTCTGCCCCTTCCTTGCCATCAAACGCTCTTTCGCATTGATATCCCTCAGCCTTTAAGGTGTCACATATTAAATTATTTATGTCGTTGTCATCTTCCACTATGAGAATACTGGTCATAAGCTGCTCCTCTTCTATGATTATGATAGAATTATTATAGCATAAAGATGTGTCATAGTTGTAAAAAACACCCTATTATTTAACTCAATAATAGGATGTTTTACCGGCACTTATACAAATATATTTTCACACATACATACTCCAGACAGCTCTAATCTGAGATGATATATTTTTGAATAACCACCTTTTGCCACTTTTTTCAATGCTGTTTGGATCATTTATTGAAAAGCCTTCATCATCATAGCCTGTTATAACCATAAAATGTCCTGTATCGGTAAAATCTCCCGGTCCTACATTTACCACAATAGGATGTCCTGCATCAAGCTCTGCTTTCATTCTGCTCTCATCCAGCGCCACTGTCTTTGCTTTTACGCCGTAGTGCCTGCAGCCTTCACTTATAAGCGTCCATGAACTTCCCGATCCATCTACACTGTAACCGGCTTCCTTTGAATACTTTGCTACTGCAAGCGGTGATGCATCCCTGTTGTGTGTCAGGTAAACCACTACCATCGAAAGTGTAGTGGGACCGCATCCGCTTGCTGCGAAAAAATTGCCGCTATACTTTTCGTAGCCCCAGCGTTTATCCCACTGCACAAATAACGGAACACTATCCATAGACGCTTCTTCTGTCAAATCAACTATGTGTTCCTTCACATGTTCCGTCGGATAATCATACACAAACTCAAGTGCCTCTTCATTTTTCAAAGCAAGCTCCTGTAGCTGTTTTGGATATTGGGTACTGTTCATTATATCATCAAGCATTGACTGATTATTTTGTATCTTATTCTTTTCAGAGATTTTGCTATTTTCTATAACTGCATTATCATATGTATTATTTCCGGCTTCAACATCATTTTTATTTGTCCTGCCAGCGCCGGATGTTATAATACGGCTTCCAACAATCACAAATACAGCCACAGCTATGATACTACATGAAAATATAACTGAACGCCGTATTTTTCTGTGCCTGCGTCTCCTTCGACGTAAATTTGCCCCACGTCTGCAACATTTGTATTGTGTCCTGTCCACTTTCTACCCTCCTGCTTTTCAGTAACTGATATTGTGTATCATTACTCTATCAGAAGCATTCGTTTATTATGTTGCATACTTGTGTCATAGTTGTAAAATGTTCCAATATTAGAGTCTGACCGTCTGGATGTATTCGGAAAGGTTGTCGGCAAAATTAATTCTAATGATGTACCAGATTACCGGTTTTAATGAATTATAATGAAAGAAGTGATTGAATGCCGACGCGTTGAGCTGGGCTAATGCCGTCCGCAGAATTCATGTTTGAGATGTCCGACTATTTTGGAGTCCCGATTGAAGAAATATTTGCACTTGATAAATCTACAGAATCAGTACAGATGGGAAAATAAAGAGGAAGCCGGTACATGTGGGGTTTACCGGCTAAAATATGAAAAAAGATTAATATGAGAATTTCTTTTGTTTATGATTGTAGTATACAAGGCAATTGTGAAAATGCTGTGGATCCACCTTAACCATCTCATCAATTATCTCGTTCTCAGGAATGACACCACGATTCAGCACGTTTCCTATATCAAATACTATGTTTTTTAATCATTTATTTTTCTCCTATAACCTTGCACACTTTCTTAATACATGTAAACGAAACATTATAATTACCAGATTCATCATGAGTCTATTATACCATTAAGAATTGAAAAAAATATGTTTTAGTAACTATGATGATAAATCGGATATCATGATTTAAATTGAAATTATCGTCTGAATATGTTAGAATCTGTCACATGGAACCCACGACAGGGGTGGTAGCCTCCCAAGCCATTGACCGGTTTGCCGGAATACATAGGAAGGGAGGTGGCGCCAATGACAGCTTATGAAATCATTTCGATTTTCATTGGGATATTAGCCTTGCTGATGTCCTTCGGTAGCTTGATTGTAGCGTTGCTTGCCTTTCTCGACAAGAGAAACAAGCGCAAATAAAATGCCCGCCCTGTTGTGACCAGGACGGGCGCCTCTGAATAAGAGGATAAACTCACCTTGGGAAACTCCACCTTATGGAGTGGGGCTCCTGAGAGGCATTCGTTCCAGCGAGTGCCTTTCTTTATGTTCAATATACCACAGTTAGCAGATTATTTCAACAATCTTATTTCCTCTTGATTTGTAAAATGTTTATGATTTACTTTACTGCAATACAATATTTTATATTACAAAGAGGAAGCCGGTACATGTGGGGTGTACCGGCTAAAAATATGAAAAAAAGATTAATATGAGAATTTCTTTTGTTTATGATTGTAGTATACCGGGCAATTGTGAAAATGCTATGTTTACTTTCTTACCCTTTTATAAACATAATATTTATACAAAGCAAAAGAGCTCTTTCGAGCTCTTTTGCTTTGTACAACATTAAATTGTAGATGATTACTGTAAGAG
>URDU01000048.1 GCA_900546625.1 uncultured Lachnobacterium sp. | reverse complement strand
AACTCTTTTTATATTTACAGAAATTCTGTCAGCTTTGAATTTTTTAAATGAAGTGGTCAAATATTGCTTCATTGCCACTCCAATCATGATAATCAAAGTCAACTGATAAATCATATTTATCAGCAGTCCATAAAATATATTTTTTTCTTTTAAACCAGATATAATGCCACTAGCCCCTATGAGCATAAAACAAACATGAATTATTATAACTCCAACTATTAGCATTTTATGCCTCATTTCAATATATATATAATTACTCTTTCTTTTATTCATTTGTATTATTCTCCTGATAAATGACTTGATTAAAAGTTCTCATCACTGACAAAAAATTTATATTTAATTTTGCTTCATTTAACTTGAATACCACCTTAAAGAGAGACTCTAATTTTAGTCTCTCTTTATTCTTCAGTTCATCACCTAACAAGCTCCAAACCAGTCCTTAATTCCATTGTAAACACCAATGGCAAAATATCCTGTACCTTCAAAAAATTTCCAAACAGGATTTTTCTTTCCCCCCTCAATTATGAAAAGGTCTCTTCCACTAATTTCTTTGAACATTTAATATACACCTCCTTTACATTCATGATAACATCGACTGAATCATATCTATTTGTGACATTTACAAATATTATTATTATAGATGCAAATCTCAAAAGTTAACATGCTCAAATATTATTTAATTTAGTATCCCATCAACTTAAGAATTAATGTAGCTGTAATTCCAATATACTTTCCTACCTGATAGCCTACATCCTGTGCTTTGTTTCCACCATCAATCGCACATAACTCTTCACAATTCAAATTTTCAAATTGTAATGCTAATTCCATGATCTTTCTCCCTTCATATAATTCCTATTTTCTCTTTCTGCGCATTGTTGAGAATATATATAAAGCAATTGCTTGCTTCATACCATAATTATCTTGCGGTACAGCAGTACTACACATTCTATACCGACTGTGTTTTATAAAGTAATTTTTTGATTTTGTAAATCAGATACTTTACCGGACTTATTAATATAGATTTTTATAATCATAAGTTTTTATTTTTTTCCCATCAATATTCGAATAAGCCATTCTAGATCTATAATCATTGGTGTCATCCCACTATTTCCTCCCTTATTTATCTTTGCATATTCACTATACTCTTTTATACACAAAAAAAGCAATCACTATTGCATGAACGACACTTTTTAGGTATGAACGACATAGTGATTGCTTATTTCTATAACTATTTTCCTATTTTTTATATATTTATTGTTACAATAAATCTTTCATTTTCCTGAGATATTCTCATATCTCCATCATATTTTTTTACAGTCCTGCTTACATTTTCTAAGCCAATACCATGATTCAGCTTATCCTCTTTTGTAGTAATAAACTTTTGTTTTTGATTTATAATACTCTCCATATCATAACTATTACAAACCGAGATAAATATTTGTGAATTATAACCGGCTATCTCAAACTCAATTATTCTTTTGTCCTCTTGTATTTTTTCGCATGCCTCTATGGCATTATTTAAGAGATTTGATATTATTGTGCACATATCAAACATATCAATTGCTACATTATCCGATACGCGCCCCTTAAACTGAACCTTTATATTTTTACTTTCAGCTTCCAGGACAAATGGAGCTATTACCGCATCCAATTCCCTGTTTCCGGTGTACTCTACCGGTTTTTTAGATGAAACCTCATTAGTTAGCTGCGATAAATATTTTTTTATTTGTGAATTATCTTCGCTGGTACACATACTATTTAACGCAAGCATATGATTTTTTACATCATGACGGAATTTCCGCAGTTCTTCATATTGCAGAAGCATATGCTCATAGTACTGCTTTTGTAAAGCCATATGCTCCTTATACATGTCATTTGACTTTTTTATATGTGCATTCTGGCTTAAAACAACAATCTGCATAAGTGTTACTACAACAAGTGTACAGCAAGCCATTACTGCAAACACCCCATAAATTTGCAAATCTTCATACTCTTCCAATTCTGAAAAAGTCTGAATTGATCCTACTAATATCAATGAACTGATGGTAACTAAATACAAAATGATGTAATGTTTTAGATCTAAAACTACTTCTTCCTGATCATTTTTTCTTCGTTTTATTACATATATTAGCGCCCAGACACCTATACTCAATATCTGACATAAAATCGTTAAAGCCGGAGATTCCTTAACGTAGTATTCAGAAATTCCAATTTTTATAGATATAATAAATGAAAACAACATTCCAAATATAGAGCTTGCTATAACCACAAACGGATACAAAATCAAATTTTGAATTTTAAATGGCTCTATTATAAAAACAGGCAACATAACCATTATAAATATGGATGCTCCCATTACATACTGTAGATTATTATTTACATATACAATACTCCCTGTAATTACCACCGCAATGATATATACCATCCATTTGACAGCTTTATTGGTAATTCCTCTACTTAGTGCAGTACGATATGCTAATGAATAAAGTACCGTCTCTGTTACAAAATATACTATCAAATACAATATATCCCTTATCACATTCTTCGCCTCGCCATTCTTTCACCATACTCGTGATATAACCTTTTTACGGTTTCTTTATAGCTTCTACCAATCGGAATTTCAATATCCATATCTCTTATAGATAATTTTCCATTTCTAAGTGTGGCATATTCAAGATTAACCATATATGATTTATGAACACGTATCACAGAACTGTCCTCAAGCCGTTTCTCAATCTCAGATATATTCATTCCTACAAAGTTCTGCCCATTGGTATAAATATACGCATATTTTCCCTGTGCTTCTATATATCTTATATCCTCAGCATAGATTATTATGTTTTGACCGGTTTCAGACAAATACGAAATGCCTACATTCTCACATTTCTCTATCAATACCTTTTCCAGCACTGCTTTCACATCCATATATCCGGCCGGCTTCCTGATAAAATCTATAGTCTTGATTCCAAAGGAATCTATCATCTTCTCATCATGACTCGACACAAATGCTATCCGCCAGATTTTGTCCAGTTTCAGTACTCGTTCCTTTAGTTTTATTCCGCTGAGACCATCCATCTCTATATCCAGAAAAAGTATATCTATTTTTTGGTTTTCCTCATCATCACAATATTCAAGAACCTCTTCTGCGTTTTTATACATTTTATATTCAAATGCATCCGTATTGTTTTCATAATATTTCTGACATAATTGCAGCATATGCTGCCTTGCTTCCGCTGAGTCATCACATATTCCTATTCGTAACATATACTTTACCCTCTTTTATCTTATTGTGCACCGTTTCTTTATCCCAACAGCCACCGACGAAGCTCGTATATATCCCTTACAATGTCATATATTTATGTAATTATCGCGGTCTACCTCTATCACGGTATAGTAATTCTTTCCAAGCTTTTTCCTGACATTTTCCTGTATTGCATTGCATATATCATCATCTGAGGTGATATAGCCGAATGGAACTGCAATGTCAAAAACCAGATTCGTATGTGTATCACCCCTGATAATACGGAAATCGTGCATATTTATGTGCGAATCAAGCCCTTTTATCACAGAGAGCACCTCGGCCTTCAGTCCGGCTACCTCCTCATCCTCTATCGCTACCGGGTCCATGTGGATGGTCACTATACAGCCCAGCTCCCTTCGTATCCTGCGCTCCAGATTATCGATTATATCGTGCAGCTCGACCATATCTCCGTCCTCCGGCACCTCTGCATGAAACGATACTATCCTGTGTCCCGGTCCATAATCATGCACCATAAGGTCATGCATACCGAGTATGTTTTTGTCAAAGTCCAGTACCATCTCCTTGAGTCTATCGACAAACTCCGGCTCCGGCTTTGCTCCAAGCAGCGGGTCTATCGCCTCCCTGGCTGATGATATCCCTGAATAGAATATAAACAATGACACAAATACACCGCCTATTCCATCCAGATTGAGTCCTGAAAAGTGCGCTATGAGTGTGGCTGCAAGTACTACAGATGTAGCGATACAGTCTGACAGACTGTCCCTGCCTGTCGCTTCGAGTGTTGATGAATCAAGCTTTTTTGAAAAATAGAAATTGTATACCGCCATGACGCATTTTACGGCTATCGATGCCAGTAGTATCGCTACAATAAGCCATGAAAACTCTATGTCCTGCGGCTTTATGATTTTGCCAAAGGAATCCCTGAACAGCTCAAAGCCCATTATGAGTATGATTGCTGCAACTGCCAGTGTAGCCACATACTCCATCCTCGCATGTCCGTATGGGTGCTCCTCATCAGCTCTCTGCGCCGCCATCTTGAAGCCCGCTATTGTGATGATTGATGAGCCTGCATCTGACAGGTTGTTGAATGCATCCGCAGTGATTGAAATTGCACCGCTTAGCATTCCTGCAAAGAGCTTGCCGGCAAAGAGTATGAGGTTTAAAAATATACCGACTATACCGCACAGCATGCCATATTTATTTCGTTTTTCAATGTCTGTTTCTGTCTTTGGCATTTACTTTACCTCTATTTTTATTTTATATCCTGATTTACAGCTTATTTCACCGCTCCGAATCTGTCGAACGGGTAATATCTGAATATCGCTTTTGCAAGTATATCGTCCTTGGACACATATGTGTGTTCCCAGACTCTTGCGTCTGATGAGCCGTTTCTGTTGTCACCGAGCAGCAGATATGAGTCCTGTGGCACCTTAAACTCGTAAGGTCCGGCATTTACTGTCCACGGATCCTCACCGCTCTGGTTTGACTTGAGATAATCCTCCTCAAGCGCCTCACCGTCTATATACACCTGGCCGTCCTCTATGGTGACTGTCTCTCCCGGCAGACCTATTACACGCTTGATGTACTTCTCAGAAGGCGAATCCGGGGCATTGAATATGACTATATCCCCTCGCTTTGGGTCAGAAAATGTATATGCGAGCCTGAAGCCAAATATGTCATCTCCAATCTGTATGGTGTTCTCCATCGAGCCTGACGGAATATTTGCATTTATAATGACATAGTTCTTTATGAGTATTGCCGCTACAATGGCGAATGCGATTGTTAACACCCAGCTTAAGATTTCCTTGACAGGTGATGTTTTTTCCTCCGGCTTTTTTGGCTCCATCTCATCGGTTGTTTTTGTGTCTTCTTCGTTGTTTAAGTCTAATATCTCCATTTTCATGTTCTCCTTATTCATGCTTCAATAAGTGTTTGATAATATATGTCTGTGCGGTACAGCCTATGGTGCCATCCACCACTTTATAAAGTCCTTCCTTGTAAAATAAAGACTTGTAAGCCCGTAATCTGCGATTTCCCTGTCTGTAAAGGTCTTTGCTATATACGCATTGATTTCATCCGGGAAGTCTCTCTCGAGGCACCACTGTGCCTGCAGGCTCATTGGCTTTTCCAGCTCATATTGGTGCACGAGCTCGCCTCCAAAATCTATGATACTGTTCCATCTGGATGCATTGCCCAGTATCCTCTGCTTGATATTTTCTATGATCACAGCTCTTGCAATCCTTACCTTTTTGTACTTTTCGGCGCGCTGCAAAAGCATTGCATTGCGGTTGTGGGTATTTATCACCAGCTCCATCGGGTCTGTCAGCTCATTTGACACCAGACAAAATACAGGGTCCAGATCATAATACTCCGGTCTTAGCACGTAGTCGTTTCTGTACGATGCTGCTGTCTTTGCCACTGTTAGGTCTGCCGATACATCCGTGTATATGATGCCCGGCATGTCACCCATAACATACTCCATAGATGTGATGTATGGTGTCATAAACTGCCAGAAGGCTCGGATATTCTGCTCAAATACTATGATATCGTACTTGTCAATAAACTGACCATAATCATAAGGGTAGTTCTCCCTATAGTGTGCAAAAAGCGCCCTCTGCATGAATGCTATCTTTATTTTCCGCCCGATAAAGCCGTTTATCACTGTCCTCACCGGCACCTCTACCTCGCGCTCCTTTATATATACAAGCACCTGTATAGCTCTGCTTACCAGCTCGTTTTCTGCCTCGTATTCACCTACCAGCCGTTTTCTGCCGTCTGACAGGTACTGTCCAAGTGTGAGTGGACTCTGACCAAAAAAATCAATAATAATCTGTCCGATGTACTGGCGGAGCTCTATGTGCTTTTCATCGAAGGCTGCTCCGTCTCTCGATATGCTTATGTTTAAAAACCTTTTTTTGATATTGAGCTGATACGAGAAATTGTCTATCCACGATGGCGCAAGCCTCAGTATGTCTGTAGCATCTGACACAAGGACTCCCTGCTGGTACAGCGTGGACTTAGGAAAATACCCCTTGTGCTTTGGATGATATATGGCAACATAGCCCTCAAGCAGGCTGTTATCCACTCGTATGATATTCATGCCAACAAGCTCATTCATCGGATAGTTCCACTTTGCCTTTGGCTGCGACAGGCATACCTCCCTCGTATCACACCTGATATTTACAGGTATAGGCAGTGTAAGCATATAGTGCTTTATGGTGTCCACTATAAAATCCATATCTATATACGGCGCATATGATGGCTTTACAGGGATAGAGATGCGTGTGCCCGGTGTCTTTTTCTGCGATATGACATACTCTATCTGGCCACTATCTCCAAACCACTTTGCCATGACCGGTGCCGTATCCTGCGGATTGCTTATGTTCCAGGCAGTGTTTATGACCTTATCCTTTTTCGACTCGATGAGCACAGCCTTTGAGACTGTAAAGCACGAGCATAGCCCGATGCCATAGTGGGAATACGGCTCATACTTCAGCTGCTGATTGAAGAAATCTGCGCTTGTATAATAGCTTGCCCCTATCTGTGCGATAAAGTGCTCCAGGTCATATTCATTTATGCCTATTCCGTTATCCTCTATCGTAAACAGTCTTGTATCACTGCTGTACGTGATGTCTATGCGCGGCTCATATATGGCCCTGACATCGCGCATCTGGCTTGCCTGCTCCAGCTCGAGGAACTCCGTGCCCCAGCTCCACTCAAGTGCCTGCCGCACATTGCAGGCATCCATGGCATTGAGCAAAAGCTCCCTGATAAAGACCTTCCACGAAGCATAAAACTGCTGGCTTGCAATAAGCGGCAGCATATTTGATTTTCCTAACTCTACATCGATGCTTTTCATGCTTTATCCGACCGCCCGTAATAGCTGCCGTAGTAATTGCCATAGTACCCACTGACATGGCTGTTTTTCTTGTTGTTTACCTTGTTGAGCACAGCGCCCAGTATCCTCACTCCCGATGCCTCGAGCTGTTTTTTCACACTCTGTATCATTCTGGCGCTCGCCATGCCCTGTCCTATCACTATTATAGCTCCGTCACAATACTTTGCTACAACTGCCGCATCTATGGCAGCTCCTATCGGTGCACAGTCTATAATTATGTAGTTAAAGTGCTCCTTGCCGAAATTAAGAAGCTCCTGAAAGTATTTTTTCTCAAGAATCTCTGTCGGATTCGGCACAGACGGCCCTGCAAATATCATAAAAAGGCCCGGTATTTCCGTGCCATACATCACTTCCTCGAGACGTCTCTGACCGGAAAGATAGTGCGACAATCCGCATATCTCCCCTCCACTTGCCGCTGTGGCACGCAGACGCCCTGCAAGGACTGATTTACGCATATCAGTATCTATGAAAAGCACTCTCTTTCCTGACTCTGTAAGCGACCGCGCCAGATCAAGTGCCACGGTGCTTTTGCCTTCATTTGGAACAGAGCTTGTCACAAGAAGCGTGCGTATATCATCCCCGCAAAACTGTATATTTGTCTTCAAAGCTCGAAGCGATTCCTTCATTGTATAGCTTTGTTCTTTTAGCTTGCCAAACTTTACTAATTCCATCTGCCCATCTCCTGATACAGGCTTCCTTATGCTGAAGCCGATTTCTTTTTTCTTATCTTTCTGTGGCTGCCCTTGCTATGCTTTCTACCCTTTCCATGCTCTCCGTCATCCTCCGCTTCATCGAGCGGAAGTGTACCAAGCACGTTCATGCCAAGCTTCTTCTCCACATCCTCTGTATCTATGATTGTATCATTGAACAGATAAGAAACCACTATAACCGCAATCGACAGAAATGCTCCCGCAAAGGCTCCTATCACTGTGTTTTTGCCGATATTAGGGCTTACTGCGCCTCCATCATCATATCCGCTCTGGATGA
This sequence comes from uncultured Lachnobacterium sp., assembly GCA_900546625.1. Lineage (GTDB taxonomy): Bacteria > Bacillota > Clostridia > Lachnospirales > Lachnospiraceae > Roseburia. The sequence goes on along the minus strand of URDU01000048.1, from coordinate 5,910 downwards.
TGGTCGGCGGATCCTGCTTCATCTTTTCCGCTATATATGCCGATGCTACCTTTGCTATCTCATCTGCTATGGTCTTTGCCATCTGCGGATCCGGATCCGTTACTGTGATGTTGAGTACTCGCGAGTTGGACGGATTGTCGAGCGTCACCCTACCGCCAAGTGTCTTATAGCTCTCATTCAGATTGAGATTCTCTATGACCTGATCCAGCACCGGACGTCCCTTTACTACAACTATGTAATCATTTGTCAGGCTGGTGCCTGTCTGGATATCCGCAAGGCTTGTGATTGATGTGCTCTTTGAAAGTACATAGAGCTCAGATGTCGATTCATACATAGGTGTAATCATAAATCTGCTTATCGCAAATGCCACTGCACCTGCCGCTATCGTAACAAGAATTATCCACTGCCAATATGAAATTATCTCAAGAAACAGATCCTTTAAGTCTATCTCTATCTCGTTGTCAAAATCCTGTTCTCTCTCCATTATTTATCCCCGCATTTACACTTATTATCTTCCGTTTATTATATTTTCCGGTGTGGTCTGCATGATTTCCTGCGCGAAGTCATCACCGAACTTCTTTGCCACGTACTCATAGCATTTTTTCATGTTGCAGACGCGCTCCTTTGTACCATGGCTGTCGCTTGCTATTACATCAACAAGTCCTGCCTTCAAAAGCTTCTTTGTGTATCTCTTGAAGTGTCTGCCATCTATGCCAAGCACTGAGTCTGCATTAACCTGTATGAGCGCTCCCAGCTCCTGCAAATCCTCTATACGGCTTATATCACTGAGACACTCATATCTCTCAACATGTGCTATCACCGGTATATATCCTGCAAATATAGCTTCGCGCGTCATCTTGTATACAAACGAGTATTCGCTGGAATGTGAATACTCTGTGAGTATATACTGTGTATCTGCCAGTGTATGACACAGCCCACCATGAAAGGCATCTATCATATCGGTTGCCACATGATACTCTGTGCCGAGCTTTAATTCTATCCCAAGCTTCTTTGCATATGGCATCAGCTTTTTATAGTGTCGCTCTATCTTTTCAAGCGGATGCTTAAACATTCCATGGCGCAGGTGCGGTGTGAGGATTATGCCTGTGATGCCCTGCTTTTTGGCTATCTTGAGCATCTCTACCGATTCCTCGAGCGACTTTGAGCCGTCATCCACTCCGTATAATAAATGGCAATGTATATCTATCAAAATTCATGGTCCTCCGTTTTGTTTTCCTGAACTATCATTATACTATATACAGATTTTTCGTGCAATTCTTTAGATATTAAATTTTTCTTCTTTTTTGTTTGGAGGGCGTGGCGTAAGCGCCGGGCATCCGTGCAGCGCTTACGCCACTTACGTTGTGACAATAATTTACTACTTATGATTTGCGATTTTTAGTTATTGGTTGGTTGCAAGCTTGACAACACGCTGTTAAGCTTGCGTTTGAAAGTTATTTTTTTGTGGATTACTACGCTATTTCAGGATGACAATTAATAGGCAGATTATTTTATATATATATTATTCGAGGTCCAAATATCGATGATATTTGGACCTCGGGGTATTATGCTATATAAATTATATTATCCGATTTGTCTGACAAGATTTATCATTTCGATTGCACCGAGTGCACAGTCATATCCTTTGTTTCCGGCTTTTGTTCCGGCTCTTTCTATTGCCTGCTCGATGTTTTCGGTGGTGACTACTCCAAACATTACCGGGATTTCTGACTCAAGTGATACGGATGCGATTCCCTTTGATACCTCGTTGCACACATAGTCATAGTGACTTGTTGCTCCTCTGATTACTGCTCCGAGGCAGATGATTGCATCATATTTTCCACTTTTTGCCATCTTCTTTGCGATGAGTGGTATCTCGAATGCTCCCGGCACCCATGCTACGTCTATGTTTTCCTCCGGCACGTCATGTCTTACGAGTCCGTCCTTTGCTCCTCCTAAAAGCTTTGATGTGATAAATTCATTGAATCTTGCTACTACGATTCCTATCTTGATTCCATCCTGTGTCATTTTTCCTTCGATTACGTTCATTTTTGTTCTCCTTATGTTTTTTATTTTTACTCAGATGAGTTTATCTGCAATTATTAACTATTTAGAATTTGTTACTATTCAGAATCCCCGCACACATTGCAAAAATGCTCGATGCGGTGTACTAATATGAGAGTATGTGTCCCATGCGGTTCTGCTTTGTTTTCAGATAAAACAGGTCATGTGCTGTGGCGCTCATCTGGATTGGCACACGCTCGCTTATTTCCATGCCAAACTCTGAGAGCTGGTATACCTTGTCAGGGTTATTTGTGAGAAGGCGCAGGCTGTGTACGCCGAGCTCTCTTAATATCTGAGCTCCGATATAGTACTCGCGCTCATCTCCGGCAAAGCCGAGTGCCAGATTTGCTTCGAGTGTGTCCATGCCCTGCTCCTGAAGCTCATAGGCCTTCAGCTTATTTATCAGGCCGATGCCTCTGCCCTCCTGACGCATGTAGAGCAGTATTCCTCTGCCCTCCTCGTCTATCTGTCTCATGGCTGCCTCAAGCTGCTGACCGCAGTCGCAGCGCTGCGAGCCGAATACATCTCCTGTGAGACACTCTGAATGTACTCGGCAGAGCACATCTCTTCCATCTGCGATTTCGCCCTTTACAAGTGCTACGTGATGCTCTCCGTTTAATCTGTTGACGAAGCCATATGCCTTGAATTCGCCGTATTTAGTCGGCAGCTTTACCTCTGTGACACGGTCAACGAGCTTTTCATGTATCTTTCTGTATTCCTGAAGTGCCGCTATTGTGATGAACTTGATGTCCCATTTTTTTGCAAGCTCCATGAGCTCTGTTGTGCGCATCATGGTACCGTCCTCACGCATTATCTCACAGCACAGTCCACATTCCTTTAGTCCTGCGAGCCTGCACAGATCGACTGTTGCCTCTGTGTGTCCGTTTCTCTCCAGTACGCCGTTTTTCTTTGCAAGAAGCGGAAACATGTGGCCCGGACGTCTGAAATCCTCAGGCTTTGCGTCATCAGAGACACATTTCATTGCTGTGATTGAGCGCTCTGCTGCGGAAATGCCTGTGGTTGTTGAGACATGGTCTATTGATACTGTAAATGCTGTCTCATGATTGTCTGTATTTTCCTGCACCATCTGCGGAAAACGAAGCTTCTTTACATATTCCTGCGACATCGGCATGCATATCAGACCCTTGCCGTGCATCGCCATAAAGTTGATGTTTTCTGTTGTGGCAAATTCTGCCGCACAGATGAAATCGCCCTCATTCTCTCTGTCCTCATCATCTGTGACAAGTATTATTTTCCCTGCACGAAGCTCATCAAGTGCTTCTTCTACTGTGTTGAATTTCATATTTTATGTCCTTTCTCTTATGATTTTGAAGATGTTCAATTACATAATTTTTTAACCCTTCAGCTCCACGCACATTCGCAAACTCGCACGATACCCGTGCTTTTATGTTAAAAGCCGTATTTTGCCAGGAACTCTCTTGTTATTCCATCCGGTTGTTTTTTATTTTCGCCGGATTTATGTGGTACATTTTCCTTAATTGTCTGTGTTCCTGTCATTTCTTCTGTTATTCCATCCGACTGCCCTTTAAACAACAGCTTCTCAACATATTTTCCTATGATATCTGTTTCCAGATTTACGACAGCTCCCACCTTTCTGTCCTTTAGCACAGTCTGGCTTACCGTGTGCGGTATCGCTGATATCGAGAAATTATCCTCTGCCACCTTTGCGACTGTGAGGCTTATTCCATCGATTGTGACGGAGCCCTTCTCGACTATATAGCGCATGAGCTGTGGTGCAGCCTGTATCGTATACCAGATGGCATTATCATCCTTTTTGACCTCCACAATCCTGCCTGTTCCGTCAACATGTCCCGACACGATGTGCCCGCCGAATCTGCCATCTGCTGCCATCGCACGCTCCAAATTGACATGTGCTCCTCTCATCGCATTTGCAAGTGATGAACGGTTTAGCGTCTCGTGCATGACATCCGCTGTAAACGCATGTGGCATGAGCCTTGTGACCGTGAGGCAGATACCGTTTACCGCTATGCTGTCTCCGACCTTTATTCCAGCTAGCACTTTTTCAGCTCTGATTGTAAGTACTGCTGAGTTTGCTCCACGTGAAATTGTATCTATTGTTCCAACTTCTTCAACTATTCCTGTGAACATTGTGTATCGCCTTTCTTTTTTAAGTATTCACAACATCACTCTCGATGAGGAAATCATCACCAAGCTTTGTTACCTTACTGTTTCCAAGCATCACGGCATGTGCCGGTGAGTCGGTTCCCATTCCCTCTATCGGAGTTTTTGCATCCGCCCCTCCGAAAAGCTTTGGTGCAATGTAAGCGTATACCTTATTCACAATCCCACTCTCCAGGGCTGACCAGTTGAGTATTCCGCCTCCCTCAAGCAGAATGCTGTCTATGCTTCTTTCGCCGAGCTTTTGCATGAGGTCATTTAAATCAATATGACCGTTTTTTTCAGCTACATACAGAATTTCTATTCCGTTTTCTTCAAGCCGTGTTATTTTTCTCTTTTTTTGATAATCAATGTTTTCTTCTATACTATCTTTTTCAGTATCAGGTAAGGCTTCTGACTGTGCGGTTTCACGATATCGCTCACTGACTGCAACAATCGTTGGCACTTCCTTTGCAGTATTTACTATCTGCGATTCCAGTGGAAGCTTAAGGTGCGTATCGCATATTATGCGGATTGGATTTACTCCGCCCTCGATTCTGCATGTAAGCAGTGGATCGTCTGCAAGCACTGTTCCTATTCCTGCCATTATGGCTTTATATCTGTGGCGCAGGTTTTGCACATGTTCTCTCGCTTTTTCTCCTGTTATCCACTTTGAAAGCCCTGAATATGTGGCTATCTTTCCGTCCATCGTCATGGCATATTTCATAGCGACATATGGAAGTTTGGTCTGTATATAGTAAAAGAACACCTCGTTCAGCCTGTCACACTCCTCTTTAAGCACCTGCGTGACAACCTCTATCCCATGCTCTTTAAGGATTTTGATACCGCCTCCGGCGACAAGCGGATTTGGGTCATCCGAGCCCACATATACTCTTTTTATACTGGCTTCTATCACTGCCTCCACACATGGTGGCTGCTTGCCATGATGACAGCAGGGCTCGAGAGTCACATACATATCTGCTCCCTGTGGCGATTCCTTGCAATGCTTTAACGCATTTCTTTCCGCGTGCAGCTCTCCGTATCTCTCATGCCAGCCCTCTCCGATTATCCTGCCGTCCTTTACAATCACAGCTCCGACCATCGGGTTTGGCGAGGTATATCCCATGCCGCGCTTTGCAAGCTCAATTGCCCTTCTCATATATTGTTCATCAGTCATTTGGTTTCCTTTCCGCAAAAAAAATCCCTGAACTATTATCGTTCAGGGCCTAATGATTTCAAATATCATAATCTCAGATAAATATGCACTAGCTGCATTTCATCATAAATGACTTTTGAGATAAAAAAAATCCGGAATGTATAAAACACTCCAGAGTCACTATCATATCCACATCTTCTTTCATCCAGACTTTACTGTCGGCCTCGGAATCTCACCGAATCATGCCTTACGGCTCGTGGGCTATACCACCGGTAGGGAATTGCACCCTGCCCTGAAGAATAATTATTTAATTAGCTTACGCTAACTATAGTAAACCTTTGCGGTTTGGATGTCAAGATTATTTTTATATTCATATGCTTTTTAAAACTCCCTTTTTACAAAAGTATGTCTGATGCATAAGTCCTTATAATTATTCGATTTTGATACTTTTATACATTTATATACATTTTTCCATAATTGGGAGTCCGTTTTACACTAAGTTGTCGTGCAATTTATTAGAATGGAATTTTTGAAAGAGCCAGCACCTTGAA
>URDU01000047.1 GCA_900546625.1 uncultured Lachnobacterium sp. | reverse complement strand
GGCGATGCGGTAACCGGTGCAGCAACGGTTATTCTTGCCATGGGTGCAGGTAAAGCCGGTGCAAAGGGTATCGACGAATACTTAAGAAACAAATAATCCTTTCACGGAGGTGTAAAAATGCCCTGGTGTCCGAAATGTAAAAACGAATACAAAGAAGGTATCAAAATCTGTGCAGACTGCGGTTGTGAATTAGTTTCCGAGGAAAAAGAGGAAAAGCCCCTTACCTTCGGAGACGAAACCGACATGGAAGCACTGGCGGATTTCTTAAAGTTCCACAAGGTGGAAGGCGTGCGTATCGCCAAGGATGAACAGGACGATACCTATGAGCTTTATGTGGCGGAAAAGGAATTGCAGAAGGCAGGAAAGCTGAAGGCGCTCTTTGTAGAGGAAATGACTAAGAAGATGAAGGAAGAGCAGGAGGAAGAAGAGTCCCCCATCAAGCCTTCCGCCCTTTACGAGGACAATGCCGCAAAAGCGGAGGAGAATAAGAGCAGCGCCTATACCTTGCTCGGTGTGGGCATTCTGGGACTTGTCGTGGTGGTTCTTGGCATGCTCGGCGTGCTTCCCATACGGCTCAGCGGCCTTTCCATGTATATGGTTTACGGCATTATGAGCGTGCTGTTTTTACTGTTCATCATTATGGGGCTCATTTCCATGAAGTCTTATCATGTGTTTGCCGGAAAAGCGGCTTCCGAAAACACCTTGCGTGAGTCCGTGGAAAAATGGTGTCTGGAAACCCTTAAAGGCGAGGAACTGGACAAGGAGCTGTTTGCCCCGGAAGAAGAGCTTTCCGAAGAGGAAAAGTACTTCAAGCGGAGCGCTCTTTTGAAGGAGAAGATTTCCAATCAGTTCATGAACCTGGATGACAGTTTCTTGGACAATTTGGCGGACGACCTTTACGGTGACATTTTTACAAAATAAATACAGTGAAATGAAATGCGCTTTCCTGTGCTGAACTTTATATGCTTAACACGGAAGGCGCATTTTAGTTTAATACTTACAGGGGATGGCTTAAAAGGTATTTGTTATATCAAAACATTTAGTGAGGACCGAAATGGAAGACTGTGGGATTGATATGCGAAACAAAAATTCAACATTGCCGTAAAAAAAATACGGATAGACTTGAACTTTTTTGCGGATAATCATATAATAAAGAAAAAGAAATGGAAGGTGATTATCATGTTAAAGAAATTTAGTGTCGAAAATTTCAAAGGATTTAAGGATAAAATCACATTAGATATAGGAGCACCCAGTAATTACAGCTTTAATTCTGAAATAATAGAGAATGGCTGCATAACGAAGGGAATTATATATGGTATCAACGGTTGTGGAAAGTCGAATCTTGGTTTGGCTATCTTTGATATCATTACTCATCTGACTGAAAAGCAAAAACTCCTGGGAAGCTATGATTTTTATCTGAATATGAGTGGAAGAAAATCTTTTGCGGAGTTTGAGTACACATTTGTGTTCGACGGACATGAAGTTGTATATAAGTACAGTAAAATGGATGTGAATTCCTTAAAGAGTGAAAGTTTGTCCATTGATGGAAAAGAAGTCATTTTCTTTGACTTCCTGACAAGAGATGGATTTACTTTGCTTGAGGGATCAGATACTTTGAATGCATCAATAAGAAATGAAAGCCCGATCTCGAGAGTGAAATATGTAAATAGTAATTCAATTCTTTCAGATAATGTTCAGAATCAGGTATTTAAGAAGTTTATTGATTTTGTCGAGAGGATGCTTTTATTCTATTCGCTTGATAGCCGTGGATATGAAGGCTTTATGAACGGATCAGAGAGCATTGCAGAAGGAATTGTTAATAGTGGCAAAGTTAAGGATTTCCAAGAATTCTTAAAAGAAAATGATATCGATTATGAATTATATGGATGCGAGGTCGATGGAAGAAAGGCTATATATTGTCATTTCGACAATAAAGATGCTGACTTCTTCAAGATTGCTTCAACAGGAACCAGATCCCTTGCATTATTCTATTACTGGTATATCCGTATGGAAAAAGCATCATTTGTTTTCATTGATGAGTTTGATGCATTTTACCATTATGAATTATCAGAGTCAGTTCAGAAGAGACTTAGAAGAATTAACGATGTGCAGGTATTTACAACTACACACAACACAGACCTTATGAGCAATGATTTACTTAGACCAGATTGCTATTTCCTTCTTGAGAATAATAGCATAAATGCAATTTCAGAGCTGACAGAAAAGGAGCTTCGTCAGGCTCATAATCTTCAGAAAATGTATAAGGCAGGTGCGTTTAATGGCAGATAAGGACTATAAGGCATTTATAGTTGAAGGAGAAGCCAGAGAACCACAGGTTATTGATAATATTTCAAAAGTGTTCTTTAAGCATGGAAATTTAAAAATTATTACGCTTCCGGCAGGAGAAAATATCTATATGCTTTGGAAGAAACTCAAGGCGGATGATTTCGACACAGATATTATTGAGGTCTTAAGGGAAAGTAATAAGAAAATCAGAGAACAATTGGAAGGATTATCAAGAGATGATTTTTCGGAGGTGTTTCTTTTCTTTGATTATGATGTACATCAGACAAATTTGGGAAAGGCAGATGACGGTGATGTGATAAACCAGATGCTTGAAAGCTTTGATAATGAAACTGAGAATGGAAAGTTATATATCAGTTATCCGATGGTTGAAGCATTGCGAGATTTTGAAGCAGGTAAATGCGGAAATGGAGATAATTGCTTTGTAGAAATTAGTGATCTTGCTGAATATAAGAATATATCTTCGAGAAATTCACTGAATCCGCATTTTAGAGATTACAATATAGATGTATGGAAAGAAATTGTTGATGTCTTTTCAATGAGAATATCATGCCTGTTAGGAAATGCGGAAGTTATTTCTTATGAACAGTATTTAGATGAAGCAAATCCACATGATATCTTTATATGTGAACAGGCTTTAGCAGGCAATAATAAAGTGTTTATTATCAGTGCTTTCCCGGAATTTCTTGTGGATTATTTTGGAATGAAACTTTGGAGAACATGTGTGAAACATGCAAAGAATCAATTGGATATTTGTAATTGTAAATAAAACAGACGATTTCAAGTTAACTTTTGCTGAAATTGAAAAGCAAGGGACACAGCTATACATAAAAGGTAACTAAGGCTGCAACAATAACAGAGGAAGGAATCAGACAACAATGCTGATGAAACAACAGATAGCTACAAAGAAAATGAGCAGATTAATAGAACAGATAAAACAAAAGGATGCCTGTGCTTTTACACATGGCGGCAAATTTCATGCAGATGATGTGTTCTCATCAGCCCTGCTTTTGTATATAAACCCTGAGATTAGCATAACAAGGGGCAACAGTGTGCCTGATGATTTCACAGGAATAGTTTTTGATATAGGGCGTGGTGAGTTTGACCATCACCAGAAGGACAGCAGAATCAGGGAAAACGGTGTGCCGTATGCGGCATTTGGCCTGCTGTGGGAGGCTGTTGGAGCAGATATTCTAGGTGAGGAGCTGGCGGTGAAATTTGATGAGTCATTTGTCCAGCCTCTAGACAACAATGACAATACAGGTGAGAAAAACGAGCTCGCAACACTTATAGGCAATTTCAATCCGTCATGGGACTATGAGGGTGGCAGCGATGAGGCTTTCTTTCAGGCGGTAAGCGTGGCAGGCATGATATTGGAAAACAAATTTGAGAGATACCGTGGCAATGAGAGAGCTGATAAGAGAGTGGAGGAGGTGCTTGCAAAGCACGATCCGGCAAGCAGGATACTTGTGCTTCCTGAGTTTATCCCATGTCAGAAGACACTGAGTGAGACGGATGTCGCGTTTGTTATTTTTCCGTCAAACAGAGGGGGCTTTTGTATACAGCCACAGAAAAGAGAGTATTCGATGAATTACAAGTGTTCTTTTCCTGCAGAGTGGCTGGGGCTTGAAGGTGAGGAGCTTGTAAATGCTACAGGAATTTCCGGTGCGATATTCTGTCACAAGGGCGGCTTTATCATGACTGTTAAGGAGCAGGATGAAGCGGTAAAGGCATGCGAAAAGGCGCTTTCTCTTCATAAAGACAGCTCTGTGATAGTATGGTACGGCGGTAAGGGTGATACTACAGCGAAGGCATGTGACAGTCAGACCAACGAGCTGCTTATGAATGTTGCAAAAGCACGAGGCATAAAGGGCGTGCATATCTGTCATGTTGATGCAATGCCTGTTCCGCAGCTTGAATTAACAGAGCTTGACAGTGAGACAGCATATGCAGAGGTGCTGATGGAGAAGCCGCAGTGGAAGGCATATGTAAAGGAGCAGGTAAAGCAGATTGTAAAGTACAGACCGGAGGCAGTATATGTGGAAGGAAATGCATTTGAGACATATCCGGTCATACGTGCGCTCAGAAAGAAGCACATTCCGGTGCTTACGATGATTGAAAAAAATCAGAAAAAAATAATGGTAAGAATACCATGATTTATGTGCATTTTTGTAATAATTTGGTATAATGTTATTAAGCGCGGACATCGTGCAGTTTTGCGAATATGCGTGGGGTGGTTCTGAATAATTCAAGCAACAATACGAGGAAGCAGGTATGAAGACAATTATAAAATACGAGCTTGTCATAAATGAGGCACTCAGATCTGCACTCAACTATGATACACCGGATGAGCAGATTAATGAGTTTATCAGATTTTTCGGAAAACATATCGGTTCTGACCGCATATATATATTTGAGGATTGTGATGAGAGGCACGTCACCAACAATACATATGAGTGGTGTGCGGATGGAATAGAGCCGGAGATACATGAATTGCAGAATGTCGATATGGACATAATAGGCTGGTGGTATCAGGCCTTTGGCAATGAGAAGAATATAATTATCACTGATATAGAACAGATAAAGGATGAGCACAGTGGCTCTTACAATCTGTTAAAGGCACAAAATGTAAAAAACCTGGTGGTATGTCCAATCCGCTACAAGGATGAGATAAAGGGCTTTTTCGGTGTGGATAATCCACCGGAAAGTGATACGCTCGGACTGACCACATTCTTAGATATGATAGGAACCCTGCTTATATCATTGCTTAAGCTGCGCAATTCCTTCACAAAGTCGAATAAGGTAGCGAAGCTTAGCAGCTATTCATCACTTTCAAGCATCTATATATCCATGGCACTGGTAAATGTGCAGACACACAGATACCATATAGTAAAGACTTTGGATGAGGTTACACACTTTTTGGGCGTGCAGCCACAAAGTGAGGGAGAGTATAGGATAGATGAGGATTTTCCGGGGCATATAGACAGTGTGATGAATGAGTTCTGCGTTAAGGCACAGCGCAAGGAGGCTTTGGAATTTGTGGATATCACTACGGTGGAGGACAGGCTTCGTGGAAAAAATACCATAGTACATGAGTTTATCGGGAAGCTATCAGGCTGGTGCCGTGAAAGGTTTATTCCTGTAGACTATGATGCAGACGGCAGGCTGTGTCATGTGCTTTACTGTGTGGAGAATATTGACGAGGAAAAGCGGCGTGAAAACAGACTCATATATCTGGCGCAGATTGATTTGATGACAGGTATACGCAACCGCGGAAGTGGAGAGAATAAGATAACAGAGTATCTCGTCCGCAAACAGTGCGGCCTGCTATGCCTTTTAGACTGCGATAAATTTAAGTCGATAAACGATACCTATGGACATGCGGTAGGTGACAAGGTGATAATAGCAATTGCTGATACTTTGCGCAAATCATGTCGTGATGATGATGTGGTGCTTCGCCTGGGCGGTGATGAGTTTGCGGTGTTTATACCGGGGATGCTTGATAAAGAGAGCGCGGAAGCTTTCTTTGACAGGCTTTTTTCAAACATAGAGCATATTGATATAGCAGAGATGGATGGAAAGCGCATACTGCTCAGCCTTGGCGCATGCTTTTACGACGGAATGGAATGCATCACGTTTGACCAGCTCTACAGAAGGGCAGACACTGCCATGTATGACAGCAAGAAAAAGCAGGGCTACAGTGCGACAATTTTTGATGAAAAGCAATGATTGTCCATCATATTAAATTAAAAGATTGAAATAAAAAGAGGAGAATGAAAATGCAGACAGGAAAAGCAATATCCATCCCATCAATTCTCAAGGTGGGAAAAGGAACCTTAAATAAAATCGGAGAGTATTTAAAGAGTGAGGAGCTGACGAGCGTAGTCATTTTTATGGGAAACGGTCTCATAGATATGTTTGGTGACACTATAATGAAGTCCCTTTCGGATGCGGGCATCACAGTGCTTGAGTACAGCGAGCTCGATACAGTTGAGATAGACGATATCATTACCCTTGCCTTTGACATACCAAACAAGGCAAAGGCAGTCGTGTCAGTGGGCGGCGGAAAGGTGATAGATGCAGGAAAATATGCAGCTTTTCTAAGAAATCTGCCATTTATCAGTGTGCCGACCTCAAGCTCAAGCGATGGTTTTTCTAGCGCCAGTGCATCTCTTTTGGTTCACGGCAAGCGCACATCGGTTCCTGCAAAGCTTGCGCATGGCATCATAGTTGACACTCAGGTCATCCGCACAGCACCGGAGAAGTTTATATATTCGGGCATCGGTGATATGGTGTCAAAGATTACAGCACTCTATGACTGGATTTTTGAGGAAGCGCATGGTGCGGGTGTGGTCAATGACTTCGCTGTGATGGTCGCAAAAAAGGCGGTCAACAGCTTTGTGCGCACACCCTATGAGAGCATAAAGGATGAGCTTTTCCTAAAGGAGCTTGTGGATTCGCTTGCCATGAGCGGTATTGCAAACGAGATAGCGGGAAGCAGTGCACCGACCAGCGGCAGCGAGCATCTTATTTCACATGCGCTTGACAAAATCCTTGAGCACCCGCAGCTTCATGGCATACAGGTCGGCATAGCAACCTACATCATGAGTGTAGTGCAGAACCACAGATATGTAAGAGTGTGCACAGTGCTCAAAAGGACGGGCTTTTTCGACTATGCGGCCACTCTTGGCATGAGAAAGCAGGATTTTCTGGATGCGATAGATATGGCGCCATCCATGAAGCCGTTCAGGCACACATATCTGCATGAGAAGGAGTACCGCGACGCGGCAAAGAAGCTTGTGCTCGAGGATGATATACTGAATAAAATACTGGTATAGAAATATGTATGAGAAGACTATAGAGCCGGTTGCGATTATGCACACCGGATTTGGAGAGAAATTTGGCATTCCGAGGCAGAGCGGCCTCGTGCCTGAGGCGACAGGGCAGATAGTATTTGAACCAAAATACCAAAATCCCGATGCGCTTCGTGGAATAGAGGAGTTTACGCATTTGTGGATTATATGGGGCTTTTCCGAAAACAGGGTGGAGAAATTCACACCGCTCGTCACACCGCCAAGACTTGGAGGCAGGGAAAAGCGTGGTGTTTTTGCCACACGTTCGCCGTTTCGCCCAAACGGCATGGGCTTGTCCTCCGTGAGGCTTGACAGGGTTGAGTACAAAAGCAGCAAGGGTCCCGTGATTTATGTGTCGGGTGTAGATATGCTTGACGGCACGCCAATCTATGACATAAAGCCGTATCTGGCATATGCAGACTCACACCCTCAGGCATCGGATGGCTTTGCCGCAGAGCACAGATGGGATACGGTGCATGTAATCTGGCGCGACGAGGCACTAAAAAGCCGTATGGATGAAGACACCCGCATTACTGTGGAGCATATTTTGGCACAGGACCCAAGATCAGCATACAATAAGGCAAAGGACTATATCTATGGCATGAGATACGGCAGCTTTGATATACGCTTTGTGGCTGATTCGCATGCCGGCACGATAGAGATAGTGGATGTCGTGGAGTGCATAGACGGGTATCATAAGGTGAAGTGATTTTGATTTGCATATGCTGCCCGAAGAGAGTAAAATGGTAATGCATATAAAAGGACAAATACATATTAAATACATATAAGGAAGGTACATACAATGAAAACAGTAAAGGACTATATCAGAACTATCCCGGATTTTCCGGAGAAGGGCATCATGTTCCGCGATGTGACAAGTGTTATCCAGGATGCGGATGGATTAAAGCTTGCAATTGATGAGATGATAAAGAAGCTCGACGGACTTGATTTTGATGTGATAGCAGGAGCTGAATCAAGAGGCTTTGTATTTGGCATGCCGATAGCATATGCGCTTCATAAGCCGTTTGTCATGGTAAGAAAAGCGGGCAAGCTGCCTTGTGAGACTGTATCAAAGACCTATGACCTCGAGTATGGCACAGCAACAATTGAGATGCACAAGGACTCAGTAAAGCCGGGTCAGAAGGTGGTTCTCGTGGATGATCTCATCGCTACAGGTGGCACAATGCAGGCTGCAGCAGAGCTTGTGGAGGAGCTTGGAGGAGAGGTTGTGAAGATGCTTTTCCTTATTGAGCTTGCAGGTCTTAATGGCAGAAAGCTTCTAAGCAAGTATGATGTGGACGCAGTTGTGTCATATGATGGCAAGTAGAGCTGTTATATTTGAATGATAGTTACGAATATATTTTATATGTTTGTGCATACTGACATTAATTGAATCTATGATTTGATGAGATTAAGAGTAAGGAGAGTCGGTATGCAGCAAAAATTGGGAAAGTGGAGTCTCCGTTTTGCGGAGGCTCCTTTTATATTGGAAAGCAGCTCGGTTGTTGGAACAAAGGAGGCGGAGGGACCGCTTGGCGGTCTGTTTGATATCGTAGGCAAGGATGACAGGTTTGGGCAGAATACGTGGGAAAAGGCAGAAAGCTCCATGCAGCGGGATGCCCTCACAATGGCTCTTGGAAAAGCGCATCTGGATGCGTCTGACATGGACTATGTATTTGCAGGAGATCTGCTCGGACAGTCTATGGCGACAACCTTTGGTGTGGAAAACTTCCGCATTCCGTGGTTTGGAGTGTATGGAGCATGCTCCACATGTGGGGAGTCGCTCTCGCTTGCTGCGGCATTTGTGGCAGCAGGGTATGCAAGGCATGCGGTGGCAGTGACATCAAGCCATTTCGGCAGTGCCGAAAAGCAGTTTCGCTTCCCTAACCAGTATGCCAATCAAAGACCGGTGTCAGCGACGTGGACCGTCACAGGAAGTGCAGCATTTATTGTGGGCAGTGGAGCAGGTGGCAATGAGGCACCGGCTGGGTGTGACAATAAAAGGACTGGGTGTGGCAAGGCGAATGGGATATCAAGGAGGGTGCAGATTGAAGGAATCACAACAGGAGTTGTGGTGGACTATGGCATAAAGGATGCCATGAACATGGGCGCTGCCATGGCACCTGCGGCCTGTGAGCTCATAGTAAATCACCTGAGCGATTTCGGCAGAGAGGCCTCTTATTACGATAGAATAGTGACAGGAGATCTTGGAAGCGTCGGGCAGAAGATACTGATTGACCTGTGCAGGCAAAAAGGCGTGGACATAAGCAAAAATCACGAGGACTGTGGCATGAAGATGTTTGATGCCACAAACCAGAACACAGGCTCAGGTGGTTCGGGCTGTGCGTGCTCGGCAACTGTTTTGTCGGCATATTATCTGCCAAAGCTTAGAAGCGGTGAATTGAAGCGCATACTTTTTGTGCCGACAGGAGCACTTCTTTCGCCGGTCAGTTTCAACGAGGGCGAGTCAGTACCGGGAATTGCACACGGTGTGGTGCTTGAAGCAGTAAATAGAAGAAAGGCGTAAGGATATAATGGATTATTTAAAAGCATTTGTCGTGGGTGGCATCATCTGCGCCATCGTACAGATTTTAATGGAAAAAACAAAGCTCATGCCGGGCAGAATTATGGTAATGCTCGTGTGCACAGGCGCGCTGCTTGGCGCTGTCGGCATATATGGGCCATTTTCAAAGTGGGCTGGTGCCGGTGCCAATGTACCGCTTTTGGGCTTCGGCAATGTACTGTGGAAGGGCGTGAAGGAGGCTGTGGACAGCGAGGGCTTTATAGGCCTGTTTAAGGGCGGCTTTAAGGCCTGTGCGGTCGGGGTATCGGCAGCACTAATCTTTTCGTATATCGCGGCACTCATCACGAAGCCCAAATTAAAAAGCTGATTATGGAAAAATAGTTTATTTGTAATTATTCAGATATACTGAGAAACAAAAGCTGAGAAACAAAAGCAGTAATGATAATTTAATTTCAGAATAATGCATAATTAACAGTGAATTGCCCATACTATCTCCAAAACGAAAAGGAGACTGATACAATGAAAAAAATAAAATATTTATTGGCACTTTGCCTGATGCTTGCTGCTGTAGGAGCCTTTGTGGCCTGTGGAAACAATAGTAATGTGGCTGACACCTCAATGGTTGAAAACACACAAAGGGGTGGCTCTGCCGCCGACGATGCCGGGAATGCCGGCAAGGATATCATAGATGGTGCGGGAAATGCCGGCAAGGATGTGATAGACGGAGCGGGCGATGCAGGTAAGGATGTGATAGACGGAGCAGGCGATGCCGGAAAAGATGTGATAGACGGAGCAGGCGATGCCGGAAAAGATGTGATAGACGGCGCAAAGGATGCCGTAGATAATGCCGGAAATGCCATAAAAAAGAGTGTTGATGGTGGAAACAACAACCGATAGCTAGTAGATATACCAGATATCTATAAAACACCCTGTTTAATCAGCAGATGATCAATGGCGTAGATACATGATTCGTTATTATATGAAGAAAACAGTCACTATATATGCTTCAATGGCTGCAAAAACAAAAGCACCTACAACATCGCTGATAAAGTGCACACCTGATATCACCCGGACGCAGGCAATGATAGCTGCAAGAACTGCAAGCAAAATGCCGATGAACCATAAAGGCGAGCCGGCTGGTGAGCAGATTAAAACAGTAAATGCAATTATAAATGCAGAAAAAACGTGCCTGCTTGGAAAAGATCTGCCGTGTGTATCCTTTGGAATGACAGGCGGCATATCAAACCTTTCGTATGGGCGTGGCCTGTTTACGATATATCTGAAAACAGATACAGAAGTAAAGCCGGCAAGCGGAACCATGATTGAGAGTGCAAGCATAGCATCGGCTGAAAAGCACAGATACAGCACGTACACAGGGTATGTGATAAAAACTAAATAAGTGCATATTTTATTGATTAATTCAAGCTTTCGGGCTGCCCTGTTATTTTCACGGAATGGGGCAGTCATTTTTATGTAAGTATTTTTTTTCATGATGATTTACCATTGTTTATTTAAGAAATATTGTATTGTAGCTGCCTGGAGTGATGTCAAATGCCCTTGCGGTACTGCAGCGGTGTCATGCCATAGTGCTTTTTGAAGGCCCTGTTAAAATAAGACAGGCTCTCAAACCCCACCTCACCGGAAATAGAAAGCACCGAGCTGTCTGAGCTTTGCAAAAGCCTCGCAGCCATGGTCAGGCGGTAATCCTTTAAATAGTCGACAAATGATGTGCCCATGGTCTCTTTAAAATACCTCATAAAATGAGACTCGGAAAACCCGGCTACATCAGCGATATCAGCGATAGAGATTTTGTCGGCATAATTATTTTCCACATATTTGAGCACAACCTTCATTTTATCGAGGGTCTTTCTGCTTTTTAGCGGCTTTGTCAGATTACGGCAGCGGTTATCAAGCACAAAAAAGAACTCGTAGAGCTTGCTCTTTATATAAAGCTGATAGCCCTGCGGCATCGTCTTGCAAATCTCATCGCATGCATCTATCGGAGCCACGACATCCTCGTAGTATGGGTATACCGGGGTGAAAACCGTCGGAACTGTGAATTTGCCGGCTACAAGAGGCGCAAGAAAATCCTCCTTGGTGTAATCGTACTTTCCGGGAAGTAGCATAGACAGGGAAAATATAATGTTTTCGTACTCCATCGATTCATCCATATACTGGTCTATAGAGTGAAGCTGCCCCGGCAGAATCAGCACAAGGCTTGGCGCAGTGACCTGGTACTCCTTAAAATCCACAGATATATGACCGCAGCCCTTCTTTATATAGATAAGCTCCATGTCGTCGTGCCAGTGCAGCGGAACTCCGGAAAAATCAAGGGGAATCGAGCACAGGTAGGTATTGTATGGGAACGTAAGCTCCACATGTGTTTTGTCTTCGTGATAATTTTCATATTCTAGTATATTCATGATGATATTTTAGCATATTATTTCTTGAAAAGCCACTAAAAATGCCGAAAAATGATAGGATTGTGCAAGTTTTCGACTGTATATTGCAAGAATTGTGCAGTGTAATGGATTATACTTGATTCATCAAATGACACAAAGAAGTTAAACACGCTGAATAAAAATTAGTTAATTTGACACATTGGCGTGTACACATGATAACAGATTTGGGAGGAAATCAAAATGGCAATCATGCAGGAAATCGAAACAAAGCTTCAGAAGGGAATCAGCGTTAGTACAGACGAGGAAGTATACTACGCATTACTTGAGCTTGTAAAAGACAAGGCAGAGAAAAAGGTTTCAAACAAAGGAAAGAAAAAGCTCTACTACATCTCAGCAGAGTTCCTTATCGGAAAGCTTTTATCAAACAACCTTATCAACTTAGGCATCTATGATGAAGTTAAAGAGACTCTTGAGAAGAACGGAAAGTCACTTGCTGAAATCGAGGAAATCGAGCTTGAGCCTTCACTTGGAAACGGTGGACTTGGACGTCTTGCAGCATGTTTTATAGATTCAATCGCAACACTCGGACTCAATGGAGACGGTGTAGGTCTCAACTACCACTACGGATTATTCAAGCAGGTATTTGAGAACAATCTCCAGAAGGAGACTCCAAACCCATGGATCACAAAGGAGAGCTGGCTTACAAAGACAGATATCACATATCCTGTAAGCTTTGGCGGATTCACAGTACAGTCAAGACTTTACGATATCGACGTTGTTGGATACAACAACCGTACTACAAAGCTTCACTTATTCGACATCGAGTCAGTTGATGAGTCAATCGTAGGTGACACAATTGATTTCGACAAGGATGACATCCAGAAGAACCTTACATTATTCTTATATCCTGATGATTCAGATGATAAGGGACGTCTCCTTCGTGTATACCAGCAGTATTTCATGGTATCAAACGCAGCAAGACTTATTCTTGCAGAGGCAGAGGCAAAGGGCTCTAATTTACATGACCTTGCTGATTATGCAGCAGTTCAGATTAACGATACACACCCATCAATGGTTATTCCTGAGCTTATCCGTCTCCTCCAGGAGAAGGGCATCCTGATGGACGAGGCTATTGAGATTGTATCAAAGGTTTGTGCATACACTAACCACACAATCCTTGCAGAGGCTCTTGAGAAATGGCCAATCAGCTTCTTAGAGAAGGCAGTTCCACAGCTTATGCCAATCATCCGTGAGCTTGACAACAAGGTTCGCGCAAAGGTAGCTGATGAGAGCACATACATCATCAAGGATGGTCTTGTACACATGGCACACATGGATATTCATTTCGGATATTCTGTAAACGGTGTTGCATACCTCCATACAGAGATTTTAAAGAATACAGAGCTTAACAACTTCTACAAGTTATATCCTGAGAAGTTCAACAACAAGACAAACGGTATCACATTCCGTCGTTGGTTAATGTCTTGTAACCCAGAGCTTTCAGCATACATCACAGAGCTTATCGGTGACGGCTGGAAGAAGGATGCAAACGAGTTAGAGAAGCTTGGCAATTTCATCAATGATGACGCCGTTCTCACAAAGATCGTTGACATCAAGAACGCAAAGAAGACAGAGCTTGCTTCTTACTTAAAGAAGACTCAGAATCTCGATGTACCTGACAATTCAATCTTTGATATCCAGGTTAAGAGACTTCACGAGTACAAGAGACAGCAGCTCAACGTGCTTTACATCATCCGTAAGTACTTTGAGATCAAGGCAGGCAAGAAGCCATCTACACCAATCACATGCTTCTTCGGTGCAAAGGCAGCTCCTGCATATATCATTGCAAAGGATATCATCCATGCAATCCTCTGCTTACAGCAGATTATCAACAATGATCCTGAGGTAAGTCCATACCTTAAGGTATTCATGGTTGAGAACTACAACGTAACATTAGCTGAGAAATTATTCCCGGCTGCAAATATTTCAGAGCAGATCTCTCTTGCTTCTAAGGAGGCATCAGGAACAGGAAACATGAAGTTCATGCTCAACGGTGCTGTTACACTTGGAACAAGTGACGGAGCAAACGTAGAGATAGCAGAGCTTGTCGGCGATGAGAACATCTATGTATTCGGTGAGGATTCACAGACTGTTATCGACAGATACGAGAGAGGCGACTACTGCTCTAAGGATTACTATGACAAGGATGCAGACTTAAAGAAGGCTGTTGACTTCCTTGTAAGTGATGAGATGATGAAGGTTGGTTCTAAGGAGAACTTAGAGAGACTTTACAACGAGCTCCTCAACAAAGACTGGTTCATGACATTCCCAGACTTTGAGGATTACTGCAAGACAAAAGAGAAGGCTTACGCTGATTATGATGATAAGAAGGCTTGGGCTAAGAAGATGCTTGTCAACATCAGCAAGGCTGGTTTCTTCTCTTCTGACAGAACAATCAAGCAGTACAATGATGAAATCTGGCATTTAGAGGCATAGAATTTTTCTTCCTCCTTTAAATACAAATTGGGCTTAAGAACTCCCGTGGGTGCATCCCACGGGGGTTCTTTTTTGTAGGTCGGGACGTAAGCGCCTGGGACGGCGTGCACACATACTCTTGTGTTCGCTACGCTACGCTGCCAAGTGTCTGTACGGATTATGCCCGGAGTGTTTCGCAGGCTGACGAAACCGGCTTTTATGCGCCGTCCGTGGCGCATAACGCCTTGCCCCGCCGTCCATG
>URDU01000046.1 GCA_900546625.1 uncultured Lachnobacterium sp. | reverse complement strand
GGCGGGTCGCTCCAGCGACATAATTCCACTCCGACGCAGTGCAATCCTGCCCGGAGGGCATTTTAATTCATAGGACATAATTTCCTATGAATTAAAAAATCGGGTGTGAACCAAGTCACACCCGATCGTCATTCATAACAATAAGTCTGCTCGCAAAGCGTGCACTTTATTATTTCTGAGGACCTGCAGAAACTAATGCTTTACCAGCATCGTTTCCTTCGTATTTAGCAAAGTTCTTGATGAATCTGTCAGCAAGATCTTTTGCTTTTGTCTCCCACTCAGATGCATCTGCATATGTGTCACGTGGGTCAAGAATACCAGAATCTACACCAGGAAGCTCTGTCGGAACCTCAAAATTGAACATTGGGATTTTCTTTGTCGGAGCTTTAAGAATATCACCAGAAAGGATAGCATCGATAATTCCTCTTGTATCCTTGATTGTGATTCTCTTTCCTGTTCCGTTCCATCCTGTGTTTACAAGGTATGCCTTAGCACCTGACTTCTCCATCTTCTTAACGAGCTCTGCAGCGTATTTTGTAGGATGAAGCTCAAGGAATGCCTGTCCGAAGCAAGCTGAGAATGTAGGTGTTGGCTCAGTAATTCCACGCTCTGTTCCTGCAAGCTTTGCAGTAAATCCTGAAAGGAAGTAGTACTGTGTCTGCTCTGGTGTAAGAATAGATACTGGTGGAAGTACTCCGAATGCATCTGCTGAAAGGAAGATTACGTTCTTTGCAGCCGGTGCTGAAGATACTGGCTTAACAATATTTGTGATGTGGTTGATTGGGTAAGATACACGTGTATTCTCTGTTACACTCTTGTCCTCGAAATCAATCTTTCCATCATCAGCAACTGTAACGTTCTCAAGAAGAGCATCTCTTCTGATTGCGTTGTAGATATCAGGCTCAGACTCTTTGTCAAGACCGATAACCTTTGCGTAGCATCCACCCTCGAAGTTGAATACGCCGTTGTCATCCCAGCCGTGCTCGTCATCTCCGATAAGAAGACGCTTAGGATCTGTGGAAAGTGTTGTCTTACCTGTTCCTGAAAGACCGAAGAAGATTGCTGTGTTCTCTCCGTTCATATCTGCATTTGCTGAGCAGTGCATTGAAGCGATGCCCTTAAGTGGGAGGAAGTAGTTCATCATAGAGAACATACCCTTCTTCATCTCTCCGCCGTACCATGTATTGATGATAACCTGCTCTTTTGATGTGATGTTGAATGCAACACATGTCTCTGAGTTAAGACCTAACTCCTTGTAGTTCTCAACCTTAGCCTTTGAAGCATTGTATACTACGAAATCAGGCTCGAAGCTCTCAAGCTCCTCTGCTGATGGCTTGATGAACATGTTTGTTACAAAATGAGCCTGCCAAGCAACCTCAACGATGAAACGAACTGCCATACGTGTATCCTTGTTTGCTCCACAGAATGCATCTACTACGAAAAGCTTCTTGTTGCAAAGCTCTTTCTTAGCAAGATCCTTAACTGTTGCCCAAACATCCTCGTTCATTGGATGGTTGTCGTTTGGATACTCAGGTGTGTTCCACCATACTGTGTTCTTAGAATTCTCGTCCATAACGATATATTTATCTTTAGGAGAACGTCCAGTGTAGATACCTGTCTTAACGTTAACTGCACCAAGCTCTGTCTCCTTACCAACCTCGTAACCCTCAAGGCCGGCTTTTGTCTCTTCCTCGAATAATGTCTCGTAAGAAGGATTGTGAACGATCTCTGTTGTTCCGGTAATGCCATACTTTGTTAAATCAACATTTGCCATTTGAATAAACCTCTTTTCTATAAATTATGGATTTGCATCCATTTCTTTTGTTAGTATATATGTTTGTTAAAAAAAAATCAATATCTACTTTTCAATTTACACTTATTTCACACTTTTTCGACATGTATAATATATTTCTCACACATCAGCCGTTCGCATATCTGGTGAGGAACTGTCTGGTGCGCTCCTCCTTCGGATGGTCAATCACCTCATGCGGATCTCCCTGCTCAACAATCACACCACCATCCATGAAGATCACCTGGTCTGCAACATCACGCGCAAAGGCCATCTCATGTGTGACAATAATCATTGTGGTATTCTGCTGCGCAAGGGAACGGATGACCTTAAGTACCTCTCCGGTAAGCTCCGGGTCAAGAGCCGATGTAGGCTCATCAAAGCAGAGTATATCAGGCTTAAGCGCCAATGCCCTTGCTATAGCAACACGCTGCTGCTGTCCACCTGAGAGCTGATGCGGATAATGATTCATCCTCTCAGCAAGCCCCATTCTGTCAAGAAGCTCCTTTCCATGCTCATCAATACGCGCAAGGATTGCCTTTTTATCCTTTTTAAACTCAGGTGTCTCCTGTGCCAGAAGGCGCTCTGCCAAGGTGACATTCTCAAGTGCAGTGTACTGTGGAAAAAGATTAAACTGCTGAAACACCATGCCAAAATGCAGCCTCTTTTTGCGAAGCTCGGCGTCTTTATCCTTGGCCGCTTCGGAAGCATCAAATAGCTTCTCACCATTTACAATAATCTGCCCGCTGTCAGGTCTCTCAAGGAAATTGAGACACCGTAGCAGCGTAGTCTTTCCTGAGCCCGATGAACCAATTATAGCAAGAGCATTGCCCTCCTCCATGGAAAAGCTGACATCCTCAAGTACGTTAGTCCTTCCAAAGTGTTTTTCTATATTTCTAACCTCTAAAATTGCCATGTCATCCTCCTACCTGAAATAATCCAGCTTCTTTTCGATATAATTAAATAAAAGTGTAAGGATTCCGACAAATATGAGATAGAATACACCTGTGTAAAACAGTGGCCATGTAAGTCCGTCCGACTTCATAAATGCCGCGCCCGCAAAGGTAAGCTCGTATGCCGCAATAATTCTGGCAAGAGAAGTATCCTTTACCAGAGTGATTATCTCATTTGACATAGGCGGAACAACACGCTTGATCATCTGAAGCAGAGTGATTTTAAAGAAAATCTGCTGCTTTGTCATGCCTAACACCTGTCCTGCCTCTCTCTGACCAGCCGGAACACCCTCTATGCCACCTCTGAATATAACAGAGAAATAACATGCATAGTTGATGACAAACGCTACAACAGTCGCTGTGATACGGCCGGTCTCATCACCACTCCAGATAGCCTGATGAAGCCAAAGCCCCGGTCCGTAAAATATGATGATAAGCTGAAGCATAAGCGGTGTGCCACGGATAACCCATACAAACACATTCATAACGGCCTTTACCGGCTTAAACCTGCTCAAAAGCCCAAATGCAAATATAAGCCCCAGTGGCAGTGCAAATATAAGTGTCAGTATAAATATTTCAAAGGTGGTCCACAGACCACTCATAAGTGCTTGTGTAACAGTCCAGAACATTTTATTTCTCCCGTTCTACAACTACCTGTGCATTGTTACAGTATGCATTTGTGCATTCCATAGACTTTGTAACCTCATCTGTGAGTGTCATGCCATTCCAGACAACATCAATCTTCTTAGAGTCAAGCTCCATAACCTTGTTGTCCCAGTCAATAACTACAAATTCAACGTCCACACCGAGCTTCTCACCGACGAGTCTTGCCATATCAGCATCAAAGCCAATCCATTTGTCGTCCTTATCCTTGTAATCCATAGGCTCAAACTCTGTGATACCTACAATCAGCTTGCCCTGTGACTTGATATAATCCACATCACTGTCGCTTTCAGACTGCTTGAACTCGCAAGGCTCCTGCTCAAGAAGTGAATCCTGTACTCCGTAATTCTTTGCAATCTCCTGCATGCTGCCGTCAGCATATGAATCTGCGAGTACACTGTTGATATATGAAGCAAGATCAGAACCCTTACGGCATCCGACACCATACTTTTCTGATGTAAGCTCTGTTGTATGTACTAAATCAGGGTAGCTTGTGCCCTCTCCAATCATGGCTCCAGCCATTAAAAGGTCTATGATTGCCGCATCAGATGTACCTGATTTAACCTCCATAAGCGCATCAGCCTGTGACGAAACCGAATTGTAATTAAAGCCCTTTTCCTTTGCCACAGCCTCTCCTGCTGAGCCTGCCTCAACAGCATAGGTCATGCCATCGCCCTTTTCGCTTTTTTGTGTTCCTGCACCCTTACTGCCACCGCATGCAGTCATTGAAAGTGCTAATGTTGCTGTCAAAAGAAGTGCTAATCCTCTTCTCATACTCATTTCCTCCATATGTTAAATAATCATTGTAATTATTCAGAAGCATCCGATAACTACAATCTTTTAACATATTAGCAAATTATCACGCTAAAGTAAAGAGGAATTATCCACCAAATCACGAGTTATGTTCTTCCATAAAATCTATAAAGCTGTTTAAAGCAACCGGCTTTTCATATAAATAGCCCTGATACCAGTTGCAGCCCAGCTCAAGGAGCTTATCCCGCTGTTTAACGGTCTCCACAAACTCCGCTATCACCTCGATGTCAAGCTTCCTTGCCAGTGTAACAATTGACGAAACAATCTTTTGGTTTGTAGTGTTTGTCTCTATGTCGCGCACAAGCGAACCATCCAGCTTGACCACACCAAAGTTACTTGACTGCAGATACAGAATAGATGTATGTCCCATACCAAAATCATCAATCATCATCACGTGTCCCTGAGCCTTTAGATGATTCATCTTTTCAATAACCATTGTAGCCTTTGACAGCACATCCTGCTCCGTAATCTCAAGCCACAGCTGCGACGGCTTTACATTATACTTTTTCAGTGTCTTATCTATATATTTGTCCACATCCCATAAAAGCGACTTGGCTGTCAGATTCATTGAAATCTTAAAATCCGGTCCGCATTCCTTTGACACCTCTGCAATAGAAGAAACAGTCATATCGATTATCAGCTTCTCCATATCTTCAAGCAAGTCACTTGCCTTCGCCAGATAGATAATGAGCGGCGGATAAATCAAGCCGTAAACCGGATGCTTCCAGCGAAGCAAAGCCTCTCCACCTATACAGTGTCCTTTTTCATCTACCTGAGGCTGTATCAGAAGATAAAGCTCTTTATTTTCAATTGCCGTTCGCAGGTCATGTCGCAGCATACGGCTTATCTGTCCTATCCTGCCGGACTGTGACAGCAGGTCATAGCTCTCATTGAGCTCTTCCTTTTCCCTGATGAAGCTTATGAGCCCATCCATCTCTTCCTTTGCGTTCCTTACAGCCAGTCTGTCGTTCAGCCGCAGGAAAGGCACATATATGGCAACACCCGCTGCAATCATAACAATCTGTAAAATACATCCAGCAACAGAGCCTGTGCCCAGATAACCGCTGAATATAATTGGTGTAGACCATGGCACCGTATGTGTCACAGGCGGCACAATGCCTATATATGTCGCGGTGTAGGCTACGATATAGCAAAGCAAAGGTGTACAGATAAACGGTATAATTAGTATCGGATTGAGCAAAATCGGAATACCAAATGTAAGAATCTCATTGAGATTGAATATAACCGTAAAAACGGAAAGCTCAGCTATCTTGCGAAGCCTTGTATTCTTTACCAAAAACAGCAATGCGATCAGTACACATATAGTTGTTCCGCAGCCGCCCATCACTACAAAGCTGTCAAAAAAGCTTTTGCTGAATATATCTCCGGACACACCTATTTGAAACGATGTTGTAGCAACAGGTTCTAAAATATGGCTGCCATGCAGACCAAAAGCCCACATGATATGAAGCAGCAAGGTATATAAAAGTCCCTTAAAAAACTCATTATGCACATTATCGAAAAATCCACACATTGCATCGGATAAAATCTCATACAGTGAATCCACATCAAACACTGTAACCAGTGACTGCACTACAATTGTAAAAATCACTATAACAATAGCTGCCGGAATCAGCATGCCAATAGCCAGTGCCGTAATTCTCTCCACACCATTCGTCTGTTCCCTGAAATCAAACAGTGATACCTTCTGCAGCTTTTCAAGCAGAACGCACGATAAAAGAGCCGTCACAATTGCAAAAAAGCAGCCTTTCACATCAAGCATATCTGTATTACAGCCGCCACCGGTATTGTAAAGCTGCGTGCCAAAAGCTCCAATCGCTACTACGACATACATCACAGTCTTATCTACCGTCATGTTTTTCTCCATGCAATAGCTGCTGCTAAGTGCAATAAGCATAGTCACCGAAGAAAAGCCAAATGTACCAACATAGATAGTGTTCAAAAAAACCGCAAAAAAACTATCCTCTATAATCCTCTGATAAGCCTGTATAGGCAGATTCAGCAGTGCATTAGCAATACCTCCGGTAATTAAAATCGGAATCATCATGGCAAGCCCATGCTTGATTACATGGATATAGAAGCTGTTTTCAAGATTATAAGTAATAGTTTTAAGTCTTTTCTTCATAATCACATTTTATCCCCCACAGATATTTCATATAGTACTATATTATCACTTATGCACCGAATATACAATTAATATTTTTAATCATTATGTTTTTTATGAATTATATCCAATAAAATCCCCATATCTCACCATATGTAAATGAAATATGAGGATTTAAATAAATCAGCTTATATTAATTGCAAAATTTAAATAACTGCTATATCAGATTCTTCCAAGATCGTTTTGAATAAACTGATATGACTTCGGCGCTACAGACTGCATCATACCCGGATTCATAATATAACTGTAGAAACATGAAGCATAGTACTCATGCACATTGCAGGTATCGCTGTTGCTTAAGCCAAAGCTGCTCTTTAAGCCCGATTCCTCTGCGGCATATATATTGGAAAACTCGCTGCTGTCAAATGATGTATATGTCAAATGATCCAGATAATGTCCAAACTCATGCACCACTGCACAGCCTACGGCATGCTTTGTGTCAGCCACATATATAGCCTCCATTGGCTCAGATGTGGCACCTATTACATTTGAAGCACCGCCAAACATCAGACTTCCAATATTCTGGTCTGTAAGCATGAGCTTCCAGCCCTCTGACTTAAACTCAGCCATCAGATTAGCCGGTATATAATTAAGCTGCCCCTGAGCCTTAGCACACAAATCAACAGAAATCGTACCATCTGCATATATCACATCACTGTAATTTGCATTGGATATCGTACCACCATCTGACTGCGCTGATGCTTCCCTGTTCTCCAATGTCCTTACAGAGGTTTCATGCTTATCCTTCTTAGGCTCAATAATAACCGGCGCATCTGTCACATATTTTTCTGAAATATATCCTGATGTATTATTATAATTTATTCTATACCATCCGGTTTCGTTACATTTTCCTGTGATGGTGACCTTTTCATTAGTGTCTAACACCCCAACGACCGCTGCGTCAGTTGAAGGAAGCTCTCTTACGTTGAGACTTGTTGAAACGTACTTTTGCTCACTGAGCTCTGAATATGTATATGAAGGAGCCGTTACCTGTGATTCTGCTTCCTGTGGTGCTGCCTCCTGTGACAGCGGTATACGCTCAGCCACCGTTACTGTCTGTATATCCTTTGAGCTTTGAACAGCTCTATCCATCATAGCATCTCCAGTCTGCAGCTTCATCTGAACCATCTTTGACTGTTTAAAAGCCACACCTTCGCTCTCTGATTTCTTTTCATACTTTACCGGGCTGGTAATATCGCTTATTTCTCTTATAATCGGTATACTCCTTCCCTGTATACCGGCCATGATGATATCATCTGCCTTAATTCCTAACATTACTACACTTGTTGCCAAAACTTCCGTTGTGATAAAAAATTTAGTTAAAACATTGTGCATAATTATACCTTCCTTTCAAAGTCTATGCATAGTTTTGAGCAAATTGGTAATAAAAAAACACACTGCCTCATACTATAGACAGTGCATCCTTCAACTAACAAATTGCAACTGGCTGCCATTTTACAGGCCCTATAGCTTTGCGTCTCAGCCTTTCGACTGATTTGCTAAAATATTAAGTTATTATTCCCAGTACTATATTACCACTTTTTCGTAAATTGTCGAGCGAATTTATTTGTTTTCTTTCATTTTCCATCATTTTCATGCATTTTCACAAAAAAAGCCAACTGAAAACCAAATACAGTCGGCTATTTTTGTGCAAATTTTCTGTTAATTTATTTTTATACAAGTCCAAGGCTTCTAATTATGTAAAGCCAAAGGGTCAGTGTAAACGCACTGAGCAGTGTCGTGAGCATTATAGTGGTCGACGAGATAACGCCCTCATGCCCCATATTCCTTGCCATCACAAAGCAGCTCACTGTAGTTGCTGAGCCAAGCATCACAAGAATTGCAATGAGCTCACTATCCCTGAACCCGAAGGCTACCGCAATAGGAAGAAATACAGCCACAAAGCCTACAAGCTTGATAAATGTGGCTGCAAATGCCGGCTTTGCCTTTGCTGAGGCTTTTTTCAAATCAAAGGTGGCACCCATAGCCATAAGTCCCATAGGCGTTGCCATATTGCCAATGCTCGTCACAGCCTTTGCCGGTATTCCCGCAAACGGCAGACCTATAGCTGACCACAGAAGACCTGCAACAATTCCTAAAATAATAGGATTGGTCACTATTCCCTTAAATGTCTTTTTGAGCACTGCCCTGTCTATGCCGTTTTGCCCCGGCTTAAAAAATGAAAGCACTATAACAGCCATCACATTATAAAGCGGTACGCTTCCTATAATCATGACGGGTGCCATGCCTGCATTTCCATAGATATTCTGGATAAAAGCTATTCCAAGCAGTGCTGCACTGCTTCTGTATGAGGCCTGTATAAACTCGCCCCGTATGGATTTATCCCTCCACAGACAGGAAACAAGTGTTGATATTGTAATGCTTATCAGTGTAACCACAAAGCAGAATACTATAAACTTAATGTTCCAAACCTTTGAAAAATCAACTGCCGCCAGATCACTAAACAGCAAAAATGGTAAAGGAATCTTAAACACAAACTTATTCATCCTGTTTGCAAAGTCTTCGTCCAAAATCCCCACCTTGCGAAGAAAAAGTCCAAACACCATCATTAGAAAAATAGGTCCTGTGGCATTTAGACAAAACATTAAATTTTCCATCTACGGACCTCCTTATTATCTCTTAAAACATTTTGTGCAAACCTTTTGTTGCAATGTCTTCTACCACAATAAGCTTTGGACTTAGATATGTCAACCTTTTTGTCATGGGATGTTTTGCCGCCATATCTTCCTACAAAATCTTTTTCAGGAAATACGCTACGGAAAAGGCGATTTTGGATTTTCATTATTACTACTCTGCACTTTGTAATTCTAATGTTCCAACATAGTCTCCATTATTATATACAAACGGTCCAGCCTCCTTCTCATCTCCGAAATACTCAGGTCTTAGTGAAAGAATACTTAATAATTCATCCATATCATTCACCTTTGTTGCCTGATATGGCTGCTCAAATGCTATTTTTTCTACAAACAGATAATAGTCACTGTACTTTATCAATAAACCTGTATGTCCCACGAACATAGCATCAGAATCCGGATCATATATTGCTATACTAATAAGTGAAATACGATCACTGTCTATTTGAAAGCCATACTTCTTCCAGTTGTCAGAGAATGTCTTTTCAGGATGTTTATCGTCCGTAATACTCTTTTCTCCGTATAATGTAGTAAACATGTCCTTATTCTGCCTTATGATTTCATACCTGTCTACATTATCTATTGCTTCTGTATCAAACATTAAATATGTGCCGCTATAGCTATCTTCCGTTGACTTTGCGTGAAGCAGCCCATCCAGCAAAAGAAAAGCTGTCATTCTGCAATCTGCATCTGAATAGTCATGCTTTTCCTCCCAGCCATCCATACATTTACCGGTATCTGCTTTCATTTTATATGCATCTGACCAGGTATCCTCAAGCTTTGCATTCTTCCCGGCAGAATCCGCAAAATCGGTCACCCATTCTTTAAAGGTATCTACATGCGATGCCCCGGCTGAACCAAGCTCCTCGCACACCTCAGTAATGGTATTGCTTCCACCCATATATGTTGCAGTTGGCAGCTCCTGTTTTTTATCCGAATCCTGCTGTTTCGACTCCTCGGCAGTATCCGTGGTAATATTATCCTTGTTTATATTCTTATTACCACAACCGCCAAACAGCTCTGCACAAAGCAGCATTCCAACTATTATTGTGATTAATTTCTTTTTCATGATTATCATATCTCTTTCTGATTATTTGTACTGTCCTGTACTTTTTTAAAGTACATTACTATTTGTACTATGTAAATAGTATGCTGACAAAATTAAAGAAATATTAATCACTAAAACTTCCAACATGTCAAATTTCGATTGTATCGTCTGGTGTGCAGACTCACATATCTTCCGATAGCAAAACTTATCAGGATTATCCTGCTTTAACGCATCTTACATATGTTTTTTCGCCACTTACATCCAAATGCGAGACATTATGTATGAAATATTGTATGATTAACTCACCAAAAAGAAAGGAGGATTTTACATGAAGGTAAGTATTGAACTTTCACCAGAATACCGCGAACCATATGCCATCATATATACAGATAAAATCACTGACAGCGTCCAGCGTACCCTTGATATATTCGGTTCAAATGAAAGCCCAATTACAGCTTTACAAAATGAAAATGATATTGTCATTTTGCAACCAAAAGAAATATACATGGTAAGGGTAGAAAACAAGGATACTATTATTTATGGCAAAGAACACCGCTACCGTTCCCGAAAAAGACTGTACGAAATGCAACAGCAGCTTGGTGCCGGATTTATGCAAATTTCAAAATCAACTTTGGTCAATCTGTCTTATATGAGCAATGTCGAGGCTGGTTTTAGCGGCACTCTTCTTTTGAAACTAAAAAACGGATGTAAGGATTACGTATCAAGAAAATATCTGCCTGAGTTTAAAAAATATCTGGGTTTATAGGAGGACAAAAATGAGAGAAACTATGAAAGATTTGATTAAAAACACTATAACAAGCATTGGTATAGCATTAACCATTTTCTGCATTACAGGAATGGTATTTGACATCGCCTATGACGGTAATTTCAGTTTAGATAATTACCAATTTTCCAAAATGGTTATCGGATGCATAATTGTAGGTCTGGGTTTTGGACTTCCGACCATGATTTATCACAAAGACAATCTTCCAATGCCTTTTAAGGTAATTATCCACATGGGAACAGGCTGTGTTATTTATACAATCGTCGCATATACTGTCGGATGGATAGGAGGAACAAGTTCTATCCTTCACGGAATTATCGCAGCCATATTTCAAATAGCTTTGGCATTTATAATTTGGGGAGGCTTCATGCTTCACTATCGCAATGATGCCAGAAAAATGAATGAAAAAATCAAGGAATTATAGACTTGTTCGTACTGCGTGTCTGTAGAGTGACGCTCTGCAATATCGAAGCAAAAAACGAGGGCAAATCAAACCGCTTTATACCGAATTTGATTTGCCCTGTAATAAGTAAAAAATTGTCCGATAATGTTCAATAATCACTACTGTTATTCCTAAATCAGATACTACATACCTCTGCGAATCAACGAATTATAATGCTTTTTGAAATAATAGAGTTGAACACCTACAAACTCGTCTCTTTCTTCTCTGTTATATAGTTCATCCATTATCTTTTTAAATGTTCCTGATGTACATTTTCCTTTAAAAATAATTCCCGCTGATGCCATTGCCAGCCATAAATAAAAAATGTAATAAATATCATTGTGCCTTGTACTCTGCCTGATGAAAATCGTCAAAGTAAATTTTATATGAAGCATGTTCTCCATATTTATCACGCAATCCCTGTTCAATCGTTTCTAAACTGTTCATTAAATGATCTTTTTCTGTATCTGAAAGCTTTTTTATCCGATAATCATATGCTTTGATATCTATATAAAAATCAGCAGTGTCCATTGACAGGTAATGTTCTGCAGAGACTTCGTTGCTTTTGAACCAGCTTTCTTTCAACAGTTTATCATAAAATTCAGGCTTGGGATTACCACCCTCGTAGGATATGCCGACTTCTATACAATCCGATTCAGTTTGAGGAAGATATTCTTCTATAATGTCACTTTTTATATTGTCCCCTATTACATCAAATGAAATGTCCATCAATTCCATCGTCAATGCCTGCTTAGCCGATAATCGATTATGGTTGATAATGCTATACTTATCATTGTTTATTTTATAAACATGATCTGTGATATGCCAGATTGATTCATTTTGACCATCATCATATAAAATATACCAATTATGGAATTTTCCCGGAACATTCTCTGACAGCTCCGGATAGATATTGTTTATTTCATATTCATCGTAAATAAGGCTATCCTTTTTCTCTTCATCAATACACTTCCAATTGCCCTTTCCGAAAAATCCGTCAAATACAGAAGCATATCTAATTGTCCAGTTTTGATTTATAAAATAAACTCCAACTATAATCACGGAAACTAAGCAAACAATCAAAACAAATCCACATTTTTTAATTTTTTTCATAAAAGCTCTCCATTTCTTTTTGAATCCATGTCATGATAACATCCACAAAAAATCCTGCTGCACCATTATTATAATGCGATTTTATAAGTGCTTCAAAGTGCACTATCATATATCTGTCTTACCGTATTTTCGATATTCGTGCCTGCCAGATACCCAAATGGTATCTTCCGTTCTCTGACAGCCGCTATAAACTTTGTGTAGCTGTAATCAGCTCCTTGTCCAGATTCAGTACGTCAATGCCAATGTCATCATCATCTATGTATTGAAGCAAGGTTATTCGGTGTTCATTCAGAGCATGGTATAGTATAATACACATTTCATCCTCTTTTATATTCATGAAATGGCACATGCCAAGTACACGACCAATTGCCGAATCTATTGAACCATCTTCATTGTCATTTACCACATCCAAAATTTCTCTTGCTGAAATCCTGCTGAATCTCTTGATTCTGTTGTACTCCTTCTTGTGGTACAGCTTATAAAGGTACTTAATCAGTGCGAGACAATACTCATCCTTAAGCTTAGCTCCATTGTATATCAGGCGCATTATCCTCTTTTTCACAGAAAGCCCCGGTCCATAGTTAATATGCTCTTCATCACCATACCATCCAACTTTGTTAAACTCATCAAGTCTTTCCCTGCAGTGCTCTAAAAAGTCCATCTCTATCGCAATAAAGTCATACTCCATTTCATAGGTCATGAACTGGTTAAGGAAAAAATAATCTGCTCCTATAGTGTCCGGAGCCACTTTTCCGGCATTGTAATCATCCATCGCATTCATCAGCAGTCTTGTCATTTCCTTTTTTTGGCTGAATTCTGAATCATCCATCTGATACTTTGCCATCTGCTCATGATAATCCCACTTTTTGTCATTCCCGCTATCTGTTATGTTACCTAAATCTCTGAATGGTGCTGTCATGTGCTCCTCCCCAATCTGCTTTTATATCATGTTTGTATTCTAAAGCTTCTCCGCTACTTGTATGTATAAATATATGATACTGATTTATTTACTTTACTGCAATACTTTTTCTATTACGAATACAAAGAGAAAGCCGGTACATGTGAAGTGTACCAGCCTGGTCTATGAAAAAATTTAGTATGAGAATTTCTTTTGTTTATGATTGTAGTATACAAGCCAATTGTGATTTTGTTTAATTGTGTGGATGGGTTGAATAGTTCGAAGAAATCGCTAAAAATATAATAGCTTTAAATATAAGTGGAAATATTTTTGCTCATATCTCCGCTTATATTTTGCGAAATTTTGTTATCTCTTTCCAGTTACACGGAAATCCCATATATTCAAAAAGAGCATTCAACTTCAAATTTAAATTCTGCTTTTGATATCTGTCAAAAATATGCCACAATTGCTTTTTAAACAGTAAAAAATCAGCCTTTGGAAGTAGATAACGAAAAGTAATGACTACACTAAACAAGTCATTTTTACCATATATATATTTTGAACCGTTTTTAGAAATTCCTAATTTTTTATGTAACAATGTATCTGGAATGTCAATATATGTGTGATATGAAAACAACCTTTCGTTATGCGCACATACATTTCGGTACAGCGTTAATACCTTTAAATATTTTATCATTTCATTTTTCTTGACATTTCCAAAATCCTGGCAAATTGCTCCTTGAATATTTTGAGGTAAAAATTCAAACATTTTGGATATCTGACCAAAAGTAAGGGTATTCATAATCACCCATAACGGAATATTATGATATTTGTTACGTTGATAAACAAGATATTCATGATCCTTATTTTTATTAGCCATCATATCTAGCATTTTGATTAATTTAGTAATTCCATTTTTATTTTTTGTAATATTGCTGTAATTATTGAAGTTAAGATATTCTTCTTGACGTTCTCCATATTTTTTGCAGAAGTGATAAGAAATGGACGAACGCATTTTTCTTTCTACACGACATAAATATTTAAAGAATATTCCACGTAACTCTTCATCAAATTCATAAAGAGCAACTATATCTTCAAAACATGCTTCATTAATGTATTTGCGGGTATGAATATCAATAAAAGGATGTTTGTATCCGCCAATTAGTGCATAGTAACTGATATTTTGCAGGGATTCTACCGCAAAGTCATCATCTGTAATAACTAGATCTTTTTCATTTTTCAGTTTTTCAATCTGTGCGGTATATGTAATAAACGGTTTGCTCATATGTACCTCGCTGCAAAATGTTCCAAATAAAAAAGGAGAGGGGCCTCGGCACCCTCCCCCGATCGCAGGCTTCTCAAGTTTCTGCAATCTGATCACTAAAGATAATATAACTGATATAACTAAGAAAGTCAATCATAAATTATCTTTATTTAGATTGTATTCAATCTGATTATTTTTATGTACCATTATTAAGCTTTTCCGGTTTCATATAGATAAGTATATAAATTGCTTTGACATGTCTTTATCATGTCATAATAATGCAACACATTATCTTTTTCTTGTGCAATAACAAAGCATTCCTTTGATATAAACGAAAGATAAGTATCTTTACATACTTTTAAATGTCTATATTCGAGCAAGCATTGTAAATCTTCTGAAATACAATCGATTATAAACTTAGCAACTTCTGCGTTTGTAGAAGTATTTTCAAAACAATAATCATACCTGTATTATTGTTTTTCCTTCTGGAAGCTTAATGAGCCCTTTCTCTATTTTAATTAAATCGTCTATATTCTTAGAACGAAAGCACT
The DNA here is from genome assembly GCA_900546625.1 of uncultured Lachnobacterium sp. Lineage (GTDB taxonomy): Bacteria > Bacillota > Clostridia > Lachnospirales > Lachnospiraceae > Roseburia. The sequence goes on along the minus strand of URDU01000046.1, from coordinate 672 downwards.
TGATTATCACCTAATTGAACCAGTCGGGAAGTATCGGGCAGAGTTGAATCGATTGATTGAAGAATATGGATGCCGGACACGCAAAGACAGTGTACGTGTTGTTGAAGCCTTGATTACTGCTACACCAGAATTTTTCAAAGGTAAGAAAAAGAGTGAAGTCAGAGCGTATTTCCAAATAGCTTTGGAATTTATAGAGAAATATCAAGATTCAAAGACAATCCTTTCGGCTGTGGTGCATATGGACGAGAAAACTCCACATATGCACCTTTCCTTTGTCCCGATAACCCAAGATGGGAGGCTCTGTGCAAAAGAGATTCTTGGAAATAAGAAAAAGCTGACCTGGTGGCAAGATGAGTTCTGGAAACATATGGTAGAAAAATATCCAGATCTGGAACGTGGAGAAGCCGCCAGCATGACCGGACGCGAACATATTCCACCACGACTTTTTAAAGAAGCAGCACATCTTACCCGGCAGGCTAAGCAGATTACTGATTCGCTGGAAAACACAAATTTCTTTAATGCCGGTAAAAATACAGATAAAGCGGTAGAACTTTTACAGAAATTCTTTCCTGCAATGGAGAACTTTCAGACACAGGTCCGGAAATATGATAAGACGATTAGTTCCTTAAAGTCAGATAATGCAACGTTACAAAAGCAGAAACAGGTTTTATC
>URDU01000045.1 GCA_900546625.1 uncultured Lachnobacterium sp. | reverse complement strand
AGGGTGTACTTTCACTCTTACAGTAATCATCTACAATTTAATGTTGTACAAAGCAAAAGAGCTCGAAAGGGCTCTTTTGTTGTGTTGCATTAATATTTTGTTTATAAAAGAGTAAGAAAGTAAACACAGCATTTTCACAATTGCCCCGTATACTGACACTGTAAACAAAAGAAATACTCATATTAATCTTTTTCATATTTTTAGCCGGTGCACTCCACATGTACCGGCTTCCTCTTTTTTATAGTGGCTGTTACTGTTCACACGCAAGCTTGACACTGCGCTGTCAAGCTATGCGCCATAGTGTTAATTATTGAGTGATTACAGCCCTGCCTCGTAGAGGCATTTTAAATGGGCTGTAATCGTTGCTGGTCGCACTGTTAGGTGTGAACAGTAACGGAAGGCTAAAAGTGCCTATATAAGTAATGAAAAATCAGTTGATTTCGTAAAGTTCCTCGCCTATAATGATATTAAGGCAGAGAGCCTTTTGCGGAATCTTAGAAGTGTTATGCACAATACAAAAGGAGGGATGCCGACTTGAATACAGAGATAGCAAATGCTGTGAATGCAGCAGATGATAAAGCACAATATGATGAAAGAGCTAAGAGACTGCTTGGTCATAAAAGTATTCTTGCACATATTTTAGTTGATACGGTAGAAGAATTTCGAGGTATGAATCCCAGAGATGTAGTAAAATATATTGAGGGAGAACCTAAGATTGGTGTAGTTCCAACAGAACCAGGACTTACAAATATTAATGGCGAGCGTGTGGTTGGAATGAATACGGAAAACACAGAAATCAATGAAGGAACAATTAATTTTGATATTGTGTTTTATGTGCGAATGAAAGATGGATTATCGCAGATTATAGTAAATGTGGAAGCACAAAAAGATATGCCGACCGAATATCATATATTAAACAGAGCTATCTTCTATGCATGCCGTCTTGTTTCATCACAAAAGGAAAGAGATTTTGTTAATAAAAAGTACGATGACATTAAGCAGGTTTATACGATTTGGATTTGTATGAATATGCCTGAGGATAGCACAGATTATTATTACCTTGCCAATAAAAAGGTACTTGGTAATTGTAGGTGGGAAGGAAAGCAGGATCTGCTTAATATTGTTTTGATTGGTTTGGCGAAAGAGTTACCCGGACAGGACAAAAAGCATGAATTACACCGGCTGCTGGGAGCTTTGTTATCAAAGAAACTTTCACAAAATGAAAAGCTAAACATAATTGAAAAAGAGTACGATATTCCATTAGAGGAAGCTTTAAGAAAGGATGTGAGCGTTATGTGTAATCTGAGTCAGGGAATTGTAGATGATACAAAAGCAGAAATCATACTGAATATGTTCAAAAAAGGCTATACATTAGAGCAGATTGCAGATGTAACAGAAAAGAGCATATCTGAAATTGAGAAAATTGTAAAGAAAGAGCCTGCAATGGCGTAACTATCATTAGCAAAAATAAAACGTAAATTCTTGCATAACTCCATAGTATATGTTACGATTTTACTGTTGTTAAGACGAATCTAAAGGATGATGCTTGCACGCATCATCCTTTTTAAATACAGGAGAAGTAAATGGATATCAATAGACAGGAAAGAGCGCCGATTTATGAGGCTCTTGAGGAGTTTAAGAAGAAGAGAGTGGTACCGTTTGACGTGCCGGGACACAAGAGAGGCAGAGGAAATCCTGAGCTGGTGCATCTGCTCGGGGAAAAGTGCGTAGGGCTCGATGTCAATTCAATGAAGCCGCTTGACAATTTGTGCCATCCGGTGTCGGTAATCAGAGAGGCGGAGGAGCTTGCGGCAGATGCCTTTGGAGCGGCAAATGCTTTTCTTATGGTGGGAGGCACCACCTCTGCGGTGCAGGCCATGATTTTGTCCACCTGCAAGGCAGGAGACAAGATTATACTGCCGAGAAATGTTCATAAAAGCGCCCTTAATGCACTCGTGCTTTGCGGAGCGATACCGGTTTATGTCAATCCGCAGACGAATGCCAAGCTTGGTATTTCGCTTGGCATGGAGATAGACCAGGTGGCGAGGGCTATCGAGGAGAATCCGGATGCAAAGGCAGTGCTTGTAAACAATCCGACGTATTACGGAATCTGCTCTGACCTTAAGTCAATAGTTGCGCTGGCTCATTCGAAGGGAATCAAGGTGCTCACGGATGAGGCACATGGTACACATCTTTATTTTGGAAAGGGGCTGCCGATATCAGGAATGGCAGCCGGGGCAGACATGTCTGCGGTATCGATGCACAAATCGGGTGGAAGCCTGACACAGAGCTCGATTCTGCTCACCGGAAGGGATGTGAATGCTGATTATGTGAGGCAGATTATCAACCTCACCCAGACCACGAGCGCATCTTATCTGCTATTGTCAAGCCTTGACATATCAAGAAGAAATTTAGCACTTAGGGGAGAGGAATCCTTTGCCAAGGTGGCGCAGATGTCGGAGTACGCAAGGCAGGAGATTAATTCCATAGGTGGCTATTATGCGTATGGGCGTGACCTCGTAAACGGCACGAGCATATATGATTATGATGTGACAAAGCTGTCCATCTATACGCTCGATATAGGGCTTGCAGGAATAGAGGTATATGATCTGCTGCGTGATGAGTATGATATCCAGATAGAGTTTGGAGATATCTGTAATATACTTGCATATATATCAATCGGTGACAGAATACAGGATATAGAGAGGCTCGTAGGTGCGCTGGAGGATATCAAGCGCCTATACAGCAAGGACAAGACCGGACTTTTGTCGGGAGAGTACATAAATCCAAAGGTGGCGGTATCGCCGCAGGAGGCATTTTATTCACAGAAAAAGTCAGTGCGCATTATGGACGCGGTAGGCGCTGTAAGTGGCGAGTTTGTCATGTGCTATCCACCGGGAATCCCGATTCTTGCACCGGGAGAGCTTATCACGAAAGAGATTGCACAATACATTGTTTACGCAAAGGAAAAGGGCTGTTCAATGCAGGGAACAGAGGATCCTGCGGTAGAATATCTTAAGGTATTAAAGCAGTAAACAGGAGGAAAAGCTATGCAAATGTGGTTTTCACAATATCATACTGTCAATGTAAAGCTGGATGTAAGGATACAGGAGCAGCTTTTTTCAGGGCAGAGTGATTATCAAAAAATAGATGTGTTTAAATCATATGAGTTTGGAAAAATGGTTGCGCTGGATGGCGAGATTGTTTTTTCGGACACAGATGAGTTTATATATGATGAGATGGTCACACATGTGCCGATGGCGGTCCATCCGAATGCCAAAAAGATACTTATAATAGGTGGTGGCGACGGAGGTGTGGCAAAGGAGCTCATCAAATATCCGTCGGTTGAGCATATTGATGTGGTTGAGACAGACAAGATGTTTGTCGATGTATGCAGGCGGTTTTTTCCGGAGGTAGCATGTGGGCTTGAGGACGAAAGGATTTCCATGTTTTATGATGACGGTCTGCGCTTCCTACGCAGAAAGCATGATGAATATGATCTGATAATCAACGATTCGACAGACCCGCTTGGACATACGGAGGGACTTTTTACAAAAGAATTTTACGGAAGCTGCTATAAGGCGCTAAAGGATGATGGAATCATGGTTTACCAGCACGGCAGCCCTTTTTATGATGAGGACGAGCTTGAGTGCCGGAAAATGCACAGAAAGGTGTATAAATCATTTCCTATAAGCAGGGTATATCAGGCACATATTCCAACCTGTCCGTCAGGCTACTGGCTGTTTGGATTTGCATCGAAGAAATATCATCCGCTTTATGATCTGGATGCAAAAAGGTGGGATGCACTGGGGCTTAAAACCTGGTATTACACAACACACTTACACAGGGGAGCCTTCATGCTTCCGAAATATGTGGAGGATTTACTCGAGGAAGAGGAAACAAAGTAAAACAAATTAGAAAAACTATATCATAACCAAAGCGAATCAGGAGGACAAAAATGAGCAGATTACTTATTATCGGATGTGGTGGAGTTGCGCAGGTGGCAATCAGAAAATGCTGCCAGAACAGCGAGGTATTTACCGAGATTATGATTGCAAGCAGAACCAAGTCAAAATGTGATGACTTAAAGGCAAAGCTTGAGGGAAAGACAAGCACAAAAATTGAGACTGCAAAGGTTGATGCCGACAATGTGGAGGAATTAAAAGAGCTGATTAATGCATACAAGCCGGATGCGGTTTTAAATGTTGCGCTTCCGTATCAGGATCTTACAATCATGGATGCATGTCTTGCGTGTGGTGTGGACTACATCGATACTGCCAACTATGAGTGTGAGGATACTGAGGATCCAAAGTGGAGAGCAATCTACGAAAAGCGCTGCAAGGAGCTTGGATTTACGGCGTATTTCGATTATTCATGGCAGTGGGCATATCAGGAGAAATTTAAGGAGGCAGGGCTTACGGCTATTCTTGGAAGCGGATTTGACCCGGGTGTGACCTCTGTTTATTCTGCATATGCGCTTAAGCATTATTTTGATGAAATACATACTATAGATATTCTCGACTGCAATGGCGGTGACCACGGATACCCGTTTGCGACAAACTTTAACCCTGAGATAAATCTGCGTGAGGTTTCTGCAAACGGCTCATACTGGACAGACGGCCACTGGGTAGAGACAAAGCCTATGGAGTGGAGAGCGCAGTACAATTTCGACCAGGTCGGAGAGAAGGATATGTATCTGCTTCACCACGAGGAGATTGAGTCACTTGCCAAAAATATTCCGGGAATAAAGAGAATCAGATTCTTCATGACCTTTGGACAGAGCTATCTCACACACATGAAGTGTCTTGAGAATGTCGGCATGCTAAGAACAGACCCGATCATGGTGGACGGAAAGGAAATAGTGCCAATACAGGTGCTTAAGGAGCTGCTTCCTGACCCTGCATCCCTGGGACCTCGCACAGTCGGAAAGACAAATATCGGATGTATTTTTACAGGTGTCAAGGACGGAAAGGAAAAGTCAATCTACATCTATAATGTATGTGACCATCAGGAGTGCTACAAGGAGGTTGAGTCGCAGGCGATTTCTTATACCACAGGTGTGCCGGCAATGATTGGTGCCATGATGGTGGTAAAGGGACTTTGGAAGAAGCCGGGAGTGTTCAACCTTGAGGAGATGGATCCGGATCCATACATGGAGGCTCTTAATAAGTTCGGACTGCCTTGGCAGGTAGTGGAGAATCCGGTTCCTGTGGATTGCTACAAGACTGAGGATGAGTCAGTACATATGGATTAGTCCGGAGGCCGGTATGAAGATAGATGAATTAAGAACTCCCTGTTATGTGATAGACGAGGGAAAATTAACTGAAAATCTTTTGATATTAAACGGTGTCATGCAAAGGACAGGTGCAAGGATTCTTCTGGCACAGAAGGCATTCAGCGCATTTTATGAATATCCTCTTATCGGTAGATATCTAAGCGGGACAACTGCAAGCGGGCTTTTTGAGGCCCGCCTTGCACATGAAGAAATGGGAAAGGAAAACCATGTATTCTGTCCCGCTTTTTTGCCGCAGGAGATGGATGAGCTGGTAGAAATATGTGACCATATTGTATTTAATTCCGTATCGCAGTATCTGCTTCACAGGGATAAAATAGAAAAGGCTGATAAAAAAATAAGTGTCGGGCTCAGAATAAACCCTGAGTGCTCCACACAGGAGGGGCATGAGATATATGACCCATGTGCGCCGGGCTCAAGGCTTGGAATAACGAGAGAGGCACTCGATAAGGCTATTAAAAACGGACTTGATTTATCACGTATAGAGGGCTTTCATTTTCATACGCTCTGTGAACAGGATTCAGATGCGCTCGAAACGACTCTTGCAGCGGTAGAGGAGAAATTCTCAGATCTGCTGTATGATCTTAAGTGGCTCAATATGGGAGGCGGACACCACATCACAAGAGCAGACTATGACATTGAAAGGCTTGAAAAATGCATTACGCATATGCGTGACAAATACGACCTGGAAATCTATCTGGAGCCGGGAGAGGCAGTTGCGCTTAATGCAGGCTATCTGGAGACAACGGTGCTTGATATAGTTGAAAACAATGACATAAAGATACTCATTCTGGATACCTCGGCAGCCTGCCATATGCCGGATGTGCTTGAGATGCCATACCGTCCGCCTCTTATGGACAGTGGCGAGCCGGGTGAGAAGAAGTATACATACAGACTGTCCTCATGTACCTGTCTGGCAGGTGATGTGATAGGGGATTATTCATTTGACAGAGAGATAAAAACCGGAGACAGGCTGTACTTTAGTGATATGGCAATCTACTCGATGGTCAAAAATAATACCTTTAACGGCATGCCGCTTCCGGACATTGCAGTAATGGATGAAAATAAGGATTGTAAGGTTATCAGGAGATTCGAATATGAAGATTTTAAATGCAGGCTGTCCTAGAGCAGACGGCTTCTATATGCCGGCAGAGTATGCTCCCCACAAGGGCACCATCATCATCTGGCCGAAGCGCCCGGGCTCGTGGATCTACGGTGCCAAGCGTGCAAGAGAGGCTTTTGCGGAGGTGATCTGTGCAATAGCCGAGTCTGAGCAGGTATTTGTGCTCGCTGAGTCAGATGTGATAGACAATGCAAGGACTGTCGTGGAGGCTGTCAGGAACCGGAAAAATTATCAGGAAAATTTCCCGGTGAAATATATAGAAATGGAGTCGGACGATGCCTGGGCCAGAGATGTGGGACCGACCTTCGTGAAAAACGAGGATGGTGCTGTCAGAGGAATCGACTGGTGCTTTAATGCCTGGGGCGGCAAGGTGGATGGCCTGTACGCAGACTGGACAAAGGATGACAGGGTAGCGGCCTTATTTTGCAACAAAGCCGGATACGACATGTATGATGCGCATCCGTTTGTCTTAGAGGGTGGAGCCATCCACACAGACGGAGAGAAAACTGTGATAGTGACGGAAAGCTGTCTGCTAAGCAAGGGCAGAAATCCGGAATTATCGAAGTCTGAAATAGAACAGAAATTAAAGGATTATCTCGGTGCCGAAAAAATTATCTGGATTCCTTATGGAATATACAATGATGAAACCAACGAGCATGTGGACAACGTATGTGCATTTACAAGCCCGGGGCATGTGGTGCTTGCGTGGACTGATGACATGGATGATCCACAGTATCAGATGTCCTCAGCGGACCTTGAAGTATTGGAAAATGAAACTGATGCGAGGGGTAGAAAAATTGAGGTTCACAAGGTTTATATTCCAAAGAAGCCGGTGTGTATCACAGAATATGAGCTTTCCGGCTTCACCTTTGAGGAGGGTGAGGATGAGCGCGAGGCAGGGGAACGCCTAGCGGCAAGCTATGTGAATTTTTACATCACAAACGGTGGCGTGCTTATTCCACAGTTTGGAGATGAGATGGATGAGGCGGCGCTTAAAGTAATCGGAAGCCTTTTTGAGGGAAGAAAGGTGTATCCGATATATGCGCGCGACATAATTGTCGGCGGCGGAAATATACACTGTATCACACAGCAGATACCACAGTAATTTAATTGGTTGAAATATTCCCCGTTACACTGAGGCTTGGTAAAAGCTCGTTGTGAGACGGCAGAATGAGAAAGGCGAGGTGAATAGTATGAGAGAGGTTACAATTGCAGCAATCCAGATGAGCTGCAGCCGTGATGTAAAAGAAAATATTGAAAAAGCAGCAAAGCATATAAGGGCTACGGCAGAGGCCGGAGCACAGATAATACTTCCGTCGGAGCTTTTTGAGAGACAGTATTTCTGTCAGGAGAGGCGGTACGATTATTATGACTATGCAAAGCCGCTTTCTGAAAATGATGCAGTGCAGAGCATGAAGGCACTTGCAAAGGAGCTTGGCGTGGTAATTCCCGTGAGCTTTTATGAGGCAGGGGAGAGCAGACAGCTCTTCAACTCTGTGGCGGTGATAGATGCCGACGGAGAGGTGCTTGGAGTATACAGAAAGACACATATCCCGGACGATCATTATTATCAGGAAAAGTTTTACTTCACACCGGGAAATACAGGCTTTAAAGCTTTTAAGACAAGATATGCAACAATTGGAGTAGGCATATGCTGGGATCAGTGGTTCCCGGAAACAGCAAGAGGCATGGCTTTAAAGGGCGCGGAGATACTTTTTTACCCAACAGCCATAGGCAGTGAGCCGATACTGGAATGCGACAGCATGCCGCACTGGAGACGGTGCATGACCGGGCATGCAGCCTGCAATCTAATGCCGGTTGTGGCGGCAAACAGGGTAGGCACAGAGGAGGTTTTACAGTGTGCGGAAAACGGAAACCAGAGCTCTGCACTGACATTTTACGGTTCTTCGTTTATCACAGACGCAACCGGAGAGGTTGTTGAGGAGATGGACAGAGTATCGGAGGGCTTCATACTCCACAGGTTTGATCTGGATGAGCTGGAGAGTGAGAGAAAGAGCTGGGGGCTGTTCAGGGACAGACGGCCGGAGATGTATGGGGAGAATTAGTATAGATTACCCTAATGATTGCAAATTAATTTTAAAGTTAATTTAAAACACAGGATACAGCAAAATCGCTATACCCTGTGTTTTTTATAGTTCCCTATTAGTGTATTTATATTATTGCTTCAACAGCACTTTGATGTCTTCCTCCGGTGTGGTAATAGGTGCAATACCATAGTTTTCTACCAGGAAGTTCAGAATATTAGGAGAAAGGAACGCCGGTAGAGAAGGACCGAGACGGATATTTTTTATACCAAGGTGTAACAGAGTTAAGAGGATGCAGACGGCTTTCTGTTCATACCAGGAGAGTACGAAGGAAAGCGGAAGCTCGTTTACAGAACATCCAAATGCATCCGCAAGTGCTATTGCAACCTGTATCGCACCGTAAGCGTCATTACACTGCCCCATATCCATCAGTCGCGGAAGACCACCAATTTCTCCGAGATTTAGATCGTTGAAACGGAATTTTCCACATGCCAGAGTCAGGACAATACTGTCAGAAGGTGTCTGTTTTACAAATTCTGTATAGTAATTTCTGCCCGGTTTGGCACCATCACAGCCGGCAACCAGGAAGAAATGACGGATAGCTCCTGATTTTACGGCCTCTATTACCGTGTCTGCATGGGACAGGATTGCTGAATGACCAAAACCGGTTGTTACCTGTGTCCCGCCATTTATGCCTGTAAAAATCTGATCCTCCTTGTAACCACCGAGTTCAAGTGCTTTTTCAATAACAGGGGTGAAATCCTTCTGCTCATCGATATGAACAGTACCCGGGAAAGCAACCACTTCTGTTGTGAACACTCTGTCGATGTAGCTGCTTTTTGGAGGCATCAGACAATTTGTGGTGTAGAGAATAGGAGCAGGAATATGATCAAATTCTTTTTGCTGATTCTGCCATGCTGTTCCGAAATTTCCCTTCAGGTGAGGAAATTTCTTTAAGTGTGGGTATGCATGGGCAGGGAGCATTTCACCATGAGTGTAGATATTGATTCCCTTTCCATTTGTCTGTTCAAGCAAAAGCTGCAGGTCCTTCAGGTCGTGTCCGGTTACTACGATAAAAGGTCCCTTTTCCACCGTAAGCGTAACATCTGTTGGCTCCGGTGTTCCATAGGTTTGTGTATTTGCCTTGTCTAGAAGTGCCATGCACTTTAGATTGATTTCACCTACCTTGAGAACTGTTGGAAGCAGTTCATCCATGATTTCTGCGTAACCAATCTTGAACAAGGCTTCACAGAAAAATTGATTTACCTCGGGATCTTCAAAATTCAGGATATATGCATGATAGGCATATGCAGCCATTCCGCGAATACCAAAGAGAATAAGTGACTTCAGGGAACGGATATCTTCATCAGCATTCCATAGCTGTTGCATATCATATTCGTCAGTTCGTCCACAAGGAGACTGACATTTATTACAGCCGCCAGCCAGAGAGGCTTTTTCTGCTCTGACCTTTTGTATCATATCTTCAATTGCTGCATTATCAAAGCTTACATTTGTAATTGTGGTAAATAAGCCCTCGATAATGGTCTGCCAGGTCTTTTTTGAAACAGTTGATATGTCATCGACAGCTCTTGCCAGACCAATCAGTGCGCCTGTCAATTCATCCTGTAGCTGTGCAGTATCTGCATTTTTTCCGCAGACACCTGTATTTCCGGTACAGCCGGTGCATCCGGCCGTTTGTTCACATTGAAAACAAAACATATTTTTTTCCTCCATCAGTAGTTTTTTATGTTTCTGATAGAATAATAGCGTTATAAAAACAACTTGTATGTTTGATTTCCAACATGATGAATATCTTTGAAAAAATTTATCTATTTTTCCATAACTTCAATAGCACATTCATGCTTTTTGGATTTTTTATTATAATTGATACCGACCAATAGCACTTTTCCCTGATATGCTTTTAATGCATTTCCATAATTCTTTTCTTTGATTTGCTTTAAGGCACCAATCGTGTTCTTGTCCCACTTCAATTCAATTATGACTGCTGGTTTATCCAAATGTTCTTGTCTTGGAATCATGCATATATCTGCGAATCCTTTTCCAGCCGGGAGTTCGCGTATTATTGAATAATATTCCCGTGCAAAATAAAACGCAAGATTGATTGTGCAACTAAGGGAATTTTCATCGTTATACTGAAGAATGGGTATTTCCTCATGAGCTTTTTCAATCCCGGCAGCAACGGCTTCTTCATCTAAAGCCCATAATGCTTCAAGTAATTTATGAGATGAATCTAATAAATCTGCCACTCCATGCCAGTTCATCGTGCTGATTGCATTAACATATTCCTGAGAAACTTCTTTATTTGGAATTCTCACAGTCTGGTCTGAAATGTTGTATGACAGATATCCCAGATGCACTAATAATGTCAATATATCATCCTTGGTTGCAAATGTAGTCATATCATTACTGAATGTTCCAATATTAATCGAAACAGACTCTCCTGCAAGCATTCGAACCACGGAATCTTTTAATCCATTCATGTCCATTTGGATATAAATTTTTAATGCCTCATATGTTTCTGTCTGATTCCAATAAGTCCCAAACTTATGACGTAGCATGGCTTCCACAACGGATTTAGGACTGTACATAGAATGACATTCTTCTTTTTCTTTTTTATGCTCAACTAACTGATACCCGTCATACCAGATTTTTGCTTTCTCGAAACTCATTTCATACTTATCACAAAGTCCAAATACTTCCGACTCGGTAAAGCCGAAATACTCTGCAAGTTCACCTGGATCAGTCATGGAATACTCGGTAAACATATTTAGGGCAGAATGAGAACCATATTTCTTAATTGGTAGGATACCTGTCATATAAGCCATTGCAACATAATCTTTATCCTTAAGCCATGCACGTAAAAAATCCAGATATTTTCTTTGGGCTTCTTTATTTTGTTTATATTCTCTGAACAGGCAATCCCACTCATCAATCAAAATTACAAAAGGGCATTTCGTATAAGAAAATACATCTTTCATCACCTGAATCAGATTTTTTCCATCACGGAAACGCACTTTGGGATAGGTTTCCTCTAAATCTGCCACAAGATAGTTTTTAAGCATTTCGAGCATTTCTTCCATTGTTTCCGACATGCTCAAAAATTCCTGCATATTAATTTTGATTACATCGTATTGATTCAGATTTTCTTTATATGATTTGTCTTTGCTGATGGCAAGATTGTGGAATAATTCTTCTGTATTTTCACTTCGGTCATAATATGCTGCAAGCATATTTGCTGCCATTGACTTCCCGAATCTTCGCGGACGGCTCACACAGATATACTTTTGCTCTGTACAAAGTGCGTCATTGGTTTTTACAATCAATTCGCTTTTGTCCACATATATTTTAGAACGAAGGCTTCCACGAAAAGAAAAATTTCCCGGATTGAGATAGCTGCCCATGTAAATTCCTCCATTAAAATTCTATAGAATACATTATAACTGATTCCCTTAATAATCACAAGGTAAGCGGACGGCTCACAACATATTATACAAAGAAAATCAGAGCTGTGATGTTGACTACGCATCAAGCAATTCAATCAATTTATCAAGAAATGCCTCTTCCCCAAAAGTATTAAGCTTGAAAAACACAGCCTGGCTTCCACCTGCCGTAATTGCAGAAAGGTGAACAGGCTCTTCGCCATTTTGAAAAAGTGTAACATTGAGACTTACCCTGTTGCCACCGGTATAGCTGAAGCGTTCAAATACCCTGACGCTGCAACGCGCATCTTGGCTTCGAAAGTCACTGGCATCCTCCAGAGATGCAGACACACTGCCATTTATTATTCCGTTTTCAATCGTGGAAAGTAGCTGGTCAAAGTCCTTATTGATAACTCTTTCTATTTTTGCCATATACAAGCCCTCCTCTAGGTTTTTTCTTAATTATTAGTATATAGCACAGTCTGTAATCTGACAATGACTTATTCAGTGTCACCGGACCTCATATCATGGTATAAAAATGCGCCTGAACAGATAAACATTAACTAAAAATTTGGTTGATAAACTAAATAAACGTGATATACTGGAAGTTAGGTAAAACTAACATACGCAAAATATGTTAGAACGAATGAAATTTGCTATGGGCAGCCCCAAAACTATATCAGGAGAACAAATGGATACACGTATTGAAAAACATAATCTTCCACATTCAAAATTAGAAAAAGAAGAGGATATTTTGGAAAAACTTTGTCTCTGTAAGCAAAATGGAATTGAGATGAAAATAGAGAAAATCTGTCATTTTCTGCAAATCGAAAAAAGAAGTTTGATACCTTATTTGAAAAGCTTACAAAAGCATGGCTATATTGAGACTATAATACCGGAACAAGAGATTCAATTGACAGATTATGGTCTGTCCGTGGGAAATAATTACATTTATCGCCACAATTCCATCAGCCAGATGTTGCAATTTATTGGAGTTAATGAAAAAATTGCAGATCAGGATGCGTGCAGAATAGAACACATTGTAACAGATGAGTCGGCGAGAGCAATGTGTCAGTTTATCAATTTTGAAAATATGTATTATGAAAGACGAATCAGAAATTCAGAACTTACAGATCATTATGAAAAGGGAAGGTATACCTTTACAATGCAGATGTATAGTCTGGAGCAGCAATATCCAAGACGACTGAAACCGGAGTATGCATGCTATTCTAGAGATATTTTTCTTGAAATTACGGAAAAAGGATGCTTTGAGTTGCAAAAAACGGAGGAATTGAAGCGAAAGAGATTGTGGTATAAGGATTATGATAAAAAGTGGAAAATAGCGGAGCGTGGAGAATATGGAGAAAAAATTCCGGCTAATATTTTTGAATTTATTGTAAAACCGAATGACAGGATAATAGAAGGAAATCTTCTCATCGCATTTATGAATGAAAAAAAGAATGAACCGGAGACGTGGGAATGTGCGCAGCTTGAAGTAGAGATTTGGTAAGAGGAACAGGACATGGGCAGGAATGAGACAATGGAATTTGAGCATTTGACAATATTACAGATTCAGTATCTGACAGAGCTGGAACAGATGGAAAAGGGAAGAGGAACAATCGGTGCAATTGCTGAAAAATGTGGCGTCAAGCATCCAACGGTAAGTAGATTCTTTAAAAGCTGCATTGAAAAAGAATATCTTACACAAAGTCTTGATTTTACAGAAAAGGGAAAAATGATGTTGCAATGGCATCAGAAGGTAGTAAGAGATGTGCGAGAATATCTCGAAAGAAGCGGGATTACGGAAGGAATCGATGACGTTCTGAAAGGAATGATTGAAAATATTGATTATATCCGACTGGAAGAGTTGACCAAGAGCCATATGTGTTTTAATAAGGGAATTCAGATGAAAAAAGAAGAGGATGGAATTGTCGAGGTTGAGGAACTGATAGAATACGGAAATCATCTGGTGGCAATTTCCATTATGCAGGTTGATGGCAGCGGTCGTTCAATGGCGGAGCATGGATTCGAGCATCTTGGCGTAGTAAAACGCAATAAGAGAGGATGCTATCTTGAATTAGCAATCAAAGAAATGCATGAGATTTCACGTATTAACGGAAGAAAAATGACAGGGCATCTTACTGGTTTGAAATATTTGCAGGGAGATGTATATAAGATTGCAGAAATAAAAAACGGAAAGGTAAGAATTCCAATCAGTGCATTCTGTTTCCGGAAATTTAATCATGGAATGTTACAGGGGAATCTGATGATAACGGTATACTGTTCGGTGGGAGAAGCACATATGCCGGAAAGTACGGCAAGACTGATTTTTAAATTATAGGATTTTATATAAAGCATTTGGAGATGAGAAAAATGGATGTGAACGAAAAAGGTTCCATCTATTTTTTTAGTTATAGATATCCGTTTATTAATGTAAAAAACTGAAAAAATTAATGAGAAAATTTTTCAATAATGCTGAAAAAGTGTGGATTTAAGAGAAAATTGAAATATACACTTTTCGTACTCACGGGTACGAAAGAAAGACATAAATATTGACAATAGAAAAAGAAATACTATATATTTTTAGCGGAACTGATTTAACTAACTGCGGATGGTAAAGACTAACTAAAGGTAGACAAGGTGGAATAGTAATATGAATAAAACTGAAAAGAAACGGCAGAAAGAACAGTATGTCGTAGAAGAGATGATCCGGCTGTATTGCCGGAAAAACCATCCGAAAGAAAAAAGACAGGAAGGGCAGATATGCCCTGAATGTCAAAGACTTTCGGATTATGCAAAACAAAGAAGTCAAAAGTGTCCATTTATGGAAGAAAAGACGTTTTGTGCGAATTGTAAGGTACATTGTTATAAGCCGCAGATGAGAGAGCAGATCAGGCAGGTCATGCGGTTTTCAGGACCAAGGATGCTGTTGTATCATCCGGTTCTTGCAGTATGGCATTTGATATGCAGCAAAAAAGAATTAAAAAAAGAAACAAAAGGGTAAGAATCTTATGATTAAAACAAGACTGGTGGGTTTATTGTCCCACGCAAAAAAATATATCGTGTATACGATTTTATGGCAGTGGGCAGCCCTCCTGTCGCAGGTAGTGGCGGTTTTTACTATTGCCAATTTACTGGAACGGGTAGTGTATCGTGCTGTGACCATTCCGGTGATTGAACAGACGATACTGATTTTAGTTGTGGTTGTGATTATCCGGTTCGTATGCGAACGGATGGGAGCAAGGTCTTCCTATCTGGCATGTGTGGATGTAAAGCGGATTCTGCGTGAAAAGATTTATGAGAAAATGTTAAAGCTGGGAGCTTCCTACAGTGAACAGGTATCCTCTTCGGAAGTTGTACAGGTGGTGGCAGAAGGTGTGGAGCAGTTAGAGACATACTTTGGAAAATATCTTCCACAGTTATTCTACAGCCTGATCGCACCACTGACCTTATTTATCATTCTTTGCAGAGTGAGCCTGAAAGCGAGTGTCATCCTGCTGATCTGTGTACCGCTGATCCCGATTTCTATCGTGGTGGTACAGAAGATTGCAAAGAAATTACTGAGTAATTATTGGAGCATTTATACCGGACTGGGGGATTCGTTCCTTGAGAATTTACAGGGACTTACCACGCTGAAGATTTATCAGGCAGACCAACAGAAAGCAGACGAGATGGATGTGGAATCCCAGAATTTCCGCAGGATTACGATGAAGGTGCTGACCATGCAGCTCAATTCAACCAGCGTGATGGATATTGTGGCGTATGGTGGAGCTGCGATCGGTATGGCAGCCTCTGTATCCGAATTCTTAAAAGGAAATATCAGTGTAGCAGGAACGTTATGTATCGTTCTGCTTGCCAGCGAGTTTTTCTTGCCGCTTAGGCTGCTTGGTTCATTCTTCCATATCGCAATGAATGGTATGGCAGCAAGTGATAAGATTTTCAAGATTTTAGATTTACCGGAGCCACAGGCCGGAGAAAAAACACTGCCGGAGGTCGCGTTAGATGTCACATTAAAAGATGTGCATTTTTCTTATGAGAAGGACAGAGAGATTTTAAAAGGAATCAATCTGAATCTTCCGGCAGGAAGCTTTGTATCACTGGTTGGTGAATCCGGATGTGGTAAGAGTACGATTGCCGGAATCCTTGCAGCAAAGAACCGGGAATATAACGGAGAGATCACCATCGGTGGTGTACCGCTTAATGAAGTGAATGAAACAAATCTGATGCAGAGAGTTGTTCTGGTTCGCCATAACAGCTACCTGTTCAAAGGTACAGTAGAAGAAAATCTGAAGATGGCAAAACCGGACGCAACGAAAGAAGAGATGGAAGCTGTTCTTCAGAAAGTCAATCTCTTAGGGTTCTTACAGACACAGGATGGCTTACAGACAAAGCTTCAGGAAAAAGCAAGTAACCTGTCCGGCGGTCAGTGCCAGAGACTGGTGATTGCCAGAGCATTGCTTCGGACAGACAGTGCAGTTTATATTTTCGATGAAGCCGCATCCAATATCGATGTGGAAAGTGAAGAACTGATCATGAATGTGATTCACGAACTGGCAAAAACAAAGACGGTGCTTCTGATCTCCCACAGACTGGCAAATGTTGTGAAGTCTGACAGGATTTATTTCTTAAAAGACGGAGAAATCAAGGAAAACGGAAAGCATGATGAGCTGATGAGCCAAAATGGTGAGTACAGACATCTGTATGAAAGCCAGATGGCACTGGAAAACTATGGAAAGAAGGTGGCGGGGTAATGAGTGATATTGATGTAAAAAAAAATAATAAAGCTGCCGGTTCTGGACGTCGAAGTGCAATCCGGATCATGGGAAGCCTGATTGGTCTGGTGAAACCTCTGATTCATATCATGCTGGCAGCAATTATCCTTGGAACATTAGGCTACTTGTGTGCAATTTTCCTCACTATACTGGCAGGACAGGTTATCGTGCATGGACTTCTGACAGGGGTAGCTGGAATGATTGTTCCGGTGGACAATATGTGGCTGGTATCTACCCCGGTGAAAACAATTATCACAGTCATGATTATAATCGCAGTGCTTCGTGGAATCCTTCATTATATGGAGCAGTATTGTAATCATTTTATCGCATTTAAGCTGCTTGCAATTATCCGTCATAAAGTGTTTGCGGCATTGAGAAAGCTTTGCCCTGCAAAGCTTGAGGGCCGTGATAAGGGAAATCTGATTTCCATTATTACAACCGATATCGAACTGCTTGAGGTGTTTTATGCACACACCATTTCACCTATTGCGATTGCAACACTGACCTCGATTGTTATGGTGATTTTTATTGGAAGATATCACTGGTTAGCAGGCGTGCTTGCACTGGCATCTTATCTGATTGTCGGAATAGTCATCCCGATGTGGAATGGGAGGCGTGGCAGCCAAAAGGGAATGGAGTTTAGAACAAACTTCGGAGAACTGAACAGCTTTGTGCTGGATTCATTACGTGGACTGGACGAGACCATCCAGTACGGACAGGGTGAAAAGAGAAAAGAGCAGATGTCTGAGCGTTCCAAAAACCTTGCAGGAATGCAGGAGTCATTAAGCAAAATGGAAGGCTCACAGCGTTCATTTAC
>URDU01000044.1 GCA_900546625.1 uncultured Lachnobacterium sp. | reverse complement strand
GAAATTTTCTCTTGGAATTTTTCAGGGTTGCATTGCTGTTTAGTTTTCAAGGTTCGGATGGTTGGAAATAACCAACGGAGAAGGAGGGATTTGAACCCTCGCGCCGCTATTAACGACCTACTCCCTTTCCAGGGGAGCCCCTTCAACCTCTTGGGTACTTCTCCAAAAAAGTTGAAAAACTATTTTACCATCTGTATTGAGCTCGGAAGCTCAACGGAGAGGGTGGGATTCGAACCCACGCGCCCTTGCGGACAAACGGTTTTCAAGACCGCCTCGTTATGACCACTTCGATACCCCTGCGTGTCACAATTAACACGTAATTGTTTAGTTGTCTGCACTTGTTCAGCGCAGGATTTATATTATCATCAATGTTACAATATGTCAACACTAATTTCTAATTTTTTTTACATTTTTCAGCGTTTCTTCAAAAAAAGCTCTGCAATCCCCATATCTTCAGGAGTTGTGACCTTTATATTTTCATATGAGCCCTCTATGAGCTTTACTTTTGTGTCACTCCCATACTCTACTATCATTGCATCATCTGTAATTACCGGCACACTTTTACCGTATGACATATCACTAAACAGCTTATCATATGACCTGGCCAGCAGATTATACTCAAAGCATTGCGGTGTCTGAATCTGCCACAGACTTTTCCTGTCGGGAGTGTTTGCTGAATATCCGAATTCATCCGACACCTTTATTGTGTCCTTTACAGGCATTCCTGCCACACAGGCTTTCTCTTTTTCAACCGTATGCATAGAACGGACTATTATTTCATTATCTACCAGAGGGCGTGCGCCGTCATGGATCAGCACATAGTCTGCGCCCTTTGCTGCTTTAAGCCCCTCGTATACAGAGTTGTAGCGTTCTTTGCCTCCCTGTACTATCGCTTTCACCTTTTTAAAGCCATATTTTTCGATTATCGAATGTCTGAAATACTCAATATAATCCGCGCTGCAGACTATGACTATTTCATCAACAGGGCTATCCTCAAATGCTTTTATACTATAATAAATCACAGGCTGCCCTAAAAGCTCCATGTACTGCTTTGGCATATTGCTTTTCATCCGGCTTCCTGTACCGGCTGACAGTATGATTGCTGTGAACTTTTTCTTGTCCATATTCCTTCCTTTTCCTATCCATGACAAAGTCTGCACATTATGTTTGCACCCCGGTGTAACCGTAAACGATTACAGAATCACTCACCAAGCTTTAGATTCGGAACCGCGTTCAGATCAAGCCCTGATCTCTTACCTGCTATAAAATCATAGTATGCTGCCGCACCTATCATTGCTGCATTGTCTGTACACAGTATCGGTGACGGACGATAGAATTTAACACCCTTGCGCGCGCACATTTCCTCCATGGCATGACGGATAACACCATTAGAAGCAACGCCTCCCGCAATGGCAAATTTGTCCATTTTAAACTCATCTATGGCATTCTCAGCGTGTCCGACAAGCACATCTGTAACCGCCTGTTGGAACGATGCTGCCACGTCTGCCTGGTTTATTTCCAGCCCCTTCATCCTGCAGCCGTTTAAGTAATTGAGTACTGCTGATTTAAGCCCGCTGAAGCTGAAATCATAAACTCCGCCCACAATCTTTGCTCTCGGGAACTCTATGCTGTGCGGGTCACCCTCATGTGAAACCTTTTCTATCTTAGGACCTCCCGGATAGCCAAGGCCTATTGCTCTCGCTACCTTGTCAAATGCCTCTCCTGCCGCATCATCCCTCGTGCGTCCGAGGATCTCATATTTTCCGTAATCTACCACTCTCACCAGATGCGTGTGTCCTCCTGATACGACGAGTGCCAGAAATGGCGGTTCTAAGTCTTTATTTTCTATATAATTGGCGCTGATATGTCCCTCTATATGGTGCACTCCGACAAGAGGAAGGTTTCTTGCGTATGCTATGGCCTTTGCTTCTGCCACGCCTACAAGCAGTGCTCCTACAAGCCCCGGACCATATGTGACGCCTATTGCATCTATATCATCGAGTGTCATCTGTGCATCTGAAAGCGCCTGCTCTATGACCTGATTAATTTTCTCAATATGCTTTCTGGAGGCTATCTCCGGTACTACCCCTCCATATAAAGTATGAAGAGCTATCTGCGATGAAATCACATTACTTCGCAGATCCCGTCCATTTACTACGACCGCTGCCGCAGTCTCGTCGCATGAGCTTTCAATTGCAAGTATTTTAATTTCTTTTTTTGTTTCTGTATTTTCTGTCATTTTATTACACCACTCTTAATTATATTACTCTATTCTGTTTCCGTATCAGAATCTGCCGCAATCTTATAAAATGTAAGAATCCTCCAACAGCCTTCCTTATCCTGCCTGAGTACATATTCCTGATATGTTTTAGAATACGAGCTGCCCTCCTTCATGAAGTAAGATGCCTTTACATATGCAATTTTACTACCCTTATCGGTGACATATTTTACATCATTGCTGTCACACACTCCGGTCTGAGCAAGTGTAATGCCCTGGTCCTTGTAGCTTTGCGCATCTGCCGTGACAGACTGTTTGTAGGTATCCTTTGGATTGTTTGCTGCAAGCTCGTCATCAAAAAGCTTAAGCGCCTGGTCAGTGAGTGCATCAAGCTCTTCATCGCTATACTGCATACCATAGTAGCACTTCACAATCCTGTTATAAAGTTTCACCACCTCACGAGGTGTCTGCGGATAGTTCTTGTCGAGATCCTTAGTTGTTATTCTTTGTACCTCGGTCAGTACCTTTTCCTTTTGATTAGCCCTTTTAGACTTGTCGTTTACGACATAAAACGAACCACATATCGCGGCAATCAGCGCTATTGTTAAAATAACTATACCTGTTTTCTTCATATCGCCCCTCCTTAGTCCTCGTCAAACATGAGCTCCACGCTCTTTGCGTCTTTTCCAAGATATGCGTTTGCAAAAATATCCCTCACCTGTGGCATATAGTCATCTGCCCTGACAAGTGACGGCGAAAAATGTGTAAGCCACAGCTCCTTCACGCCGGCTCTCTTTGCCATGTCTGCTGCCTCGTAAAAGGTCATATGCTTATACTGCTTTGCTTTTACTATCTTTTCCTTTTCAGCATACATACCCTCGCAGATAAAAAGGTCTGATCCCTCTGCTGCCTCCACTATGTGCTCAAGTGGCCTTGAGTCCGTACAATATGTTACCTTTATGCCCTTTCTTGCAGGTCCAAGCACCATATCCGGAGTATACACTCTGCCCTCAAATTCAACGGTATTGCCTTTCTGAAGAGGATTCCACAGGCGCATCGGAATTTCTTTTTCCTTTGCTCTTTCCACGGAAAATCTGCCACTACGCTTTATCTCAACCGAATAGCCATAGCACAGCACCGCATGCTTTACGCGGAATGCATGTATATGATATCCGTTCATCTCAAAATATTCATCCTGCTCATTGAGCTCTATGCATTTTATCTCAAAAGGCAGCTCCGGCGCAATCGTCCGAAGTGCAGTGACAACCCTTGTAAGCCCCTTAGGTCCAATAATGGTAAGCGGCTCGGTGCGCTCCGCATTTCCCATTGTAAGAAGAAGCCCCGGCAATCCACTGATATGATCTGCATGAAAGTGGGTGATGCACAAAATATCTATCGGCTTGAAATTGATTCCGGCCTCCTTCATCGCAATCTGCGTTCCCTCACCGCAGTCAATAAGTATATTGCTGCCGTTATATTTTAGTGAAAGTGCCGTAAGCCATCTGTTTGGCAAAGGCATCATGCCTGCTGTTCCAAGTAAACACACGTCTAACATAAATTTTCCTCCGCAGTATAGGACATGATGACACCGTCCTCTACCGGATGCTCATATAGATTTTTTCTGATTCCAAGGTTTACAAACCCCATCTTCTGATACAGTGATATCGCAGCCTCATTAGTCACCCTGGCTTCGAGCACAATGCGCTCAACACCTGACTCTTTTGCCTTTTCCTGCAGGCATCTGATAAGATGTGCACCCACACCTTTTCCTCGTGCTGATTTTTTGACTGCTATATTGGTCAGCTCTCCCTCATCAAATGACACATACGTGCACTGATACCCCAGTATCTCGCCATCCTCCTGTGCCACAAGCATGATATTCTCCGGAAGCCTCATGGCATCCAAAAATCCCTGTCTGCTCCAGGGCTGTGTGAAGCTGTCTTTTTCTATCTGCGCCACCGAGTCTGCATCCTCCGGCTCCATGGGTCTTATTATCATATTCTAAAATCTCTCTCCTTTTCCTGTCTCTCTCTCTCCGCCTGTGATAATCTGAGATACTCAGGCTTATGGTCTGCTGCATTTTCTGCCCTGCCCTGCTCATAGAGCACCTGTCCAAGACATGCTACAGCCGATGCTCTTTGCTTATTGCACATGGCAGGTGCAAAGTCATAGTCCACCTTTACGTGCTCATTTATATAATCCCTGAACACATCCACTCCGTCTCCAAGGAAAATCACCCTGCGGCCGAGCTCATTGATTTGGTCAACTATCTCTTCTATCATCACTACGCACTGCGGCAAAATGGTATTCATCCTGCCATCAGTAAAATCATACAGCCCTGTATAGGTCTGCTGTCTTCTTGCATCCATAAGCGGACACACAACATCTGCACTGCCCCACAGATTGTATGCAAGCGCATCTACAGTAGGTACAGAAACTATCTGCTTATCCAGTGCCAGTGCAAGCCCCTTCGCCGTCGCAGAGCCTATGCGAAGCCCTGTGAACGATCCAGGTCCTGCTGAGACTGCAATAAAATCTATTGTCTTAAGGTCAAGCTCTGTCATCTTAGCCACCTCATCAAGCATCGGAAGAAGTGTCTGCGAATGTGTCTTTTTATAATTTATCGTGTATTCTCCTATCAGATTATTGTCCGATACGACAGCCACACTGGCCACAAGCCCTGAGCTGTCAAGCGCAAGTATCTTCATTATAAAACCTCTTTTATTGTTATTTTTCTATAGTCAAAGCCTTTTTCCAGGTCTTTTTCAATAGTAATCTCTTTTCTCTTCTTTGGGAGTATCTCCTCAATGAGATTTGCCCACTCTATCATCGTAAGCCCATCTCCGTAGAAATAATCCTCATAGCCTATTTCATCCATCTCCTCAATGTCACCAATCCTGTATACATCGAAATGATAAAACGGCAGCCTGCCCTCCTCGTACACCTGCACTATGGTAAATGTAGGGCTGTTTATCGGCTCTGTGATGCCAAGCCCCTCTGCTATGCCCTGCGTGAGCACTGTTTTACCCACTCCTAAATCACCCACAAGTGTACACACATCCCCCGGCTTTGCCTGCTGTCCAAGCGTAACCCCAAGTGCATGCGTATCATCTGCCGAAAAGCTTTCTATTACTGTTATATTTTCTTCACTACTCATATTACCAGCTTATACCCTTATCTATTTATTTTATCTTTTATCTTATATCTGTTTTTGTTTATTTGATTTTCAGTCTGTATTTCTCCAGTGTACTGCCTGCCAGCTCCTTTAACGGCTCATAGCTGTCGCCCAGCTGCTCCTTTGAGAGAATGTATGCATTCTTCCTGTTGCTGAATATAAGTATCCTCTTATCATTTGCCACGAATCTGTACACCTGCTCCCATGGAAGCTGCGCCATCTCCTCGCCCTGGCTTACTTTTATGTTCTTTTCATCTATCTCAAAATGCAGTGGCTTTGAGAAAACTTCATTTGTCTTCATAATCATCCTTACCCTGCCCTTGAGTGAAAACGGCACATATAGCAGCACCAGAATACCAACTATAATATAAAGCACCACATACTCCGTATTGCCTTTTTGTGCGCTTAACACTGCTGCCGCAGCCAAGAGCACAGCAAACAGCAATGATATGACACCCTGACTGCCCTTGTACGCCTGCTCTATATTAAATGAATATAAATCTTTTTCTGTTACTTTTACATCAAATTCAAGCTTCATATCCTGCTCCCAACTAAATATTTGGATTTATTATAACATTCCTTTTAAAAAAAGAAAAGAGCGCAATTGACTGCGCTCTTTATGTTTGTGACTAATATATATTGTGTCAGGTATTTTCTCTATCCTCTGCCCTTTAAAACCGGTGACAGTCTCTTGTATATAAGCACTGTGATAAGTGTTGATATAAGCCCCTTTACGATGGTAAACGGAACATTGAATATTAAAAGTGCCTGCCACAGCTTGCCTACTGATGGGAGAAGCTCACTGTAGGCACCAATGATTGCTTCCATTGGCATGAACTTTGTGTATGCAGGATACACGATAAACAGATTCGACGGGAAGCTGACGATTCCCATTACCACTGAACCGACTATAGCGCCGATTATTGCACCCTTTTTTGACTTATTCTTCTTGTAGATAAGTCCTGCTGTTGCTGTAAATACTGCTCCAAGAATAAAGTTTGAAAGCTCTCCTACCGTAAAGCTCTGTGTTACTGTACAGTGAAGCAGGTTCTTGATAAACTCTACAATCACTCCTGCTAACGGTCCATATGCAAATGCACCGATAAGTGCAGGCAGATCTGAGAAATCAAACTTAATAAAGCCCGGCATGATTGGAATTGGAAACTCGAGGTACTGAAGTACAAATGCAAGTCCGCTTAACATTCCTGTGCCGACTAAAAGTCTGATGTTTACTTTTGATTTTGTGTTGTTTGTTGTTACGTCCATTTTACACTCCTTTGATGCTTAAGGAATCCCGAGGATATTGTGAGTGCAGCTATCTAAAATCTGAATAGCTGCTTTAAAAAAATCCCGGAAGAAAATCTTCCGGGATTTAATATCACAGTGTAATGACACCTAATAATCTTCTCTCATCCAGACTATACTGTCGGCTTCGGAATCACACCGAATCATGCCTTGCGGCTCGTGGGCTGTACCACCGGTAGGGAATCGCACCCTGCCCTGAAGAATTCCTATTTATTTTACAAACCTATGATATGCACTTTGAAGTGTTTTGTCAAGGTGTTTTTAATTATCAAGAATAATATTGTCAAAGAAATTATTTTTCTTGCCCTTTATGTAGTGTGGCTTTTTGTTTCTGTTGTTATTATTCTTGCTGCCTGTACTATTTCTATCGTTTCTGCTATTCCTGCCGCCGTTATTTCTATTACTTCTGTCAGCCTTGTTATCAACATTGTTTTTGCCACTGCTGCTGTTTTCTGACTTACCGGCCTTGTCTGTGCCCTGTCCGATTTTCATGGTAAGCTGGATGCGCTGCTTTTTGAGGTCAACGCTCATAACCTGCACATCTACTATGTCCCCTACACTGACAGCCTCAAGCGGATGCTTGATATAACGGTCACATATCTCTGAGATATGCACAAGTCCGTCCTGATGCACTCCTATATCCACGAAGCATCCGAAATCTATTACGTTTCTGACTGTGCCCTTTAATACCATACCCGGTGTGAGGTCCTTCATCTCAAGGACATCGCTTCTTAGAATTGGCTTTGGCATATCCTCACGCGGGTCTCTTGCCGGCTTTTCAAGCTCTTTTACGATGTCACGCAGTGTGATTTCACCAACTCCTGCCTCGTCTGCGAGCGCCTTGTAATCAGATACTTTCTTTGAAATTCCAACTACATTTCTGTTCTTTACATCCTCCATTGTGTAGCCGAGCTTTTCAAGCACTGCCTTTGTGGCATCATATGACTCAGGATGCACGCCTGTGGCATCAAGCGGGTTCTTTCCGTCTGAGATACGCATGAAGCCTGCACACTGTTCAAATGCCTTCGGTCCAAGCTTTGCTACCTTAAGAAGCTGTGAACGTGATGTGAATTTACCGTTTTCCTCTCTGTAGTCCACGATATTTTTGGCAATGGTCTTTGAGATGCCTGATATGTACTCAAGCAGTGAAACTGATGCTGTATTTAAATCTACACCAACCTTATTTACGCAGTCCTCTACAACTCCTCCGAGTGCCTCTGAGAGCTTTTTCTGGTTCATATCGTGCTGATACTGTCCGACTCCGATTGACTTTGGATCAATCTTTACAAGCTCAGCGAGCGGATCCTGAAGTCTGCGCGCCATGGATGTGGCACTTCTTTGTCCCACATCAAAATTCGGAAACTCCTCCGTGGCAAGCTTGCTGGCTGAATATACTGACGCACCTGCTTCATTTACTATGATGTACTGCACCTTTACCGGAATTTCCTTTAACAGCTCGACAATCACCTGCTCTGACTCACGCGATGCTGTTCCGTTTCCGAGTGAGATAAGAGTGACATGATGCTTGTCTATGAGCTTTTTGATTACGGCCTTTGCCTCCTCGACCTTGTTCTGTGGTGCTGTCGGGTAGATTACTGTGGTATCGAGCACCTTTCCTGTAGGGTCTACGACAGAAATCTTGCAGCCTGTACGGAATGCCGGATCCCATCCAAGCACAACCTGTCCTGCAATTGGAGGCTGCATGAGAAGCTGCTCCAAGTTCTTTCCGAATACCTTTATGGCTCCATCCTCTGCTTCCTCTGTCAGATTGTTTCTGATTTCACGCTCTATGGCAGGGGCAATAAGCCTGTCGTACGCATCCTCCACTACCTCTGTGAGTACGGCTGCTGTAGGCGCTCCATCATTTGTGATAACCTGCTTTTTAAGATATTTTATGATATCCTCTGTCGGTGCCTCTATCTTTACTGTGAGGATTTTTTCCTTTTCACCACGGTTAATTGCGAGTGTTCTGTGACCTGCCACCTTGGAAAGAGCCTCATCAAATTCATAGTACATCTCATAGACAGACTCCGCCTTTGGATCCTTGGCTGTCGATATAAGACGCCCCTTTTGCATGGTAAGCTCTCTGATTTTTGTTCTGTAACCGGCATTGTCTGATACGTTCTCTGCAATGATATCCTTTGCTCCGGCAAGTGCAGCTGCTTCATCTGCCACGTCTTTTTCTGCATCCACATATTTAGCTGCTTCTGCCATGATATCAACAGACGCTTCCTGCGCTAAAATGGTCTGTGCCAGTGGCTCTAAGCCCTTTTCTTTTGCAATTGTGGCACGGGTTCTTCTCTTCGGACGGTAAGGTCTGTACAAATCGTCAACCGCCACCTGTGTCTGCGCCTCAAGGATTGCCTTCTTAAGCTCATCCGTAAGCTTGCCCTGCTCCTCAATGCTTGCAAGCACTGTCTGCTTCTTGTCCTCAAGATTGCGTAAATATGTCAGTCTGTCGAAGAGATTTCTGAGCACCTCATCATTTAATGAGCCGGTGGCCTCCTTTCGGTATCTGGCGATAAAAGGAATGGTGTTTCCCTCATCTATCAGCTTGACAGCGGCCTCGGCCTGTCCTTTTTTAATCTGCAGTTCTTCTGCAATTGCAGCAATAATATCCATTTTTTTACCTCTTTAAAAAACTTATTCTTTTCGTATTATAAATGAAGTGATACAATAAAATCAACTTTATAGAAAGGAATTTTATCATGGATCCACAAAAATTTGATTATAATCAGGATTATAACTATAATTTCGGCAACAACAATTTCTACAATAAACGCTCACGCAATATGGAGGTTGCAGCACTTGTGCTTTCAATAATTGCCATCGCATCGTGCAGCTGCATTTATGTATCTATCATATGCGGCTCACTTGCCATGATTTTTGCGTTGCTGTCAAAGGGTGGCGCCACCTCAATGAGCAGCATGGCTATGACATCATTCTGGATTGCGTTTGCCGCTGTTGTTATCACTCTCATTATATATATCGGTTCGTTTGCCGCCATGCTTCACGAATACGGAAGTATAGAGGGTATTTTAAAGGAATACCAGAATCTGACCGGTATCGACTATAGTGAGCTACTTCAGCAGATGAATACCGCAAAATAGTATAAGCATATTTTTGACAATACAGTTTACCACAATAATGGCAAGTGCAAGCCACATATATACTACCCTGAAGTGCATTCCGATATGCAGCCTGCCGCGGCTTATCCGCTGCAGTGTCTGTGACAGCATAAACCAGCCGCCCAAAACGGCTGTATACGGCACAAACGGATGGAGTACAAACGACCTTATCAGATGTCCGTGCAACAGCGCAAATGTGGCTCTCGTACCACCGCAGCCTGGGCAATAGTAGCCTGTATATGCATGCAGCGGGCATGGAGGCACCTTTGTGAGTATCTGCGTACCGCATACTCCAATCACTGCTGCAAGAGCCGCAAATATAGCTATGCATATCCAGCCTGTTATATAGAAATATCTGTCGATTGTTTCATCTGTCTGCATGATGAGTGGTCCTTCCTGTGATTTTGTGTAACCATATGAATATAAGTATATGTTATATATCTGCCAATTGTCAAAGCTTTAATTTAGCATTAACTTAAGCATTAATTAAAACATTAATCCAAACATTAATCCAAAACTATTATTTCAGGAGAAAAATAATGAACCCAAAAAAGAAATCCAAAGAATTAAAAAGAATATCAAGAGAAAACCTAAACGGAAGATACAGACTCAGCATGAGCGTTTTCCTCACTGTCACACTCATAAATCTGTTCAGTGATCTGCCGTTTACCTACCTGCTCGGAAACGTATATGCCACAAAGGTTCAGACTGTAATCTACTACATTGCAGAGGTGCTTTTATCTATCGTAATAGGTGTGCTGCAGATGGGACTCATACGTTTCCACCTCAATATGGCCAGAAAGAAAGAGTGCCGTATAAGCGATGTGTTCTACTGTTTTATGAATCACTCCAACAGATATTTTGGAGCATACATCATATATTATGCCATCTCTATGGTCGCAAAGGCTCCTTTCCTTGTAGCTAAAAGCTTTTTCAAGCTAAGCGGTGACACTATGGGAATTGCTATCGCTTTATATGCTGCCAGCGCTGTGCTTAGCTTTATCGTACTGATTCTGTTTCCGTTTTACCTGTATCTGGTGCTCTCGCGTGATGATTTATCCGTGTTTGCATGCCTGACTCATGCCTTAAAGCTGATTCGCGGCAACATACTCAGGGTCATCTACATTAATGTAAGCTTCATCGGTATGCTTGTGCTTTGCGTGCTGTCACTCGGCATTGGCCTGCTCTGGGTGGAGCCTTACTACGAGCAGACCTTTGCAAATCTATTTCTCGATGTGACCGGGGAGCTGCCGGCTGTGGACTGCAGGGTGTAGTAATTCTACATCTTAAGCAGTCGGTCCATAATCCTTGCCGCAACGCAGCTCTTGTCCATGATTTCAAGCTCTGTGCAGTTGTCAGCCGTGATGAGTGTGACCACATTGGTATCTGTTCCAAAGCCTGCGCCTGCTACCTTTAGGTTGTTTGCCACTATCATATCTGCATTTTTCTTTGCAAGCTTTGCTTTCGAGTTTTCAAGCATATTCTGGGTTTCCATAGAAAAACCGCATATGAGCTGTCCCTTAGCCTTGTGTGCTCCGAGGTATGATAGAATATCCTCTGTGCGCTCAAGCTCGATTACAGACTCATATGAGCTGTCCTTTTTCTTTATTTTCTCATCTGCCGGATGTGATGGGCGGAAATCCGCTACTGCAGCGGTCATGATGATAATGTCCTGTTCAGCTGCCTTTGATTTCACCGCCTCTGCCATATCTGCGGCTGATGTCACATTTACCACATCTACAAACATAGGCGGCTCAACCGATACTGAGGCATTGACCAGTGTAACATGCGCGCCACGAAGCATACAGTTTTCCGCAATAGCGCGTCCCATCTTGCCTGTTGAATGATTGGTGATAAAACGTACCGGGTCTATCTTTTCCTGTGTCGCTCCGGCTGTGATGAGTACGTTCTTGCCTGCGAGGTCCTTTTCACAGGCGATTGTCCTCATTATGTAGTTAAAAAGCGTCTGTGGCTCCGGCATTTTTCCTGCACCGGTGTCTCCGCATGCAAGATATCCTTCAGCAGGCTTTATCATCTCAAAGCCGTAGTGTTCGAGCTTTTTGATGTTGTCCTGCACAATCCTGTTCTCGTACATATTGGTGTTCATTGCAGGAGAAACGAGCTTAGGACATTTGGCTGCAAGTATTGTGGTGGTGAGCATATCGTCTGCGATGCCGTTTGCCATCTTGCCTATCACATTGGCTGATGCGGGTGCCACCATGAAGATGTCTGCTCTCTTTGCGAGCGCCACATGCTCTACGTTAAATTCAAAGTTTCTGTCAAATGTGTCCACGAGGCATTTGTTGCCTGTGAGCGTCTCAAATGTGATTGGATTTATAAAATTGGTTGCATTGTGTGTCATTATGACGTTGACATCGGCGTGCTGCTTTACAAGCATACTCGCAAGGTTTGCTATCTTGTATGCCGCGATGCTTCCTGTCACTCCCAAAACTACTGTTTTTCCTTTTAACATGATTTTCACCTCTGTATTATAACTATTTTTGTAACTATTTTTTGTATAAATCACAAACCGCTTTGTAGCCATCCACAGACTTAGCATTTCTTGCTGCATTGGCGATGGCCTTCGCCATGACATAGGCACTCATCGGTCCTACCAGATTGATATCGGCAGGCACGCTGCCCACTGATACAGCATAGATTGAATCTCCGTCTGCCATCGTATGCACGGGTCTGATTGCTCTGCCATAGCCATTGTGAGCCATGGATGCCACCTTGCCTAGTGCGGTCTTGTCAAGCTTTGCATTTGTTATTATTGTACCAATTGTGGTGTTTCCTGTAAACATATTCTGGATTTTTGCTGCTGCCTCAAAATACGCTGTCTCGTCATCAAAAAGCTGCCCATTCTCATCCAGTGCTCCGGCAATTTTCTTATCTGTATCTATATCATAGATGTCACCGAGTGCGTTCAGTGTTACCACTGCTCCTACCTTAAGCTCGCCAAGCTGGACCGCATAGGCTCCTATACCGCTCTTCATGCTGCGCTCGCGCCCCATATATTTGCCGACTGTGGCGCCCATTCCTGCGCCGTAATTGCCCTGTAAAAATGTATCATAAGAAGCGTTCTCACAGGCTTTGTATGCCATTTTGCCATCAGGCCTTGCATTTTTATCACCTATTACCAGATCAAAAATACACGACTGCACCACAAGAGGCACCTTTGTGACTCCCACATCAAAGCCTATATCGCGCTCCTCGAGATACTTCATCACGCCTCCCGCTGCATCCAGCCCAAAGGCAGAGCCTCCTGACAGCACAAGAGCATGGATGCCCTTTGCGTCTGCCACAGGATTTAAAAGTGGTGTCTCACGTGAAGCCGGTCCGCCACCCCTTATGTCAACTCCCGCCGGTGACTGTTTATCAAAAAGGAATACCGTACAGCCGGTTAAGCCCTTAGTATCCTCGGCATGGCCTATTTTGAAGCCACTGATATCCATTATGTCTATTTCATGCATATTTTTCACCTTGTATCAAGCCTTTCTACTTTTAATTCATATATTTATTTTACCGTTCCCGGTTCAGCTTCCTATAAAACAGGCGGACCTTAACAGTCCGCCGTACATACAATTTCACAATTATTTTAAAGTTTGTCTCAAATTATTTTGCTGCGATTGGTTTGATTGTGTTCAAAACCAATCCAACAAGGTATACGATGATTGCGGCAACAATTGCCTCAATGACTCCGTTAAAGCTGATGACTCCGGTGATAACACCAAGCACTGCATTTCCAGCCACACCGATCGCCTCTGCATAAGCATCCTTGTAAAGCACAAAGATTGAGCCCATTACAAGCAGTGTGTTGGTCATGGCACCTGCTACACCTGCATATACAAACGGAATAACCTGTGTGCTCTTTCTGATAAATACAGCCTCAACTACAACAAATACTACAACTCCGACTGCAATGCCGATGCCTAAAGTGGCTGCCTGTGAAAGTGACTCAGCCATCTTGCCGAGGAATGCATATACTCCGAATGCAAGGAATGCTGACATGAGCACATTTAAAACTGTGCCCCAGAGATTTTTCTTCTCTGATGCAAGCACCTTTTTGATGCCTATGTATACAAAATAAGGTATAACACCTACTAAAATTCTTGGAACAAATGCTATGAATAAGCTCTTAAATATACCTGAGGTTCCGACCAGGGATGCTGCGAGCACCGGCGAAAATACAAAGGATGAAAGAGTTCCTCCAACTATTGTTGCCTTTAAACAACTGGTAAATCCGAATACAAATCCAAGGAATGCTCCCTTTTTAGGTCCGCAAAAAAGTGAACCGAGGATTACCGGAATGTGAATAATCGTAGCATTGATAACTACGAGCGGAATATATCCGAGTGGTGTGAATGCCATGATGATGATAATGGCTGTGAATAAACCTGTCAGTACAAGTTCGTTTGTTTTTGAATTGCGCATTACTTTTCCTCCTTTTGGTAAAAGCCCGTATGGGTCTCATCCTGATTCTGTTATGCTGTGCTTCTGTCACACGGCATAAGAGCGCACATGAAAATTGTATGGCTGCTGGATTCTCGTATGAGTAACCCGCATTTATGTATCATACCACCGGATGCGTGGTGTGTAAATACAAATTTGTTATATTTTTAACAAAATGTGTTGGTTTGGTGCAAATCACTGACCTATACATCGATGTCTTACATATGCTGCCTTGTATCTCACAAACCTGAAATCAAAAAATCCCCGGACATCATATAAATGTCCGGGGAAATTATTTATTCTACTGTAACTGATTTTGCAAGGTTACGTGGCTGGTCAGGGTTTAAGCCCTTTCCTGTTGATGTGTAGTAAGCGATAAGCTGACAGATTATAACTGACTCGAAAATCGCAAACTCATCCGGTGCCTGTGGGAGTGAAATATGCACATCACAGATTGACTTATCTGTAATATCCTTATCCTTGCTAAGAAGGATAACGTATGCGCCTCTCGCCTTTACCTCGCGGATATTTGAGATGACCTTGCTGTATACATGGCTCTGTGTAGCAACTGCGATAACAGGAACACCCTCGCTGATGAGCGCGATTGTACCGTGCTTTAACTCGCCTGCTGCATAAGCCTCAGCATGAATATATGAAATCTCTTTGAGCTTGAGTGCGCCCTCCATGCAGAGTGTATAGTCAAGTCCACGTCCGATGTAGAATGCATTTGTTGCATTAACCATTCTCTTTGTGAGCTGCTCAATCTCAGGTGCCTGTGTGATAACCGACTCGATGAGATTCGGAACCTCCTGAAGGTTCTCAATAAACTCTTTTGCGTCTGCCTCTGTCATCTTGCCTGATACAAGACCAAGCTTGCAGCCTAAGAGATAGAAGCTTGCAGCCTGTACTGTGTAAGCCTTTGTACTTGCAACAGCGATCTCAGGGCCTGCATGTGTGTAAAGCACATAGTTGCTCTCTCTGGCGATTGATGAGCCCTTTACGTTTACGATAGAGAGCGTCTTCTTTGTGTATTTATTGGCAAGACGAAGTGCCTCTAAGGTATCAATTGTCTCACCTGACTGTGATACAAATACAACCATTGATTTATCTGAGATAACCGGCTCCTCATATCTGAACTCTGATGCGATTGCAACAGTTACAGGGATGTGAAGACGGTTCTGGATCATGGTCTTTCCAACCATTCCCGCATACATCGCTGTACCACATGCTACTATTGTGATGTCACTTACATCCTCAAAGAATGAATCCGGGATGCCATCCTCTGTGAAATCAGGCAGTGAATCCTTGATTCTTGGAGTGATAGTCTTTGTAATAGCTGCAGGCTGCTCATGAATCTCCTTGAGCATGAAATGTGGATAGCCGTCCTTCTGAGCCGCTGTTACATCCCAGTTTACCTCAAGATACTCCGGCTCAACTGTCTTTCCGTCAAGATCCTCGATTGTGATTCCATCTGCTGTCATAGTCATGATAGCATACTCAGGTACGATGAAATAGCGCTTAGAGTATTTGATAAACGCTGTGAGGTCAGATGCGATAAATGCTCCGTCATCGCAATATGTTGCAACCATCGGGCTTACATTTCTGACAGCAAAAATCTTTCCCGGCTGATCCTTGAACATGATACAGAACGCAAATGAACCCTGAAGCTCTGCTACTGCCTTCTTAATAGTAGCCTTTGGATCGCCGTCATAGAGCTTGTTGATAAGAGCTGCTGCTACCTCTGTATCTGTCTCAGATATAAGAGACTCTGCAAGATCAAATTTGTTTACGATCTCGTGGTAGTTCTCAATGATACCATTGTGGATGAGTGCGACATTTCCAACCTTGTGAGGATGAGCATTGGCATTGGTAACTCCGCCGTGTGTTGCCCATCTTGTATGTCCGATTCCGCAGGTTGAATTGTTCTCATCATCGCAGATAGCGAGAAGATCCTTAACCTTTCCGACGGTTTTGCGGATAGAAATCTTGCCTGTATCCTTGAAATAAGCGATACCTGCACTGTCGTATCCACGATACTCTAACGCTGCGAGTCCTTCCGTCAAAATCTTCTGTGCCTCTAAACGGCCTGTAAATCCTATAATTCCACACATAGTGTTAGATCTCCTTTTCGATATATAATTTTAAATGTACAAATCGTAACTGTTCTGTACTGAACAGCTACTTGATTTATATGGTTCTCTCGCTTTGTTTTGATGTCTCCATCATATTTGGCTTGAGATGCGCATCCATATATGCGTCCAGGCATCCGCCGAATTTTCGATAACCTGAAACCTCGTTAACCGGCATCATTTTTTACGTACCTGCCGGTGCATGGCGCTAAAGTTTTTAACTTTTCGAAATCCAATTGCTCCTTTTTCTTGGACTTTGTTATTTTACCACATTGGGATAAATGACTCAATTGTAAAATTAGCCGAATTTTTCATAAATGTGGGGGTAAATTTATAATATGCGACTATATTTTGTTTTATAACAAAATGTAGTCATCAACAGCTTTATGAAAGCCTTCTACAAGCTCTCTGGCATTTTCACCTTCATATGATATTAACGAATTTATTCCCATAACTTTTCCATAAAAGATAGCATCCTCCTCTGAAAACTCAACACTTCCAACATAGCCTTTATATTCCATAGTATTATTCATATTGACCACCCTAATATTTCAACAACATCCTTTAATTCAATACGTATTTCCTCATTTAGTACAAATGCACTTTGAGTATTCTGATTTTCCCCCAAATATCCCGAACGAATAAGATATGTAAGTACATCATCTTTGTTTGCAAAGCTTATTATGTTTAATTCTCATTATTACAAATGCACCCAATTTCCATCACCGTCTACAAAATCATCCCCCCAACAGCGATAGGCTCCACTCATATCTTTGTAGGTATTTCCCCAGCTAATATAATTTCCATCATAATCATAAAATGAGTCTCCCCATCTACACCAGTTTCCTTGACAGTCAACAAAGCTATCTCCCCATTTTCGGTATGCTCCTGATGCATCTACAAATGTTATTCTTTTCCTTTTATCCTCAGAATAAGAATCCCAAAAATAGTTTGCATTATTATCATTAGAATAATTAGTATATTCATCATAATCTATTCCCTGTCGAATTTTCGAAGAATCCCTACTAGCTAATCCTGAAATAATTGGTATAAATACACACAATGCTGATATAATGCAACATATTATTAATAGAACAATATTATTACTTTCTGCCCAATCGGCAAACGAACTATATCCAAATATTTGTAACTTAAACTTCCCACACCAATAAGGTGTGTTGTACCTTGAAAATTCAATACTTCA
>URDU01000043.1 GCA_900546625.1 uncultured Lachnobacterium sp. | reverse complement strand
GCAAACGTAAGTATGTACTGCGGGCTATCGCAGGAATTTACGACTGTGGAGTGTACAAGAACTTGTGAGTAGTGTATTGTTTATAATCGCCAAAGCATACACATTGAAGCAGTAAGAAGTATCCGCAAGGACTTCAATTTCTCGATGTGTTTGAGTATATTTCAACACATTTTGAGTGGCAGAATACAAATTGCTTGGCAGAAGAAAGCGTAACAGGTATAAGTTTACGGAAAAGAAGCAATCTAAGAAGGGGATAGCTGCACTTGTTGTGGCTATCCTCATAGAGATTGTATATATAGTTTTTTTAAATGCGGCATTCAGAGGAGATGGCAACCTGTCTATGTACTACGGCAGTGCCGGTATACTGATGCTTGGCATATCTTTGGCAGATTTCGGATTTGCCATCAGAAGCCTCTTTGATGAGGAATCATTCATGACGTTTCCACGACTGGCAGTATTTTTTTCACTCATAGCGCTAATCAGCTGGGGAGGGACATATGCTGCAGGTTTTATTATATGAAAATAGAAAGAATATAGGAATATATGAGTTATAAAGAGATTTATGAGCTCTCCAATGAGCTTTACGCAGAGAGAATAGAGCTTGTGGAGGAGCGGATAGAGCAGATCGTAAAAGAGCCTGCGATAGAGCCGGCTTTTGCAGATTATTTCAGAAGTGTGGCACAGTGCATCAACACTATTAAAAACCATAGTGCAGATAAAGAATTTAACGATTTATTCTATTCACAGTTTGATAAAGAAAATTACGAGAAAAGCTATGCAAATCCGGCATATGCCGTAAAGATGCTCGGAGATGAGTACGGTCAGCTTTTATCGGCTGTATACGCAAA
This sequence comes from uncultured Lachnobacterium sp., assembly GCA_900546625.1. Lineage (GTDB taxonomy): Bacteria > Bacillota > Clostridia > Lachnospirales > Lachnospiraceae > Roseburia. The sequence goes on along the minus strand of URDU01000043.1, from coordinate 19,900 downwards.
AATTGCCGGAAGCATCACGCATATCTTTCAGGGTGATATAAAGTATCTCTGCATCTATGCAGAGCTTATTGTAGAGCTTTACAATTATTTTGAGAATGCTGATGAGCTGAGTCCTGATGAGATAAGGGGCTGCATATACTCGTTCATGCATGATTATGAGGAGCTTTTTGCAGAGGATGACAACGGAGCACTCCTTGATCCGGCTTATGATTACTATACAGAGCTTGTAAATGAGGCAGATTTGTCAAATGATGATTATCTGTATTCCTACGGACTGTATGTCGGAGAGAATGAGCGCGCCGGCAGAGCGCATCTGGCTTCATTTTCAGATGAGGAGATACAGGCCATGGCAGATACCTATACAGAAGGATACCGCATTGGCTTTATTACCTGCAACAAGGATATCTCAAAGAAGTCGGTGGTTCAGGTGCTTTATCCGCTTGGCTTTGAGCGCATGATCAGGGTGGCTTTAAAGAATTTTGAGAAAATGGGCATGAAGCCTGCCATGAGGCCGTTTTCCACATCGGTCAACAAGCAGTTTGACTATGACCACAAGGAGGATATGGCTCTGTGGCTTGACAAGGCATATGTGGAGTACCGCCTGGAGTGCATGCACAATGCACTTGAGAGAATGAAGGATGTAGCATGTAAATGTGGAGGGCCTGCTGTCATAGAGATATTTGGAGAGGAGCCGTTTGCTCCGGTTTCAAAGAAGGAGGCTGCGCACTTTAACGATGAGCAGCAGAAGCTTGTAGTCCATATGACAAGCGTGCGCTCACGGTATATGAACAGCTATATCCACAGCGAGGACAGAAGCTTTACGATTATTGCCTATCCGTGTGCTGCAATCGGACCTGACTATAAGGAGATTTTTACGGAAACTGTAAAAATAAATACGCTTGATTATGCACTGTACAGGGATATGCAGCAGAAAATCATAGATGTGCTCGATACGGCAGACAGGGTGCATATCGTCGGTACAAACGGCAACAGGACCGATTTGTATGTCAAGATTCATGAGCTTAAGGAGCCTTCAAAGGAGACTGCCTTTGAAAACTGTGTGGCTGATGTAAATATCCCTGTCGGTGAGGTGTTTACCTCGCCGGTGTTAGAGGGCACAAACGGAAAGCTGCATGTCAGTCAGGTATATCTCAATGAGCTCAACTTCCTTAATCTGGAAATTGACTTTAAGGATGGCATGATTGATAAATATACATGTACCAATTTTGATGATGAGGAAGAAAATAGAAAGTATATATCAGACAATGTGCTTTTCCATCATGACACACTGCCTATGGGCGAGTTTGCCATAGGCACTAATACAACGGCCTACCGTATGGCGAGAGTATACGATATCGCAGCAAAGATGCCTATTCTCATCGCAGAGAAGACAGGACCGCACTTTGCAGTGGGTGATACCTGCTACACATATGATGAGGACAATATGACATACAACCCTGACGGAAAGGCAATCATTGCCAGGGACAATTCAGTTTCCATCCGCAGAAAAGAGGATATATCAAAGGCATATTTCAACTGTCATACGGATATCACAATACCATATGATGAGCTTGGAGCTATCACTGTTGTTCGACACGATGGCTCAACCTGTGATATAATAAGAGATGGCAGATTTGTGCTTGAGGGCATAGAAGAGTTAAATAAACCGCTCGATACGCTTGATGCAGAAAGCAAATGATTTTTAGACATATAAGGAGGATAAAATGGCAAAAGTTGGAATAGTTATGGGCAGTGACTCAGATTTAAAGGTGATGAGCAAAGCAGCAGATATGCTTGAGGAGCTCGGTATAGAGTATGAGCTTACAATCATCTCGGCACACCGTGAGCCTGATGAGCTTATTGAGTGGACCAGAGGCGCTGAGAATAGAGATGTAAAGGTAATAATAGCAGGAGCCGGAATGGCAGCAGCACTTCCCGGCATGTGTGCAGCACTTTTTGCACTTCCTGTTATCGGAGTACCGCTTTCAGGCAAGAATCTGGATGGAATGGATGCAGTGTTCTCAATCATGCAGATGCCACCGGGAGTGCCTGTTGCCACAGTTGCAATTGACGGTGCAAAAAATGCGGCAATCCTTGCAGCAAAGATTCTTGCAGCAGGTGATGATACAATACTTGAGAAAATCAAAAAGTATACAGCAGATATGAAGGCTCAGGTTGTAGCAAAGGATGCGAAACTGAAACAGGTTGGATATAAGCAGTACCTTGCTGAGAAATAGATAGGATTGTCATCTATAGGAGGGTTTTTATGAGTATATTGCAAAAGGCAGACAGGAGCCTGGATGAGGCAACAGCCTTATTTGGGGAAAATAAGCTATTTTTGGCAGAGAAGAAGGCACAGGAGACAGCCGGTCTTTATAAGAGCTGTGGCGCATACGAGCAGATGGCAAAGACTGTCAATTTTATGGGAGTCATATATGCATCTATTGGAGATGTAAGCATGTCAATTGACTGCTATTTGGAGGCTATGGATGTAGCTGTGGAGCAGGGCTCAACAGAGATAATCATGCTTGTAAATAACAATATAGGCTCACTCTACATGGAGCTTGGATTGTTTGAAAAGGCTATCAGATATTTCAACGAAGCACTGGAGCTGTGCAAGCCGCCACTGCACGGAGAGAGGGAAAACTATTATCAGCAGCTTCTCATGCTTCATCTGAATCTGTGCATATCATACACAGGAATTAATGAGTTTGAAAAGGCAGAAAAGCATCTTTCTGATGCGATACTCTTTAATGAGATAGCGGGCAATGCTAAAAACAGATTTCTGATAGATATGTCACAGGCACATATGCTTTGGAAGATGGGAAATGAGGACGAGGTCAGGGATCATGTGGACGAGCTGGTTGAGGGTGCGATAAACAATATCAATTCAGCGGACTATGTGCTTGAGATACTAAGCCTTTGCAATTTATTCATGAATATGGGCGAGTTTGACGCATGGAAAAAGGTAATTGTGGAGTATGAAAGATTTGCCACAGATACAGAGAATCTGTTTTTCCAGAAAACCTGTGTCAAGATGTGGATGAAATATGAGAGCGCCATGGGTGATACAGAAGCATACAACAAGCTTTGTGTATATTACGCAAATCTCCACTCTATGCAGGTGAAGGAGCAGATAAAGCGTCTGGGCGATACAATCGATCTAAAGCTTCAGCTTCAGGAGACTGAGTATGAGCGCCGTAAGGCAGTCAGACTCAACTACACGGATATGCTTACCGGCATGGGCAATAAGTTCAAGATGCGAAATGATTTTGAAAGGCTTGTGAGCGAAAATCAGGATTCCGCCGGTATAGGAATCACGTTTGGAGTAGTGGATATCGACTTCTTCAAGTCATTTAACAGAAACACTGGCAGGGTTACAGGCGATGCAGTGCTAAAGGAAGTGTCAACCATAATAAATGAGAGCATCAAAGATAAGGGCATGGGCTATCATTTCTATGGCGACGAGTTTTACATAATCCTGCAGGAAACGGATGAGGCTATTATTAAAAATTTAGCCGAGCATATAAGACTGGAGCTTGCCAAAAAACAGATACTTCATGAGAGCTCCAAGGTGGATGAATATCTGACTGTATCACAGGCATATGTTATTGCCCCGGATGTAAAGGTGCCGGATGAGTTCTCGAAGCTGTTTAAGGCGGTGGATGAGGTGCTCAATGACGTGAAGGAAAAGGGCAGAAATGCATATAAGATAGTCTGATGCTTTAAGCATAAAAGATAAAACTAAAAAGACACGCAGCCGTAAATCGGTGCGTGTCTTTTTTATATTCCGGCGATAACAATATCAGTGCCTGCCTTCTCATATATATCTGCTGTCTCAGGGGAGATACCTGAGTCGGTGATTACCATATTTATGTCATCAAGCGATGCATAGCTTGATATGGATGTGGTATCAAACTTGGTGTGGTCCACGAGAGCCACTGTTTTGGCAGAGGCCTTGATGCACATGCGCTTCAAATCAGCCTCGTATATACTGAAATCAGTCAGTCCGTCCTCCACTGAAAAGCCTCTGGCTGACACGAATGCGATATCTGTGTGTATCTTTTTGAGCAAATCAGCGCCAAGCAGCCCCTCTATGGAAGCAGATGCACTGGTTACGATACCACCTGTCAGGATGACTGTGACACCCGGGGTATCCTTTAGCTCTAAAGCCAGGTTGATACCATTGGTGATGACAGTCAGCTCTGTAAAGCCTGAAAGCTTCATGCCGAGGGTGTAGGCTGTGGAGCTGGCATCGAGGAATATACACATATGGTCGCTCACGAGCTTTATCGCCTCATTTGCAATCTCCTCCTTGGCATCCTTGTTTTCCAGAGCGCGGTCATGGAACAGATAGGCCCTTGAGGTTAAATCGGTCATGTCGTGGGTTTTATCCTTATAGATAGCGCCACCGTGGGTTTTTGTCAGAAGCTTTTCCTTGTCCATCTGGTTTAAATCTGTTCTTATAGTCGTGGTCGATACACCAAGCAGCTCGCTGAGCTCATTGGTGGTGGCCTTGCGGTTTTCTTTTAAATAATCGAGAATCTTTTGTTGTCTTTCTAATTGCAGCATAGATTTTCCTCTTTCTTTTGATTTCTGTTTTATTTTTACGTATACGTTTTATCATAAAGCATTACATAAATATATAATAACTCAAATTCGTAAATAAAGCCAGTGTTTTCAATTTTTTTATGTTTGCTTATATTTATTTTTACTTTTATTTGCTTTTACTATTGCATTTATGCTTTTGAAGTGTTATATTTATATCAGCAAATAAAAGTAAACGCAAATTATAAAAGACGGAGGTATTATTAAATGAAGTTTTTCGTAGATACAGCAAATGTCGAGGACATTAAGAAAGCAAACGATATGGGAGTCATCTGTGGAGTTACAACAAACCCTTCACTCATCGCAAAAGAAGGCAGAGACTTCAATGAGGTAATTAAAGAAATCACATCTATCGTTGACGGACCGATAAGCGGAGAGGTAAAAGCCACAACAGTTGATGCAGAGGGCATGATAAAGGAAGGACGTGAAATCGCAGCTATCCATCCAAACATGGTAGTTAAGATTCCTATGACAGTTGAGGGACTTAAGGCTGTCAAGGTGCTTTCATCAGAGGGCATCAAGACAAACGTTACTCTTATTTTCTCAGCAAATCAGGCTATTCTTGCTGCAAATGCAGGAGCTACATATGTTTCACCTTTCCTCGGCAGACTCGATGATATAAGCCAGCCGGGTATTGAGCTGATCAGACAGATTTCAGAGATTTTTGATATCTATGGATATGATACAGAGATTATTGCAGCTTCAATCAGAAATCCAATCCATGTGACAGACTGTGCACTTGCAGGCGCTGATATCGCAACAATTCCTTACAAGGTTATCGAGCAGATGACAAAGCATCCGCTTACAGATCAGGGAATTGAGAAGTTCCAGGCTGATTACAGAGCTGTATTTGGGGATTAGTAGGTTGCTTTACAAATAGCCGTACCAGACGTATATAATCGGTGGTATACGTGTATATTAATATCATTTATGCATTACGTAATATATATTTATATGGTACAATATAAAAAAACAAGGGAGAAGGAACTATGTTAGCAGTAAAAAATTACAAATTCTGGTTCTGCACCGGCTCACAGGACCTGTACGGAGACGAGTGCCTTGCAAATGTTGCAGCACATTCAAAGGAGATTGTAGCCAAATTAAATGAGTCAGGAAAGCTTCCGTTTGAGGTAGTATGGAAGCCAACACTCATCACAAATGAGCTCATCAGAAAGACCTTCAACGAGGCCAATACAGATGATGAGTGCGCCGGTGTTATCGTATGGTGCCATACATTTTCACCTGCAAAGTCATGGATTTTAGGACTCAAGGAGCTCAGAAAGCCGTTACTTCATTTACATACACAGTACAATGAGGAGATTCCATACGATTCAATTGATATGGATTTCATGAATGAGAATCAGGCAGCTCACGGTGACAGAGAGTGGGGACACATTGTTACACGTATGGGTATCGAGAGAAAGGTCGTTGTAGGACACTGGTCAGATCCTGTGGTACAGGAAAAGATTGCAGCATGGCAGCGTGTAGCAGTCGGTGTGGTAGAGAGCAGCCACATCCGTGTAATGCGTGTAGCTGACAACATGAGAAATGTTGCAGTTACAGAGGGCGATAAGGTAGAGGCTCAGATCAAGTTTGGCTGGGAAGTGGATGCTTACCCTGTAAATGAAATCGCAGAGTCTGTTGCTGCAGTTTCGCAGTCAGACACAAACGCTTTGGTTGATGAGTACTATGACAAATACGATATCCTGCTTGAGGGCAGAGATCCTGAGGAGTTCAAGAAGCATGTAGCTGTACAGGCACAGATTGAGCTCGGATTTGAGAGATTCCTTGAGGAGAAGAACTATCAGGCAATCGTTACACACTTTGGTGATCTTGGCGCATTAAAGCAGCTTCCGGGACTTGCAATCCAGCGTCTCATGGAAAAGGGCTACGGCTTTGGAGCAGAGGGAGACTGGAAGGTTGCAGCAATGGTTCGCCTCATGAAGATCATGACAGCAGGAAAGAAGGATGCCAAGGGTACATCAATGCTTGAGGACTACACCTACAATCTCATGAAGGGCAAAGAGGGAATACTCGAGGCTCATATGCTTGAGATTTGTCCGTCAATTGCAGACGGTCCTATCAGCATCAAGTGCCAGCCTCTTACAATGGGCGACAGAGAGGATCCGGCAAGACTTGTATTTACATCAAAGGAGGGCACCGGTATTGCCACATCACTTGTTGATCTGGGTGACCGTTTCCGTCTCATTATCAATACAGTTGACTGCAAGAAGACAGAGAAGCCTATGCCAAAGCTTCCGGTAGCAACAAACTTCTGGACACCACAGCCTGACCTTTACACAGGTGCAGAGGCATGGATACTTGCAGGAGGAGCACATCATACAGCGTTCACATATGACCTTACTGCTGAGCAGATGGGCGAGTGGGCAGCCATGATGGGTATTGAGGCTGTATTTATCGATAATGATACAACCATCAGAAACTTCAAGAAGGACCTTATGCTTGGAAATATTTTCTATAAATAAAATATAGTTATACTTAATAATTGAAATCCCGGGTTGTCTGTTGCACTAAAGTGTGTACGGACAACCCGGGATTTTGTCGGTTGTGAATGATACAAAAATGCAGCGGCTTTTCTTGTATTTAGGGCTGTTTAATGTTACTATAATTTTATCAGAAAACAGGCAGAAGGAGTGCGCATATTATGGCATTAAACATTCCGGTAGGAATCTCGAATTTCACAGAAATAAGATCGAATAATTATTATTATGTTGATAAAACCAATCTGATATATGAGCTTTTACAGTCACCTGGGACGGAGGTTACTATGATTACCAGACCGCACAGGTTTGGAAAGACACTGGCTATGAGTATGCTTGAGAGTTTTTTTGATATAAGAAAAGCTTCGAAGGTGTTATTTGAGGGTCTTGATATTATGTTGCATCAGAGTCTGTGTGATGAATGGATGAATAAATGGCCTGTGATTTTTGTGTCATTCCGTCAGGTAGATGGTCTGGATTTTGACAGTGCATGTGCGATGCTTTCTTCTGTTATCGCAGAGCTTTTTAATGAGCATTTATATCTGCTTGATGATGAGAGGATTACTGAATATCAGAAAAAGACATTTAGAAATATTGCAGCGGGAGAGGCAACGCAGACAGAGCTTAAGAACAGCTTACGGCTTCTTACAACGCTCATGAATTTGTATTATGGCAGACAGGTTATTTTGCTTATTGATGAGTATGATGTGCCTATTGCAAAGGCAAATGCAGGTGGTTATTACAGACAGATGCTTGATATGATGAAGGGGCTTATGCAGGTATTGAAGGATAATTGCGCCTTAAAATTTGCTGTTGTAACAGGCTGTCTTAAAATCGCGAAGGAAAGCATTTTTACGGGAACGAATAATTTTGTTTCGGATTCTGTTGCAGACTCACGGCTTACCGAGTATTTTGGGTTTGTTCAGAGTGAGGTTGATGAGATATTAAAGGATGCTCATATTTTAAATCAGTCGGAAAATATAAGAAAATGGTATGATGGATATCATTTTGGAGATGTGGATGTCTATTGTCCGTGGGATGTGATGAATTATGTGCTTGATTTACAGCGTAAGCCTGATGCAAAACCACTTAGCTATTGGAGAAATACAAGTGATAATGCAATTATCAGATCATTTATCGACTATGCAGGAAGCAGTATTACTCAAAAGCTTGAGACACTTCTTTCGGGAGGATATATCGTGCAGCAGGTTGATGAAAATCTGACATATGATTATCTTCATTCATCGGAAGAGAATCTGTGGAGCATTTTGTATCTGACCGGATATCTGACAAGTGTTCGGGCAGACGAGCTGGAAAATCCGCTGCCTGACAGGTTTACTGCTCTGACAATACCAAACGAGGAAATCAAAGAAATTTATGAGACAACGGTCATCAGATGGTTTGATGAGAGTGCGCCAAAATGGAACAGAAGTGCATTGTTTGATGCTGTCTGGAAAGGAAATATACAGGAGCTTCAAGGCGAATTAAACAGACTCTTACGCAGAACCATCAGCTATCATGATTACAAAGAGGATTTTTACCATGCATTTCTGGCAGGAATTTTTGCCGGAGCAGGCTATATGGTGGAGTCAAATAAGGAGTATGGCGATGGCAGAAGTGATGTGGTGGTGAAGGACCAGATACATGGCAGGGTAGCAGTGTTTGAAGCAAAATACACAAGACAGCTTGAAAAGCTTGAGTATGAGTGTGATGAAGCTTTAAAGCAGATAGAGAATCAGATGTATGCAAAGCAGCTTGAGGAAGATTATGATGAGGTGCTTTGCTATGGGATTTCTTTCTTTAAGAAGAGGTGTATGGTGAAGAAATGATATATTTATTGTTGTTAAGGAGCAGGTGAGATGAACATAAATAGTATAAAAAAACTATCCGGTAATATTATTTCGCTTGCTCTTTTTTATTTTGTCTTTCTGTGCAGCGAGTATATGTTTGATAACAGAATGGCTGTATTTACTGATTCAAACGGTGTGGTTATGGCACAGAGCTTTATTTTAGGCAGCAGCGTGCCGGGTTTTTTGTCATATTATTTTATTGACAGATTTTGTGCCGGAAGAAGCTTTAACAAAAAAATAATACCATGCATTTCAGGGGCACTCTCCTTGATATGTATGATAGGCATATATCTGACAGGAAGCTATGCAGGAGAGCTGCTTTTTGGAATTATTTTGTTTATTGTGCTGGGCTATTTTGGAAGCCTGATTCATACACAGGCGGCTCTTGCAGTGAAGCACCTTGATGATGGTTTAAATGGGATTACACAGCTGGCAGGAATATCATACGGAATTGGAATTTTGCTGCAGCTTGTGCACAATAACCTGATAGCGGATGGTGTGTGTCAGGTGATTTTTCTTGTGGCAGCTATGATTATTATGACAGTATCCTGTGCCGGGAGCTTATGTGAGGTGTGTGGATATTCAAGCTCTGATGTTGTATCTTCTGTGGAAAATACGGATACAGGGAGTGCAGATAAGGGCTATGGGTATGCGCCTAAAAAGCTTGGAATAATCCTTATATTGATTGTGTTTGTCATGACATTTGTGTTTGCAACACTTGATAATGCTGTTACACTGGTTCATGCTGCAGGAAGTGTGGATATCGGGCAGTGGCCCAGAATCATTCTGGCATACAGCGGTATTGTTGCCGGATTTTTATATAGTACGGATGATAATAGGATGATGGACTTTATCATGTATATAGTACTTTTGCTTTCCACAACATGTCTGATTGTAATTAGCTGTGGAGGCCCTTTTATGATAGGGCTTATCATTTTTTATCTCTCAGCAGGATTTTTCTCAGTCTATTTTGCTTCAAGATTTATGATATTTGCATGTAATACTGATAAGCCGGCGCTTTGGGCAGGGATGGGCAGAGCCGTGAACAATACAGCAGCTGTCGTGGTGGCAGGAGTATCACTTTATATCATGAGAGCACCGCAGTATGTCACCATGATTATCGGTGTGCTATTGTTTGCTGTGACCAGTGTGATTGTATTTGTTTATCATGAACAGCTGCGCAGGGGGGATACAGAAATATATTTATCTGTTGAATCGCATAATACGGAAAATGTGTATAGGAAGAAACCGGCAGAGGACAAAGCTGATATAACAGTCCATGAGGCTGCTAAAATGACAGATGATGAATTGCTTGAGCTGTTTGTGCAGGAATTTAATCTCACACCGCGTGAGGGCGAAGTGCTTGCTTATCTTTTACATTCTGATGAAAGTATGCAGGAGGTGGCAAAGCAGCTGGCAGTTTCGCGCGCAGCCCTCTACAGACATATTGCAAATATGAATGAAAAAACTCAGACCAAGGCTCGCATGGGACTGGTACAGTTCTATTATAGCTGGACGCGTGAAAAACAGTGATTTTATGGGACTTTTGACATTTTGAGACGAATGTCAACTGTCCTTTTTTTGTGTGTAATGGTACAATTCTCCTATCGTAATAACTTGTAAAACGCATAAATGACATGCACTTAGAGTGTCATTATATAGTATGCGTGGAAGGGAGAATGAGGCAGTATGAATAAAATCAAAAGAATAATGGCTGTTATGCTTGCACTTGTCATGGTGCTTGCGATTGCACCGGTGCAGCATATATGGGCAGAGGGGGAGCAGCATGAAAATCAGCAGCCGGGTGAACCACAGCCGGGAGAGCAGCCGGGAAGGCCGCCACAGGGAGCAACACAAACAATACAGCTTCGTGTGGAGGGCGATGCGGCAGACACTGATACACTGGCAGCACTTGTAATGGTAAGTCTTGATAATGGGGCAAATTATAAGTCGTTGAAGGGGCTTGCGTCAGATGCAAATTCAAAGGTACAAAAGAAGGGAAGCTCATATGAGTTTGATTCAGCTGTTACAAGCATCATGGCATATCTGACAGATGAAGCACGCAGCTATATGCTCCAGACACCTGTGCAGATAGGAAAGAGTAATGCAGTGAAAATCAATGCTGGTCAGACCTTTATCCAGATAGATAAGGTACGCCACACAGTAACGTGGGCATATGATGCAAAGAGATATGGTGAGGATGCATATCTGGAGCATGGTACGGCGAAAATCATCAAGGTAGGTGACAAGACAGATTTCACAGACTGGGATATATATGGAAGTAATCCGGGTAATAAGGATGGTGGAAATCTGGTAGTAGAACCGGGGCAGCAGGTGACTGTTGAGCTTGTTCCGGATTATGGCTATCAGCTTGACAGTGTATCCCTTAATGGAAATACTCTTGTACCGCAGGATAAAAAATCTACATTTACTTTCACAATGCCACAGACAAATGTACATTTCAAGGGTGCCTTTGTAAAGGCTGATGATATCACCGACGTAAGCTCTGCAGCGGTAGGAAAAATTGAAATCAGCGATGGTGATAATGCTGCAGCATCGGGAAATCTGAAGATAGATGTATCAGACAGTGCTTCGGATACTACAAAAGCAAATGAACAGATTGCTGCCACCGATGGAGTAAAGAAAGAGGTTGTTGCCAATCTGGATATTTCCCTTCAAAATATAGTAAGCAAGGGAACAAATATGCAGGAAATCAGCGCTGATAATTACTGGGTAAATGATATCACTGAATTTGAGAAACCAATCAGACTTGACGTTGCTATCAAGGATTTTGATAAAGACAGTGAATATTCAGTTGTCAGGGAGCACAATGGAAGCTATGATGTGCTTGATGCAACAGTTTCAGACGGCAAAATATCATTTGAGACAAATAAGTTCTCAACCTATGTCATAGTAAAGAAAACAATAGATGAAGAAGCTATGAATACAAGGGTTGAGGCTTATTGGAAGTCAATTGAAGAATACTGGGCACCAACAGAGCTGTTTTGGAATTCAGTCACCGACTGCTTTGGCGATGAAGAATTGGGAAAGACAGGTGCGGTCACCGCATATCTGGAGACAAAGAGCACTGATGAAAAGACTGTAAATAATTTGTATTTGGCAGCAAAAGCAGCTACTGACAAAGCAGGTGAGGCATATGATGCCGTAACACCGGACAAATTGGCAGCAAATGCTGAAAATGTTAAAAAAGCGTATGAAGCAGTAAAAAAACTTCCTATAGATAAGCAGCTGGCAGAGGATATAGAATCAAGCTATAAAGAATCAGCAGGAAGTGTAGAACAGCTGAAAGGTGAGATTGCCGGTGCTATGGAGGATGTAAAGGCAGTTCTGCTAAGCCCGTCATTCATACTTTATGCTAATATGTCTGATGTCTATGGCAAACAGCTTGACAGCTTTGACAAGGCACTCAGTGCTTTCTGTGGAGATGAAGAAAAAAACATCTCAGGCTCACGCAGGAATTATTATGAGGCGATTAAAAATCAGACAAATATTATTACAGCCTATGACACCGCTGTATCAGACAGAAATGCGATAGTTGAGTCATATGCAGATTTGGCAAAGACTTACGAGCTTTTGAAAAAGTATTATAATGCATTTTCACAGGCGGAGAAGGAAAAAGAAGGTGTGACTGATGAGTATAATGGTTATACCGGATGCTATAATGAAGCAAGAGATATTATTGCAGAGCTTGAGTCTATAGATAAGCCACAGCTTGATGCCAAAACAGCTGCGATTCTTGAAACGATTACAGGTCTGACAGATAAAGAGATTGATGCTATTTATAGTGGCATGAACACGTCAATCACCAAAAAGGTTGAGGCGTTTACACCAAATGATGCAGACAAAAAGCTTATTGATACAGCAAAAAATGAGTATACAGTAGGTACTTACCTTGATATCACAATGATGCTAAATATCAAGGATGCAGACAGTAAGGCGATTATTGAGAAGAATATCACAAAGCTGTCAAAACCAGTGGATATCTTATATAAACTCTCTGATGATCTTTTGAATAAAGACAATACAAAAGTAAGAAGCTATGTGATTATCCGCGTACATGATGGCGTTGCTGATATCATTACTCCGCAGTTCAATGAAGCAGATGGCACATTGACTTTTGCTACGGATCGTTTTTCAACATATGCAGTAGCATATAAGGACAAGTCTGATTCAAAGAATGCAGCAAAAGATGTTAAAAAATCAAATGAGTCAAAGAAAACAGAGAAGGCAAAGTCAGCAAAAACAAGCGATAATATGCATGCTGACCGGATGCTTACTGTGTTTATTATCGGAGCAGCAGCTATAGTTGTTTCATTAAGAAGAAAACGTAGTTAATAAAAACAGTGGAACCATTTACTTAAACAATGGTTCCACTGTTGTTTTTACGCATATATTCAATGATTGCAGCTACTATACTCTCTGCATTATCAAATCATTTTTATTCTTTAGCATAATATTCCCTACACTAAATTAGCACAATGTACAATAGCCATAGGTTGATAGCAGACAGACCTTGGGTAGCTGTAATCCATAAAACTTCTAAAACAGCACCCCAATCCAGCCCAAAAGCTGGAAAAATTCTGGAAAAAAGTAGCTGAAACTGCTGAAATCCACAAAACAGCTCCCCAACCACAGCGAAACAGCCGGAAAAATTCCGGAAAAAAGTAGCTGAAACCGCTGAAATCCACAAAATAGCTCCCCAAAACCAGCGAAACAGCCGGAAAAATCTCCAAAAAAGGTAGCTGAAACCGCTGAAATCCACAAAACAGCTCCCCAACCTAGCCCAAAATCCGGAAAAGACCAGGGAAAAAGTAGCTGAAATCACTAAAAACCCCAAAACAGCTCAAAAAATATCCGGTTTCTATCACTCATATTATCACTTCCTAATTCTTATAAAACAATTGTAGCTATTCATTTTTGTACCATATTTTCTGATAAATATATCTTAACATCAAACCCTATTAATATCAGAAACAGTTGCATCCTCTTATATATGCAGCTTCCGAAACTGCGCCGGTGTCATCCCTGTAAGTTTCTTGAACATGACAATAAAATGGCTGGCATCTGAGTAACCCACATCAGATGCTATATCCTGCACCTTGCGCCTTCTGTTTATAAGCAGTAATTCCTTGGCTTTATTGATGCGATAGTTGGTCAGGTACTCATACACCGAGCAGTTCATAAACTCCGTAAAAACACGCGATAGATATTGCTGCGATACAAATACACGATCAGCAAGCTCCTTGGCGCTGATATCGTCCATGTAGCTTTCTTCTATAGCATCTATAACAGGCTTTATAAAACGCACATAGCTTTGGTCATCGCTATCGTGTGTGTGGTTAGACTGGTCCGAGAGCAAAAGCATGATGCCATAACAGTCGAGTGAGAGCATCTGCGTATCACTGGAGCGTTCCTTAAAATCTTCCACCGCCTTGTTAATCGCTTCCGACACCTCAATTCCCTTATTCTCATCAATAAGCCGATATTCCTTTTCATCAAACATTTCCCTGAAGGCTGCCGCCATTGTCCCTGTAAAAGTGGCAAACTCTGTTTTCCATGGCAGGGTATTGCCGGATGAGATGTTTTTATTGTGATAGGAGTGTGGCACGTTTGGAGCAATAAGAATCCCCTGCCCTTTTTGCAGCTCAATTGTATGACTGTTTGACAAAGCACTGTCTGAAACAGCCTGACTTCTGCTGTATACCGTCACCTCACCCACTCCCTCCTTTGTCTGTAAATAATGATACAGCGGATACCCTTCCGGGCGCGTCACGCTTTCCTGCTCCCAGTCGTTGCCGACAGAGTCGAATTGAAACGGTTCTCTTGCGAAATTGCTTCCAAAATAAATAGGCATGATTTCTCCTTTTAAAAACAGTTTAGTTTCAGAATGTTATATAATTTGGTTTATGATGTTATACTATTTTCCGTAAATCTATTATATGATTAGTGCATAAGGAAACACACTTATAGTTTAAGAATATCATAATATTGGGGTTAATACCATAACGGAGGTAAAAAATGCAGTCAAAATTCAAAAGAATCCTTTTTGGAGGAGATTACAATCCAAACCAGTGGCCTAAGGAGGTCTGGGAGCAGGACATGGCATACTTTAAGGATGCCCATATCAACAGTGCCACAATCAACGTTTTTTCATGGGCTAAAATACAGCCTTCTGAGAATGAGTATAATTTCACAGAGCTCGACGAGATAGTTGATATGCTCTCAAAAGAAAAATACGACATCGTCATGGCAACATCCACAGCGGCACTTCCTGCATGGATGGTCAAGAAATATCCTGAGACGATGAGCACCGACTACGAGGGACGCCGGCATAAATTTGGAGCCAGACACAATTTCTGTCCGAACTCCCTGGTATATCAGAAATACGCAAAGGCTCTTGCGACAGAGCTCGCAAAACGCTATAGCAGCAATAAAAATATTTCTGTATGGCACATCAATAACGAGTACGGCGGATACTGCTACTGTGACAACTGCCAGAAGCAGTTTCGTGTATGGCTAAAGGATAAGTACAAGACTCTTGATGCCGTAAATGATGCCTGGAACACAGAGTTCTGGGGACACACCTTCTATGACTGGGATGAGATAGTCGTACCTAACGAGCTCAGCGAGGAGGCATGGGACGGCATGACAAGCTTTGCCGGAATATCAACAGATTACAGACGTTTTTACTCTGACAGCATGCTGAACTGCTATAAGCTGGAGCGCGATGCAGTAAAAGCTATCATTCCTGATGCGCTTGTCACAACAAACCTGATGGGTACCTTCAAGGGACTTGACTATTTCAAGTGGGCTAAGGAGATGGATATCGTTTCGTGGGATAATTACCCTGCATATGACACACCATGGAGCATGGTTGCGATGACTCACGACCTGATGCGCGGTCTTAAGGATGAGCCTTTCATGCTCATGGAGCAGACTCCAAGCCAGCAGAACTGGCAGCACTACAATTCATTGAAGCGTCCGGGACAGATGCGTGCACAGAGCTATCAGACCATAGCCCACGGCGCAGACACTATCCAGTTCTTCCAGCTCAGACGAAGCAAGGGCGGCTGCGAGAAATTCCACGGTGCTGTAATAGCACATGTCGGAACAGACGACACAAGGGTATTTAAGGAGACTGCACAGCTTGGAAGGGAGCTTGAAAGCTTCGGCACAAGGACACTTGGCACACGCAATAAGTCAGATGTGGGAATCATCTTTGACTGGGACAATTACTGGGCACTTGAGTACACAAGCGGACCTACCAGGGACCTTAAATATGTTGACCAGATTCACCGCTATTATGAGTATTTTTATAATAAAAATATCTCTGTAGATATGATTCCGGTTGATGGTGATTTTTCAAAGTATAAAGTGATTGCCGCACCAGTTCTCTACATGGTAAAGGATGGCATGAAGGAAAAGCTTGAGCAGTTTGTGAAAAACGGCGGTACTCTCATCACCACATTTATGAGTGGTATTGTGGACCAGTCTGACAACGTGCATCTGGGCGGATATCCTGGACCTCTTCGCGAGATGGCTGGTGTCTGGGTTGAGGAGATTGACGCGCTCGCACCTGAACAGTCAAACACTGTAAGCTTTTCTGATGGAAAAGAATATAAATGCAATCTGCTGTGCGACCTGATGCACACGGAAGGAGCAGAGGTTCTCGCTACATATGAAAGCGATTTCTATGCAGGAATGCCTGCTGTCACAAAGAACAGCTACGGAAAAGGCCATGTATACTATGTTGCCACACAGCTTGAAGCAGCCGGACTTGCAAGGGTGCTTGATGAAGCCACAGATGAAGTGTCTGTATCAGGTGTCATTGCTGAAGAGACAGGTCTTGAAATCACATGCCGTGAAAGCGAAAATACACGCTTTTACTATGTTATGAATTTCACTGATGAAAAGCAGACTCTCCCTGCAAGCCTTGCCGGAAAGGTTGACCTGATCACCGGAGAAACAGCTAAAGAGGGCGATGTGATGAACAAGTGGGATGTGAAGATACTTCAGGAGGCGCTATAAGAGAACCTTAATTATGTAAATTAAAGCATATAGTAAAGCCACACAAAAAGCCGCTGCAATGCATGCAGTGGCTTTTATCTCTGGCTTCTATTTTGCATATATAACATCATCCACAATCTGTATTCCGTATTTATCAAGGTCAACTCTGCCGTCTATGACTTCAATACCATCATCCATTAGCCGGTTAGCTTGTTCATCGGCTCCACCGAAGGCAAATGCCCCTGACAGCTCACCTTTTGCATTTACCACCCTATAGCATGGAATTTCATCAGGATTGGGATTCTTGTGCAGGGCATTGCCGACAGCCCGGCACATTTTTTTATTGCCTGCAAGCTCAGCAACCTGTGCATATGTGGCAACACAGCCCTTTGGAATCCTTTTTACAGCCTCATATATGAGCCTGGTCGGATTATAGGTGACAAGGTCATAGCTGTCTGCAATCATGTTTTTTATAGCATCATCCGGTATGCTGCCATCGAGAATGATAGTATTCCAGTTGTCCTTGTTCTGGTGCCAGCCGGGGATGACCGATGGGAAGGCATCTCTCCAGAAGTCTCGCCATGCAGGAGATACCTTGACATTTAAGTTGATAAAACCATTGCGCTCGTAGGTCCACAGGAAAACCTTTTTGCTGTCCTTTACGCGGATGAGCTGCCAGTTTGGGTCGTGGAATGGGGCTTCCTGATATGTATTTGGAAATGATAAGCCGTAGTCTAATGCTTCTTGTCGTGTTTTCATAGATTTTGCCTGCTTTCTTTTTAGGTATACGATTACAGTATAACATAAAAAGAACAAATTTATTGACTTAATTCTTCATACAACCTCTCTATCTCCCCATCTTCCTTAGAATTTACAAACACCAGTGTATCATCAGTTTTTATCATGAGAATAGGAGCGTATCCGTCGAATACATACAGGCTGCATTTTCCAAGGGTGCGTCCTTCGTACCTGCCGATATCGTAGCTGTCGGTAGAGGCTCCGTTTGTACGCAGGAAACTGTCATCCGGCAGCTCGTCCAGAAGCATAAGCTCTATGATGTCATTTACATCAATCTCGCTTGTATAGCCACCGGCAGAAATAGTAAGGTTATTGTTTGTCAGAGTGATTTTTTCATGTATATTAATCAAAGGAAGCATGCAGACAAACACTAAAATGATACAGCCGGCTATTATTGCACCGGTTATTCCTGTGAAAATCCACGCACCTTTTTTAGCATAATTGAACGTGTAGTTGCCGGACTGCATGCGGTTTTCAATGAGAATATGTTTGTCGTCGGGATTATAGTAGTAGCCGGTTTTCCAGTATTCATCATCGTCCACATCTATTGGTGAGGTGTTGGCAGACAGCAGTTCCTTCTTTCTGTTTAAGCCCATATAAATTGGAACAATAAATCCCAAAACGGATATTAACTGAATGAAAATATAAACATAATAGGATGATGCCGGAAATAATCCGGTGATGCCTGTGTATAATGCTACATAAATCCATGCGACAGCGTTTGATCCGCTTAGGAGAAGCATGGCGATGCTTTTATATTTTTTCATAGTATTGTTGATAATAAGGTTGAGCTTTGAATCCATGCTGTATACGTGGCGCTCGCTTTTGTTTATAAAAGCATGAAATACCAGCGAAAGAGTGGATATTAAAACAGAACACAAAAACAGCGAAATCATAAGGATATTGTAATGGGCGTCACCAAGCATAAAGTATGGTATATATGCCGCAAGCTCAGTAATTAAAAAGAGTGCGTGCCATTTATAGCTGACTGTCGTGGCACCGGCTTCTGCAGAAACGCGGGTGTCGATATAAACCTTTTTGCGTTGGGCTTCTATTATCCATCCGTTTTGTATTTTCAGAGCATACATTTTCTGGTGGGAGCTGTTTGGAATATGTATGATTCCAAATATATATGCAAACATCCAGACAATATACACCAGAACAAAAAAGGCGATGTTAACAAAAACAAAAAAGCATATCGCAATGGAGATAATCACATTGGCAATCTGAAAGTGTTTCATTTTGCATTTTCCGGTGTTGACGATTTCGGTTACTTCGGCATCTTCTTTGTGAGCTGATGGAATATGTACATTGAGATACATGCCATTTTCATATTTATAGGCGTATGTGTACGCAAATTGCATACATAGTATGATAAAAAGGTTTGTAACTATAAAGATAATAAACATGATAATTTCCATAGTCAGCCTCCTCTGCTAAGCGGTACATGGTTTCATTTGTGAATACATTTTATCGCACATTGATAAAAATTCCTCACGGCTCATTCCGGTGAGACAGGCCTCAGCACTTAAAAGCTCAAGCTCTGATTCCAGCTTTTCAGTGAAGTCGGTATCATCCGCGATGGATTCCGACACAAAAGCGCCGAGCCGTCTGTCTGTACGGATAAATCCCTCATTTTTCAAAATCTGATAGGCTTTATTGACCGTCATTGTGTTTACACCGGCATCGCTTGCAAGCTGGCGCACGGTCGGAAGCTTTTCACCGGTCTTTAGCTCGCCTTTGCCTATTCCCTTTACAATCTGGTTTCTAAGCTGTACATATATCGGGGTACTGCTTGACATGTCGAGTTCTATTATCATGTGAACCTCCTGTATCTTACTGTTTATATGTCATAGCCTGTTTGAAATGCATCAATATTTATGAGCAGGCTGTAATCTGATAAAAATTTGCAAGTGATATAATTGTATTGTTTGTATTATACATAGTAATACAGACAATCCTTTATGTCAACTGATGTTGATGATGGTGTGCTCAGCTTTGGCGGAAGGAAAGCATCTTGAAGTCTTATACCTGATACAGTACAATAGATACATATGGCGAGAGGAGGAATTATGATGATGGAAACAAAAGAAATTTCGGAATTGACGCGGTCGA
>URDU01000042.1 GCA_900546625.1 uncultured Lachnobacterium sp. | reverse complement strand
ACATCGAATTGCATGCAAGCATGCATCGATGATACCTTTTGACCCTTTAATCATAATAATTTATCGGGTAAAATAGTTACAAAATATCATGTATTTATGTGGGAGGTAAATATGTACACAGCAGACGAAAAGAGATATGACACAATGAGATATAACAGATGCGGCAGGAGCGGACTTAAGCTTCCTGTTGTATCGCTTGGCTTATGGCACAATTTCGGTGATTTTTCATCGTACGACAACATGAAGCAGATGTGCTTCACAGCCTTTGACCACGGCATCACCCACTTTGACTTGGCAAACAACTATGGCCCTGAATACGGCAGCGCAGAGAAGCACTTCGGGCTTATACTGAAGGAGCATCTGTCTGCATACCGCGATGAGCTCATCATCAGCTCGAAGGCAGGCTATGATATGTGGAAGGGACCATACGGCAACTGGGGCAGCCGCAAGTATCTGATTGCAAGCCTCGATCAGAGTCTTAAGAGAATGGGACTCGACTATGTGGATATTTTCTATCATCACAGAATGGACCCTGAGACACCGCTTGAGGAGACAATGGGAGCACTCGACCAGATAGTAAAAAGCGGAAAAGCACTCTATGTCGGACTGTCAAATTATGACGGCGAGACAATGAAGAGAGCCTGCGAGATTCTTACTGATTTGAAATGTCCGTTTATCATCAACCAGAATTCATACAATATCTTCAACCGTACAATAGAGCAAAACGGCTTGAAGCAGGCAGCAAGAGAGTGCCAAAAGGGCATCATCTCCTTCAGCCCGCTCGCACAGGGCATGCTCACAGACCGTTACATAAACGGTATTCCGGAGGATAGCCGTATAAAGACAGACGGCCGCTTTTTAAATCAGGAAAAGCTCACTCCACACATCGAGCAGATTAAGAAGCTAAACGATATAGCCACAAAACGTGGTGAGACACTTGCACAGATGGCTCTTAAGTGGGTGGTAAAGGATGATGACGTGACAAGCGTGCTTGTCGGCGCCTCAAAGCCACAGCAGATTCTTGAAAACTTAAAGGTTATGGAGGGCACAGGCTTCTCTGAGGAAGAGCTTAGGATGATTGATGAGGTTGTGGGAGTGTAAAGGTGATTTCAGCAGGGAGTATAGCAGCAATTAATGCTATACTCCCTGCTATTATATTTTTGGTTGCAAGAATCCTGTTTATGCTATAAAATATTTATAACTGTATGCAGATATTTATTAATCACAATATCTGCCTGTATAATAAAATACGCATAAAGAGGACGAAAGAATGATCAACAAATTAGTAGACAAAATCAAGAAAACAAACGCACCTATCGTGGTAGGTCTTGACCCGATGCTTTCATATGTGCCTGAGCACATCACAAAGAAGGCATTTGACGAGCTTGGAGAGACACCGGCAGGTGCAGCGGAAGCTATCTGGCAGTACAACAAGGCTATTGTGGATGCCACATATGACCTGATTCCGGCTGTAAAGCCACAGATTGCCATGTATGAGCAGTTTGGTGTTGAGGGACTTAAGGCATTCCAGAAGACAGTGGATTACTGTCATGAGAAGGATCTCGTGGTTATCGGAGATGTAAAGCGTGGAGATATCGGCTCAACGTCGGCGGCATACGCTACAGGACATCTCGGAAGGGTACAGATCGGCAGCAAGAGCTATTCTACCTTTGATGAGGATTTTGCCACTGTCAATCCATACCTTGGAACAGACGGCATCAAGCCATTCGTAGATGTATGCAAGGAGGAGAAGAAGGGTATCTTCATTCTTGTTAAGACATCTAATCCATCAAGCGGCGAGTTCCAGGACCGTATGATTGACGGTCGCCCATTATATGAGTGGGTAGGCGAGAAGGTTGCAGAGTGGGGAGCTGACTGCATGGGTGATTCATACAGCTATGTAGGTGCGGTTGTCGGCGCCACATACCCTGAGCAGGGTAAGATTCTTCGTAAGGTAATGCCAAAGAGCTTCATCCTCGTACCGGGCTACGGTGCACAGGGTGGCAAGGGTGCAGACCTTGTTCATTTCTTCAATGAGGACGGACTTGGCGCAATCGTCAATTCATCACGTGGAATCATCTGCGCATACAAGCAGGATAAGTACAAGGATATGGGCATCACAGCAGAGAATTTTGCAGATGCATCACGCAAGGCAGTTGAGGATATGATTGAGGATATCTCAGGAGCACTTGCAAACCGTTAATAAGTCATTCAGAAGGCTTAAATATATTAACAAACGAAACCAGGGAGATAAAATGGCAGAGAAATTTGAGGAGATTGCAGTTGTAGTTGACCAGAGCTCACTCGGCAATGGCATCTATGACCTCACACTTAAGACAGACAAAATTGCAAAGGCAGCAAAGGCGGGACAGTTTGTATCGGTTTACCCAAACGATAAGAGTAAGCTGCTTCCGCGTCCGATAAGCCTTTGCGGCATAAACAGAGACGAGGACACTATCCGTCTCGTGTACCGTGTGACAGGTGAAGGAACAGGAACAGAGGAGTTTTCAAAGCTTGTCATGGGCGACAAGGTAAGGCTTTTAGGACCTCTTGGAAACGGCTTTACAGTACAGCCGGGTAAGAAAGCCTTCCTTATCGGCGGAGGAATCGGAGTGCCGCCTATGCTGCAGCTTGCGAAGGATATAAATGCAGTATGCGATATGAACATAGTCATGGGCTACCGCGATGAGAATACCTTCCTGCTCGATGAGTTTAAGGAGCAGGCAGCTTCCTTTGTAGCCACAGAGGACGGCAGTGTCGGCACAAAGGGCAATGTCATCGATGCGATAAAGGAGAATGCTCTTGAAGCAGACGTGATTTATGCATGTGGACCTATGCCTATGCTTCGTGCACTCAAGGCTTACGCTACAGAGCATGATATGGACTGCTTTATATCAATGGAGGAGCGCATGGCATGTGGAATCGGTGCATGCCTTGCGTGTGTATGCAAAACAAAGGACAAGGATGCCCACAGCAATGTAAACAACAAGCGTATATGCAAAGAGGGACCTGTTTTTGATGCGAAGGAGGTGGAGCTGTAATGAGTAATATGTCAGTAAATGTGGCCGGTGTTGAGTGGAAAAATCCTGTTACAGTTGCATCCGGCACATTCGGCTCCGGTGCAGAGTACAGCGAGTTTGTTGATTTAAACAGACTTGGTGCAGTCACTACAAAGGGTGTTGCGAATAAGCCGTGGGAGGGAAATCCTACACCGAGAGTAGCAGAGGTGTACGGCGGCATGCTCAATGCAGTCGGACTTCAAAATCCCGGCATCGAGCTTTTCTGCAAGAGGGATATTCCTTTTTTAAAGCAGTTTGATACAAGGATTGTGGTAAATGTCTGTGGGCATTCGCTTGACGAGTATCTTGATGTGGTAAAGCGTCTTGCGGATGAGCCTATTGATATGATGGAAATAAATATCTCATGTCCTAATGTTAAGGAGGGCGGAATTGCCTTCGGAACAGATCCAAAGGGTGTTGAGACAATCACAAGCGAGATAAAAAAATATGCAAAGCAGCCTGTTATCATGAAGCTTTCTCCAAATGTCACAAGTATTGCAGAGATAGCAAGGGCGGCAGAGGCCGGTGGAGCTGATGCGGTTTCGCTCATCAATACAATTACAGGCATGAAGATTGATATAAACAGAAGAAGCTTTGTGTTAGCAAACAAGACAGGCGGCATGAGCGGTCCGGCGGTTCATCCGGTTGCAGTGCGCATGGTTTACGAGACAGCACATGCAGTCAATATTCCGATTATCGGAATGGGCGGTATCACAAATGCTGCCGATGCTATAGAGATGATACTTGCCGGAGCTACGGCTGTTTCAGTCGGCACAGCAAACTTTGTAAATCCAAAGACCACAGAGCAGATAGTGGATGGCATCGCAGAGTATATGGACAGGTATGGAGTAAAGGATATTTCAGAGCTTGTCGGCGCGGTTGACAGATAGAGCATAAGGGATAGACGGAGGATAAAATAATGATTCTGGCAGCAGAATACGTGCCTTCTATGTATGCCACAGTCTGGGCGCTTGTTCCACCTGTTGTGGCTATAGTTCTGGCACTTATCACAAAAGAGGTCTACAGCTCATTATTCGTTGGAATAGTGATTGGCGGACTGTTTTATGGAAATGCATTTCAGCCGGGTTTTTCGGCTGAGAGATCAGTGCTTCACATATTCGAGGACGGACTTGTTGGAGTGCTATCGGATTCGTACAATGTAGGAATACTGATATTTTTAGTCGTGCTCGGTGTTATGGTGAGCATGATGAACAAGGCAGGCGGCTCGGCGGCCTTTGGAGAGTGGGCGAGTGAGCACATAAAGACAAGGATTGGTGCCCAGCTTTCAGCTATAATACTTGGAGTACTCATATTTATAGATGATTACTTCAACTGTCTGACAGTAGGAAGTGTGATGCGCCCTGTCACCGACAAGCATCAGGTTTCAAGAGCAAAGCTTGCATATCTGATAGATGCCACAGCAGCGCCTGTATGCATCATTGCACCTATATCATCGTGGGCAGCCGCGGTTACCGGCTTTGTAAAGGGAGAGGATGGCTTTTCTATTTTCATAAAGGCCATTCCATACAATTATTATGCACTCTTTACTATTATCGCTATGGTGGCACTTGTTGTTTTACAGGTAGATTTCGGTCCGATGGCAAAGCATGAAGCCAATGCCCAAAAGGGTGATTTGTTTACCACAGGAGACAGGCCGTATGCGGAGGCAAAGCAGGATGTTATAAAGGGCAAGGGGAAGGTTATAGACCTTGTATTTCCTATTCTTATACTCATAATAAGCTGCATCATCGGGATGATATACACAGGAGGCTTTTTTGACGGAACAGGCTTCGTTGATGCGTTTGCAGGTAGCGATGCTTCAATCGGTCTTATGCTTGGAAGCTTTTTTGCGTTGATAATCACCATATGCTTTTATTCAATCAGAAGGGTACTAAGCTTTACGGATTGCTGTAATTCAATCCCTGAGGGCTTTAAGGCAATGGTACCTGCAATACTTATACTGACCTTTGCATGGACACTAAAGACCATGACAGAGAGCCTTGGCGCCAAGGAATTTGTCGCAGGCTTAGTGGGAGGAGTATCGGGACCACTGCTTGGACTGTTCCCGGCAATCATATTCCTGGTGGGAGCCTTCCTTGCCTTTGCAACAGGAACCTCATGGGGCACCTTCGGTATACTTATACCGATAGTAGTAAATATCTTTTCGGGCACAAACCATACGATGATGATTATCTCAATCTCAGCGTGCATGGCAGGTGCAGTATGTGGAGACCACTGCTCACCGATATCCGATACCACCATCATGGCATCAGCCGGAGCTCAGTGCAACCACATGAATCATGTATCCACACAGCTTCCATACGCTGTGCTTGTGGCAGGCATATCATGCCTGACCTACATCATAGCAGGCTTTGTCAGAAATCCTGTAGTACCTTTTATCATAGGAGTGCTTATCCTGATTGGAACCTTTGTCGGAATCAAGTATATCATCAAGTATATCACGAGAACCGATAAAGCAAATGAACAGGCGGAGTAGCCAAAGGGAGACCAAAAAGAGTTCTATTTTTCACAGACTTTGTGTCTGCGAATGATAGAACTCTTTTTTTATGGTAAGTTCGATACCGGACGGACGACTGCGCAGTCGTCCGTTTGCTATCAATAAAATTTATAGCCCGCTAACAAATATTAATAACCCTAATTACATTTACAAAAATATCAATTAGTGGTAACATATCAATAACTTAGAAATCATATTTGAATGGTAGGAAATCCCAGCCATACAAACTAAGCTCAAACTCATAACAAACTCAAAACAAACATTAACAAAAAAGAGGTAATATCAATGGCAAAAATTGCAAAGCAGCTCACTGAGCTGATAGGTCACACTCCACTTCTGGAGCTGACCAATTATGAAAAAGCCCTTGGGCTTGAAGCAAAAATCATAGCAAAGCTGGAGTATTTCAATCCACTTGGAAGTGTAAAGGACAGGGTGGCGGCAGCTATGATAGAACAGGGCATAAAGGATGGAAAGATAAATCAGGACACAATAATCATAGAGCCGACAAGTGGCAATACCGGAATCGGACTTGCATTTGTGGCAGCCTCAAAGGAACTTCACCTGATACTTATAATGCCTGATACCATGAGCGTTGAGAGAAGAAAAATCGTCACAGCGCTTGGCGCAGAGATAAAGCTCACACCGGGGCGTGAGGGCATGAAGGGTGCAATCGATGAGGCGCAGAGACTTAAAGAGCATTATGGCAATGCCTTTATTCCACAGCAGTTTGAGAATCAGGCCAATCCGGATATCCACAGAGCTACAACCGCTCAGGAAATCTGGGAGGATACAGATGGAAACGTAGATATATTTGTATCATCTGTCGGAACAGGCGGCACCTGTACAGGCACCGGGCTTGGATTAAGAGACCATAATCCTGATGTAAGGATAGTAGCTGTTGAACCAAAGAGCTCACCGGTACTCTCAGGCGGAAGACCGGGGCCACACAAGATACAGGGAATCGGTGCAGGCTTTATTCCAAAGGTCATGCGCATGGATATAGTGGATGAGGTGATTCCGGTGGAGAATGAGGCCGCTTTTGACAAGGCAAGAGAGGTTGCAAAGAGCGACGGACTTCTCGTTGGCATATCATCAGGAGCAGCAATATATGCGGCAACAGAGCTTGCGAAAAGACCTGAGAACAAGGGAAAGAATATCGTGGTGCTGCTTCCGGATACAGGAGAAAGATACCTGTCTACACCGCTTTTTACAGTAAACTAATGGCATATAAACTGACGGCATAAGCTTGCTTTGCCGGAAACTGTAACATGAAAAATGAGAAACATACATGAGAAACATACATAAATATACGGCAGCTCTGCTGTCGACAGTGATGATTCTGTCACTTCTTCTGACAGGCTGCTCAGGCAGGAAGGATGACGGCACAGTCACCATAACCAATGTGTCGTATGATCCGACACGAGAGTTTTACGAGAAATACAACAAAATATTCGAGTCTTACTATGAGAGCGAGCACGGTAAAAAGATAAATGTGATTCAGTCACATGGCGGCTCGGGAGCACAGGCACGCTCGGTTGTGGAGGGCTGTAATGCAGATGTTGTCACACTGGCACTTGAACATGACATAGACCTGATACAAAATACCGGCTTAATTGATAAGGGCTGGATTGATGAGTTTTCTGACAGCTCGGCACCATACACATCAACAATCGTTTTACTTGTAAGAAAGGGCAATCCAAAGCATATAAGCGACTGGGATGACCTGGTGAAAAAGAATGTGGATGTGATCACACCTGATCCAAAGAGCAGTGGAGGAGCCTGCTGGAATTTCCTTGCGGCGCTAAGCTATGCGAAGACAAACTATGACAGCCAAAAGGAACAGAAATCGTTTATGAAGAAGCTGTATGAAAATGTCACGATTATGGACTCAGGTGCGAGAGGCTCAACAACCACATTTGTGGAAAACGGACAGGGAGATGTGCTCATAGCGTGGGAAAACGAGGCACTTACGACCATGGATTCATATCCGGGCAAGTATGAGATAGTAAACCCGTCAGTCAGCATTTTAGCGCAGCCGTCTGTTGCCATTGTGGATGATAATGCAAAGAGCAATGGAACAGAAGCTGCGAGTAAAGAGTACTTACAGTATCTTTACAGCGATGAGGCACAGAGGCTGATTGGAGAGAGTGGCTACAGACCAACCAATCAGGACATATTAAATCAGTTTTCCGACAAGTTTGATTTGAATATCAGGCTTTGGAGCATAGATGATTACGGCGGATGGGATGAAGCCTACAAGACATATTTTGATGATGGAGCAATGTTCGATGAAATTTACGGCAACTGATAAAACAGCAAAAAAGAAAACTAAATCAAAGAACATAAAGACCAGAGTTATACCGGGCTACCATCTTTCACTTGGGATAGTGGTCACGATGCTTTCAATCATCGTACTCATTCCGCTGGCATCAGTGCTTGTGTATTCGCTAAAGATATCACCCGGTGATTTTGTGGCACTTATCATGAAGGAGAATGTGAGGAATGCCTTTATCACAAGCATCACCTCGTCATTTATCGCAGCCATTGTAAATGTGGTATTTGGACTCATCGTCGCATGGACGCTTGTGAAGTACGATTTCCCCGGAAAATGGCTGCTTGACGGACTTATAGAGCTTCCGTTTGCACTGCCGACAGCGGTTGCAGGCATCACGCTCTCAAAGCTGTACTCGGGCACAGGCTTTTTTGGCAAGGGCCTAAGTAAGCTTGGAATAGATGTGGCTTACACACAGGCAGGAATAGTTGTGGCGCTGGTTTTTGTAGGCATTCCCTTCGTGATCAGAGCAGTTCAGCCGGTACTGGAAAAGATGGATAATACATATGAGGAGGCAGCATATATGCTTGGTGCCACACCCGCTAAGACCTTTTTTAAGGTAATACTTCCGGAGCTTCGCCCGGCACTCTTAACAGGCTTTGGCCTTGCGTTTGCCAGAGGCATAGGAGAGTACGGAAGCGTTATCTACATATCAGGCAACAGCGCAAGGCACAGGACACAGGTGGTATCCTACGTTATCATGCAGAAGCTTAGCTATATAGATTACGCTAGTGCGACTGCCATAGCACTTGTGATGCTTATTATATCATTTTTACTGCTGTTATTTGTAAACATAGTGCAGGTTAAACAGTCACAGCGCACCAATTTGTTGTAGAGTGCTGCATATAAATTGAATGCGATGAACACAAACCAGAAAGGAGCACAATACGATGACCGAACAGGTAAAGCTTGAAAGAAGAAAAAAGATTACAAAGATAATACTCATCACAGTAACAGTGCTCTTCATATTTGTCATGCTTGTTGTTCCCCTTTTTTCTGTGATGGCAAGCGCCTTAAAGGAGGGGCTTGGATTCTATCTGAAAGCAATCTCCACAAGCTATGTGCTTTCGGCGCTAAAGGTGACTTTGATAGCAACAGTCTTTTCGGTAGCTGTAAATACCTTCTTTGGAATATGGACAGCATGGCTGTTGACCCGCTTTTCGTTTAAAGGAAAGCAGGTGCTTGCAACACTCATTGATATACCGTTTTCGATTTCTCCGGTCATCGTAGGACTTGCATATCTTATGACCTTCGGACGGCTCGGATGGTTTTATCCGGTTATCAGATGGTTCAATGAGCTCTTCGGTACGAATGTGAGAATCACGTTTGCGATACCTGGAGTTGTGCTTGCCACGATATTTGTCACATTTCCTTATGTGTCAAGGGAAATCATCCCGGTGCTCAATGCAGAGGGAAAGGACGAGGAAGAGGCCGCAGCGCTGATGGGAGCATCCGGCTTTACGATATTTCGGAAAATAACACTTCCTCAGATGAAGTGGAGTCTGATCTATGGAATCATACTCTGTACGGCGAGAGCCCTCGGTGAGTTCGGTGCGGTAAATGCGCTCTCAAAGACAAGAGGTGAGACATTTACGCTGCCGCTTGAGATTGATGCCTTGTATATGTCGGGCACGGACAGCTCGATAACATCGGCATTTGCTGTATCGTCGATACTGTTGATCATTGCATTGATCATTCTTTTTGCAAGAAATATAGTTGAGCACAAATTTAAGAAATTACACTGAGATTAATGGGAAAAGCAGGAGGGAGATAACGTATATGTACGTTGAGATGAAAAATATATACAAAAAATACGGAGACTTCCTGGCATCCGACAATGTGAGCTTTGGAGTGGAAAAGGGAAAGCTTGTGGCGCTGCTTGGTCCGTCCGGCAGTGGCAAGACAACACTTCTTCGTATGATAGCAGGACTTGAAACACCGAATTCCGGTGACATATATATAGATGGAAAGCGTGTGAACGATATTCCGGCCTCAAAGAGAGGCATAGGCTTCGTGTTTCAGAACTACGCGCTGTTTCGATATATGACAATATACGATAATGTGGCGTTTGGACTTGAGCTTCAGAAGATGCCGAAAAAGCTCATAAAGGAGCGTGTCACTAAGCTTCTTGAGATGACAGGCTTATCGGGGCTTGAAAAGAGATATCCAAATCAGCTTTCGGGAGGACAGCGTCAGAGAGTAGCTTTTGCAAGAGCGCTGGCGCCGAATCCTCAGGTGCTTTTACTGGATGAGCCTTTTGCAGCGATTGACGCAAAGGTGCGCGGTGAGCTTCGTACCTGGCTAAAGGAGCTTGTCGAAAAGCTTGGAATCACAAGCATTTTCGTCACACACGACCAGGATGAGGCTGTTGAGGTGGCAGATGAAATCATTATCACAAACCACGGCACGATAGAGCAGATGGGCACACCTCTTGAGATATATAAGTCACCTGACACACCCTTTGTAGCGCAGTTCATAGGACACACCACAGTTGTTGAAAACTACGACAGGCTAAAGGGCTTTGACAGGATAGAAAATGCCGACAAGGCGGTAATCAGACCTGAGTTTATCAAGATATCAAAGAGCGGAAACCTTGACCGCTATCAGTCAGCGGCAGAGGAGGGCACCGTTACAGATGTGGTTTTCAGAGGAAACAGGATGGATATCACGGTCAGCATAAACGGCATTGAGGTAGTCGGTGAGCGCTCACTTGAAAAGGATTTGATATCGGTCGGAGAGAAAGTACATGTGCTGATTTACAGGCTGTATATATTTGATGATGAGAAGACATATCTGATGGAAAACAGCGAGATGCAGGAGCAGGATGTATTCTACATCTGATATTCATATGTTGAATCAAAAAGAGGAAGCAGAGGGAGATATATGAAGATAGAAAACAAAAAAATCCTACACACGGATATCCTCATAATCGGAGGAGGCACGGCGGGCTGCTATGCAGCACTCACCATCCGTGAGAAATCGGATTATTCAATTATAATTGCAGAGAAGGCCAACATAAAGCGAAGCGGATGCCTTGCAGCAGGTGTCAATGCGATAAATGCATACATCGTAAAGGGCAGAAAGCCTGAGGACTATGTGGACTACGCTAAAAAGGATGCTGACGGCATAGTAAGGGAGGACCTACTCATGACTATGTCCGAGGGCTTAAACCGCGTGACGGACAAGATGGAAAAGCTTGGACTTGTCATATTAAAGGATGAAAACGGTGAGTATGTAGCCAGAGGAAACCGCAATATCAAGATAAACGGCGAGAATATGAAGCCGCTTTTGGCAGAAGCGGCTTCAAAGCTTACAGATTGTACGGTGATAAACAGAATCAATATCACAGACTACATAGTTGAGGACAACACGATAAAGGGAGCATACGGATTTTCAATCGAGGATGCGACAGCCTATGAAATCAGGGCAAAAAAGGTGCTCTGTGCAACAGGCGGAGCGGCCGGTCTGTACAGACCAAACAATCCAGGCTTTTCAAGGCACAAGATGTGGTATCCGCCATTTAACACAGGCGCCGGATATGCGATGGGCATAAGAAGCGGAGCAGAGATGACCACCTTTGAGATGAGATTTATCGCACTCAGATGCAAGGACACCATCGCACCGACAGGAACAATTGCACAGGGAGTCGGAGCAAAGCAGGTCAATTCGCTTGGAGAGGTTTACGAGACAAAATACGGTCTCACCACATCTGAGCGTGTATACGGAACGGTCATGGAAAATCTTGAGGGAAGAGGCCCTTGCTACTTAAGGACAGAGGGCATTTCGCCACAGCAGGATGAGTCATTGAGAAAGGCATATCTCAACATGGCACCGAGCCAGACACTCAAGTGGGTGGAGGCAGGCAAAAATCCAAGTGAGCAGAACGTGGAGATAGAAGGCACCGAGCCGTATATCGTAGGCGGCCACACAGCGAGCGGCTACTGGGTAAATACCGAGCGTGAGACAACAATCCACGGACTCTATGCCGCAGGAGATGTGGCAGGCGGATGTCCGCAGAAATATGTTACAGGAGCCATGGTGGAGGGTGAAATCGCTGCGATAGATATGATATCAAAGCTTGATGCAGATACCTCTGTTATCAGTTCTGATACGGCAGCATTCGATGAGAAAAAGGCACTTGAAGCAAAAGCTTCAGAGTACGACCATTTCCTTACTGAAAGGTCTCAGATGTTTACAACAGAGGCTATCGAGGAAGCCATGCAGAAGGTCATGGACAACTATGCAGGCGGCATTTCCACACATTACCAGTTCAACGGCAAGCAGCTTGCGCTGGCAAAGGAAAAGATAAATCATCTGATAGAGCTGACCGGTGATTTATATGCATCGGATATGCATGAGCTTATGTTCATATATGAGCTTAAGGAGAGACTTACGGTATGTCTTTCGGTCATAGCACATCTTGGTGCGAGAAAGGAAACCAGATGGCACAGCTTTGCCGAGAATCTGGATTATCCGGGCAAGAGTGATGACTGGATGAAATACGTCAATTCCAAATACGAAAACGGGCAGCTTCATATGATTTACAGAGAGCTTGTCGGAAGGGAGGCGCGTTATGAGCATAATGATTGATAAAGCAAAGTGTAAGGGCTGTGGCATGTGCACAAGTGTATGTCCGGGAAGCCTGATATATCAGGACTCAGAGAAAAAAGCCTTTATCAAGTATCCTAAGGACTGCTGGGGCTGTGCCTCATGCATCAAGGAATGTCATTTTGGCGCTATTGCTCTTTATCTTGGAGCAGACATAGGAGGCATGGGAAGTCTCATGACAGTAAAAAGCACACCGGACACGCTGACCTGGGATATCAAAAAGCGCGACGGCAGCAAGGAAGAGATTCTTATCAACAAGAAGGAATCCAATAAATATTAAAGAAAAGGATGGTAACAGACATGGGTGAATTATCACATCTTGACGAACTCGAAGCAGAGGCAATATACATAATACGTGAAGTAGCCGCAGAGTGCGAGAAGCCGGTTATGTTGTACTCAATTGGAAAGGACAGCTCGGTAATGCTTCATCTTGCAATGAAGGCATTTTATCCGGAGAAGCCGCCATTTCCGTTTTTACATGTAAATACAACCTGGAAATTCCACGAGATGATAGAATTCAGAGACCGCATCGCTAAGGAAAAGGGCATCGAGATGCTTGAATATATAAATCAGGACGGTGTAAAGCAGGGCATCAATCCGTTTGACCACGGCTCAGCATACACAGATATCATGAAGACGCAGGCACTCAAGCAGGCACTCGACAAATACGGCTTT
The DNA here is from genome assembly GCA_900546625.1 of uncultured Lachnobacterium sp. Classification (GTDB taxonomy): domain Bacteria; phylum Bacillota; class Clostridia; order Lachnospirales; family Lachnospiraceae; genus Roseburia. The sequence goes on along the minus strand of URDU01000042.1, from coordinate 8,404 downwards.
ACGGCAGCGTTTGGCGGCGGTCGAAGAGACGAGGAGAAATCAAGAGCAAAGGAGCGAATCTTCTCATTCAGAAATGAAAACCATGCATGGGATCCAAAGAACCAGCGCCCTGAGATGTGGAAGCTTTACAACTCCAGAATCAAGAAGGGACAGGAGGTACGAGTTTTCCCACTGTCAAACTGGACAGAGAAGGATATCTGGCAGTATATAAAGAGAGAGAATATTGAGATTCCTTCACTTTACTTTGCGAAGGAAAGACCTGTCGTATACAGAGACGGCAACATCATCATGGTAGATGACGACAGAATGAAGCTTCGTCCAGGTGAGGAAATCCAGATGAAGAGTGTGCGTTTCAGAACACTCGGCTGCTACCCACTGACAGGTGGTGTGGAGTCGACAGCGGATACACTTGATGAGATTATTGATGAGACACTCAGTGCTGTTTCCTCAGAGAGAACCACCCGTGTCATTGACAACGAGGCGGCAGGCAGCATGGAAAGAAGAAAGAGGGAGGGATATTTCTAAAATGAGCGGATTACTTAAATTTATTACATGCGGAAGCGTGGACGACGGAAAATCAACTCTGATCGGACATATATTATACGATTCAAAGCTGCTCTATGCAGATCAGGAAAAGGCATTGGAGCTCGACAGTAAGGTCGGCAGCCGTGGAGGTGCCATCGACTATTCACTCCTCCTCGACGGACTGATGGCAGAGAGAGAGCAGGGAATCACAATCGATGTGGCTTATCGTTACTTCACAACAGATAAGAGAAGCTTTATCGTGGCAGATACACCGGGCCATGAGGAGTATACAAGAAACATGGCTGTAGGTGCATCCTTTGCAGACCTTGCGGTAATTTTAATAGATGCAAAGCAGGGCGTATTGGTTCAGACAAGAAGACACGCAAGAATCTGCGCGCTCATGGGAATCAACTACTTTGTATTTGCTGTAAACAAGATGGATCTTGTAGGCTACGACGAGAAGCGTTTCGATGAAATCACAAAGCAGATTATTGAGCTTACAAAGGAGCTCGAACTCAAAAATGTAGTAATAATTCCTGTTTCTGCAACAGAGGGTGACAATGTCACAACAAAGTCTGAGAATATCCCATGGTACAAGGGACCTGCTCTTTTATCATATCTTGAGGATGTTGACATAAAGGATGAGAACGAGGAAGAGGGCTTTTACATGCCTGTACAGAGAGTCTGCCGTCCTGACCACACCTTCCGTGGATTCCAGGGCCAGATAGAGGCCGGAGAGGTAAAGGTGGGCGATGAAATCACCACACTGCCAAGCAATGAGACCGCCCATGTAAAGAGCATCCATGTGGGTGATAAGCTAAGCGATAGCGCATTTACAGGCCAGCCGGTTACAATCCAGCTTGACAGAGAGGTGGACGTATCAAGAGGCTGCGTGCTCACAATCGGTTCAGGAGCAAAGGTTGCTTCATCTATCACAGCTACAATACTCTGGATGGATGACGATGAGCTCTTCAAGGGAAAGAATTTCTTCTTCAAGCTAGGTACCAAGTCAATACCGGGCATCGTAACAGAGATAGAGCATACCATCGATGTAAACACAGGTGAGGAAAAGCCTGCCGACAAGCTCAAAAAGAACGAGATAGCAGTTGTAAAGATTGCATTCTCGGACAAGATAGTCTGCGATAAGTTCAAAAACCACAAGACACTCGGTGAGTTCATCTTAATCGACCGTGTGACCGATATGACATCTGCCTGTGGTGTGGTTGAAGAGGTACACACAGAGGAAAGCGGTCTCTATGAGGGAAGAGTAGACAGAAACGTAAGAGCTGCAATCAAGGGCCAGAAGGCAATCACCGCCGTATTCGTAGACGGAGTGGATGGTGTAAACCGCGGCTTTGTGGAGGATGTCGAGAAAGCCTTAAATATAGACGGACGCCATACTTATCTCTACGCACCAAAGGAGGGTGAGGACTTCGTAAATGTAGTCAAGCATCTAAGCCATGCCGGAATACTCGTGCTTTTACTCATCAGCCAAAAGCAGGAGAAGGAGCTTGCAGCCGACAAAGTTGAGTTCACAAAGGACTGGAACAAAAACGGAAAAGATGTGGACAAGGTTGCGGAGTTTATCAAAAAGCAGTCAGTATATGACGGCGTAATCGTAAACACAAGTGAGTATATCTAATCCCCCTAATTTCCACGTTGAAAAGCACGCCCCAATGTGGTAAAATTGACAGAGATAATTTAAAGAAAACCACACAGGAGGATTAACATACAATGGAAAGCTACAAGAGCGAATTTATAGATTTCCTACCTGCTCCTTTATCTTAACCCTTGTGAATGCCCTCAAATGCTTGATTTTACAGGCTTTGAGGGCATTTTTAATTTGAGAGGAAACTATCGTAACTTATCATAAAATGGTGTAATTTGATGAAAAAAGTGTGTAGTAAAGTGTGTAGTAATTCGTAGGAAGGATACGCTAAATATCAAGAGTGGCAGTTGATTCGTCCATGTGTTTGTAGAGATACAGATGCATGGACTTTTTTATTTTGGTTACCGGCACAGATGCCGGAGAAAGAGAGGATTATATGACAGAGAAGATTAGAGAATACAGTATGAACGGAGCACTGATTATCGGTGTGGATAATGGCTACGGAAATATGAAAACAGCCAGAAGATGCTTTAAGACAGCAATTGCAAAGTATGACAGCGCACCTGTGTTAAGCAGATATTATATCGAGTACGATGGTGGATATTATGTCATTGGAGAGGGAAGAAAGGGTTTTGTGGCAGATAAGCAGACTGATGACGACAATTATATGCTGACACTTGCGGCTATTGTAAAGGAACTGGAAGCAAGAGGAATGACAGACTCTGTAAACAGGGCAAGGATTCATCTTGCAGTTGGGCTTCCTCTGAAATGGGTGCAGGCACAGAGGGAGGACTTTAAGAGATATATGCTTAGAAACAGCAGTGTGGAGGTCGGCTATAAGGACAGACTTTATTGTATTGAGTTTGCAGGATGTACGGTTATGCCGCAGTGTTACTCGGCAGTGACAGAGAATCTGAAGGATTTTGCAGGTGTAACGCTTCTTGCAGATATTGGAAACGGTACCATGAATCTGATGTATCTGAATAACGGTAGACCAATGGAAAGCAAGGCATGGACCGAGAAGCTTGGTGTGTTCCAGTGCTTTCAGAAGATTCACAATATGGTGCAGGACAAAACGGGAGACAATCTTATGGATGATGTAATTGATAATATTCTCCGTAGCGGAAAGATTGAACTGCCGGATCCCCATGCATCACTCGTGGAAAAGGCTATTTGTGACTATGTGGAGGAGATTTTTCAGAAGCTTCGTGACCATGAATATAATGAGAAGCTGATGAAGGTTTACTTCATGGGTGGCGGAGCAAGGCTGGTTGAAAATTTCGGCGAGTACAATCCTGAAAATACAGTCTTTAACAATGATATCCGTGCTAATGCAAAGGGCTATGAGTATTACTGCTATATGCTTTTAAGACATCAGGAAAGAGCAGGCAGAAGGTAGGTGAGGCAATATGACAAAGCACTACAGGAATCACAACATCCGTTTCAATATGACGGATGAGGGAGGCGTGCAGGCGTGGGAACGCCTGCATTCCGCTGAAGTGGAACAGGACTTTAAGTCGCAGAATGCTTTTGTGGTGGCTGCGATTAATGATTATTATGAAAGGCATCTTGCCAAGAAAAACGATCCATATCTGGAGAGTCGGGAAAAGGAAGATGCCTTTGCAGACAGACTGGTGCAGACTGTGGAGCAGAAGCTTCTTTCAAATCTTCCGGCACTTGCAGCCATGTATCAGATGCAACAGCAGGCATTTTTTCAGGCGGGACTGCAGGCTGGTGGGATAATGCCTTATCCGTATCAGCAGGGAAATCCGGGAGCTGAGGCATCGGTGGGGGTAAAGCTAGTTACGGAACCGATACAGGGCAGTGAACAACCGATAGAAGTTGTAAAGCAAGAACTGTCGGAGCCAGAAGAGAATGAGTTTCTGGATTACTCGTTTGGTGTGTAAATTATGGATTGGAGGATTCGATGGCAAAAGATAATAGTGAATTGATTGACGCAAATTCAGATGAAAAGGATAGGGTTAGGGAAGTAAGCCATATACAGAGTCTTATATATGTTATTAGAGGAAAACAGGTAATGCTCGATAGTGATTTGGCAATTTTGTATCAAGTTGAAACAAAAACTTTTAATCAGGCTGTAAAAAGAAATATTGAAAGATTTCCTGAGAACTTCAGGTTTCAACTAAAAAAGGAAGAGTACGACTCTTTGAGGTCACAATTTGTGACCTCAAAAGAAGGGAGAGGTGGAAGAAGATATCTGCCATATGTTTTTACAGAACAAGGTATTGCAATGCTTTCTGCGGTGCTGAGGAGTGATATTGCAATACAAGTCAGTATCAGGATAATGGAAACATTTGTTGAAATGCGTAAATATATGGCAAACACGTCACTTTTGTATGATCGCATGAATGCAATAGAAGAAAGACAGATAACTTATCAAAATGAAACAAATGAGAAATTTGATAAAGTATTTGCATATATTTCTGACCACGAAGAATCACAGCAGAAAATCTTTTTTGATGGACAGATATATGATGCGTTTAGCTTACTGATAGATCTGGTAGCTAGTGCAACGAAAAGTCTTGTATTGGTCGATAATTATGTCGATGTGGGAACTTTAAATATTCTGTCCAAGAAGAAAGAGAATGTATCGGTAACGATTTACACAGTTAGAAAAACCAGATTGTCAGAAAAAGATATTGAAACTTTCAATCAACAGTATCCCAAACTTGAAGTGAACTACACAGGTGTATTTCATGACAGGTTTTTAATCATTGATGACAAAAAAGCGTATCACATTGGTGCATCATTAAAAGATGCAGGAAAGAAATGTTTTGCTATAAGCTTATTAAACGATTCTGGTGTGATATATGATATTTTACAGAGGCTGGATATAGAAACAGAAGAAAACGAATCATAAAGAGGGATAATGACTTGGGGGAGAATTCTATTGTTTTGTAATGAGGGTAGAAGCAAGAAGGATATAGCCGATGAGCAGGTAGCACCGATGGCGCAGACAATGAGGCGGAAATAAAATCAGGGTACCGGAGGGGACCCTGATTTTATTTTTGACGAGTTGGCAAGCCAGCGGTACTACCTGCCTATATCATCCCCACCACATCGGAAAGGAAATAGAAGATTTCAATAAGTAGTAGAGATGTGGAAAAAGCAGTCCGAAGCGGTAAGCGAAGGGCTGCTTTTGTCTGTCTGCCGGAGCTTTTTTCCGGCGGGCAGACCTGTGGGGATGATGTGCCCTGCTGATGAAGCATCGCTTACACCAAGGCTACGAAGAATTACCCAGACGGATGCAGATGATAGCGGTTCTTATGGACAGTATAGCTATAGCAGATACAGTTTAGATAATATCTGCAACCAAATGGCTACAAAGCAGAGCAACAGTAGAACCACAACAGGGGCATGACACTGCAATTGACCGGGGCAGACCACAATTTCTATTAGTATCTAGCCATAATCCGGTGCAATCGTAGCCAAAACACAATAACTGAATAAAAAAATACCAAAAGCGAAGCCATGAAACAAATGGAAGAAAAGGCAGCAATGCCAATTCAACCAAAGTGTTTTGTGGCTTTTTTTATTACAGATAAAAACAAGGAGGACTATATGGGGAATCGAACAAGAGACGAGGTAATCTACTCTCGTGTGGATTACCGTGTAAAGCAGGAATTTGAATCACAGATGAAGGAAAGCGGATATAAGACTTCCGCTGATTTCATCGACTATCTGCTCCGTGTCAACAAGGGCAGGCAGATTGACGGAACAACATTAAAGCAGTTTATGGAAGTTATGAATGAGGTCTGCTACGAATTGAAAAAGCAGGGTGTCAATATCAACCAGCTGGCAAGGAATATCAATGCCTATCAGGATTTGATATCCATGACAGCATTTGAACCGTTCCAAAGAGTATTCCGGCGGTTGGAAGACTCGGTATTAAAGCTATATGAAAAGGTGGTGAATTAGATGGCAGTATATGGAAATGTCAATGTAAAATATGCTCCATGCAAGTCTGTGGCACAGCTTCACAGTGCGGCAGATTATATTCTGGGGCAGAAGAAGGAACAGCTAAGTTCTGGTGTTATCAAGACAAAGTCGGAGTTATATAATGCCTTTGGATGCAACCGGGATAACTTTGCGAACAGCGTTCTGATGACAAGGAAAATGCATCAGAAGAAGTACAGCCGGTTCTTCCCGCGGGATATTCTTGCACAGAAGCTGTCCATATCCTTTCATCCGGAGGACAATGATAAACTGACTTATGAAGATGCTTACAAGATAGCGGAGGACTTCGCTCATAAGTTCTTCTGGGAAAAAGGGTTTGAAGTATTATTTGCAGTGCATGTGGACACGGAGCATGTTCACGTGCATTTTCTGGTAAATAACTGTAACCAGAAGGATGGTTCTTCCTTTCGGAGAGGTCCGAAGGAACTGGTGGAAATGTCGGAGTATTTTGGAGAACAGTGCAGGAGCCGGGGCTTGACGCACTCTGTTCGTGACAGCTTCTACAATCCGGATAAGACCAGAGAGGAACGCACCTTAGCGGAAAATCAGATGCAGAAAAGGGGAAAACTTTCTTTCAAGGATGAAATGCGTGTGTATATCAGACTTGCCATGAATGATCCGACCACGCAGAACATCCATGATGTGGTAAATATGCTTGAGAGAACCTATCACATGAATGTCCGCTTAAAGGGGAATACCATCAGTTATGCCCTTCCCTATCGCAGCAGCAATGGTGGTAAGGTGCAGGCAGTACGAGGCAGTAAGCTTGGTAAGCGATTCACGGTTGCCGGCATCAGGGAGTATATGAAGCAGAAGGAAAAAGAAGACTGGTTCGATTATCCAAGGCAGAAACAGGACATCGAGCATTCCAGCCAGTCCATGAAGGATTATTCCAGATGGGAAGAAGATGAGGAGGAAGTGAAAGAACCGGCTTCTAAGGCTAAAAAGCAGGTACCAACACAGGAATCACAGTCAACCAAGAAACCGGATATTTCTATATATGAAGCATATGACGAGTTTCAAGAAAAACATGAGATACCGGAGAATGACGAGTCTTTCTTTTATGGTGCTGCATTTGATGACTTCAATAAAGAGTGGCAGGGACTTGATGCAGGCGCAGGCTCGGTAAGTACTGAGTTTAGCACAACAAATAACTCAACCGACGCAGAACCAGATAATGAGGATGAGTTAGACGAATTACTTGATAACAATTCGTCAACTGTGCCGGTTCAAAATAAGCCGTTTCCATCCCCGGCAGAATACCGCAAGCTCTCACTGGAAGAGCGTGCCAAGCTTTTGCCACCACCATCGGATGACCGAATGGAAGAACTAAAGAAGTATCAGGACAGAATGGGATATACCGAAGAATCCATGCGGAGCCTTCGCTACAAAATGTCTGTCTATGATGATTTTACTGAGGAATATGATTACCGTGTGAAATACAACAGAAATCATCCTTCAGAGGAGCAGCTAAAAGCACAAGGGGAACAGCAGATAATCACACCGGTTCGTAGACGTGGGCGTGGCAGATGACAAGGCTTTGATTGCCTTTCAAACTCACTTTCGGTAAGAAAAAATCCATTTACACATAAAATGATTTTGTGCTATAATTTTAGTGGATTTATGTATGAAAAAGTTGCAAAAAAAGATGATGCAGACTATTGTTGCTAACAGCAGTATAGCAACTGATATTGTGTCTTTTTTGGGAACCTTTTATATGTCAGATAGGATAAAGAACACCTTTATGATGTGCATTTACGAATATCAAGCTACTGGTATTTCTTGCACATGTGTCCATGGAACAGCAGTGCATTCTGCCAAAAAAGTATGAGCAGATTACCAAGGCACTGTATGACTGTCAGAATCTACTTGGAGCATGGGTAAAGAGTGATAACAAAAGGTATGTGGATATGAAAATCTGGTTTTTACGAGAAATGGAGGAGGAACATGAAGAAAAAATGGCTTAAAAGGAGCAGCGCAATTCTACTTTCAATGATAATGGCATTGTCATTATTTCCGGGAATGAATGGAACAATACCGACTGTACAGGCAGCGGAAAACACATCCCCTGAATCAGCATATTGGACAGATGCAGAAGGACTGAAAAACTTTGGGATATCAATTACAAAGACAATTGGTAAAATAAGATTTGGATTAAATGGAAAAGATGCAAGACTCTGGGCAATCTGCGGAGCGGATGGAAGTAACCTTGCATTACTTTCAACCAGTGAGTTTGAACGGGCAGCTTATGGTTCTACCAGTAAATATTCAGAAAGTGACTTTGTGAAAAAT
>URDU01000041.1 GCA_900546625.1 uncultured Lachnobacterium sp. | reverse complement strand
ACCGACATTTGCCGGAGTTGGCGTTTCTTAATTAGGGACTTATTTTACAGCCCCAATACATATTCTTATAGATAGTATCATCGGAAAAGTGCAATAAAATTTATGGGAGGAATAAAAAGTGAAAAAGAAAATCTTAATACTTGTAAGCATATTAGTGGTGTTTCTAGCTATACCTCCATTTGTAAATTATTGGGTGTCGACGCCTTCACCTATAGGATTTATACCAATAGAAAAGCAGGAAGTTTGGATTAGTTTCTATGCCTCATTAATAGGTAGTGGAATAACATTGCTAGGAGTTGCTTTGACTATTTGTTATACCGATTTTACTAGGAAAGAAGATTTTAGAAAGCATGAGCAGGAATTAAAAGAGGAATATGAAAAAAGAAATAACGATACGAAAATCAATCTCTCTGCACAGTATAAGCCTATTTTGACAGTTACATTTGATTCGAATTATATAGATGATATTAAATTTGGGATGTCAAAACGTCCAAAGTTTTATATAGAAAATACATTATCGTTGAATGGTAAGATGGAAATTCAATTTAATAAAAAAAGAATTAGTATTAGTTTGTATGTCTTGAATATAGGGAGAGGAGAAGCTAATAATATAAAAATTAGTTCTTTGATTTTGGATTCCAAAGGAAGTACATGGGATACTGAATTAAGGACATATAAGGAAATTGCTACTTCTAGTGGAATATGTTTAATGTTTTACAAGGAACTATCAGAGCGTGAATGGAAGGAATATAGTAATAAAATGCTAGAAGAACCTTTTAAAATGTGTATAGACATTGAATATGATGATCTTGTTGGCTTTCATCATAAGTTGAATAGTTTATTGATGGTAAAACGATTTGTACATATAAGAGATGAGGATAATAATGTTATTGAAAATGTTTTAGTTATAAATCCGTATGATTCTACGATTCAAAATATGACAAGTATTGACAGTTAGTATTATGGTGATTGTTAAGTATATGACGGAAAAACTGAAAGCGGAGAATCAGATGCTTTGGGTGGGGAGGATGAATAATATTATTGCTTGTGCAGAGGAGATTGTGGTGAGGGAGGTGGTGCATGTTTAATGATTGGACTATTTTGAGAAGAATTTTTATTTGTGGGATATAAAATTTGTTCGCACAAAGTCAAAAATATATGATATACTGTAAGTGTATATGCATACTATGGAGGATAGACTATGGAACGAGAAGGTATAAGTCGCTCATCATTTAAACATAATTTTTTAAAACAAGTAATTATAAGACTGGATTTTCAAGGGGTTTTACAAGCTGAAATGGATAAAATATTAATGCAGGTAAAGCCTTATTTGAAAGAAAGAGGTTTTAACCGATATGAGCAACAGATTAACAATGAGATTGATTTAAATATGAATTCTAATGGAATATTTGAAACGGTAAGTCCTGTTAAAGAAATACGCAATATTTCTATACATTCTTTTATTAATGACAATAGTGGTTATGCAGTTGATTTATCTATTAAGCACATATGTATAAAAGTAAATGCGACAAAATATATTCCGTTTGATGAATATGCAACAACATTTATGGATATTTCAAATATATATAGATCAACAATTGATTTCTTTACAATGAAAAGATTTGGGTTGAGGAAAATTAATTTCTGTTTTGTTAATAATATGGAGTGTATAAATAAGTATTTTAATCAAAGGTATTTTGATTGCTATGATTTGTTTAGCGAATCAGAAGTTTTTGCAAGTGAGAAAAAAGAGAATTTTTCAGTAGATCATTGTAAATTGAATTTACTATGTGATATTGAACAAGGGCAACTTAATGATAAGCAAGTATACAAATTGACATTAGATTCGGATATTTATATTGATGATACTAATAGCATTGAAAAAGATATTTTTGAGGATGAAAATATATCATTATTAAATGAGCGACTTTTTATGATTTATATAGATGCATTAACTGATGAATTTGGAAGAATGTTGCTTAGTGATGAAGATATAGGTCAAGACGAGATTATAGGAGTTGAAAGAAATGAGTAAAAACTTTTTTGATGAGTTTAAAACATCATTTAATGGATTGAATTTGACTTATGGTGAAGTTGGTAAAAAATATGGAGATGTTTTTGATTTAGCTGATGCTTTTTTGTGCATAGATTCTATGACACATAAAAAATTGCAAAAACTTTGTTATTATGCTAAAGCATGGTATCTTGCTATAAATGATACTAATATTATTACAGAACCTTTTGAGGCTTGGGTACATGGGGCTGTTCAACCTGCTTTATATCAAAAATATAAAGTGTATGGATTTGGATATATTCCACTTAATAATAAAGAGGCAGATATTCCAGAAGAGTTTATATCATTTGCAAGAGAAATATATGACTCATATGGTGATTTGGATGGAGATGAATTAGAGCAACTTAATCATACGGAAATGCCGTGGATAAAGGCAAGAAAAGGGCTTAAGCCATGGCAAGGATGCAATAATATAATTGATGAAAATGATATGAAAATATACTATAGGTTGTTGATGGAAAATGAAGAATAGTAGAATACCAAAAGCTAGAAAGATTTCGGAACCAACCAGTAAGATAAAAAGACAACAATTAAATTTTACGCAATCAGCTATATCATTTTCATTTGAAGCTTTGGAAACTACAGAATATTTTAATTTGGATGGAACGTGCGTAAATTGGTCATTAGAGTTGCTTAATATGTTGAAAGATGTATCATCTATAAAAAAAGAAGAATTGTTAAATGGCTCATATGCAAAGTCAAAGTATAGGGTGCATTCACATGAAAATGCAACACCTCCATCTAAGGTGCCTGATGGTGTTGAATTAAAGGATTGTTATCAAATTCGTATTTCAAAATCTAAAGGTGGTATACATGGTGTGTTTAATGAAAATATTTTTTATGTTATATGGTTAGATCCATTACATAATATGTATCCTGATGATAGGTATGGTGGTTTAAGAAAAGTCAAACCAGGTAGTACATGTTGCAAGGACAGAGATCAAATTATAGAACAGTTGCAAGAAAGTATTGATAAACTCAAGGAAGAAAACAAAATATATCAGGAAATGTTTGAAGCAATATGATATGCATAGAAGTTGAATGTGGTTGCAAAATGCTTGCAAAAAGTCTCGAAACGATAAAGAATGCATAGAATATCAAGAATAATTATACAAAATATAGCAATACAAAACTTGATTAGACACAATATATAGTTGCCGAAATCGAGTTTGAATAACGGACTAAAATGCCGAAAGCCTGTATTTATGCGGGTTTCCGGCATTTGTTTTATCGAATGGCTCTACTTTGGCTCTATTTGTGGGAACAATAAATGATAAATAGAAGAAATTTAATAAGGAGCATTATATGACGAAAGTGAATTTTTATGATAGCATTGATGATTCAATGCTAAAGTTTGCAGTTATTATTGCAAAACATAATGGAAAATGGGTATTCTGCAAGCATAGAGAAAGAAGTACATGGGAAGTGCCGGGAGGACATAGAGAACAAGGTGAGGATATTCTTGAAACAGCAAAGAGAGAATTGTATGAGGAAACAGGAGCCATTAATTTTGAGATAAATCCGATATGTATTTATTCTGTGACGGCGCCAGACAACTTTAATGGGAAAGAAACCTTTGGAAAGTTATTTTTCGCGGAGATACATACGTTTGAAAAAGATTTACATAGTGAGATAGAGAAAATAGCAATTATGAATGAACTACCGCTTAATTGGACATATCCGGAAATTCAACCAAGACTGCTAGAAGAAGCGAGACAAAGAGGATTTTTGCCTAAGAAGGATGAAATAAAATGGTTATTTTTTGATGTTGGTTCGACGCTGGTTGATGAAAGTAGAGTTTATGAAGATAGGATGAAAAAAATAGCTGAATTATCTGGTATAACTCCGCAACAAATTTATGAACATGCGATATCATTATACAGGAGAAATAAAAAAGGTGATTTAGAGATAGCAAAACAATTGGGGATAGAACTACCTAAATGGGAATCACAATATGAAAAGCTGTATACAGATTCTGAAAATTGCCTGAAAAGGTTAAGCAGAAATTATGAAATTGGTATAATTGCAAACCAACCATTAGGAACTTCTGAAAGATTAGAAAATCTCGGAGTGCGAAAATATATTGATTTAGTCATTGCATCAGCAGAAGAAGGTGTATCAAAACCGGACAGACGTATATTTGAAATTGCTTTGGAAAGAAGTGGCTGTAAGCCGGAAAATGCTGTAATGATTGGTGACCGCATTGATAATGATATTGTACCAGCAAAACAGTTAGGAATGAAAACGATATGGATAAAACAGGGATTTGGAAGTTTGTGGACTGTAATGGACGAGAGTGAAAAAGCCGATATTGAAGTTAATAACTTATCTGACATTTTGAATTATCTATAGGAGGAAAAGTGAATGTTCAAGGTTGCTATACTACAAAAACGTCCTATTAATGCACAAATTCTTGCAACAGGAGATGTACTTGATCAGGCGGTGTATGATATTTCGGGACTTGCAGATGCAAATCATAATATGGACAAATTGTATATTGCCATTGAAATTGCAAAAAGAATTTGAAGAGAAAGGTAAAGTTAAGTATGTTAAGATTAAGACCATACAATAAAGATGATGCAGAAACAATTCTGACATGGATAAAAGACGAGAAAACTTTTTATAAATGGACAGCAGGAATTTTAGGGGAATATCCTATTTCGGTGGAGCAGTTTAATACGGTAAGTAATCTTATGGCATTTACTGCTATTGATGATGAGAAAATAGTGGGATTTTTTACTGTGAGAAGACCAAATGATTCCTTTGAGGAATTACGGTTTGGATTTGTAATTGTCGATTCAGAAAAACGTGGTCAGGGTTATGGTAAAAATATGCTTAACTTAGGGCTGAAATATGCAAAAGAGATATTCGGTGCAAATAAGGCATCATTAGGAGTTTTTAAGAATAATGAACCGGCGTATTATTGCTATAAAGCAATAGGATTCGAAAATGTAGAAATGGACGAAGCAGAAAAATATGCCGTCATGGGAGAGAAATGGGACTGCATAGAATTAGAAATGAAGTTATAAAGAGAATTAATGTGATTGTTATTGCAGAGTATATGGTATATATGTTAGCATCTGGAATTGTAGATGTACTTGATGATGATGAATATACTGGCAGTCTTGTCACATTATTACAAGATGGAACAGATTTTGTAGGAAATAACTCTAAGAAGGCATGGCGTAAGGTTGGGGACGGCAGAATTGAAATGCCGGATTATCCGGATAGAGCAGTGCTTGAAGGTGTAGTAAATGCATTAATTCATAGAAACTATATGGAGATAGGCAGTGAAGTCCATATAGATATGTTCGATGACGGAATCGAAAAATATTCATCGGGTGGAATGGTAAGCGGAATATCTCTAGAGGGAAAAGATTTATTGAAAATTCCATCAAAGCGAAGAAATCCGATATTAGCTGATATATTCAGCCGCTTGAAATAAATAGAGTGTAGAGGTAGTGGATTTAAGAAAATATTGGCGGACTACGAGGGATAAGTTGAATTTGATGAGACTAACATGAGACTGAGGAGGTTCAAAATCATGGACATAAGCAAAAAGGATTGGAAGCTATTTCGAGAAAAATTATCAGGTTGGCAGGAAAAGTATATGGAAGGTCTTGTTAAAGAGTATGTGAACTTTCTGAATGATGATACAAAGCCTGCATCAGAGAAATTCTGGGAACTTGAAAAACGGATAAAAGAAGATAAGCGTCATCCGGGTGTTATTATGGAGTTGAGCAAGTCAGAGGCAATATGGGATATTGTTCGTCTTATTAGACTGAAGGTGATTACATATTATGATTTATCAGAATTCAGTGACAAATTGCAGCAGGAAGTGAAAAGAATACTTGAGATGAATAGATAATGATGGAAAGGAAGGTATGACCAATGCGAGATCCAATAGAGAATGTGACGAGATTGCAGAAGCAGCTAAATAATCTGCAATTGGAGAATCAGGTATTAAAGAATATATTGGATAAAGCAGGATTGTCATATCAAAATGAACTGGCAAGTATAAGGGAAACGGAAAAGAAAGAGGATTTTGATCCAGAACAGGGTAAAAGGATTGTGCACCCAAAAGAGATTACAGACAGGATGGCAAAGCTCTTTTTCTCATTCTTTTGGGGAAGAACAGATGTATATGCGAAAAGAAATGTAAATAAAAACGGAGAGGCGGCATATTATCCGCAGTGTGATAATTTCTGGTCAGATAATTGCCATAGGAAATTAAATACACATATAGACTGTAAGGATTGCAAATATTGCTCGTATACAAGATTAGATTTACCAACCATATTGATGCATTTGAGGGGAAACTCTTATGCTGCAAAAGATGTAATCGGTGTATATCCATTATTTAGTGATGGAACATGTAGGTTTCTGGTGTTTGACTTTGATAATCATGAGAAGAATGCAGAAAAAAAGGATTTTGCAAATATAGATGATACATGGATTGAAGAAGTCGAAGCTATGAGAGATATCTGCTCATTAAATGGAATAGAACCTTTGCTAGAGCGTTCTCGTTCAGGAAAAGGTGCACATATATGGATATTCTTTGACAAGCCAATATCGGCGGCAGTGGTTCGTAAATTTGGCTTTGCACTTTTAGATAAAGGTGCAGAGCAGGTGAATTTAAAGTCATTCAATTATTATGATAGAATGTTGCCAGCACAGGATTCCTTAGAAAATGTGGCAATAGGAAACCTGATTGCATTGCCATTACAGGGAAGGGCGTTGAAAGATGGCAATAGTGCATTTGTGGATAGTAACTGGAATGCTTATCCTGACCAATGGAATGCTTTATTAAGTAAACCTAAGCTTTCAGAGGAATTTCTGGAGAATAAGATAAGGGAATGGACATTTACAGCAGATGACCTTGAAGCATCCAGTGATGAAGAAAATAGGGAAAAGCCATGGGATAGAATGAAAAATTTTGCAAAATTAGATGTTGATGGGAAAATGGACATCACATTATCAAATGGTATATATGTCGACAGCACGAATCTTAAGCCTGCTATGCAAAATAAGATTCGCAGAATGGCAGCCTTTAGTAACCCAGTATTTTATAAAAATCGTGCGATTGGAACATCTAATTATGATACTTCGAGGTGGATTTATCTTGGAAAAGACCATCTTGGTGGATACATACAGATTCCAAGAGGATTACAGGATGAATTAATAGCAAATATTAATAAGGCAGGAATTGAATATACTATTGATGACGAGAGGCAGCAGGGAAGAAATATTAATGTAGAATTCAATGGAGAATTACGACATGAACAGAACAAGGCGTTAAAGGAACTGACTAAGCATGATAATGGAATACTTCACGCTGCAACAGCATTTGGAAAAACAGTTGTATGCAGTGCAGTAATTGCAGAAAAGAAAGTGAATACTCTGATCCTGCTTGAATCATCTGCACTTATAGAACAGTGGAAAGATGCTCTAAACAAATTTTTAATTATAGATGAAGAACTACCCCAGTACAAAACGAAAACTGGAAGATTAAGAACTAGAAAAAGTCTGATTGGAACATTGCAGGGAGTACATGATTCGATGACAGGGATTGTTGATATTGCAATGGTCGGCTCACTTTGCAAAAAGGGAAAGTTTCATAATTTGCTGAATGATTATGGACTTGTGATAATTGATGAGTGTCATCATTCTGCCTCTGAAACAATAGCAAATGTGCTAAAAGAAGTAAAAGCAAGGTATGTATATGGTGTGACAGCAACTCCGAAAAGAGGAGATGGACTGGAAAAAATCAATTATATGCTGATAGGACCTATAAGATATAGTTACACAGCAAAGGAAAAGGCTATGGAGCAAGGGATACAACATCTTGTATATCCGCGTTTTACCAGAACTGTTCCACCAAGAGGTGTGCTTATCGGTAAGATGCATCCAAATGAAGCTTATGATATTATTCATAATAATGATATCAGAGATGAACAGATTGTTGAAGATGTAAAGAATTGCGTATCAGCAGGTCGCACCCCAGTTGTTTTATCGCGATACAAGGATCATTCAGAGAAACTGTACGAGCGTTTGAAAGCTTATGCAGACCATGTATTCTTAATGACAGGCAACAACTCAAAGAAAGAACATAAGAAGATTCTGGAACAGATGCATCAGGTTGATAAGGCGGAGTCTCTGATATTAATAGCTACAGGTTCACTGGTAGGAGAAGGTTTTGATTTTCCAAGACTGGATACACTTTTTATGGCAACACCTGTATCGTTTCGTGGAGTTGTTGAACAGTATGCCGGTCGATTGAATCGTGATTATGCTGGTAAAGAAAATGTAATAATATATGATTATGTAGACAACCATATTACAATGTTTAATAACATGTATATGAAGAGACTTAAAGCATATAAACAGATTGGATATGAGATTGCAGGTGGTTTGCATAATGATAAACAGACAGCTAATGCAATATATGACGGTGATAATTATGCTGAAAATTATCATAAAGATTTACTGGATGCAAATAAAAATATAATCATTTCAAGCCCTGCAATTAGTGGGACAAAAGTTTATGAACTGATTAACCTGCTAAAAGAAAAGCAGTTATCAGGTGTTCAGATTACGATAGTAACATGGGCACCGGATTCCTATGGATTTGGAGATGCAGCATATTGGATGCAGTTACATGAAGAAATGCGCAAAGCTGGTTTCTACATTAAAACAGTAGAAGAGTCATGTGAACGTTTTGCTGTTATTGATCAGGAAGTCGTCTGGTATGGAAATATTAATCTTTTGGCGAAGGATAAGGTTGATGACAGTATTATGAGGGTTTTGAGTAAAGAGATAGCCAGTGAATTGATGGAAATTACATTTGGAGATAATGGTTGAGCTGAATAGGACTAAAACATGTGGAGTCGATAAGATGTAAAGAAGACGTTCATGAGAATAGGGAAAGGAACACTTTTATGAGCAAAGAATTACAGATAAGAAATAGCACTGTGGATTTTCTAGTTTTCACACGAGATGCAGGAGAAGACGGAATAGAAGTCAGGGTTCAGAATGGCGATGTATGGTTGACGCAGAAGGCAATTTCGCAGCTTTTTGATGTAGATAGAAGTGTGGTTACAAAACATCTGAGTAACATTTTTAAAGAGGGAGAATTAGATGAAAATTCAGTTTGTGCAAAATTTGCACAAACTGCGGATGATGGAAAAACATACAATTATAAGTTCTATTCATTAGCGGCTATTATTGCTGTGGGCTATCGCATTAATTCAGAACGGGCAATGCAGTTCAGGACATGGGCAACAAAGGTATTGGATACATTTACAAAGCAGGGTTATCAAATAAAAAGAGCGATGTAGTTTATATACACCGCTCTTTTTGATTGGCATGGATATTTATTTTTCTAGCAGCTTGCGTGCATATGTAAGTATTCTGCCTTCTACATTGCTGTCCTGTTTGATCATTTTGATGAGTGAATAAAGCTCAGGATCATTGGATGAAGAAACAATAATGTAATCAGGATCTGTCTTATCAGATGTTCCGTAAAGAAAATCTGCGTTGCAATTAAATGTATGCGCAATGAAACAGACTGTAGGATAAGAAGGTTCACGTTGTCCATTTTCATAGCGGCCATATACCATTGGCGAAATATTAAGGCGGCGTGCGGCTTCTGCTTTATTTATATTTAGTGAATTTCTGAGTTGGATTAATCTTTCGGGTTGAAATTTCATAGGTAAGCTCCTTCTTAAAAATCGATATTCAAGTGACGGAATGTAACCATAAAAGATTATAAATTATAATTTAGCTTTTTTCAATGTTTGTGTTGACAATAACCATTGGATATGATATGGTTTTAACAACCAATGGTTACAGAAGCGGATTGAGGGAATAAAATGCAACATTATGTTGAGAGTCTGGATAGGGAGCCATTTATTAAATATCCGAATAAATTGAAATAAGGCTATCGCAATCCCACTGGCTTTAGACGGTGGGTTAAGGTAGCCAAAAATCAGAAATTATTGTATACTCATGGCAAGGGAACATGGAAATCTAAAAACAGACATAAATACCTATTACAATATCATATTATTTTCGTCTGCAAATATAGGAAGAAATTGCTGGTTCCGAGACAGATATCAGATGATATACAGCAGTTTTCATATGAGATATGTCAAAGGCACAGTATTATTATCAGATATATGGAAACGGATAAAGACCATATTCATTACATGATAGAGACAGAACCGACAATGTCTATTAGTAAGATCGTAAACCTGATGAAGAGCTATACAACATACCATATATGGAAAAGATATCCCCAATATTTACGAAAACAATTCTGGAAAGAACATACCTTTTGGACAGATGGATATTTTGCATGTAGTGTAGGAAATGTATCGGAAGAAATGCTGAAAAGATATATAGAAAATCAAGGTTGAGAAAGAGGGTGACAGAGGATGTTAAAGGCATATAAATACAGAATATACCCGAATAATGAGCAGAAAATACAGATTGCAAAAACATTTGGCTGTTGCCGTTTTGTATATAATCAGACACTGGCATACCGGAAAGAAGTATATGAGAAAGAGAAAAAATCAGTTAGTAAAACTGACTGTAACAATTACTGCAACAGACAATTAAAGAAAGAATATGAATGGCTGAAAGAAGTGGATAAATTTGCTCTGACAAATGCGATTTACAA
The DNA here is from genome assembly GCA_900546625.1 of uncultured Lachnobacterium sp. Taxonomy (GTDB): domain Bacteria; phylum Bacillota; class Clostridia; order Lachnospirales; family Lachnospiraceae; genus Roseburia. The sequence continues at coordinate 13,126 of URDU01000041.1, read as the reverse complement.
CATGGATGCTGCATATCAGAAGTTTTTCAAGGAACATGCAGGTTATCCGAAGTTTAAGAGTAAACATGATAATCATAAGTCATATACAACAAATTTTACGAATGGCAATATAACCGTAGATTTCGAGGACAATAGAGTAAAACTGCCTAAATTAAAAAATATAAAAGCAAAACTGCATAGAAATTTTAGCGGACAGATAAAATCGGTAACGATATCACAAGTTCCTAGTGGAAAATACTATGTATCAATTTTAGTGGAAACAGAACACGTGGAAATGGCACATACAAATCAAAATACAGGAATAGATTTGGGTATTAAGGAGTTATGTATTACTTCTGATGGAAAGAAATACGAGAATCCCAAAATTATCAGAAAATACGAAAAGAAACTGATAAAACTGCAAAGACAGTTAGCACATAAAGAAAAAAGAAGCCAAAACTACTACAAAATAAAGAAAAAGATAGCATTATGCCATGAAAAAATAACAAATACCAGAAAAGATTATCTGCACAAGATGTCCCATGAGATTATCAGCGGAAACCAAGTGATAGTTTCGGAAAATTTGCAGATAAAAAACATGGTAAAAAATCACCATTTGGCAAAGTCCATAAGTGATGTATCATGGTATGAGCTGACAAGACAGTTAGAATATAAGGCAAAGTGGAATGGCAGGAAATATGTCAAAATAGATACATTCTATGCCAGTAGTCAGCTGTGTTCCGTCTGTGGATACCAAAATACAGAAACAAAAAAACTGTCCGTAAGGGAATGGATATGTCCTGTCTGTGGAACAAATCATGACAGAGATATCAATGCGGCAAAGAATATACTGGAAGAAGGATTAAGACAAATAGCATAAAAATAATAATATAGGGCAGGGACTGCCCGAATTAACGCCTGTGGAGATAGTAGGTTACGAGGTCTGCGAAGCAGGAAGCCCATTGGCTTTAGACAATGTGTAGTTCACGATTGGTTGGCTTTTTTGTGGAGATTAACAAATGATAAGGAATGGTTTTTATATAATCCCCAAATGATTTCATAACGTTTGTTAACAATGCCTATTGTAAATAAAAACTATCATTATTACAATAGATATTAGAAATGCTTCGAACAATATGAAAGGCATAAAGCTGATATGAAAAAACACACAAACATAATAATCACAGCCGCGGCATCGCTGCTTATCGTCACACTTGCGGGCAGAGAATTCATTAAAAATCATAAGAAAGAGCATAATGATAAAACATCTATAAATGTATCAGAAAATACATGTGAAGATATACCTGACACAAGTATATCTGATACGAGTGTAGCTGATACGAATACACCTGACACGAGTACATCTGAAACAGAGATCCTGGATCCGACCTATGAGAATAATAAAGAGCAATTTTTCATATCCGAAATCCCTGATGACATTTTTGAAAAAATGCAGGGCAAATCCTACAAGGCGGATTGCACACTCCCCAGAGAAAATCTGCGATATATACATGTATTACACGTAGGCTTTGACAATCAGGTGCATGAAGGTGAGCTGGTTGTCAATAAAGATATTGCAGATGATGTACTTGAAATATTCAAGGAGCTCTATGAGTCCGGATATCAAATAGAAAAAGTCCGGCTCGTTGATGAATACGATGCAGATGATGAGGCATCTATGAGCGATAATAATTCATCGGCCTTCAATTTCAGATTTATTTCCCACACCACGAAGATATCTAAGCACGGAATGGGAATGGCGGTGGATATCAACACTCTTTACAATCCTTATGTCAAAACAGTCGATGGAGAGCTTTCAATTGAGCCTGCAAATGCCGCAGATTATGTTGACAGGAGCAAGGATTTTTCGCACAAGATTGACCATGATGATTTATGCTATAAGCTGTTTACGGAGCATGGCTTTGAGTGGGGAGGCGATTGGACGCATTCCAAGGACTATCAGCATTTTGAAAAATAATGCTGATAATTTCTACGGAAGCAGGTGACCTGCCGCCAGGTACAGCTCATACCATTCCTCGCGAGTCAAAGTAATATCGCATGCCGCGATAATTTCTTTCAGGCGGCTTTCGCTTGCAGTTCCGGTAATGATCTGCATATTTGCCGGATGGCGTAAAATCCACGCAGCTGCAATAGTAGTATCGCTGACACCATATTTTTCGGCTATCACATGAAGTTTTTTATTCAGTTCCGGGTATTCGTCGCTTCCGAGAAAGCAGCCTTTCCATGCCGGCATCTGAAACGGAGACCATGCCTGGAGAGTGATATTGTGGAGTCGGCAGTAGTCGAGCAGACTTCCATCGTGATCAATTGAACCGGGTGTTTCCATATTGACCTCCATGCCGTTTGCAACGAGATTGGAAACAGGGATGCTAAACTGCACCTGATTGACAACGAGTGGTTGGCGTATATACTTCTGTAGCAGTTCAATCTGCATCGGCTTATGGTTTGAAACACCAAAATGGCGAACCTTTCCGCTTTCAAACAGGACATCAAATGCAGCGGCAACCTCTTCCGGTTCTACGAGTGCATCCGGACGGTGAAGCAGTAAAAGATCGAGATAATCGGTATGGAGCCTTTGTAAAATACCATCGACAGATTTCAGAATGTGCTCCTTTGAGAGATCATAGAAGCCTTGGCGGATGCCACATTTTGACTGCAGATACATATCTTCACGTTTTATGGATGGATCATCTGCAAACGCTTCGCCGAATATACTTTCGCTCATACCGCCACCGTAGATATCTGCATGATCAAAGAAATATGCGCCTTGTTCCAGAGCTGCATGAATAAAATGATTCATCTCATCCTTAGATTTTTCAGAAAGGCGCATGCATCCAACTGCAACTGAAGGAACCTTTCGTATGTTATTGCCTAAAATTGTTTCTCTCATAATAAAAATCTCCTTTGGAATTATTTTGTATTAACGTTAGGTGATTATTTTCTAATTCCCATAATGAGTGCTGCGTAGCCCCAATCCCATATGAGCTTTGCAAAGCTTTTTTCCAGATATTCACGTATGTCATCGTCATCATATCCTGTCATGCGTGAGATGATGACAATATGCTCTCTGATGGTTTCATATGTCAACGGACTATTGGCATTGTGACTGTACCACAGGAAAAGACTTTGACGGATAGCAGTGTATTCAATCATAATCCATTGCATTTTGATAATCATGTGTTCAACAATCTTTTTAGTGGATGCTGTTTCAGGCGATATCAGGTCAGAAAACAGCTCGTTTGCCAGATAATTGCGAAAAACAATGTCATAATCTGTGAGCAATGAGCAAAAATGCTTCTGCGATGTTTGTAAGCTGCGGCTCATGTAATTGTTATCTGACTGTGAATAAATATTGGAGTATTTACAAGCCTCGGTCAGTAAAGGTTTAAGAAAGGCTGTATACAAACCTTCTTTGCGATAATTTACTGATAAATCCTGAAGCAGCTCATTGCATTCGATAAATGTATCTTCGTCCGGGATATGGATATCTTCCATGGCGGTATTCAGTTCATTAAGCGTATGTCCGGAAAAATATTCCTGTATATGTGCATTGGTGATTGGCTGGTTTTTATATAATTCCAATAAAATGTAAAGCCCATCAAGCAAAGCCAGCTCCACTGAAAGCCTTTGGTCAGATATCAGTTTAATCAGATTATCACGGATTAAAAATGCCGTAGATAAATTATTCCGGGTCTCGGATATTACAGGAAATGTGACAGGTTTTTCGCACCACAGGTCGATAACTGCCGGACAGCACGGCATGAGTGTTCGTTCCTCATGTGTTGAAAACCGGTGAATTTCTCTGGGAAACAGTGCACATGTCTCTGAAAGCACTTCATCTGAGTATGTCATTACAAGATGACATAGCTTATCCTTTGAAAGAAACGGACACCGATGTTTTTCGTCTAGTTTAATAACCAGACTGCCATCCTTATGGCATGTGTAAGAGCTTAGATTGTCACTTTTTCCAGACACTTTATCAGCAGAAAGCTTCTTCCATTTGCGGTTTGTAGCGTCATCTACTGCAATTTTCCACTCCTGACAGCATGTAATACTGCATTTGTCAGCAATACATTTGAATTTGTTGTAATAGTCCGGTTGATAGTTTTTCATGGTTTTCCTTTGCTTTTACAGATTTATGAATAATGCAGGGTATAGCTTGTTATTATCAATCAATCACATGATGATTCAGCCATTTCCTTGAGTGGAATCTGGCGGTAAATATAATAGAACGAAGCAGCCAGTCACAAGCCATGCCAATCCACACGGCAATCGGACCAAAGCCCCATACACGGCAGAGATATACGCACAGGCTTACACGGCAAAGCCACATTGTGCAGCAGGATACAATCATGGAAAATTTCACATCGCCTGCGGCACGCAGCCCATATGGCGGTATGAAGGATGGTACCCAGCAGATTGGCTTGGTAATTGTGATAAAGGTAACCATCTCAAAGCAGAGCCTTGCACTGGCAGGCTCCATTCCGGCAAGCATCGTGATAGGCTTTGTGAGTATGAAAATAATCAGACAGCTGGCAATGATTACGACCTCAGATACCAGTGACAGTTTTTTGATATAGTAGACAGCTTCATCCTTTCTGCCGGCACCCAGACACTGTCCTACAACAGTCATAAGACCTATTCCTATTCCGATAGCGGCAATACCGTTTAAGTTTTCGAGGATATTGGTCATGGCCTGGGCAGCGATGGCTACGGTTCCAAGAGTGGATACAGTAGACTGGATAGCCAGCTTTCCAAACTGGAACATGCTGTTCTCGATTCCGGATGGGATACCGATAAGCAGTATTTTCTTAATCAGGCCCCATTCAGGGCGTATGGACATATAGTTCTTGATGAAAATCGGTTCATTTTCCCTTCGAAGCTGTATGATAACGACAATTGCGCAAAATATCCTTGATATGAGAGTGGAAATAGCAGCTCCCTCAACACCCATGCCGAAGCCGAAAATCAGGATAGCGTTGCCACCGATATTCATAAAGTTTGAAATAACGGATATGACCATAGGATTGCGGCTGTTATTCTGTGCTCGCATAATGGATGCACCGGCATCATAGAGTCCTATAAAAGGAAATGACAGCAATGTAAAAAAGAAATAAACCTGTGAGTTTCTCATTACATCAGCTTCAACAGCGCCAAATATGGCACGAAGCAGCGGCTTTCTTGTTATCAGACAAAAAGCAGATAGAATAACAGACAGGAATGCCATGACAAAAAATACCTGCCTTGCAGCATGGCGGGCTCCCTTTGTATTGTGGCTTCCCAGATACTGCGAACAGAGAATTGCACCACCGGCGGCAAGCGCTGAAAGTGCCTGTATGACAAGGATATTGATTGAGTCTACAAGCGAGACTGCCGAGATAGCGGCAGAACCTACATTGCTGACCATCATTGTATCCACAGTTCCCATAAGAGAGGCCAATAGCTGCTCTATTATAATCGGAACCAAAAGCTTTCGAAGCTTGGTATTTGTATAAATATGATTGGTCGCAGTATGTGTGGAGACCGTATTTATTTTATCTGAGTGTAAATTTGTCATATCTGATTACCTTTATTGAAATAAATTCTACGCGTTTAGGTTAATACGATAAATTCGTAATGTCAATAAGAAATATTTAAAGCGTTAGTAACATAAAATAATTAAAATGTCAGCAACATATATCTTTTTAATAATGGTTTTTGAACAATAGTTGAACAATATTGCACAATCCCCTTTTATTTTGAACCAAAAAGTTGTACAATAGTACCATAGTAAAAGGCAGCAAAACTAATTCCAAAATTAAACCACGAGAGGTATCAACATGAAAAAAGCAAAGAAACCACCTCTGTACAAAAGCTTCGGCTATGCCTTCGAGGGCATATTTACATGCATCAGAAATGAACGCAATATCAAGATACACTGCACTGTCGCTATACTTGTAGTGATAGCAGGGGCTATACTTGGGATAACACCGACTGAGTGGTGCATCTGCCTGACGCTGTTTGGACTGGTGATAGCGCTGGAGCTGGTAAATACCGCGGTTGAGTCTGTTGTTGATTTGGTAACGACAGAGCGAAAGCCACTTGCCAAGGTTGCAAAGGACACGGCAGCAGGGGCGGTGCTTGTGGCAGCTATAATGGCTGCGATAGTTGGACTTATCATTTTTGTGCCAAGGATTGCTTCTTTATTGTGATGATTAAAGGGTCAAAAGGTATCATCGATGCATGCTTGCATGCAATTCGATGTATACCTTAGTGACCCGCACTACACCGAGAAAGTAGCAATTTGCTGCGGAAACGCAGGAAATTAGCGGATTTCGAGGTGGAGTCAGATTACGGGAATGCGTAGCATGTAGTAATCTGATTAATCATAAATAACCAGGAAACGGAGGATTTTACCATGGAAAGACTTACAGACGGATTAAAGAAGATTTTACTTGCAGGAATAGGAACAGTGGCAGTGACTGCTGAGAAATCAAAGGAAGTGCTTGATGAAATGGTCAAGAGAGGTGAGCTGACTGTCGAGCAGGGCAAGGTGCTCAATCAGGAGCTTAAGCACAATATCAAGGATACAGTAAAGAAAAATGTAAATGTATCAGTTAAGCCACAGTCACCGGAGGAGCTCGAGGAGCTTTTGGACAAGATGACACCTGAGCAGATACAGGCTTTAAAGAGCAAGCTTGCACAGATGGATGAGGCTGACGTGGATGAAGAAGCCGATGAAAGTGTATTTGAGGATGAGGACATTGTAGCAGATTCTACAGAAGATGAGAAAAGTACTTCCGGTGAAGAATCACAGACAGTGGAGATAAAAATAGAAGCTGAGGACGATAAAGAGGAAAGCGTGAACTAGTATGGATAGCCGCCTGAAGGAGATGACAGCGGTACTGAAGAAGTACAAGCTCACGCATGGACTTACACCCGAAAAATTCAGACTTATATTGCAGGAGCTGGGACCTACCTATATTAAGCTGGGACAGATAATGTCGCTTCACTCGGATATTCTGCCAAAGGAATATTGCGAGGAGCTTATGAAGCTCTGCTCAGATGTGGAGCCGATGCCGTTTGAGCAGGTGGAGGCTGTCATAGATGCTTCATTTGGCTATTCATGGAAGGATGTTTTTGCTTCAATAGATAAAAAGCCTCTTGGGGCAGCTTCTATAGCGCAGGTGCATAGGGCAGTGCTTAAGAGTGGTGAGCAGGTGGTTGTGAAGGTGCAAAGAAAGGGCATTCACGAGGTGATGTCAAAGGACATGGCACTGCTTCACAAGGCAGTTAAGCTCGTGCCGCCAATCTCCATAAAGGGCATTGTGGATTTTGACATGGTGCTTGATGAGATGTGGGCAGTGGCACAGGAGGAGATGAATTTCCTGCTTGAGGCATCCAATATTGAGGAGTTTGCCCGCAATAACAGGGATGTCGCGTTTGTCGCCACACCAAAGCTTTACCGCAAGTATACCACATCACATGTGCTTGTCATGGAGTATATAAAGGGCTTTAATATCGATGATAAGGATGGCCTTTTAAAGGAGGGCTATGACCTTGAGGAGATAGGCAGCAAGCTGATTGACAACTATATCAGGCAGGTAATAGAGGATGGTTTCTTCCATGCTGACCCGCATCCGGGCAATGTCAGGATAAGGGATGGCAAAATCGTCTGGATTGATATGGGCATGATGGGAAGACTCACCGAGCATGACAAAAAGGAGCTTAGCAATGCTGTTTACGGCATCGCCATGAACGATATCGGAATGATAGAGGATGCAGTGCTTGCAATCGGTGACTTTAAGGGTGAGCCTGACAGGGCAAAGCTGTACAAGGATATCAAGATAATCATAAATAAATACGGCAGTCTGGATATGGGACAGGTCGATGTCGCAGAGTTTATCCAGGAGCTTTTAGAGGTAATGAAGAATAACCGTATTGTTATGCCACATGGTCTTACAATGCTTGCGAGGGGCATCACTCAGATAGAGGGAGTGCTCGCGGATATTGCACCCGGCATCAACATGGTTGGGATTGCTTCTGCAAGGATAAAGCAGGAGATGTTTAAGAATTTTGATTTCCGGGGAGAGCTTAAAAAAGCCGGGAAGACAGCCTACAAATCAGCTCACCGCATGCTGGGGCTGCCGGAGAGACTGGCGCAGATACTCGAGGAATATCAAAGAGGGCAGACACGCATAAATCTTGACATGCATGCTTCTGATGAGCTTGCGAGGCTTTTGCACAGGCTGGTGAGAAATATTGTCATGGGTCTTTGGGTTATGGCACTTCTGATCAGCTCAAGCATCGTGTGTACCACAGATATGTCGCCAAAGATACTTGGCATACCGGCGATTGGCGTGATGGGATATGTGTTTGCGTGCATCATAGTGCTTTATACGATTGTGAAGCATTTCATATCTAGACGATGAAAAAAGCAGGATTCTGAAATTAATCAGAAATCCTGCTTTTTGATTGCATTATATTATTTAGATGATTTTTTACTCTTTGCTTTTTTAGAATCCTCATCAAGATGATATTTGTCCTGATACATGGTGAACTGACCCACAAATGCAGGCTCCTGTCCGGCCTTAAGCTCATTGAGATAATCATGTGTCTCGAAGGATGAGTTGTGTGTCTGGATCAGGCATACAGCAATGTTTGAGCAGTGGTCTGAGGCTCTCTCGCAGTTTGTGATGTAATCTGTGAGGAATACGCCGAGTCTGCTGTCACATTTGCCCTTCTGAAGACGCTCGATATGGTGATTTCTGATCTCCTTGGTGAGATCGTCAATAACCTGCTCAAGAGGCTCAACCTTGACTGCCTCTGTCAGATCGTTTTTGCCGAATGCCTCTACAGTGAGAGTGAGAATCTCGCGCAGTGCATTGTTGAGCACCGTGAGCTCTTTTCTTGCATTCTTTGAAAACTCAAGCTTGTTGTCATCAATCTGCTTGGCAAGCTTTGCCATATTTATTGCATGATCTCCGATTCTCTCGAAATCGTTGATTGCATGAAGCATCTTTGAAATCTCATTGTTGCCGTCCTCAGAAACATCCTTTCCGGATAAATGAATGAGGAAGGTATCAAGCTGATCCTCTAAGTAATCAAGCCTTTCCTCCATGACTTCAATATCATCGAACTTTGAATCTGAGTAATTGTCAAAGAGGTCTAAAGCATTCTTGAAGCTGTCTCTTGCAAGCTCAGCCATCTCGTTTGTCTTCTCAAGACATTCCTTGACAGCAAGTCCCGGTGAAAGTAAAAGTCTCTCGTCGAGTACGACCTGTCCGTCTGCGTTGTCGGTTGTGACAAGCTTCTTAGCAATCTTTACAAGAGTATTGCTAAATGGCAGAAGGATAATAGTGGTAGCAATATTGAAGATTGAGTGGAATACCGCAATCATTACAGGAGTGATACTGTCATTAAATAATGCCAGATCAACAGCATAACGTGTGATACAGTATACCGCGAGTCCTATCGCTGTACCGAACAGGTTGAAGCTGATGTGGATGATGGATACTCTCTTGGCATTTTTGTTTACGCCGATTGACGAAAGCAGTGCAGTCACGCATGTACCGATGTTCTGACCCATGATGATAGGAATAGCCATGCCATATGAGATAGCGCCTGTCATAGCCAAAGCCTGCAGCACACCAACTGATGCGGCAGATGACTGGATGACTCCGGTAAATACAGCACCTACAAGCACTCCGAGGAATGGATTGTTAAAGGTGGTGAGCAGTCCGGTGAATTCAGGCATATCTGCGAGTGGCGATACAGCACCGCTCATGAGCTGCATACCATACATGAGTACGGCAAAGCCTGCCATGATGATTCCGACGTCCTTGTGCTTCTCCTTTTTGCTTCCCATAATCATAATCACACCGATAAGCGCGATGACAGGGGAGAAGTTCTCAGGCTTTAGCATCGAGATGAACAGATTGTCACTTTCGATACCTGAAAGACTAAGAATCCATGCGGTGAGAGTGGTTCCGATGTTGGAACCCATGATGACACCAACAGTCTGGGCAAGCTCCATGATGCCGGAGTTTACGAGTCCGACAAGCATAACAGTAAGTGCGGATGAGGATTGGATGGCAATAGTGACTACTGCTCCAAAAAATAAGCTCTTGATAGGATTTGAGGTTACCTCCTTAAGTATCTTTTGGAGATTGCCTCCTGCGAGCTTCTCAAGACTGCCTGACATAACATGCATTCCAAAAAGGAAAAAGGCAAGTCCGCCGCATAACTGCAATATAGAGTAAATGTTCATGTTTACCTCCGTTTGTAAAAATAATTTGTTTTACTATTTGCTCCAGTTATACATATTTAGTTTACACAAAACACATATAACATAACATAGTTTTTACATTCTATCAATATAATCTGAAATTTTGATAAAAAAAGTGATATTCACTTTTGAACACTTTTGAAAATATTTTAAAATTTATGTATATTTACGTTTTCTTTTGTTTACTTTTGAAGAAAAACGTTGTACAATCATAGTATAATAATTTCAGGTAATTATTCAGAAATTTACAGGACAAGGTGGAGGTATATTATGTCAGACGTAAAAAGTGTTATTGAAAGCGGCAGAGCTGTGCTCGGAATCGAGTTCGGTTCTACAAGAATAAAGGCGGTGCTTATCGGGGAGGATCATGCTCCGATAGCCACAGGTGCCCATGACTGGGAGAACATGCTTGTGGACGGCATCTGGACTTACAGCCTGGATATGATTTGGGAGGGCATTTCAGACTGCTACAGCAAAATGGCGCAGGATGCAAAGGAAAAGTATGGAGTTACCATCAAAAAGCTTGCAGCAATCGGTATTTCCGGCATGATGCACGGCTATCTGCCATTTGACAAGGAGGATAATCTGCTTGTGCCATTTCGGACATGGAGAAATACCATCACAGGTGAGGCTGCAGCAGAGCTTACTGAGGTGCTTGGCTTTAATATTCCACAGAGGTGGAGCATAGCGCATCTGTATCAGGCTATATTAAATAAAGAAGAGCATGTATCAAGGATATCATATTTCACAACATTGGCAGGCTATATTCACTGGCAGCTCACAGGTGAAAAGGTCATTGGTGTCGGCGAGGCATCAGGCATGTTTCCTATTGATTCGTGTACAAGAGATTATGATGCGGCAATGCTTGATAAATTTGCAGCATTAGATAAGGTAAAAGAATATCAGTGGGATATAAGAGACATTCTGCCAAAGGTGCTTGTGGCTGGAGAAAAGGCAGGTACACTGACAGAGGAAGGAGCTAAAAGGCTTGATGTAAGCGGCAATCTGGAGAGCGGTATATTGCTCGCACCGCCGGAGGGAGATGCGGGCACGGGAATGGTTGCAACCAATTCTGTTGCCGTGCGCACCGGAAATGTATCAGCGGGCACATCTGTATTTGCCATGGTGGTACTTGAAAAGGCACTTAAGGCGGTTCATGAGGAGCTTGATATGGTCACCACACCATCGGGAGATGCGGTAGCCATGGTGCACTGCAACAACTGTACCTCAGACTTAAATGCATGGGTGGGATTATTCAAGGAATTTTCGCAGCTGTTTGGCATGGATATAGATATGAATGATATATACGGAAAGCTCTACAACAATGCACTTACAGCCGATAAGGACTGTGGAGGCCTTGTAGCCTTTAACCTTTTCTCGGGAGAGCCTGTCATCGGACTCAACGAGGGCAGACCTATGTTTGCCAGAAAGCCGGATGCCAGGATGAACCTCGCAAACTTTATGCGCACACATCTCTATGCGAGTCTTGCAACACTAAAAATCGGCTGTGATATTCTCTTTAAAGAGGAAAAGGTAAAGGTAGACACACTTTACGGTCATGGCGGTCTGTTCAAGACAAAGGGTGTAGGCCAGAGCATACTTGCAGCAGCCATGGATGCGCCTGTTGCGGTCATGGAGACAGCCGGAGAGGGCGGTCCGTGGGGCATGGCAGTGCTCGCAGCTTATATGGTGAATAAAGCAGAGGGAGAGCCTTTGGAAAAATATCTTTCAGACAGGGTATTTAATGGCGAAAAGGGCATAGTAATGCAGCCTGACCCTGATGACGTAAAGGGCTTTGATGAGTACATAAATACATATAAGGCGGCAATTGAGGCTGAGAGTGCCATGGTAAGGGCGCTTCCTCTGTAATTGTCGATATATATTCTTGAATGGATGGTAAAGCACGAGTATTATGCGGTTTTGCGCATGTGCGAGGGTGTTTTTGAATAGTAACAAATATAATGTGAAAATAAGAGAGGAACAAAAAATGCTTGAAGAATTAAAGAAACAGGTTTACGAAGCAAACATGGAGCTCCCAAGAAGAGGGCTCATCACATATACCTGGGGCAATGTCAGTGGAATTGACAGGGAAACAGGCTATTTTGTCATAAAGCCAAGTGGAGTGGACTATGATGTGCTCACCCCTGATGATATGGTAGTCCTGGATCTTGAAGGAAATAAGATAGAGGGCAAATATAAGCCTTCGTCAGACACAGCAACGCACTTAGAGCTCTACAAAAAGTACCCGGATATCGGAGGAATTGTACATACGCACTCACCTGAGGCAGTTGCATGGGCACAGGCCGGCAGGGATATTCCGCTCTACGGCACCACGCATGCAGACTATTTCCTTGGTTCAATTCCATGTGCGAGAAATCTCACCACAGAGGAAATAGGCGAAGCCTATGAGAAAAACACAGGTCTTGTCATCATAGAGACCTTTGAGAACAGAAAAATCAACCCTGTATACACACCGGCTGTGCTCTGCCAAAATCACGGACCGTTTGCATGGGGAAAGGATGCGGCTGAGGCTGTGCACAATGCCGTTGTACTTGAGGAAGTGGCAAAGATGGCCAGACTCACAGAGTCGGTAAATCCTGATGTGAAGCCTGCCCCTGACAACATCAAGGAGAAGCATTTCTACCGTAAGCATGGTGCTAACGCATACTACGGTCAGAACTGATATGTAGCTGCTATACGGGCCATAAGTGCCGGTTTCCGGCGCACACATGCTCTCGTGTTCGCTACGCTGCATCACTAAGATACTGTACGAATTATGCTTTTTAAGTTTTCTATGCTTGACAAAACCGGCTTTTATGCGCCGTCCGTGGCGCATAACGCCTTGCCCCGCCGTCCATG
>URDU01000040.1 GCA_900546625.1 uncultured Lachnobacterium sp. | reverse complement strand
GAAGTATTGAATTTTCAAGGTACAACACACCTTATTGGTGTGGGAAGTTTAAGTATTTAATCTAAAAGTGACATTTAAGACACCAGATATCCGTGCATATTTTTAAGCGCATTTTTCTCAAGCCTTGATACCTGTGCCTGAGAGATATTTATCTCCTCTGCCACCTCTATCTGTGTCTTGCCTTCGAAAAATCGCAGCTTTATTATCTGTCTCGCTCTGTCATCAAGCAGCTTTAATGCATCGTCGAGAACCAGATTTTTCACCCATGCTTCCTCTTTGTTTTTCTTGTCCGATATCTGATCCATCACATAAAGTGTATCACCACCGTCAGTATATACAGGATCAAAGAGGGAAAGCGGTGTCTGGATTGCATCAAGTGCGTATAGTATATCGTTTTCGGGGATGCCGCAATCCTTTGATATTTCTGCCAGGGACGGATCGTGTACCAGCTTTCTGGATAGCTTTTCCTTTGATTTAATAGCCTGATATGCCGTATCCCTCAGAGAACGCGGAATGCGGTACGCACTGTTATCACGCAGATATCGTCTCACCTCACCGATAATCATCGGAACAGCGTAGGTGGAAAACTTAACACCTATAGTCGGATCAAAATTATCAATTGATTTCATAAGCCCGATGCAGCCTATCTGAAATAAATCATCCATATTTTCATTATGGTTTGAAAACCTTCTTATTACCGAAAGCACGAGCCTTAAATTTCCACGAATATATTTTTCTCTTGCAGCCTTATCACCCTTTTTTATTTTCTCAAACAGTTCCTCTTTTTCGTCATCCTTAAGTACCGGCAGTTTTGATGTAGTCACACCACATATATCAACCTTATATACAGACATGGGAATCCTCCGGATAAATTTCTTTATCTAAAGCATTCCCATTTACAGTAATTTTATTCAATTAATCCGCTTATATAATTTCTAAAGCACCGCTGCTATTTTTATATCCTTTTCATCCTTCAGTGCCAGCACACTGTTGTCTTCAAGCAATGTAACCGTAGGCCTTGAATACTTCTGCGTCACAAAAATTATTTTAGCCTTTTTACCGTTTGTCAACAGCACGTTACTTCCGATATATGAGCTTGCAATCTTCTTTAAAAACATGCCTATATACTTAGGATGATACTTTGATATGCCATCATACTCAAAATCGGCTATCACATCAAAAGGGCACATTCCGTCACGATAACAGCGCTTTGAGGTCATTGCATCATAGACATCGGCTATCGTAATAATAGCTGATATATCGTCGATTTTATCAGCTTCATATCCAAACGGATATCCTGAGCCGTCAAACTTTTCATGATGTAAAAGTGCCGCACGCTTTGTGCTTTCAAGAATCTTGTAATTCTTGAGTATCTCATAGCCATATATCGTGTGCTTCTTTATCACCTCAAACTCATCCTTTGTGAGCTTTCCCGGCTTCAATAATATCTCATCGGGTATCTTGAACTTGCCTATGTCATGTAATAAGCCTGCCATGGAAATCTCATCCAGCTTTTCAGTATCAAGCCCTGCCCATACACCAATGAGACGTGCAATGATTGATACATTCATGGAATGCGCCATCGTAGATACATCTGTCTGCTTTAATACCTGAAGTGCCTCAAAGAGCTCATATGAGGTCTCAAACCTGTCAAAAATCTCTACCGAATCCCTGATGATCGTATTCTTATCCGGGATGATATTCCTGTATAGTATATCATTCATATATTCATGCAAATTATCGATGGAGTCACGATATTCTTCCTTAATCAGGGCATATTTTTTATTCCATTCTTCCTTTTTCTGCTCTGAGCTTCCCTCAACAAAAATCGAATCTATATTGTAAAATCCAAACTTTGCAATATCAAATGCAGATACAGCCTGATGCCTTTTAAGGATAAGCTGTCCTTTTGGAGAAAAAACATCTATAGCAGTAAACATTCCCTCTTTTAGCTCATTAACCTTTAGTTCTCTCATAATACCTGTTTCCTCTTGTCACTTACCTTCTCGCTTAACTGCTCACTTGCACTTATTATAGCACAACATTTCCAAATATGGGACACTGACTTTATATATTTCTTGACATTCAATGCAATTTTTGTTAACATGTCAAGGCAAAAATAATTGCGTCAGTTCGAAACCTTCCTGACGTAAAACAAAACTAAAGGAGAACTAAATATGAGAAACAAAAAAGTATTATTTGCAGTACAGGCAGCTATGATTGCAGCACTCTACGTTGTGCTCACGTATATCACCAATCTGCTTGGTCTCGCATCAGGAACTATTCAGGTACGCTTTTCTGAGGCGCTTTGCATCCTTCCGGTTTTCACACCGGCAGCCATTCCGGGGCTTTTTATCGGATGTCTGATTTCCAACCTTATCACAGGCGGCATCATCTGGGATATCATCTTTGGAAGCATCGCCACACTGCTCGGCGCACTCGGCACTTACTTCCTTCGAAGGAAGAAGTTTGTATACACCCTGCCACCGGTCATCGCCAACATAATTATCGTGCCACTCGTGCTCAGATACGGATACGGTTTTACAACTGTATACAAGGGTGTTGATATCTCTCTTGTTTTCAATGCAGTTACAGTCGGAATCGGTGAGATTATATCAATATGTGTACTTGGAAGCCTGTTAAAAGGAATACTTTCAAAATACAGAAATGTCATTTTCAAGCAGGACGAGGCGTAGTTACATACATAGCACTTTTAATAAGCTGCGCGTCATAAAATAAAAAAGCTCTGTGTCATACACTTATATGTATGCACAGAGCTTTTTGCTTTATTACTTTAATATGCTGTGATTACATTCTATCTATCCCACTTATCACACAGCGCATTTATCTGGTCTGCAAACTTGCTCAAATCCTTATTTGCCATGCCCTGGCACTTCTGGATAACAGATACAAGTCTCTGTCCTGCTGCCACAAGACGGTCAAATATAGTCTTCTCTCTGCTCGCCATGCCATATGAAGCCTTTTTCTCAACACGCTTGCGTGAACCATCAGCCACCTTCTGATTCGTGATAAGGTCATAGGCATCACCGCTGTACGGTGCCACCGCATCATAGCCGAAGGTCTCATGCACATGGTTTGCAAAGTACTCTGCTGTGGATTCCTCTCCATGGACTATAAATACATGCTCCGGCTTGTTTTTTATTGCGCCAAGCCACTCGGTAAGCTGATTTTTGTCTGCATGTCCGCTGATACCCGGCAGATTTACTATGCTTGCCCTTACTTCTATTTCCTCACCAAAAAGCTTCACCTTTTTAGCTCCGTTCAAAAGTGCATAGCCAAGTGTTCCCGGTACCTGGTATCCTACAAACAGAACTGTCGAATCGCTTCTCCAAAGATTATGCTTTAAGTGATGCCTGATACGTCCGGCCTCACACATACCCGATGCTGAGATGATAACCTTTGGCTTCTTATCGAAATTAATCATCTTTGACTCATCCGATGATACTGCCACACGAAGTCCCGGAAACTTGATTGGATTGATGCCTGATGAAATAAGCTCCATAGCCTCCTCATCAAAACAATCCGATATATTCTCATGAAATACATTTGTTGCCTCAACAGCAAGGGGGCTATCGATGTAAACCTCAAAATTCGGATGCTCCGGCAGCAGATTCTCAGTCTTTATACGCCTGATAAAGTAGAGCATCTCCTGTGTCCTGCCTACTGAAAATGCCGGGATTACCAGATTGCCGCCTCTTGTAAAGGTCGCATTGATGACCTTTGCAAGCTCCACCGCGTAGTCAGGCGGCGTATCGTGCAGACGATTGCCATATGTAGATTCCATAACCACATAATCAGCACTGTCCACATACTGCGGATCCTTGATGAGCGGCCTGTTGTGATTTCCGATATCACCAGAAAAGACAAGCTTTTTAGTCACATTCTCCTCAGTCACCCACATCTCAATAGATGAGGAGCCAAGCAGATGACCGGCATCCACAAATCGCACCTTAAGCCCCGGACATATCTCATACACACTGTTGTAATCACACGGTGTAAAGTGCTGCATGACATTCTGTGCATCCTCCACATTGTACATAGGAGTCACCTCAGGTCTTCCGGCTCGTCTTGCCTTTCTGTTCTTCCACTCCGCCTCAAATTCCTGAATATGCGCAGAGTCCTTGAGCATGATGTTACATAAATCTGTTGTCGCCTTTGTCGCAAAAATGGTGCCCCTGAAACCATGATTGTATATGAGCGGCAAAAGACCTGAATGGTCAATGTGTGCGTGTGTGACAAACACATAGTCTATGAGCGAAGGATTGACCGGAATCTCCTGATTCACATACAAATCAGCCCCCTGCTCCATTCCACAGTCAATAAGTATATGTGTGTCCCCAAATGTCAGATAGTGACAGCTTCCAGTAACCTCTCTGTCAGCCCCGATAAATTCCAATACCATACTACCATCTCCTATTCTGTTTTATAATAAAAATATTATATCACACTTATGCCATTTTCTGTATTTCTTTCTTCAATCTTGCCATTATTTTTTTCTCAAGCCTCGATATGTATGACTGTGAAATTCCAAGGATATCTGCCACCTCCTTCTGTGTCAGCTCCTTATTCTCCACACGGTTTACTCCAAATCGAAGCTCTATTATCTGCCTCTCACGCTCGTTTAATGACAGCATGGCTTTTTTTAACAGTGATATCTCAACCTCAGTCTCGATATCCTTGTATATAACGTCCTCATCCGTCCCCAATATATCTGATAAAAGCAGCTCATTTCCGTCCCAATCCGTGTTAAGAGGCTCATCAAAGGATACTTCAAGCTTCACTCTGTTGTTGCGCCGCAGATACATTAGAATCTCATTTTCTATGCATCTGGATGCGTATGTGGCAAGCTTTATTTGCTTCTCGGGATTGAATGTATTTATCCCCTTTATGAGGCCGATTGTACCGATTGAGATAAGGTCCTCCACACATACTCCCGTGTTTTCAAATTTCTTTGCCAGATACACAACAAGCCGCAGATTGTGCTCTATAAGCTGCTTTTTTGCCTGTTCCTTTGACATTGCCACATTTTTATCCACCAGTGCAACCAGGCAGCATTTCTCCTCATCTGTCTCAAGCGGAGGCGGCAGCACCTCCGTCCCTCCTATGTAAAACACCTCATTTGTGTCAGGCTTATTTCCCCAGAGTATTTTCCATACCCGTTTTATTACTAAAAACAGCTTCATTCAAAATCATATCGTATGCATTGTCCTCAAATAAACTATCCGATGCTCTTCCCACCAGCACATTATGTAAAATCAGCTTACTATTTCCCTTCATGACTGTCATCTCATCAAATACGCACACTTTAAGGCTTCCACCATCATTACCCAGACTCTTGTACGGCACATCAAAAAAGCTGACATCTTCTCCCACAATATCAAACAATGTACTGCCGCCTATGTGTACCGGAAGCTGCTCGGGCTGTGTTTTTAGCAGATTGCCTGTATCATACAAGGCCGTGGCACAAGCTCTTTTACCATCCTTTAGGAGTGTGACCCTATATAGTCTTCTGCTCTCATTGCTTCGCTCACAGAAGCATTTTAACACTATGTATGATATGACAAAACCAAAGCATATCATAACTGTCGCATCAGAGCTAAAAAAGCTGTCTAACGCTGTCACTATGCCTCCGGTCAGCACTGTTACAAACATACAAAGTGCAAAAAGCCTTAGAAAAGTAATTTTTCTGCCGGCCTGTCTGCCTATCGCAAGCCTTGCCGCAAGTGGTACGACCACCAGAACAGAGGTCCATTTATAAAACGCATAGCTGCCTGCCAAAAGAAGCAGTACACATTCACATCCCGCTGCCACCGCCGCAGAAGCAATCAGACGCAGCACCTTCCCGGTCAATGGGATTTTTAGCATATATGTGACAAATATAAGTATGAGACAGTTGGTGATAAATGTACGAAGAAGAAAAATATCGAGATAAAATGCATAGATAATTTTTCACCTCACTTTCACAGACAAGAATAGCGTAAAAGCTGGTTTTTAAGTGACGTAATATGTCGACAATAAGCAAAAAGACATGCAGCCAAAAGGCTGCATGTCCTATAAACTAACGTCTTGAATTCTTAAGGAAGTCAGGTATATTAATCTCTACCGGCTTAACTGTGCTCTCCGGCTGGCGTGGCTTCTGGATACCTGTATATGCATGTGCAGGTGCTGTCTGCTGTGGCTGGGCAGCTGTATGAAGTCCGCTTGCTGCTGTGCTATGAAGACCTGCTGTCGCTGTAGACTGTGTACCCATGCTTGAAACAGGTCTTGCTGCTGTCTGATTTGGATATACCATACGGCTTTGCATACCGCCTGCCATACCTGCACCAGGTACTGCCTGCTTGCCCTGCATATCTATCTTCTCTGAAACATCCTCAAGTCCTGTAGCAATAACAGTGATAGAAGCCTGATCAGTCATGCTCTCATCAAACTTGGCACCGAAGATAATATTGGCATTCTCTCCTGCCAGATCCTGTACGTAGCTTGCTGCATCGTTTGCATCCATAAGGGAGATATCTCCTGAGATGTTGATGATTACATGTGTTGCACCATTGATCTTTGTCTCAAGAAGAGGTGAAGCAACCGCAAGCTTGACAGCCTCGATAGCCTTATCATCGCCCTGTGCACTACCGATACCGATATGTGCCATACCCTTATCCTTCATGACAGTCTGTACATCTGCGAAGTCAAGGTTGATAAGTGCAGGCAGATTGATAAGATCGGTGATTCCCTGAACTGCCTGCTGCAATACCTCGTCTGCCTTCTTGAGTGCATCCGGCATAGTTGTGCGGCGGTCTACTATCTCGAGAAGCTTGTCATTTGGAATGACGATAAGTGTATCAACGCTCTCCTTAAGTCTCTCTATTCCTGAAACAGCATTAATCATACGCTGCTTTGCCTCAAATTTGAATGGCTTTGTAACAACACCAACTGTAAGTATGCCCTGATCCTTTGCAATCTTTGCAACAACAGGAGCTGCACCTGTACCGGTTCCGCCTCCCATACCGCATGTAACGAATACCATGTCAGCGCCCTTTACTGCTGCCTGAAGCTCCTCTGCACTCTCCTCTGCGGCCTTCTGACCGATTTCAGGCTGCGCACCTGCGCCGAGTCCCTTTGTAAGCTTCTCTCCAATCTGTATAAGTGTAGGAGCCTTACAAAGCTGTAAAGCCTGCTTATCAGTATTGATACCGATAAACTCTACTCCACCAATATTCTCATCAATCATTCTGTTAACTGCATTGTTACCGGCGCCTCCGACTCCAATGACAATAATCTTTGCGCTGTTATCAGCCTCGTTAGTTCTTATCTCAAGCAAGGTGATTCCTCCTCTTTCTTTCCCAAAATTTAATTTTCTATATAAAAATATCGAATATTCTTAAACTCATATATTCTATAATATAATTTTTCTTCCAAATAATCAACTATAAAATATGATTTTTTTTATTTAATTTTACATTACTCTGACTTGTCAAACACAATATTTGTGGTTTCTTCCGTCCAGCTCTCTAAATGTAGTGTGCCGGACTGTCCCTCAAGCGATGGCATGATGGCCTTAAGCCGCTCTATTTTACGCGTAAGCTTTGTCGTGTCACCAATTATCACACTCACATTGCCATACTTGGCTACCGGTGCATTTTGTGCGCCATAATCCACAGAATCAGGCACAAGCTCCTGCCTTTTTAATCCCTGGGTAAGCTCAAGGATATCTCTTAGCATAGTCTGCTTTATAGGAAGCTTCTCATAAAGCACTACCTTGTCACAGCTTATGCCGTCTATACATGGCACACCAGACACCGTGTCTGATGACGTTTCCACCACAAAACCATCCTTATCAAAATATGCATTTTCATTAATTCCCGGAATATATATGTATCCAAGCATTCCTTTTTCATAAACAGATATATGAAGAGTATGCGGACTATCCAGGCTTATGCTCATTGTATCAATAAACGGTATCTTTTTGGTATCCTTTACCTTATATTTCAGATAGACATACAGTGAGTTCCATGAGTACTTATCATTAAGCACCGCATCCTCTATAGTCTTTTGGTCGTAAAGCTCATTGCCCTCGACAACCACCTTTTTTACCGTAAAAAGCTTAAGTGCAATGAGAAACAGTATTGCGAGCACTGCTACCGCAATTAACAGTCCCATAAAAAAATGCTTTAATCTCTTTTTATGTTTTCTTTTTTTCTTAATCATTATATTTCACGCCTTAATCTACACATTTTCAAGCCTGATGCCTCTTGACACAGACAAAACAAGCCCTATTTCCGCCATCAGGAATATGATTGACGTACCTCCATAGCTTATAAACGGCAGAATAACACCGGTATTGGGAAGTGAATTGGTAACTACCGCAATATTCAGTATCACCTGGATTGCAATATGACTCATCACACCAATCACTAAAAGTGAGCCATACAAATCCCTTGCATTGTTTGCAATGACCATCATACGCCATATAAGCAGTATAAAAAGTAAAATAAGGCAGATAGCTCCAAACAATCCAAGCTCTTCACAAATAATTGTAAATATCATATCATTTTGTGACTCCGGCACATTGCCAAGCTTCTGTAAGCTCTCTCCAAGTCCTTTTCCAAACAATCCGCCCGAGCCTATCGCATAAAGTCCCATCATAGTCTGGAATACTGCGTCTGTTCCCGCAGTCTCCGGATGCAGCCATGCCTCAATACGTGTACTTCTATAGCCTGCCAGCATGACAAACGCCACTGCAAACACAACTACCGCCACTGCTACAATAAAAAACTGCAGAACCTTTGGGCTTGCAACAAACAGCATACAGACCGAAATGCCTATGATGATAACTGCCGTACTCAGATTGCTGATTGCAACAACTATTATGAGCGGAATAAGCATCGCAAGCACCTTTATTACACTTGAAAATTTGTCAAACTGCTTTGGAATCTTGTCAATAATCATAGCCATAAACAGTATGACAGCAATTTTAGCCACCTCTGAAGGCTGGAACTGTATCGGTCCTATGCCGATCCATCTCGATGAACCATGTGAGCTTGAGCCTATTTTCGGCACAAACACAAGCACACACAGTACAAGCGATACTATATACGCAAAAAAACCAAGCTTTTTCCAGTATCTGTAGTCGACCTTTGCCAGAAATACCATAGGTATAAGTCCCAGTACAATATTTCGTATCTGA
Source organism: uncultured Lachnobacterium sp. (assembly GCA_900546625.1). Lineage (GTDB taxonomy): Bacteria > Bacillota > Clostridia > Lachnospirales > Lachnospiraceae > Roseburia. Next base: position 15,472 of record URDU01000040.1, on the reverse strand, counting down.
AGCTTAAGATAGTGCATGCTGTCATGATTTTTGATGGCCGAGGTGTATGCACTTGAGCTATAGAGCATAACAAGGCCAAAGCAGAGCAGGAATATAACTATAAACAACAGGTTGTAGTCGAAATAAGGTATTCCTTTTTCTTTTTTTTCTTTATTCTTATTACTTCTTCTACGCTTTCCTGCCAAAACATTTACTCCTTAAATCCTTTTACTATTTCCTTAAAGATACGTCCGCGCTCCTCGTAGTTAGGAAACATGCCCCAGCTGGCACATGCCGGTGATAAAAGCACTGCATCACCTGAAACCGCATGCTCGTAGCAGTAATTTACCGCTTCCTCAAACGTATCCTTCTTTACAGTATTCATGAATCCATGTCTGTGTGCACACTCTTCGATTTTATCTGCGGTCTGACCGATAAGCACAAGCTCCTTTACCTTGCCGTCAAAGGCCTCTATCCACTCATCATACTCAGACTGCTTATCATATCCACCGCCAATGAGAAGTGTAGGCCTGTTCATGGCACGTATGCCCTGAATGGCTGCATCAGGATTGGTGCCCTTTGAATCATTGTAGAATCTGACTCCGCGCTTTTCGGTCACATACTCTATCCTGTGCTCAACTGCCTTAAATACCTTAAGCACCTCGACAATCTTATCCATCGGTACGCCAAAGCTTAAGCTCATGGCACACGCTGCCATTACATTCTCAAAATTGTGCTTTCCAAGAAGATTCAGCTCATTTACATCAATTACCTCATCGCGAACACCGTCGTGTGCATATATGATGATGTCTCCATCCAGATAAAAGCCCTCTGAAAGCTCAGACTTGCTGCTGAAAAATATAACCTTGGCCGGGCACTCTGTTGCAAAAGCTCTAAGCACCTCATCCTCGTAGTTTAATACACAGTAATCATCCGCTGTCTGATTCTTTGTAATATCCTCCTTCGCCCTGATGTAGTTTTCCATCGTATGGTGACGATTCAAATGATCAGGTGTAATATTTAAAATTGCGCTTACATGAGGCTTAAAGGTGTCAACTGTCTCGAGCTGGAAGCTTGATATCTCTGCAACCGTAACTGTCTCACCGGTACTTCCTGTGACCATTGATGTGTAAGGTATTCCGATATTTCCTACAACTCTCACATCCTTAAAGTAATTCTTCATTATCTCACCTGTCAGGGCTGTCGTGGTCGTCTTGCCATTGGTTCCTGTGATGGCGATAATCTCACCTGCCCCAAATGTATATGCAAGCTCAATCTCACCCCATATTTTAACGCCCCTGTCACGTAAGGAATTGACCATAGGAATGTCTGTCGGTACTCCCGGACTTAGCACAGCCACATCAAATTCATCCATCTGTTCATCTGTCAGGTCGCCTAAAATAAGCGGCACCTCCTTAAGCTTTGGCGCTTTCTCATAAAGTGCTTTTGAATCCAGTTCTTTATTTCCATCAAACAATACTGTATCGATGCCATTTGCGCACAAAAGCTCAGTCGCTGCAATGCCACTCTTTCCTGTGCCGACAACCAGTACCTTTTTTCCTTGTAAGCTCATTTTTATTCCTCCATCTTTTATTGCAGCCATCCGTGTGGATATATTACAAATCATATCCTCCAAACGACTGCCTTAATCATTAAATTATAGTATACGTTATTTGCTTCTATTTCGCAAGAGGTCGTAAGTCAGTTAAAAGCTCCAATTTCCTGTGCATACGGTATTATTTCCTTAAATATTTCAGCGGCAACCGGTGCAGCGATTGTTCCGCCATAGTATGCACCGCCCTTTGGATTATTTATCTTTACAAGCACCATAAGAGCCGGATCATCCACCGGATAAAACCCGAGAAATGAGGCTATATATACATTGTCACTTCTCGGAAGTGTCTGTGATGTGGCAGTCTTTCCTCCTATCGCATACCCTTCAACCTTTGCATTTTTTCCTGAGCCCTCCGACACCACGCCCTCCAAAAGCTTACGCAGTGTATCAGAGGTTTCTTCACTGCATATACCTAAGGTCTGTTCAAAGGATAATACCTCCTTTACCGTACCGTCAGTGCCATGAATTTCCTTACCGATATGAGGAGTTATTCTGTTGCCACCGTTTATAAGTGATGATACCGTTGTCATAAGCTCAATGGGTGTGAGCTGGAATGACTGTCCAAAGGAAATCGTCGCAAGCTCCACCTGGCCTATCTTATCCGGCTGATGCATTATGGTGGCAGCCTCTCCCGGCAAATCAATACCTGTCTTATCGAGCAGACCAAACCTCTTGAAATCAGTATAATACCTCTCACTGCCTATTCTAAGGCCTAGGTCTATAAAAACCGGATTGCATGAATTTTGTATACCCTGCACAAAGGTCTCACTTCCATGTCCTGTTCTCTTATGGCAGTGTATGCGTCTGTCCTCCACAGTAATATATCCCGGGCAGTAAAAGCGGTCATCAAGGCTCACCACATCCTCCTCCAGTGCGATTCCCGCTGTGATTATCTTGAATACGGAGCCGGGCTCATATGTATCACTCACACAGCCGTTTCTCCAGGCTTCGTCATGGTTTTCGCATGAAAAAGGGTCATTTAAATTGTACTCCGGGTAGTCGGTCATGGCATAGATTTCTCCATTTTTAGGATTTAAAGCAATTATGCTCACACTGTCCGCCAGGTTTTGCGCATATGCCATCATTGCATTTTTCTCACATACTCTTTGTATATTTATGTCGAGTGTGGTGACAAGTGTATCTCCTTTTTTCGGAGCCTTCCTTCTCTCCTTATAGCCCTTTACCTCCACACCTCGGCCGTCACATACAGTATATATGCACCCCGGTGTACCACGTAAAACATCATCATATGTGGTCTCCAGTCCCACAACTCCCTGACCGTCTGCTCCGGCAAAGCCTATAACCTTTGAGAAGAGCTCATCAAGCGGATAGTACCTGACACTTGACTCGTCAACCTTTACCCCTGCCAAGCCATATGAAAGTATTTTATCTCCCGTTTTTTTAGAAACATTGTTCTTTATCTTTTCAATGGATGTAACCTTATCCACCTTACTGCGGATAGTCTTTTCATCAATCGAAAGCTCACTGCTCAAAACCGATATGACAGCTTCCTTGTCGGTTATCTGATTGTGTATAACGCTTATGTTATATGCAGTTTCATTTGTCGCTATTATCCTTTCATTTCTGTCCACTATATCTCCGCGGATTCCTGCGATATCACGCTCTCTTTCCTGAAGCGCAGCTGCCTTTTTGCTGTAATAATCGCCTTTTACTATCATGAGATAAAACAGCCTGCCGCACAAGGCGATAAGAACTGCTGTCAGTATACTGCAAAACACGCATATTTTTCTTCTGTAGCGCGTATTGTTAAGTATCATAAGAAAAAATGCCTCAATATTTTTACACTAATATATGCAAAAAATATTGAGGCTATTCTCTATTCACCCTGTTCACCCTCCTGGGTGACCTTCTCTCCTGTAGGAGGATTTGCGCCTGTTATCGTAAGGTCAGCATTTACACCTGTCTGTTCCTCATCAGGGTATATATTCATATACGGAAGTACTTCCTTTAATATCTCTCTGGTCAGGTTCTGTGCATAGTTACTGTGAGGCTGATCCTGCACATTCGGCTGATCGATTACAGTGTAAATAACAAGCTGCGGATCCTGCGCCGGTACACAGCCTATAAATGATACGAGATAACTGCCCTTCTTTCTAAGGTGTGTTGTCTCATCATACATCTGCGCTGTTCCTGTCTTGCCTCCCATTGAGTATCCGTCAACCTTCGCAACCTTACCGGTTCCATTTGCAACTACGTTCTGCAGATAGTTTTTAAGTGTTGCACTCGTATTTTCCGACACTGTCTTTTTCAGCAGCGTAGGCTCAATTGTCTTTACTGTGTTGCCGTTGTCATCTGTGATTTTCTTTACTACGTGCGGCTGATAGTAATTTCCGCCGTTTACCAGTGAAGAAAATGCACTGACCATCTCTATCATGGTACAGTTATAGTTCTGTCCGAATACGTTTGTCGCTAAATCGACAGGCTTTATATTGTCGAGTGTATACATGAGCGTTGATGTATTTGCCTCACCCGGCAGGTCAACGCCTGTCTTTTGACCAAATCCAAATACGCTCTGATAATACAGGAAATTCTCTGCACCAATCTTATATGACATCTGCATGAGTGCATCATTACATGAATCCATGAGTGCCTTTTCAAGTGTCTCTATGCCATGTCCGCTACGGTTGACGCATGATACCTTTTCACTGCCAAACATCTCGTATCCATCACATAAAAATGTCATATCAGTAGTGAGCGTGCCTGTATCCAGTCCACATGCCACGGTAAAAGGCTTCTGTACAGACCCCGGCTCATATGTATGTGTAACACAGAAGTTCTGCCACAGCTTATTTAGTGCATCCATCTCCTGAGTACTGTCCTCTTTAAATGCCGCAAGCTGTTCCTCGCTGTAATATGCACTCATATCCCTTGGATTGTTCAAATCAAAATTCGGATAATTCGCCATGGCCAGTATCTCACCATTTTTAGGATTTTCTATAATGACTGCAATATTTTCTGCGCCAAGTCCTTCTCTTGCATTATTTGCATAAGTATCTGAGAACAGTTTTATCTTATCCTCAACAATCGACTGGATATTTGCGTCTATAGTTGTGTACAGTGTATTTCCATTTTGTGCAGCAATTACTGTTTTCTGGAAATCATTGTCTGCATTCAGATAACCGTACTCCCTGCCATTTACACCATTTAAAGTGTCATTGTAATAGTTTTCAAGTCCGGTTGTACCTACATTTCCGGCGGAGGTAAAGCCGATAACTGAGCTTGCCAGTGTTTTAAACGGATAATTTCTCTGATACTCTGTCTCAAACCACACACCCTTGATGTTTGGATTCTTCAAATTGCCCTTTTCGTCTGTTGCATCCTGCAGCTGTACAAATGGCTGAATTGCATCATATGACAGCTTTTTTAACAGTACAATATATTTGTTATCCTTGCTGTTATTTGCATAATCCTCAAGTGTTGCCCTGTCTAAATCCGGAAAGCACTGTGTCAGTGCATCTATCGTCGAAGTTATATACTCTTTCTTACTGGTCATAACCGAGCAATCAAGTACAACATTATAAACAGCCACACTCGTAGCAAGCACTGTGCCGTTTGAATCTACAATATTTCCTCTCTGAAACGGTATTGTTTTGCTGTCATATGACTGTAATGATAGTACCTTTTTAGTATATGCGTCTCCGCTTGTATATTCAATAAACATCAGCCTGCCAATGAGTCCAAGCATGGCTACAACTATTAACATAAACAACGCAAACAGCTTTGTTTTCATTTTGCGTCCGATTTTTCTTACCGGTCTTTTTCTTGTCCTGGCTGCCAATATGATTCCTCCAATTTATTCAGGGATATCACTGTACTGATCCATATAGTTGTTCTTATCAACTGAGTAATAAACTATTTGATCCTGTGAAGCATATTTCATACCAAGTCTGTTGATAGCTGCATCCTTGATTGCATTTAAATCGACAGATGTAGTAATCTGCTTGTATCTGGCATCATTGTCAGCCTTCATATCATTTATCTGGCTCTCAAGTGCTGCAACCTCCTTCATCTGCTGTGTCACATTTGACCTTATCTGAATAAGTGAAACAGATACAAGGGCTGAAGCTGCCACACACGCTGTGAGAAAGGCTACAAATGCCCTGTTCATTGAGAGTGCTCTCTCCTGATTTCTTCTTGCAGATGTTCTTCTGTTTTTCTTTCTTCTTATTTCCTCAAGCTCTCTTGTCGATTTCTGTGGTCTTCTGACCGGTGCTGCCTCGTCAAGCTCTCTTACGGCATTCCCATTTATATAATAAGTAGTTTTATTCATTTAGCTGCTCCTTTTGCTGTCATTCTACAATTCATTCTTTTCAAACACACGAAGCTTTGCACTCTTCGAGCGTGAATTCTCTTCAAGTTCCTTTTCTGACGGAAGGATAGGTTTTCTTGTGATAACCGTTCCCTTCGATTTATTACCGCATACACATACCGGAAAACTCGGTGGACATGTACATGGATTTTCGTTTTTTTTGAAATTGGATTTTACTATTCTGTCCTCAAGCGAGTGGAATGTGATTATACATATCCTGCCGCCCGGATTAAGTAAATCTATCATGTCATCCAGGTTGTCCCTTAGCACATCAAGCTCATGATTCAGCTCAATTCTTATAGCCTGATATGTTCTCTTCGACGGGTGACCACCGGTAGCTCTGACCTTTTGGGGTATCGCTGCCTTTATTATCTCGTTGAGCTCTCCTGTTGTCGTAATCTCTTGCTTTTGTCTTGCTGCAACAATGTGCTTTGCAATATTCTTTGCAAACTTGTCCTCACCGTAATCCCTGATGATACGGTACAGATCATTTTCGCTGTAGGTATTTACTATATCCCTTGCAGTAAGGGCATTCCTGTCATCCATACGCATATCAAGCGGTGCATCCTCACTCCTGTAGGTAAAGCCTCTCTTTGGCGTATCAAGCTGGAAGGATGACACTCCAAGATCCAGCATAATACCATCCACCTTTTCAATTCCGAGTGAATGAAGCACATTCTTCATATCAGAATAATTGCTTCTGACTATCGTTACCCTGTCTCCAAACTCCGCAAGTCTCTCTCCTGCCGCCTTTATGGCATCTGCATCCTGATCTATGCCTATCAGCCTGCCCTTGTCCGAAAGTCTCTTTGCTATCTCATATGAGTGCCCGGCTCCTCCGAGAGTACCATCCACATATATCCCATCAGGACGGATGTTTAAATTTTCAATTGTCTCGTCCCTTAAGACTGAATAATGCTTAAATTCCATGTGGTCTCTCCATTTAATATCAAATTCCTATGCCAAGCTCTGCCATATGATCTGCTATCTCATCCATATCGTCAAAATCAGAGTTTTCAAGGTATCTGTCTTTGCTCCAGATTTCTACTCTGCTGTATACTCCGACAGATACTACTTCCTTATCTATACCTGCGTATTCTCTTAAGTTCGCCGGTAAGAGGATTCTGCCCTGCTTGTCCACCTCACAGGTGGCTGCTCCTGCAAAGAAGAATCTCATAAATTTTCTTGCTTCTCTTGATGTGAGTGGTTTGTCGCGAAGATTTTCCTCAATACGATGCCATTCTTCGTTGGAATAGACGAACAGACAGCCATCTAAGCCCTTGGTAACTACGAACTCATTACCAAGCTGTTCACGGAACTTCGCCGGGACAATCATACGGCCCTTGGCGTCTATTGAATGATTATATTCGCCCATGAACATGGCATCCATCCTCCTTTTCCTCATTTTGAAGCTTTCCACCACTTTACTCCACTTATATGGTATTTCACTCCACTTTCCACCACTTGAATACAATATTACACCTAACAGCCCACAAAATCAAGGCTTTAAGCTAAATTCCCATAAAAAAGCAACAAAAAAGACGCTCAGTCTTTTCGTGGACTTTGCGTCTTTTTTTTAAATACATATGAAATTTACTCTTTAGTGGTGGATTGTGGTGGGGTGTCCACCATTTTGCCCATTTTCATCTGCTTATATCTGACAATTCCTATCCATATGGCTGATACTGCCACCAAAGTGGCGGCAAGTGCCATAGACACCGGATAATTGATATGCGGGATGAGAAGCTGGTCTGTACGCAGGCTTTCTATCCAGAATCTTCCGATACCATAGCCTAGTAAATATAGAAGAAACACCTCTCCGTCAAACTTTCTGTGCTTAAAATAAAGCATCAGCAAAACAAACAGGCACAGGTTCCAAAAGGATTCATACAAAAATGTAGGATGCACCGAGATATACTCCACTCCGTCTACCACAGTTGTATGTGACATAAGCTTTTCAGTCAGATCCGATGTCCTGACGGCTGATACCGGAAGCTGCATGGCAAAAAGTCCGTCATAATAATCGCCAAATGCCTCCCTGTTGCAGAAGTTTCCCCATCGGCCAATCGCCTGTCCCAGTATCAGTCCAAGCCCCGCCGTATCACACAACAGCGGAAACGACAGCTTTCTGACCTTTGCAAAAACGAATGTGGTGATAATTGCTGCTATCACTCCTCCGTAAATTGCCAGTCCTCCCTGCCTGATATTGAATATGCTAAGCAGGTCATCCTTGTACAGATCCCACCTGAATACCACATAGTATATTCTTGCGCCTATCACCGAGCAAATGATTGCCACAAGTGCCAGATCAAAGTATGTATCAGGATTTTGTCCTGATTTTTTGGCCACATAGCAGGCCACGCCCAGCCCCGCAAGCATACCACATGCTATTATTATGCCGTACATCGCAATATCAAAGCTTCCTATTGATATGCTCTTTATCACATGCTGCAGATATATATGAAGATGTGGGAAATTTATATTATAATCCATATTTTTCCTTTCCTGACTGTAATTGCTGTCTGTCACACCATAATATATACGGCAGCAATCACAAATTACGAAAATATATGTACCCGGAGCACCATAAACCTGATACTCCGGGCAACTGTCATTATGCGCTTCTTAGTCTACGCCTGACACTCAAAGCTTGCACACTCTGTACTGCACTTGTTTGGTGTACAGTTTTTCTTGATGCCAATCTGATTGGCCATGCAGCTATTGTGGTCATTGTACTTACACTTTGCCGCATCACAGTGCACATCCGTTTCCTTGTGAATAGCTAACTCTGCAGATACCTCACAGTCACAGGCCTTATTTGAAAAGCTGCCACACTGCGTATCGCAGGCTTTCTTTGCCTTAGTTCCTTTCACATCGATTTCTCTGAGCTTACAGCAGTTATCTGCATTATACGCACATTTTTCAACATTACAATCAAGTCTTGTCATACTTTTGCCTCCTTTGCTTATGCATAGGCTAGTATGTCCTGATTGATTTTTTTTATGCTTTTTAATTGATTATCTGTGTTTTTCCTCTTCAGGAAGCTCCACTCTGATTTCCTTTGTACGGATTTCCTTGCAAATCTGGTCGATGAAATCTGAAAGTGGCTTAACACCCTCATTTCCTTCAAAACGGCTTCTTACAGATACTGTGCCGTCTGCCTCCTCGTCTGCTCCGACAACAAGCATATATGGAAGCTTATCCATACGAGCCTCTCTGATCTTGTATCCGATCTTCTCAGCTCTGTTGTCAACTGTCACATCGACATCATTGCGCTTAAGCTCATCTGCTACCTTTTGGGCATAATCAGCATACTTCTCTGAGATAGGAAGTACTCTTACCTGCTCAGGGCAGAGCCATGTAGGGAACTTGCCTGCGTAGTGCTCGATAAGCCATGCAAGTGTACGCTCATAGCAGCCGAGTGATGTACGGTGGATGATGTATGGACGGATTTTATCGCCGTTTTGATCAATATAGTACAGATCAAAATTCTCAGCAATAGCACAGTCGAGCTGTATTGTTACCATGGTATCCTCTTTACCGTATACGTTCTTGGCCTGGATATCAATCTTTGGTCCGTAGAATGCAGCCTCGCCGTCAGCCTCAACAAAAGGAACATTTTCCTCAATAAGGATGTTACGAAGAACCTCCTGTGTTGAGTTCCAGTACTCATCATCTCCTAAATACTTTTCTGTGTTCTTTGGATCCCATTTTGAAAGACGGTATGTCACATCATTCTCGAGTCCCAGCACCTTAAGGACATATCTGTTAAGACTGAAGCATGCCTTGAGCTCCTCCTCACACTGGTCAGGACGGATAACATTGTGACCCTCTGAGATAGTAAACTGTCTGACACGTGTCAGTCCGTGCATCTCTCCCGAATCCTCGTTTCTAAACAATGTGGAAGTCTCACCCATTCTGTAAGGCAGATCTCTGTATGAGTGCTGCTTTGCCTTGTATACATAATACTGGAACGGACATGTCATCGGACGAAGTGCCATAACCTCTTCCTCGCCGTCCTTCTCAGGATCTCCGAGAACAAACATGCCGTCAAGATAATGATCCCAGTGTCCTGAAATCTTGTACAGGTCTGATTTTGCCATGAGTGGTGTCTTTGTACGCACATAGCCCCACTCCTTATCCTCGAGGTCCTCAATCCATCTCTGCAGCTTCATAATCATCTTTGTGCCCTTTGGCATCATAAGCGGGAGTCCCTGTCCGATTACATCTACTGTTGTGAAAAGCTCCATCTCACGGCCAAGCTTATTGTGATCACGCTTCTTAGCCTCCTCCATTCTCTCAAGATGTGCCTTTAAATCCTCTTTTTTATTGTAGGCTGTTCCATAGATACGATGGAGTCTTGCCTTGTTTGAATCACCTCTCCAGTATGCCATTGATGATGCTGTGAGCTTGAAAGCCTTTACTCCCTTTGTGCTCATAAGATGTGGTCCTGCACATAAATCTACAAATCCACCCTGGTCATAGAATGAAATCTCCTCACCCTCAGGAAGCTCCTCGATAAGCTCTACCTTGTATGGCTCATCCTTTTCCTTCATGAATTTGATTGCTTCCTCTCTAGGAAGTGTAAATCTTGTTATCTCATGACCCTGTTTGATGATTTTCTTCATCTCTGCCTCAAGTGCATCAAGATCCTCTCTTGAGAATGGCTGTGAATCAAAATCATAGTAGAAGCCGTCATCAATTGCCGGTCCGATTGTGACTTTTGCATCCGGGAACAGATTCTTTACTGCCTGTGCCAGTACGTGTGATGCTGTATGTCTGATGACACGAAGTCCTTCCTCATCGCTTGCTGTGATGATATTGAGTGCGCAGTCCTTATCAAGAACTGTTCTTAAGTCAACGATTTCTCCGTCAACCTCTCCTGCGCAGGCTGCTCTTGCAAGACCCTCACTTATGTCCTTTGCGATTTCATATACGCTTTTTGCTTCGCTGTACTCTTTTGATGAGCCATCCTTCAATGTTATCTTCATGGTTATCTCTCCTTTATTTTTAATACAAAAATCCCCGACACCGCATTGCTGCGACATCGGGGACGATAAGCTTTGTTACCGTGGTTCCACCCACATTCTCTCTGCCCTGAAAACAAACTGCTTGTATGTATCCGACAGAAACTCATTTGACTATAACGGTGTCACCGGGCTTTATTAGAGCCACTCCAAGCTGGTGTTCGGTATATCATCCACTGGGGAGCTTTCACCACTCTTTGGACTAAGATTCATATCGTCCTCCAAGGCTTCCCTCTCTGCTGCTTTTAATATACTTACTGTGCTCTTCAACGTATTGTTATTATGCTAATGTTCCTTTCAAAAAATGATAATATACTTATTTTTCTAATCTGTAAAGTACTTTATGCATTTTTTCCGCAACATTTTTTATATTTCTTGCCTGAACCGCATGGACATGGGTCATTTCGGCCGATTTTCTTGCCTACTACTACTGTTCCCGACTTCTTCTGCTCGAGGTAAAGCGCATGCTTTGTCTCTGCATCAAAGATTTCATCCCATGCAGGAAGATTGTAAAGCCAGTCTGCCTTTGCATCTACCATATTCTTGTAGAGCTTCTCCTTATCGAATGCAAGGCTTACCTTTGTGTCCTCATCCATCTCCTCGATTGGATTTGGTGTAACAAGGCTGTCATTGATTCCATCTAAGAAGCCTGTCATCTCCATGATTGATAACTCATATTTCTCAGCAAGCTCTTTGACTGTTCCCTCTACTGCCTCATCCGGATTTGCAAGGAGCTGCTCATATACGCCCTTCTCCAAGAGGAAATAATGCTGCCAAAAACGCTGTAACTCTCCCTGATCTGCTTTGTCATTGTAGGCAATCTTGTGCCACTCTTCTAATAAAGCCATTTTTACTACCACCTTTATCTTTTATAAACTGATATGAGGCCAACTACAGCCTCAACTTCACATATGGATGTATTATACCAAAATAACGGCTTGACGTCAATTTTGTTTTTTTATATTATAATAAATAAAAAACTATTCAGAACCACTGAAAACAAGAAAGCACGAGTATCGTGCGTTTTTGCGAATGTGCGTGGGATGGTTCTGAATTGTTACATTATAAAAAAACGGAGAACAATTCATGAAAAAGACAAAACGTATTCTGGCACTGATTGGTGCCATCCTTTTATTACTTTTATATGTTGTGGCATTTGCTGCCACTGTCCTCGATCACACAAGTGACATGCGATACTGGAAGGCTGCCGTTGCCGCAACCATCATTATCCCGGTGCTTATCTGGGCATATTCATTTGTATACAGGCTTTTGAAGGGTTCTGATAAAGACTCTGATGATGTAAACAAAAATAAGGCAGATGCCAGTGATAAAAACGACTCTCTTCACAAATAGCATCATCCTTCAAGGAGTATCCATGCCATGAAATGCAAAATCACACCTGAATTATCAGCTAAAGACTGGAAGGAATTCTGCAGCCGTTTCCATTTTGATAATGATAAGCTGCCTCTTATCCGGTCTATATACACAGCAATGCTTCCATTGGTGGATGCCTACGCATATTATTCCATAAAACAGGATTTGCAGGGGGTATCCTTAGCGCACTATGCCTACGGCCTCGTGACACTTGGAAACGGTGCTGACGAGCTGTCAGAGCTGTATTTAAACCACGAGCAGCTTGAGGAGGCATACATAGCAGACTGTTTAAGTCTCATGCTTTTGTCAAATGCATATGAGCAGTTTGCAAAGACTGTTGAAAAAGACAGCTGCCTTTATGCCATAGAGCTGTCCTTTTTAGGCGATGAATATCCACTTGAGCTGCTGCCTGAGATTTTTGAGCACGTAAGCCCCGATGGCATACGTCTCACCGGTTCAAATATGCTCATGCCGCTTAAGACAGCTGCTCTCATAATAAAGCTTGACTCACAAAAGAAAAAAAATATCACAGAGCTCTGCAATACCTGCGCAAGCTGTAAGAATCTGTCGTGCCCGTCAAGAAAGGCTCCTGGTCCAAAGCTGCCACACACCTACGGTGCCATGCAGATTTTCAATATCAGACATTGAAGTCCTTCTTTTTTTTCATTTCTTTCTTCATCAGATTTTTCTCATAAGAGCCTCGCAGCTTCTCAACCAGAAGTGTCAGATTCCTAAACAGTGACTCAGCCGCAAAGCCAAACACTATCATGAGAAGAATACATATATTTGACAAATCCGTCAGTGCAAACAGCTTCTTTAAGAAGAAGCCTGAAAATACCAGACCTGCTATATTTCCGATAATAACTGCATATTTCATTCCATTGAGCGGCTCGCTGATTTTAAAGAGGATCATAAAGCCCACTACCGAAAGTACAAGTGTCGCTACCGTTCCGATGCTTGCATCCGATATACAAAATACCTCTCCGCATATGACAAGTGCTCCGACTGCTATTACATCCGTAAGTCCACCGGGCAGTGCCTTTAGCATGACATTGGTGATAAAGTGACCCTTTATCCTGTCCTTATTCGGCTCCAGTGCCAGTAAGAATCCCGGTACTCCTATGGTAAACATGCTGATGAGCGATACCTGTGCCGGCTCAAGCGGATACGTAACCATCAGAACAACCGAAAACAGTGAAAGCAACAGTGAGAATATATTTTTTACAAGGAACAAACTGGCTGAGCGCTGGATATTGTTTACCACCCTGCGGCCCTCATATACCACATCCGGCATGTGTGCAAAGTCAGAGTCCAAAAGGACAACCTGTGCTGCCTGAGCTGCCGCCTCACTTCCCGATGCCATAGCCACACTGCAGTCTGCATCCTTCATGGCAAGTATATCGTTGACTCCGTCTCCGGTCATCGCAACTGTATGTCCTTTAGCCTGCAAAGCCTTTACAAGCTGCTTCTTCTGCTTTGGTGTCACTCGTCCGAATACAGTATATTTATTCACTGCATCAGCTATTTTATCCTCAGTATCAAGTGTTGCCGCATCGACAAAGCTTTCTGCATTCTCTATACCTGCCTGTATGGCAATCCTTGAAACAGTACGTGGATTGTCACCTGAAATAACCTTTATCGCAACACCCTGACTCTTGAAATACTCAAAGGTCTTTACTGCATTTGCCCTGATAGGATTGGCAAGTGCCACAAATCCAAGCGGAGTAACGCTGCCGTTTATGCCGTTTTCCACGTTTTCTCCATCATACCTTGCAAATAAAAGCACTCTGTCGCCTTTGTCAGCGTATGGTATGATTTCCTCCTCAATGCGCGCAAAGTCATCGTGCATGATAAACTCAGGTGCTCCGAGCAGATATGTTCCGTCAGAAAAGGTAACACTGCCATACTTGAGGCCCGACGAGAAGGCCTGCTGTGAAACCGCTGTACGGTGTAATGCAGATGTATTATTTGTCAAAGCATCTGCTGCATATGCCTTTAGTGCGAGCATAGTCGCATTGTTGTCAACGGAGGCATTTGCATAATCTAAAATAAGCCTCTTAAGCTCATCTAATGTCAAAGCTGTCTGTGCGCCATCTGCTCCGCTGTTTTTACATAGGGAAATTTCCTTAAGCTTCATATCAGGCTCAGTGATCGTACCTGTTTTGTCCACACAAAGCACATCCACGCGCGCAAGCGTCTCAATACTTTTCATATCATGAAGCAATACCTTTTTGCTTGCAAGCTTCATAGTGCTTAGGGCAAGCGCCACCGTAGTCAGCAGATACAAGCCCTCCGGTATCATTCCTATAATCGCTGCAACTGTCGATGTAACGCTCTTTGTGATAGACTCACCATTCACAAAATGACTCTGCCAGAACAGTATAAGCCCAATCGGAATAATCACTATGCCAACCCATTTGACGATCAAATTGATGGAGCGTATCATCTCCGACTGCTCCTTGTCGCCCATTGACTTTGCCTCAAGGCTCAGCTTCGAGATATATGATTCATTACCGACCTTTTCAAGTCTTGCATAGCACTCTCCAGATACAACAAAGCTTCCCGACATGAGAGTGCTGCCAACAGTCTTTTCCACCTCATCAGCTTCACCTGTGAGCAGCGATTCATTTACCTGTATATTTCCGGATATCACAACCGCATCCGCACAAATCTGCTTTCCTGCGGTAAGTAAAATCACATCATCCTTTACGAGCTCCTCCGTACTAATCTGCTTTAGACTTCCGTTTCTGATGACATCCGCATGTGGAGCATTCAAAAGACTCATTTTCTCAAGAGTCTTTTTTGCACGGATCTCCTGAACGATTCCGATTACCGTATTTCCAATAATTATAGGCAGAAACGTCAGATTTCTAAAAGAACCTACCATTATGAGCAGAATCGTTATGACTAGAAATATAAGGTTAAAATATGTGAAAGCGTTTGAAATCACAATTTCCTTTGTTGTCTTGTCTGTCGATATATCCGCTCTGTTGGTAAGTCCTTTCTCTGCTCTCTGTCTTACCTCCTCATCGGTAAGACCTGTGATATTTATATTTTTGCTGTCATTATTCATCTGATTCATGCTATTCACCTTTTGCCCCTCATTTATGATTAATCAGATTACTACATGCTACGCATTCCCGTAAT
>URDU01000039.1 GCA_900546625.1 uncultured Lachnobacterium sp. | reverse complement strand
CAATTGCACTTTCTTTATCTTCTGGGCACTGTGGCTGCCTGCTATCTTCATTTTTAGGTAAATTATAATTCTTTCCAACCTCAATTCCGCATTTTCTCTTTACCTGTGAGATATACAGATTGGAAACCTTCATGCCGGCATTATGTTCAGCCACATACTTCTTTATCTCATCATATGTTGCCTTAGTCTCTGCAGATGTTATATCCACATCATCAAGTTCAATCGTGACATTAATATAATCATCCGGCTTTTGTTTCAGTTGGGACAAAAGAACAACCGTCTCTACATGCGTCGTATGAGAAAACTGATCAAATGCCTGCCACTTCACGAGTTCATACTTCTCCTCACAAAGTATCTTCAAATCCCTTGCCAATGTTGCCGAATCGCAGCTCACATATACAATCCTCTCCGGTGACATCTCAAGCATTGTGTCAAGGCACTTCTCATCGCAGCCCTTTCTTGGCGGGTCAACGACTATCACATCCGGGCGAAGCATATCTGTACGTCCGGTGGATGCTGTATCATCAGTGATTTTCTCAGTTTTCTTTGCATTCTCATAAAACTGCGGCAGCACCTCCTCAGCCTTTCCTACGAAAAACTGTGCATTTGTGATGCCATTGAGCTTTGCATTGTTTTTTGCATCCTCAATTGCCTGAGGCACTATTTCCACTCCGTACACCTGCTTTGCCTTCTGTGATAAAAAGAGCGATATGGTACCGATACCACAGTAGAGATCCCAGACATTTTCATTTCCTGTGAGCCCCGCAAATGCAAGTGCTGTGCTGTAGAGCTTTTCTGTCTGCTTCGGGTTTACCTGATAGAACGACTGTGGCGAAATCTGATATGTGATGCCTGTCCCCTGTGGTGTGAAATCAGGGTAAGAAAGCAGATGTATGGTGTCCTCAATATATGGTCTGCCCCATATGCAGACCGTCTTTTTGCCGAGGATTACATTTGTGTTTTCCTTGTTGATATTGTAGGAAATGGATGTCATTCCATCAATTCCAGAGAGTTTTTCACACAATGAATCTGCTATACTACGCCGGCTATCACTTGCCTTGCTGCCACATTCCTTGTTATCACTTGCTTTATCACGATTACGCTTGTCAGCAAATTTTCTATATTCTGCACCTGTAATATCCCCGGCTCGGCGTTTCGCTTCAAGCCTGTCCCCATTTATCACAAGACACACCATAATCTGCTTAGATGTAAATCCATAACGGATAAGAACATGGCGCACGAGCCCCTTGTGTGTATTCTCGTCATACGGCGTAATGCCACACTCATTCATCCATTCCTTTATGATATCCAGTATCTCTTTGTTTTGTGGCACACCAAGCCTGCAGTCCTCAACCGGGATGATATTGTGGCTTCGCGATGCATAAAAGCCTGTCACTATATTGCCATCCCTGTCATATCCCACCGGGAACTGTGCCTTGTTGCGATAGCGGTATGGACAGTCTGCGCCAACAGGTGGCTGCATTTTACTGTCCAGCTCCGCCTCGGAAAATCCACCTATACGCATGAGATTGTTGCGCACCTTATCATTTTTAAATTCAAGCTGCTTTTCATAGGAAAGTGCCTGTATCTGGCAGCCGCCACACCTCTTATGCAGCTCACATTCCGGCTCAACGCGAAAAGTGGAAGGGGTCTTAATCTCTTCCACTCTTGCGTAGCCATAGTTTTTCTTTAATTTTGTTGCGCGGGCTGTTATGACGTCACCAATCAGTGCATCCTTTACGAAAAAGGTCATACCATCGTAGTGTCCTATGCCCTCTCCATCTGTTCCCATATCTGTTATTTCAAGTTCAAATATGTCATTTTTTTTCATGCTTTTCTCTTCTTTATTATTTATGTATATAATTACTCTTTATAGTGTTTGCATCCGGCGCAAGCCTTCACACCCCAAATAGCACCATAGCTATATTTAATATTGTCCGCCTTTTACACGCTTGTTCTGCGGAAATTTGTCTCCATAAATCTGTTGTAGCCCTGCCACTTTGTATCATTTTCAGGCACATTTACAAGCAGCTCCCTGAATGTCTCCATCTTGGCATCTATGTTGTCTGCAAAGCTAAGTGCAAGCGCCTCTACAAGTGCAGGCTTCTTAGGAGAGCCAAACTCAAGCTCGCCGTGGTGGGCAAGTATACAGTGCTTCAGCTCGTTTGCGAGCACTACCGGGAAGCCGTCGATGCTCTTAATCGCATCTCCTACCCACTCTGCACCAATCATGATATGTCCGAGAAGCTGACCTGCATCTGTATAGTCATTCTCTGGGAAGGTAGAGAGCTCCTTTAATTTTCCGATATCATGGAAAATAGCTGCTGAAAGAAGCAGGTCACGGTTTAAAACCGGATACATTTTTGCAAAATAATCACAGTTCTTCGTCACACCTAGTGTATGCTCCAAAAGACCACCTACAAAGCCGTGGTGCACACTCTTTGCGGCTGAATGGAACTTGAAACGGCGCTCAAACTCCTTGTTGTCAAAAAAGCTGTGTAAAAGCTGTGACAAATACTGATTCTTTACAGAACCGATAAAGCCCATGAGCTCCTTATACATGACATCGACATCCTTATCGCTGACCGGCAGATAATCGGCAGGGTCATATTCTCCCTCGTTTACCTTTCTCGCACGCTTTATGGAGCACTGCAAATTGCCCTGAAAGCTTGTGATATCACCGGTTATGGCTATGTAATCCATTGCGTCAAATTCCTCAATACCTACTGAGCCGACATCCCATATCTTGGCATCCAGCGTGCCTGTCTTGTCCTGCAGGATGACATTGTCATAAGGCTTTCCGCTTTTTGTCATGGCTGTCTGTTTGCTCTTGCATAAAAAAATCTCATTGATTCTCTCTCCTTCGCGGAGAGTTGAAATATACTTCATATATCCTCCTAATTTCGGCTAATTCATCACTCCGATTTTCACCTGACAGGTAATCTCCGTGTAGCCGTTGCTTCCTTTTCTCTTTACTTTCAGATTGCAGGTGTCCTCCGGTTTTTGCAGCATAAGCTGTGTGTTGTACGCGGACACATTCGACACATCTGTATTGTTTACCGCCACTATCACATCACCGCTTTGAAGTCCTGAGACAAATGCCGGTGAATCCATGGTAACCTGCTTTATATAAACACCCTTTGGGATGTTATATCTGTTTGCTATTTTTTCCGTAACTGTAGTACATGTGATACCTATGTACGGCACATCTGCGCCGCCCTCGAGCTTTTCAATGACCGGTGACAGGTCGCTTATACTGACGGCCGTGAGCGTATTGTTTTCCTCCGCCGGATTGAAATCCTGTAGCGAAAGCCCTATGACCTGACCATCCGTATTGATGAGTATACCACTCTGTGACCTGTTGCTTGCGATATCTGTGGTGAGCACCGAATAGTTGTTGTCCTGCGCTGACAGCTCGTTGGTTGTTGATGTTACAAGACCTGTGAGAATGGCATAGTTTGCTTCAAGTGCAATGACTGTTGCTCCCCTTGAAACAATATTTGAATTGCCAAGCTCCGCAACCGCTATAGCCGCTGTTGTGGCATCGTCCAAAAGTGATTTATCCACGGAAATAATCGCTATGCCTGTATTGCTGTCGTACTTGACCAGCGCAGCATCAGCCATCATGTCATTCACAAAGGTCACACTAAGCTTATCTGCCTTATCCACTACATTTTTCTCTGTCAGAATGATTAGCTGCTTTCCATTGTCCTTCAGTATCACTCCCACTCCCTGACCCTCTGTCTCATAGGAATTGTTGAAAATATCAGTGGCATCCGTCACGCCTGTGACTCCCACTACAAATTTCGTAGCTGTGGCACCCACTCTGTAGAGCTGGTTCTGCACTGCCTGATAATCTGCGAGTGTAGGCTGATAGGTCTGCGAAGACGGCTCAGAAGAAGTGCCTGACTCTGTGCTTTGTGTACCATTTTCACTATATGCATCGCTGCTGTCATCTATGCCTGACTGCTGCGTGGCTGTCTGCACATCATTATTATTTTTCCCATCTGAAGCTTTTTTTGATTGTCTGTTGATAACCGGCAGAAATATAGCAAAAACAATGCTTGCAGCCACTGCAAATGCTACTCCGCAGAGTGCTGCTGTGCCTGCTTTTTTTGCAAGTCTTTTTTTATTCAGCGGTTTATCCTTTATCTTTTCTCTGATAAATTGCTCCATATTGTCACCCTGATTAGATGTCTTTAGTTACTATCTTACATTATATTCTGAATTATATTGCGTTGCAACCATATTTTTGGTGGTTTTTTAAGGAATTATCGGCTATAATATGTTAATATGAGTTTAAGCTTCAACTACCTATTAAAGATATTTTCAATAAATATCTGATACAGCAATATAAGGATATAGAAATGAATAAAAAAGTCTACAAAACATTGGAATATAACAAAATCCTCACCATGCTAAGCAGCTACGCAGCATGTGATGAGACGAAAAAGCGGTGTCTTTCGCTTGAGCCGATCACCGATTTATACGAAATCAGACATCTGCAGACCACCACTGCCGATGCACTAAGCCGCCTGTACAAGGACAGCGGAGTGTCCTTCGTGGGCATACACAATGTGCACGCTTCTCTAAAGAGACTCGATATCGGTGGTGCGCTGAATACGACTGAGCTTCTTCGCATCTGCAGTCTGTTGGAGGTTGCAAAGCGCGTGAAGGCTTATGGCAGAAGCGGCATGGACAATGAGAAGCAGGATTCACTCTCTAGTCTGTTTGCAGGGATTGAACCGGTTTCTGCGCTCTGCGATGAGATTAAGAGATGCATTTTATCTGAGGAAGAGATTGCCGATGATGCAAGTCCTGAGCTTTTTAAGATAAGAAAGGGCATACGCGGCATGAACGACAGAATCCATGCGCAGCTCACCAAGCTCATGAACAACAGCACAACGAGGACATATCTGCAGGATGCGGTTGTGACCATGCGCGACGGCAGATATTGTCTGCCTGTAAAGGCTGAGGCAAAGGGTAATGTTCCCGGCATGATGCACGACCAGTCCTCTACCGGCTCCACTCTTTTTATCGAGCCGATGGCTGTCGTCAATTTGAATAACGAGCTCAAGGAGCTTTTCATAAAGGAGCAGGAGGAAATTGAGAAAATTCTTGCGGCGCTCAGCGACAAGGTTGCCATGAATGCGGCTGCTTTGGAGCAGGACTACGAGGTTCTTTCAGAGCTTGACTTTATTTTTGCAAAGGCAAATTTGGCTAAATCATATAATGGTGTGGCACCGGAGTTCAACACCGAGGGGCATATCAATATCAGAAAGGGCCGTCATCCGCTTTTGGATGCTAAAAAGGTGGTTCCTATAGATGTGCGGCTCGGCGAGGACTATAAGCAGCTCATCATCACCGGTCCAAACACCGGTGGTAAGACGGTTTCACTAAAGACTGTCGGACTCTTGACGCTCATGGGTCAGGCAGGTCTTCACATTCCTGCGGCTGACAGGTCAAAGCTCGCCATCTTTGAGGATGTCTTTGCGGACATAGGTGATGAGCAGAGTATTGAACAAAGTCTCAGTACCTTCTCGTCTCATATGACCAATATCGTAAGGATTCTTGAAAAAGCTGATGACAGAAGCCTTTGCCTGTTCGATGAGCTCTGCTCGGGAACCGACCCGACAGAGGGTGCGGCGCTTGCCATCTCAATACTTAACAGGCTGCACCGGTATGGCGCCATCACCATGGCCACCACACACTACAGTGAGCTGAAGGTGTATGCGCTTTCCACAGACGGTGTGGAAAATGCCTGCTGCGAGTTCAACGTGGAGACCTTAAGCCCTACCTACCGCCTGTTAATCGGTATTCCGGGAAAGAGTAACGCTTTTGCAATCTCATCAAAGCTTGGTCTGGACGAAAACATCATCGAGGATGCAAAAAGCAGGATTAATGACAACGACCTCGATTTCGAGGATCTGATTGCAAGTCTCGAGTCACAGCGACAGACTATCGAAAAGGAGCAGCTTGAAATCAACAGCTACAAGGCCGAGATTGAAAAGCTCAAGAAACAGCTCGAGGAGAAAAACGAGCGCATAGACAAGAGCAAGGACAAGATTCTGCGCGAGGCAAACGAGGAAGCCTACAAGATACTGCAGGATGCCAAGGAGCTCGCCGACAAAACCATCCGCAATTTCAACAAATACGGACAGGGACAGGCTCCTATGAGCCAGATGGAAAAGGAACGCTCTGCCCTTCGTGACAAGATGAATGACAAGGAAAAGAAGCTGTCAGACATCAAGAAAAATACTGCCAAGGCAAATCACAAGGCACCTAAGAAGCTGCGCATCGGTGATTCTGTGCTTGTGCTTTCCCTCAATCTGAAGGGAACCGTCCACACTCTGCCAAACGCCAAGGGCGATTTGTATGTGCAGATGGGTATACTGCGCTCGCTCGTTAATATTAATGACCTCGTGCTCTTAAACGATGATGTCTCACCTGCCAAGAAGTACGGTGGCAGCGGAAGCAAGATAAAGATGAGCAAGTCAATGTCAGTTTCATCAGAAATCAACCTGATTGGAAAGACTACGGACGAGGCACTTGCTCTCTTAGATAAATACTTAGACGATGCATATATCGCTCATCTTTCATCTGTGCGCATTGTTCACGGAAAAGGCACCGGCGCACTGAGAAAGGCTGTGCATGGGCTCCTTAAGAGGACAAAAACTATTGCGGAATACCATCTCGGTGAGTTTGGTGAGGGCGATGCCGGAGTGACCATCGCAACCTTTAAATAACGACAATGTAATTTTACGGAATATATATAATTTTTAAGAAGGAGATTAGAAATGGCTGTTAAACAGAAAATACTGATAGTAGACGACGACAACAATATAGCAGAGCTTATATCTCTATATCTGACCAAGGAATGCTATGACACCAAAATCGTAAATGATGGTGAGCAGGCGCTTATTGCGTTTGAACACTACAAGCCAAACATGCTTCTTTTGGACCTCATGCTTCCGGGCATAGACGGCTATCAGGTATGCCGTGAGATACGTGCAAAGTCCGATGTGCCGATTATCATGCTCTCCGCAAAGGGCGAGGTATTTGACAAGGTTTTAGGCCTGGAGCTTGGTGCCGACGACTATATACTCAAGCCTTTTGACTCAAAGGAGCTTGTAGCGAGAGTCAAGGCCGTGCTCAGACGTTTCCAGCCTGCAAAGCCTGAGGCCTATGCTTCCGTAGATATCAAGTGTGTGGAATATCCTGGGCTTATTGTAAATCTGTCCAACTACTCTGTCACCTATGACGGACAGCAGGTTGATATGCCGCCAAAGGAGCTTGAGCTTTTATATTTCCTTGCCTCATCTCCAAATCAGGTGTTTACAAGGGAGCAGCTTCTTGACAATATATGGGGCTATGAATATGTCGGTGACACCCGCACTGTCGATGTACACGTGAAACGTCTCCGCGAGAAAATCAAGGACAAGCCAACCTGGCGCATCGCAACTGTCTGGGGCATCGGATACAAGTTTGAGGTAAAATAATGAAGCACACCATCTACACTAAGCTGTTAATCAGCTATCTGATTTACGGTGTCATCGCTTTTTTCATCATATGCACCTTTACACAGCATCTCACCACAGACTATATCAAAAAGCAGGAGGCTTCCAATCTCTACAGGGAGGCCTCCATCATAGCAGGTGACTACGCCAGTGAATACTTTGGCTCATCCATGTCGCTTAGCGATTTCCAGAATCACATGAAAATCGTAGCCGACTATATGGATGCCGAGGTCTGGGTTGTCAGCCCTGCCGGCGAGCTGCTCATGGACTCAGATGATCCGTCAATTGGCATCGATATTCAAAATGACAGCTCAGATCCTGTCGTGATAAATGGCTTTGATGTCGCCGACTTTGGCAGCAGCAATTACATGATTGGTAATTTTTACGGCGCCTTCAAGCATCAGATGCTGTCCGTATTTTCACCGGTGAATGTCTCCTACCAGAATATCGGCTACATAGTCATTCACAAGAGAATGAGCCATATCACAGCAGGCGTAAACGGATTTATGAATATCTCCTTTTACACTGTAGCGCTAATTTTTATGGTGGCATTTGTTCTGCTTTACATGCTGAGCCGCTCCATTTACCGGCCTATCTCCAAAATCACAAAGACCGCAAAGAAGTACGCAAAGGGTGATTTCACTGCCCAGATTGATGTACATTCCAATGACGAAATCGGCTATCTGGCAAACACACTCAACTACATGGCGACAGAGCTCGATACTCTTGAGGAGGATCAGCGCAAGTTTGTTTCCAACGTATCACACGACTTCCGCTCTCCTCTTACCTCGATAAAGGGCTATGTGGAGGCTATGCTGGATGGAACCATCCCTGTTGAAATGCAGGATAAATATTTAAATATCATACTTTTTGAGACCGAGAGACTTAATAAACTCACCAAGAGTCTTATCGATTTGAACCAGTTCGGTCATCACGGCATCCATCTGGATATTGCTGATTTTGACATCAATACGATGATCCGCACGACAATCCTCACCTTCGAGGGCAAATGCAGTGAAAAGGGCTTAAGCTTTGACCTGGTGCTCACCGGAAAAGAGCTTTTCGTGCGCGGTGATATGGTCAAAATCCAGCAGATTCTTTACAACCTGATTGACAACGCTGTGAAGTTTTCAAACAATGATTCGAGTATCAAGATTGAGACGAGTATCAGAAATGAAAAGGTGTTTATATCTGTAAAGGACCACGGCATCGGTATACCGAAGGACAGCCTTTCAAAGATCTGGGAGCGCTTCTACAAGAGTGATTTGTCCCGTGGAAAGGATAAGCGCGGTACAGGACTTGGCCTGTCTATAGTTAAAGAAATCGTGCAGGCGCACGGTGAGAATATAAATGTGATAAGTACTGAGGGTGTGGGAACGGAGTTTATATTTACTCTGCCGCTCAGCAAAAAAGAAGGGTGAGGCGCAGTATATTCCTCAGAAAAAAGCTCATTTCACTGATGCGAAATGAGCTTTTTTATATCATATTCTTATGGTTCATATTTACTGCCGGCTTGGTCGGTTACTGCGTAGTCTCCGCCGGATATATCGGCTGTGGTTTCAAAGTCTGTGATATCCTGATTTACAGTACCCTCAAACAGGTCATATGTGAAGGTGTAGCCCTGTGCCGATACCGCTTTGACATATATTTTGATATTGCTTGCGGCTGTTACCGGGATTAAGTCTTCGATTTTTACTGTGCCTTCGAGACTGTGGAGCTTGCCGTCGTCCTCTTTTGAGGCATCTGAGGTATCATTTTCCGTATCCTTCTTTGAGCCATCTTTCTTGGCATCATCCTTACGGCTTAAGGCGGATGTGACAGAGTCTGTGTCTGCACCTTCTGTGCCGTTTTCTGCCAACAGCTGTCTGATATCGTAGGTCTTTAGCTCTGTGTCTGAGCTTGCGACCACAAGCTGCACACTGCTAAAGTCAAAGTAATCATTTCCCATGACTGCTACATCTACATCTGTGCCAAGCTTTATGCTGCCATTGTCAAAGGTTGGTTTATCGACAAGTATGCCGGATGCTACATTTTTGAACACTGATGTCACACCCTCAAACTCATCGAGCACCTCTGTGCTTCTTTTATTTCCGTCAACAAACAGAAATGTCACATTGCCCGCATAGTCTTCAGACAGCGGAAGTGTGGCCTCGCCTGTATACTTTATGCCGTTTAGCTCGAGCGGTATCTCGTTTGTACCGAAAAATACACTGGTTTTTGTGTCCTCTGTGTACTCCTTTGGCACTACCGAGACAGATACTGTGTAGGTCATATCGGTAAAGTCTGCACTTTTTAAGGAAATGTCCCAGTCTGTTATGAGGCTGGCCTCCTCCTCAAGAGTGGACTTGATATCATCCTGCATGGTCTGCACATCGGAAAGTATCACTGATGTGTTGTCTGATGTGTATGCCATCTGTGTCTCGAGCTTTTTTATTCTGTTATTAAGCAATACTGCCCCCGCAATAAGTGCGGCGAGCAGTATTATGGTAATCGCATTGAAAATATTCTTTTTCAAATTCATATTATAGTGTTATTCCTCATCTTCCTCTGCAGCTATAGCTATTCCAAGCTCCTCAAGCTGCTTTGGATCTACAGTTCCGGGTGCCTCTGACATGAGGTCCGAAGCGTCCTTTACCTTAGGGAATGCAATAACCTCCTTGATATTGTCTGTATGTAACATATGCATGCAGATACGGTCAACACCAAAGGCAAGTCCTGCGTGTGGCGGTACACCATATGAGAATGCGTCAAGCAGGAATCCAAACTGCTCATGCGCACGCTCCTTTGTGAAGCCAAGCACCTCAAACATCTTCTCCTGGATGTCATCCTGATGAATACGCACTGAGCCTCCACCGAGCTCTGTACCATTGAGTACGATATCATATGCCTTTGCACGAACTGCGCCAGGATCTGAATCTATCTTGTCCCAATCCTCCTCCATAGGCATGGTGAATGGATGATGCATTGCCATAAATCTGTTTTCCTCATCAGACCACTCAAGGAGTGGGAACTCTGTTACCCAGAGGAAATTGTACTTGTTCTCATCAATCAGGCCAAGCTCAGCTCCGAGCATGAGACGAAGCGCTCCGAGTACATTCCATACGATTTTATTCTTGTCAGCTGCGAAAAGGAGTAAATCTCCCGGCTTTCCGTTCATCTTTGCAACAAGTGCATCAAGCTCAGCCTCTGTCATAAACTTGGCAAATGACGACTTGTATGTGCCATCCTCATTGATGCACAGATAAGCAAGTCCCTTTGCTCCACAGCCCTTTGCATGCTCTACAAGCTTGTCAATCTTCTTACGAGGCATCTTTGCCTGTCCCTCTACATTGATACCGCGGACAGAGCCACCGTTTTCAAGAGCTCCGGTGAATACTCCAAAGCCACAATCCTTTACCACATCCGAAACGTCGCAAAGCTCCATACCAAAGCGTGTATCAGGCTTGTCAGAACCAAATCTGTCCATAGCCTCCTGCCAAGGCATACGCTTAAACGGAATCTCAACATCCACATTGACAACCTCTTTGAAAAGGTGCTTTAACAGTCTCTCATTTACCTCGATTACATCATCGATATCTACAAATGAAAGCTCCATATCGGCCTGTGTAAACTCAGGCTGTCTGTCTGCACGCAGATCCTCATCACGGAAGCATCGTGCAATCTGGAAATATCTGTCATAGCCTGAAGCCATCAGAAGCTGCTTAAAGAGCTGTGGTGACTGAGGAAGCGCATAAAAATGTCCGTGGTGTATACGGCTTGGCACGAGATAATCCCTGGCTCCCTCCGGTGTAGACTTGCAAAGGATTGGTGTCTCTATCTCTAAAAAGCCCTCGTTTGCCATAAAGTCACGCATCACGCGAAGCACATTGCTTCTGAGCATGAGGTTTCTCTGGATATCAGGACGGCGAAGATCCAGATAACGGTATTTAAGTCTGATGTCCTCGCTTGTCTTTGAATTCTCCTCGATCTGGAATGGAGGTGTCTGTGCCTCTGAAAGCACTCTGATTGATGTAGCGATAACCTCGATATCACCTGTCTTTAAGTTCTCATTGACAGCGGCTGTTCTCTTCTGGACAGTTCCCTCAACTGCGATAACAAACTCACTTCTTAAGGTGCCTGCCTTTTCAAAGCTCTCTGCACCTACATTCTCCTCACCGAACACTATCTGAAGTATTCCGCTTCTGTCTCTTAAATCTACGAAAATGAGACTTCCTAAATTTCTTCTCTTCTGTACCCAGCCCATCACGGTGACCTTCTCACCGATATTGGCATTTGATACCTCTGTACATCTATGGCTTCTATGTAAGCCCTGCATTGATTCTGCCATTTTATGCTCCTTATATTTCTACTTTTATATATTTATTCGTAATAACCAGCTTCCTACCTGTTGAAAAACTCCACAAACTCCTCGTAGCCCTCTTTCATAAGCTGCTCCTTCTGGAATTTCTTGTTCTTGTTCATGCGCACAACAAGCACCTGCTGTCCGTTTGCTCTTGCGTCCTTTGCCTGATTCATGACATCAACAAGCTTGTCTGCCGGATATTTTTTCTCAACCAGATAAGCCACCTTCTTCGGACTCTCAGGAATCTTGAAGCCACTCTCCATGAGAAGCAGGATAATTCTCTCAAAACCGATTGAAAAACCACAGGCCGGTACATCGTTTCCAGTGAACTTTCCAATCATCTTGTCATATCGTCCGCCACCACCGCAGGCTGCGCCAAGCTCCGGCATTGATATCTCAAAAATAGTTCCTGTATAGTAGCTCATTCCACGAACAAGTGTAGGGTCAAATACGAGCTCAAACTTTGCTCCCTTTGTGGCATTGACAGCAGTAGCTATCTCTGTCATATTTGTAACCACTTCTTCGTCTAAATATTCACCGAGCTTTTCTGAAAGTATTTTTACACCCTCAGTGACATCCCTTGTCTGCTCCAAAAGCTTGAACAAATCAAGATACTTGTCAATATTTTCCTGTGGATAGCCGTCCTGTGCAAGCTCACTTGCAACGCCTTCCACTCCTATCTTGTCCATCTTATCGAGTGTGATAAATACGCTATCGTAGTCCTCCTCAGCGAAACCACTGTAGGCTGCCATAGCCTTTAGGATTCTTCTCTCGTTGATTCTTATCTCAAAGTTCTCAAAGCCGAGTCTGCCGATTGTGGTAGTGGTTGCTGTAATCAGCTCTATCTCTGCCAGATTGCTTGGCTCTCCGAGTATATCTATATCACACTGTGTAAACTGTCTGTAGCGGCCTCTCTGAGGTCTGTCTGCTCTCCACACACTGCCCATCTGGAGTGCCTTAAACGGCGATGGCAGGTTGTTGGCATTGTTTGAATAATATCTTGAAAGCGGCACTGTAAGGTCATAGCGCATTCCAAAGTCTACTACATCCGACTCTTCCTTTGCTGTCTCCAGATTCAGCTTCTCGCCTCTCTTCATTACCTTGAAGATCAGCTTCTCATTTTCTCCGCCCTGCTTGCTTGTGAGATTTGCTATATTCTCCATGCATGGTGTCTCTATCGGTGTAAATCCGAAGCTTCTGTATGTATCCTTGATCACACTTGTCACATAATCACGGATTTCCATCTCTGCAGGTAGTATATCCTTCATGCCGTTGACCGGCTTTTTGCTCAGTGCCATTTGGTTTCCTCCATCTATATTAAAATATTGAATTCATTAGCTATTCTATTATACTTTTCGGTTTTGCAATCGTCAAGGGTTACAGGGGATTTTGCTGTATGTGCTATAGGACGTGCTGCAGGCTACGGCATCGATAGGGCGCACGCATATGTTTTGCTTTCGCTACGCTTTGCCGCTAAGATTCTGTACGGATTATGCTTTTTTATGCTTCTATGCCTGACGAAACCGTCGAAACGCGCCTTCCATGGCGCGGTTCTCCTTGACTTGCCTTCCATGGCAAGTCATTTCTGCGCTTCATGTGCATAATCCTACAGTATCTAAGCAGCTTCGCTATTCGCTCAATCAAAACATATGCGTGCGCCCTGACGGTGCCGTAACTTGCAGCCCTTACTCTGTGACAGTATTTCCATATACCGGATTACTTTCAAGTTACTTCAATAAACTTGGTTTCACTGCAAAGATAACGTTCATCTACTGTGAAGATTACAAATGCTAATGCACATCTACTGTAGATGGTTACAAACACTAATATGCATCTACTGTGGCGGATTGCAGATGCCACACGGAGACAGTCCCATGGATTTTGCTTTATCAAGCGTTACCTCTGTGTCACTTTTTTTCAAGGTTCGACAGCCCGCCCGGTGATATTTCTTGCCTGTTGCAGTGATATGAACCATAGTCTCGCTGTTTGAGGAATCCGAAACGCTATTTTCTGCTGTCACGCTGTCTGAGCCTGATGATGCACTTCCTGTTGTACTGCTTGAAGAGCCGGATTCTCCTGCCGAAGCTCCTGCCACGCTTCCAGCGCTGCTCTGAGAGCCTTCATTCTGCGGTGTATCCGTCTGAGCGCTCTGCTCCTGTGGGGTGGTGCCATCCAGCCAGCTGTCACCATTCTCATAGTTTATTCCGACTCCGGGCTGCACATTATAGCAATAGACATTAAAAAGTATGCCGCCACCATTGTCCTCAACCGACTTCGCCTCTATGAGAACACCATTTGCAACAAGATTGCTGCCTGAGAACATCGGAGTCACCCTGTAGAGCACATGATTTCCTGTATTGTTTACATAATCCGCTACCAGATTCTCAAACGGAAGCATCCCCTCCACATTCAGGTATCTTGTACCGGTAATAAGGTTCTTTGGATTGGCATTCTCTCCGGCAAGCTGATAGCCAATAAGATGACAGCGATTGTATAAATATCTGTCCTTTATCACATCATACTTCACTGTATGCCAGCCCGATGGCTTTATCATACCTATCATGCCGCGCTTCTCAGTCGGCATGATTTCCTTACAGATATTGGCATAAGCCACACCACATCTGCCAAGTGAATCCAAATCACTGTAGTTTTCAAAAGCAGTGGTAGTCATATCGTTGTCCGTAAAAAAAGGCTCATTGTTATTGATAGCCACATATGCCTTGCCATCATATGCCGGAATCGCATCGAGAGAAACATAGGTATTGTTGTTTACAAGATCATCCTGCGGCTTCCCTGCATCCGCATTATCCGTGCTGCCTAAAGCACCGGAAGAATCCTCATCTGCTACAACAGCTCCTGCGACATGCCCGGCACCTTCAGTGCCGGATAAATTAGTGGAGGCACAGCCTGTAAAAATTGTAGCAATTGCAAGTAACTCACATAGTGCAATTGCTGCTGTTTTCCTTAACTTAAGCCATATGTTCATATAAAATCACTCTTTCTATCAATCGATTGATATTGGATTTTCCCTAATCACAATAAATTAAATGAATACTTAAATTACTAAACCTAATATACTTTTATTTCCTCGCTTCATTTATTATAGCAAACGTTTGTTTGTTTTTCAACCCTTGCTGTAAAGCTATATATTTCCCACTATTTTGGTATGTTAGTGAGTTTCCCCGGTAGTACGCACCTATGTCACGTAAACTAAAAAAAGGATTCGAGCAAATGCTCGAATCCTTATAAATACCAGCTTATTAAACTATCATTTAAGATTGCTCGATGATACTAACAACTCTCGAACTTCTTTTTTAGTAAATATACACACAATCAAAACCTATATGTATATTTTCTATAAAATAAAAAGGAAGCCGGACGCATCCAACTCCCTTAGGCATAGTCCGCAGACGTCCGCCGCAATTCTGTAATATATTATGCCATAATGAAAACTTTTATGCAATAGCACTTTTGAATTTTCCACAAATATTTTTGAATTCTCTACAAATACTTTTTCAATAAATTCAACTTCGTTCTGGTATCTGTATACACAACTGTGTTGAAAATGGACGTAGAAACTTTTCCCCTAAGTTCTTCACAGTCCTTTTCAAACAAACGAATAAATGCCATAATTTTCTTCTTTTGACACTCTAATAGTTTCATCATAAAGCTTATAAGAATCACATAATCAACAATAGACTCAAATGTAATATTATTAATTCCTGTCTCTGCACTTATACACTTAGCAATTCTCAAGCTTACCTTACCCGTTTTAAATCTAGCATCAAAAATCGTATTATTGTGTGCTACAGCATTTCTT
Source organism: uncultured Lachnobacterium sp. (assembly GCA_900546625.1). Lineage (GTDB taxonomy): Bacteria > Bacillota > Clostridia > Lachnospirales > Lachnospiraceae > Roseburia. The sequence continues at coordinate 10,769 of URDU01000039.1, read as the reverse complement.
AAATCCTTTAAGGCATATACGATCAATGGTAACAATTTACCATCTCGGTCATAAGCAACCTTTATGCCTACGCTCTTAGAAATTTTTTTCCTGGTATTTTGGTCAAGACAACCTACAAATGTACCAAATTCACCAAGACTAATTAATTCAAAAATTGCCCATATAGGAAGCGGCTGATCCTTGTCATAATAATGATTCACTATAAACCTCTTACCATAATCTCGGGAAATAAGACTATATACTTTATTTCTAAGATTCATTCTTTTATTAATTGCTTTTTTATAATCATTACTACCTATCGGATAGGCTTTGTAATCCGTTAACAATTTCGCATATATATTCGCAAATCTTTTACTTTCAGCATCTTCCAAAATAACTTCCAAAACATAGTTTTTAAATGCAGTTTCCAAAAACATTATCTCCGGATAAAACATTGTCTTAATCGCCATATCAAAGTCATAGATTGCCTGCACCTCATCAAAGGAATTGAATACATATGTATTCGCTGGATTATTATGAAAACGATATCCTTTATATCCATGGAAATAACCCATATATCTAAGTTTTTTCTTATCACTACTTCCAGAAATACTCAATCCTTTTTCATCTCTCATATATGCCATCAGCGCATTAATACTTTTAGGTTTCTTTTTCATTGACACCATACTCCTTTTACTGTAACCTTCTCAACAATAATTTTAATGGTAATTTCCATCAAATGTCAACAGCAAATACTCTCTTTCTCTCCATCTATCCATCTCATTGTTACTGTTCACCCCTAACAGTGTGACCAGTAACTCTCTTCTAGGCAGATTCCCACCACGACCGTGCGAGGCTTACGGTCCGAACTAATTAAAAAAGCCACCCCAGGCATAACACCCGTTGTGGCTTTTGATCATGTATTATGAAATTATGTGAATCACCTGTCGTGAATCAACACTGCTATATTGCAGAACAAATCTACTCGCAAAGCTTAGAAAACTCATCCGCAACAAACTGAACCTTGGTTCCGATAATAACCTGGACAGAATTCTTGCCAGGCTTCATAACGCCTGCAACACCTGCAGATTTAATCTTCTTGTCATCAACCTGAGTAATATCCTTAACCTCAAGTCTGAGTCTTGTGATGCAGTTGTCAATGCTTGCAATATTGTCTTTGCCACCGCAGCCCTCAAGAATAGTCTTTGCAACTGCTGTGTAGTCATTGTTAGAAAGCACTGCCTTCTTCTCTTCCTCAACATCATCGTCCTCTCTACCAGGGGTCTTAAGATTCCATTTCTTGATAGCGAAATAGAATACGATGTAGAATACGATAAAAGCTGCGATTCCAAGAGGAATGATGAGCCATGTCTTTGCTGCAGCCGGAAGTGAAGATGAGAATAATAAATCCATCGCGCCAGCTGAGAATGAGAAGCCTGCTCTAAATCCAAGAGCTACTGTAACCATTGTGAAAATACCATAAAGTAAAGCATAAATCACATAGAGACCAGGAGCAAGGAACATAAATGCAAACTCAAAAGGCTCTGTAACACCACAGATAAATGCACAGATAGCTGCAGAAGCAAGGATACCGATGGCAACCTTTTTCTTAGCAGGCTTTGCACACTTAACCATAGCAAGTGCTGCACCAGGAATACCAAACATCATACATGGGAAGAAACCTGACATGTACATTCCGAGGCTCCATGAAACATCCTTTGATGTCTCGCCTGCCCAGAAATGTTTGAGGTCTCCAAGTCCGATAGTATCGAACCAGAATACATTGTTTAATGCGTGGTGTAATCCTGTAGGGATTAACAGACGGTTCAAGAATGCATAGATACCTGCGCCGACTACATCAAAACCAACGATTGCTTTACCGATAGCTACAAGAGCACCGAAAAGTAATGGCCATACAAACAGTAATACTACAGATACAAGGATTGAAACAACACCTGCGACAATTGCTACGCAACGCTTGCCACTGAAGAATGACAGCCAGTCAGGAAGCTTTGTATCCTTAAATCTGTTGTAACACAAAGCACCGATAATACCGGCCAAGATTCCGATAAATGGGTTTTCAATCTTATCGAATGCAAGTGTCTTTGTAGCGCTGTCAGCGATAGATGGCATGATAGTGGTAACAAAGCCTGTAGACAGGAGTGTTTTCATCATCAGCCATGAAGCTAAAGCTGCAATACCGCCGGTACCGTCGTTCTTTTCCGACATACCGACACCAACGCCGATTACAAAAAGGATGGCCATGTTGTCAATCAAAGCGCCCCCTGCTTTAACTAAAAACAGACCTATTAAATTACGCACTCCCTCGATGTCACCACCCTGCATGGTTGCAGGACATAAAAAATATCCAATACCCATGAGGATACCACAGATAGGAAGTACTGCTACGGGAAGCATTAAAGCTTTACCCAGTTTTTGAAGAAATTTCATAGATTTCCCCTCCTTTACATTATATATACTAAACTGGAGATACTCCAATTAAGTTCGTTGTTATTATACAAATCTACGCGAGACTTAAAATCTCATCACCAGCGGATACATCACCCTCCTTGAGCATCTTTATCTCACTATAATCAGCAGTGTTGCCAATTAAAACCGGAGTGATTGTATTAAGATCTGCTGCCTTAATCTGCTCCAGGTCAGCCTCCATCAAAAGGTCGCCCTTCTTCACCTGATCACCAACAGAAATATGTGATGTAAAAGGATCACCCTTTAGTACCACTGTATCCAAACCAATGTGCAAAAGCAGCTCAACTCCCTGAGTGGTCGTCATGGTAAAAGCATGCAGCGTGTCAAATACAGCTGTCACCTCACCATCCGCCGGAGCATAAAACCTGCCCTCAGAAGGAATCACGGCTACGCCGTCTCCCAATATCTTCTCAGAAAAAGTAGGATCCGGAACCTCTGTGATAGGAACCACTCTGCCGTTGCACGGAGAACAGATTACCTTTTCCTTTGACTTATTCTTAAAAAAACCTAACATGATATCTCCTTTCCGTCGATATACACACTAACAATATCCAAATCATCGTTGAGAAGCACAAAATCTGCTCTCTTTCCTGCAGAAATGCTGCCTGCTTCATCATAGATGCCAATCTCCTTAGCCGGATTGGCTGTAGCACACATAATTGCCTCCTCAAGCGGAATGCCTGCCTGCCTTACCGTAAAACGCATGCAATCCATCAGATTGGTTGCCGAGCCTGCAATTGTCCCGTCATGGAGTGTGGCAAGCGGACCTCTGACCGTCACGGCCTGTCCACCGAGTGTATACTCACCATCCTCAAGCCCTGTGGCCCTCATGCTGTCACTTATTAAAATCATGCGCTTCGCGCCAAACATGGCAAAGGTTGCCCTGATAACCGACGGATGAATATGCACTCCGTCACAAATGAGCTCCGCATGACATTTTTTTGAATCTCTCACAGCCCCGATAACTCCGGGATTCCTGTGATGAAGCGGCGGCATCGCATTATACAAATGTGTCGCATGGCTTGCACCATGCTCAATAGCCTCAACTGCGGTGTCATAATCAGCCGCCGTGTGTGCTATTGAAACCACAACACTTCCTCTTACCCTGTCTATAAAATCAATCGCGCCCGGCTCCTCCGGAGCAATATCTACAAGCTTTATCAAGCCATGGGCCGCATCCTGAAGCTTACAGAAATAATCATAATCACATTGCATGATATTCTCTGCCGCCTGTGCTCCCTTTTTAGAAGGACTGATAAAAGGTCCCTCCATATTGATACCTACAAGATGTGCACCACCATGATAATTATAATCACCGGCATTTTTCATGACACTCAAAAGCTCATCCCTTTGAATGGTCATAGTAGCCGGACACACGCTCGTCACTCCGACAGAAGCCTCGTATGCTGTAATCACATCAAGTGCCTCTTTTGTGCCGTCACACATGTCAGCTCCCTTGCATCCATGAAAATGAATATCCACAAGACCCGGTATCATAGTAAGCCCCGATGCATCTATAATCTCCTGCTGTGTGCTGTCATTAGCCGCGTCCGTGTCAGCTGTTCTCTCCAAAACGCTGTCAAAACGGCCATCCTTAACGACAACATCACCATGCACAAAGCTGCCATCCTCTGTAAATACCCTTGCATTTTTTATTATCATATACATGCACCTTCTCAACTAAAAAACATCTACAGCCTGCTCAGTGCCGCCTCATCAGCTACAAGCGTAACATCATTGTGCAGCTGCAATACAGAAGCCGGTACCTGTGGTGTAATCGGTCCAAAGAAAGCCTTGTGCACAATCTCTGCCTTATCCTCACCACTTGCAATAATAAGAATCTTCTTAGCCTGCATGATGGTCTTGATTCCCATTGTATAAGCCTGCTTCGGAACATCATCAGCCGATGCAAAGAAGCGCTTATTGGCCTCAATAGTAGACTCTGTCAGATCCACACAGTGTACCTGCTTGTCAAAAGACTCGCCCGGCTCATTAAAACCAATATGACCATTGTGCCCGATACCAAGAAGCTGTAAATCAACACCGCCAAGAGATTGAATCAGCTCTGTATAGCGCTTGCACTCCTTCTGTGGATCCGGCTCCATGCCGTTTGGCAGGTGAGTATTCTCAACCGGAATATTCACATGATCAAACAAATTCTGATGCATAAAATAATAGTAGCTCTGATCATTCTCACGGCTAAGTCCCTTGTACTCATCAAGGTTCACCGTCATAACCTCTGAGAAGTCCAAATCCCCCTTCTTGAACCACTCAACGAGCTGCTTATACATCCCAACAGGTGTAGAGCCTGTAGCCAGTCCCAATACACAATTAGGCTTCATAATCACCTGTGCCGATACGATATTTGCAGCCTTTCTACTCATATCCGCATAATCCTTAGCATGATATATTCTCATGAAAAATCCCTCCAATTCGTAAAATATACCCAATACTATCTGCACAACCTTCAAATGTGCTATTCGATTGCATATATGCATTTTACCCCATATAGTACATTTTGTCCAGTAGTTTTTGTCACATTTTGCATATTTTATAAAAAAAATATTAAATTTTAATGCGGTAAAGTGGTAAAATTGCATAAAATTCTTTTTCCTTTGCATGTTACTTATTTCGTTATATCTTCAATATCACTCGGTCTGATAATATAATTTTTGAATTTTTCAAATACTGTTTCATCAATGTCCGAAGCACCTATTACAGCCGGAACTCCCGCCTCTACAGCCATAGCAATAGTACTACATGGCTCAAAGTAATCTGACACCTCACGAACCATTAATTGTGCTTCAAACTCCGGAGACTGTAATTTCACATTATCTGACACTTCCAGATATGCAATAATGCTTTCCAAATAATCATTTTTATAATGAGTCATTTCTTCAAGCATTCTGGTAATTGACAAATGAGTCACATACACATAGTCAAAATTCAATAAATAATCCAATTTTTCGGATATCGCAAGTAAATACAAGCCCCATGCATCAATAGCTATTGTTCTTTGTATCTTAGTTTCTAAACGTTTTACAATATCCGATGCTGAAACATGCCATATTTCCTGCTTGTAATGTTGTAATACAACGTTCGCATTTTTACAATTCATACCATTCCATTCCGGTTCCATATGTGGTTGAAGTCTGCGTTGCCAAATCAAGAATTGTGCTCCTTCTCTTGTCAGATAGGGTATCTGTCCAAATATTCCAAAATAAGGATTGTCCTTGCTAAAATGTTCCCATGCATGTTTACTATCCAGATTACACATATATACAATCAATAAAATACGATGAAATTCTTCCTTCGGAATCAGCCCCTGCTCTACAAATACTCTACGCTCCTCCTCAAATTGTTCCGGATTGTTAAAACAATTTGTATAAAACATCAATTCGTGTTCACAAAAAGTTCTGATATTTTCATCCTTCATATCAGCCTTATGCTCTAGATAAAAACGCAGTGCATATTTAATATCTCTTGCGTAATTCAGAATATACATGATATATGCCCTATAACTATACTCCGGTTCTGCTTCCACATATTCCATATGATTGCAAAACAAATCTTCAAACAATGCATCAGCTTTATCTAACATCATATTGCGCTTATAAAACTGAAGCAGTTCCTGCCATGTAATAAAAGACGGAGATTTCTCATAACTTTCTATAAATTTTTTCTCAGCCACTTCCATGCTATGTGTATTTTCATATAAAAAGTTTTCAAATGTCATGATCATTTTTTGATCGCCATTTTGTCTTATAAACGCTATATGCATATTCATCTTTGAAGCAACATTCCATCCAAAATTCTTCCTACCATGCCCATATAGATTTAACAGTAAAGATACTACAGAAATTCTCTCTCTTTCATCTATTTTAGGTAAATTTGTTTCAGTATCCTCAATAACACCATATAGCTCTCCCTCCAGCTCAGGAGGGCATCCCTGTCCAAGGCGTAATAACATATCAAGTGTGTTGAGTATCCTACTTTCATCTGCAAGTGTACTAAATAGAATTCGGTCCTCTTCCTCAAGATAATGAAACTGTGCTAAATCAATGTTTCCTGACTGGCATACTATCATTGCATATTTTTTCTCAAAATCTCGCCTTTCCTTGTTATCATTCATTACTAAATTGCTCATCAGATAAGGATAAATCGTTAATATTCTATAATTATCCTGTTGAAAATAAAAAGTATTAAAAATCACTCCACCTTCACGCTTCATCATTACTGAGCGATATAGTTCATCGGCTTTATCCCACAAAATCAAGAAACATTCTCTCGCCTTGTACAAGGCTGCACGGTCAATTTTCATCATATCTACCGTATTATCTTCCCTTAAAGCATTTTCTATTGAGAAAAAGTAATATGCACATCCTAAAGTCTCCAATACAGCATGATCCATTCCCAAGCGATATGCTCTATTCAAGCATCTTATTGATTTCGTATACTCATGATAGTGTTCGCCATAGGTATATCCAAGCATCTGATATATCAAAGTCTTCATATCTGCATCTTTACATTCAATAATCAAACTCTCTCTTTCATCTAAAAATATCCCTATTGTTTCGTCTACAGGTGCATTTTCCTCGTATGCCCTGCAAAGGCTCAAATATACTCTTGCAAGTATATATATCCCATCAGTTTCATTACTATCTTCCAGAAGTTTCTTTGCATATGTTGCTGTCTCCTTGAAATTCCTGTTACCAAAATTCAACGTAAGCCATCTAATAGGATCATGTTCTTCCAGATAACCATGTTCCCGCATATTTTCTTCCAATATGTAATACTCGTCCAAAAGTAAGCAGCCTTCGTAACAATATAGTAAAATCTTCATATGACGAATGATATTTTCTCTACTACAGCAAAAAAAGCGCGCATCGTTCATACTTTCTTTTGCCAGATCAATAGCCTTTTGAAACTTCACATCATCAATATATGTTCTGACTTTCTCCATCTGCGCCATTAGCCACTCATCATAAATATTTTTTACCGTAACTACATTTCTCTGTATATGGACTGCTACTTCTTTTTCCGGAGCAACATCATCCTCCGGGATTCCCATAATATGCTTCTCCAGGTAAATTTCGAAATGATTTTTCATAATACTAATAACCGGATTCATTGTCACCGCTTTTACTTTTCCACGGTAAACACGATCTCCAAATCCGCAGGAAAGCATCCCTAAAATACTCTTTTGACTATTTGAAGCACTCCAAACCGGTGAGCCGGAGAAACCTTCCAGTTCCTCAATTCTATTCGCTTGATCTAAAAATGTATCCTCTATCCTGCACAGAATCATTTCTTTGTTAGGAATATTATGAAGGACAGTACCTTTCGCACAATCCAAATACTCCAGCATCTCCATTCCCTCAACTCCTGCTCCCGGAAATCCTTGTATGAAAATTTTATCACTTTGATGCGCTTCTCCTATAATGTAGTCCGCAGCATCCAAAATATTTTCATGGTCCACACTCAGACAGATGACTGCTACATCTACAGAATGCTCTTTTGTTTTATCTTCCCTTTGAGTAACTGAATCAATAGGGGAATAGACAACTTGCTGCCGATCAGCCTCAACCTTTACGATCCTGTAATTTTCATTTTTCCTATCTACCGGAACAAAATAATAAATTTGAAACGGTTCAACCAGATCATCAAGCACATGTGCACAAGTAAAAATAAACAATCTTTCTCCATCTCCCGGATAATACAACACTCCGCTTCCGGAAGAAGTTCCCCTGATATCTGTAATATATACCGAATACTCCTGAGCTTCTAGTTTAAGTTGATCTAGATTTATCGTTTCTCTGCTCTCCATACATATTCTCCCTTCTCATACTGTACATGCTTACAAACATCCATAGGCTCATCCTTTGACATCTTCTTCCACCAGTCTGCAGCCCCATAAATACAGATGTTTCCATACCACTTCAACAATTTTGCAATTGTCTGTTTATCCGGATGCATCACACCATCTGTACAAATCATATAATTATTGCATTTTATCTTTTCTCCCCATTCTTCAGATATATTTCTTACAGATCCATGGTGTGCAAGTTTAACCAAATCATATCCATCTTCTGCAACCTGCAATATATCTTCTGCCCATGCATCTCCTGTAAATAGCATCTTTGCTCCAAGATATTCCAACTTCATTATAACACTCGCCCTATTATTTCTGCTTGAATCTTGTTTTTTTATAGGCATGTCCATCAATTCAGAAAAAGAATATCCGTAATCTGATTTTCGACTAAGCAAAACATCTGCCTGTCTACTCCTAAACAACTCCTGTAACGCAGTATCACACGGCCACAAAATACGGAATATTGCGCCATCCAATTCATAAACGTTACCTTTGGTTACGGATTTAACGGATATATTTTGATTTTGCAATCTTGTAAATAATTCGTCGTTTTGTCTGACAGACAACAAAACATTCCTATTAATATAACTACCATGATTCATCCATACTTCTTTTATAGGAAGATGTACCCCACTTCTCAGATTGTATAATAATCCACCTAAATGATCATTATCAACATGCGAAATAACTGCAACATCTATGCATTCTCCCATTGATTCCAGTTTCCTGGCAATATCAGCATACTTCGTTCCAAAACTTACGACACCACTGTCAATGATAATATTGTGATAATTACCTGATATGCCTTTATACCTGATTCTGATGCAATCACCTTTACCGGCATTATAGTTAAAAACACTAATCATTCCCATATTCACAACCTTCTTAATTAAAAATCCGCTATAGTCTTTTTGTGACCAATAGAAAAAGAGAAAGAACAGCCTCTCCTACAGTTCGTTCTTTCCCCTCCGTCTGCTCGATGAATACTTCTCGAATCTTTATGCAATGTTTTTCTTCGAAAAGCATCACATGAAATTATCTTGTTTTCACCCTATATTTGTGTCTAAGTCCATTTAACGTCCAGTCATTATAATCGACTTTTCCATCATTCAACAATCTGCCCAACACAATTCCCGGATCTCTTTCTATCTTTTTTGCAAATATTTTAATAGACTGAACATCGAACCTATTTTCCGCTAAAAACACTTTATACTGTTCATAAGGGATAAGCATATCTTCCGCATATTTATCCGCAATTTCCTCCTGCTCCCCGGATTCCGAATCAAAAGAAATACCAAAATCCCCATTCATAATATGCCCTATTTCATGAAACAATGTAAACCAAAATGTATCAGAATTCAATCTTCTATCATTTACCATTAACATAATGTTATTTCCAATTTTTTTAGTTGCGCCATTAATCTTTGATCCAGAAATATTAGGAAGAATAACTAAAATAACACCTGCTTTAAGAAAGGCCTCTTTTATAATCGGATAAAATGTACTATGTTTTTCTGTAAGTGTAAGCGCATAATTTACTTTCTGTTCGAAAAGCCCTTTATTAAACTTAGGTGCATCTATTTTTAAAGCTATGTTTGTCGCTATCTGCACCATAATATTTGCTTTAATCACATTAGCTTCCGATAGTTCCTTTGCAGCACTCCGAAAACTAACTGCCATATTTTTTTTTCTAAAAACCGACAGAGTTGCCACATTCAAAAAATTTCTAACTTGTTCAATCTGTTCATCAATTTTCCTGGGCAAATCCGGAAGACTGAAATGCTCTCTAAAATATTTGTAATCTAAAAACGAAAAGATTTCTCTTTCTTGAGATAGCTCCTCTCTTGATTTAAACTCTGCAATTAAAGCATCATAAGTGTTCTGCAGATTAAGCCAATAAGCAGCACTTGTTCCAATCATCCTAGACAACTTCATTGTAATATCAATAGAAAGATTCTGTTCTCCACGAATCAAAAGACTCAAATTCTTTGGAGTGGTACCAAGACGTTTAGCAAAGTCTTCTTGTGTTAACCCACTATCATCAACTATTTCCTTAATATAATATCCTGGATGAAAAGCTATTTTGTCTTCAAACTCGATATAATTACTCATAATGCTTCTAACTTGGTACATTGAGTCTCAATTTTTTCTGACGTATATACTAATTCCAAGTCTCTCCTCCTCAATGATGTTATCAAGATTACCCTTCGGGTAATTTAATTTTATCACGTCACATATTTTTCGTCAATCCCCATATGCACAACTTGTTTCATCCCATTTTCACCATATTACACTTTCATCACTACCACTAATTCTTCTTAACTCTTCATAGCTTATATACGATATAATTTTATCAATTTATTTTAAAAACGCCAAACAAAGGAGAACATCATGGAAAACTTACAAACACTTACTGAAAACTATTTGA
>URDU01000038.1 GCA_900546625.1 uncultured Lachnobacterium sp. | reverse complement strand
TTTAAATAAAAAGTCCAAAAATCAATGATTTAGGGCTTGAAATTATAGGAAGGAGGGATTTACAAATTATATTGATGTACTAGGAAATAAGCACTCTGAGTTATATATGAAAATTGTTAAGGCAAACGAGGTAGATATAATATACAATGAAGATGTATTTATAAAATATAAAGATAAATATTTTCAATTATTTGCAGATAAAGTATCTAGAAATGCAGTGCTTGCTGATTCATATATGATATGGACCAATTCTGAGCAATTGGCACAGGAATATATTTTTGAAAAGAAAGAGCAATTCGTATTTATTAAGTATATAACAAGAAAAGAAATTGGAGCTGTAAAAATAGTGAAAACTCCAGTATTGGATTTTAAAGATATTGAGCAATCGGAAGAGATAATAGAGGGAGATGCTTTAGATAGTTGGCTTTCTGAATTAATTTAAATTTATGTATCCGCATAATTAGTCAGTGTATCAGCGGGATTCCAAGATCTAAAAAGGTTTTGAAATCCTATTGTGTCTTACCGGAAATCAGCCTAAAAGTTCATCCAAAAGTTAATAGAGTTAGGAATTGACGAAGATGTTGCAGAAGACTTGCTCAAGGATTATTTGAATTGGAAAGAAAGACCGGAAATTATAGGAGAAAACAATATTTCAGATGGTGTTGAAATTACGGGAAATAATGTAATATCTAAATATGGATATTATGGAAAGGCTGCCGCATGGGATGTTGGAGATGTTCATATGAAAGGTGGAGCAGGGCCGATGAATACAATTTATAGTTGGGGAAATTTAAAAGAAGCTGGAATAATTTTTGATATGGATACTGTTGTGGTTAAGTAAGTGTAGAAATAAGAAAGTGGTGAATAATATGTTAAATGAAAAAGCAGAAAAAATAAAAAATGTGTTATTTGAAAAAACAGAGCAGAATCTGGAAAAGTATAGAGATTTTCATTTTGGTGAGTTTATCGAAAAGCCAAATCAGTGTGGATATTTTGAAAGAAATGGAAATTGGTATACATACGTAATAGATGAAAGAAATTTTTGTACATTTACAGGACCATTTAATGGGAGCGCAATAATATATGCGTGTTCCAAGGTATTACATATTTCAAAACTGTTCAAAGAATATAAATTTACAGAACAGGAACTAGAAATTTATATAAATAACAGTTTTCATTCTTTTGGTGAAATAGATAAAAAGTCAGAGAGACATTTCGATTGTAAGTAAAGACACAGGGAATCTGGATGGCAGTTGGAGGAGCAGTACTAATTGCGACGGGGGTAGCATGCATAGTGCTGACAGGAGGTGCTGCAATACCAATAGTAGCTGACGTTGCAGTAGCAGTAGGAAGCGGAACAGCAGTATTCGGAGCTGCAGATGCCATAGAGGGCACTCAGGATATTTATTATGGAAGCACAGGTGACATTGACAGCACGGCAGTAAACGGCATAAAGGATGACCTGTTTCAGGGAAACGAGGACGCATATTATCTGACAGAAAATGCCTTTGCATTTGCGGCATCCGCAATGATTCCAATCGGTCAGGCATCTACAGCGGGAAATCTGACATTCAAAAGCACAGCAACAATAGTCGCCAAAGAAGGCATCTCAATGGGAGCCGGAGCCGGTGCGCAGAAGATAACCACAGATGTGACAGGAAATGATACAGCAGGAATGGTTGCCGGTATGGTTGCAAGTGGAGTGACAGCAAAGGGGCTGAATGGAATTGATACTAAGTTTAATGTTTCGGGTAATAAATGGTATGCAGAGTCCGCGTATAATGAATATAAAAAATTAAGCGATGATAGTAAAGTATTGACTTTCAATAGTTTAAATAGTGAAGAAATATATAATATTGTAAAAAATAGTCCAGAATCATGGGCAGTTGAAGGATATGATTTAATTACATCACATAATGCGAAGTATTTCATTAAGTTAACAACTAATTCCATTGGAGAAAAAACGTTTAATCTTGATTGGCCATATTATGGAGGGTATGAACCAGATACAATTGCAAGTATTGGTGAATTGAGCTGTAAAATACCTGTAAGCCGTGATGGTGGTGATGGAGGTTTTACTATGGGATATGGAAAAAATGCAGATGGGACATATGCTAATAATTCTGAAAGATCAATTCCAAAAAGTTCTGCCAAGGTTAATACAGGAACATTTGATGTTGATGTATATAAGGATACTGTAGATATAGTTATCAGTGGAAAATCTGATTTTTGTAAACTTCAAAAATTGGTAAAAATGGGGTTTTCGAATAAAAACGCTGCTAAAATGATTAGTGATTATGAAAGTTGGAGAACAAGAATAGAAATTATAGGAGAAAACAATATTTCAGATGGTGTTGAAATTGCGGGAAATAATGTAACATCTAAATATGGATATCATGGAAAGGCTGCGGCATGGGATGTTGGTGATGTTCATATGAAAGGTGGAGCAGGGCAGATGAATACAATTTATAGTTGGGGAACTTTGAAAGATACAGGAATAATTTCGGATTTAGGTACAGCAGTAATTAACTAGTGGAAGGGAAAATAATGAGTAATATATTAAATGAAGAGATTAAAAAAAATTTATATGGAATTGTTCAAGAAAATATAGACGATTATGAATATTTCCATTTTGGAGAATTTGTCGAAAAGCCAAATCAGTGTGGATGCTTTGAACGGAATGGAAATTGGTACACATACGTAATAGACGAAAAGAATTTTTGCACATTTGGAGGACCATACAGTAGAAACGGAATAATATGTGCTTGTACAATGATATTACCAATTACAATGGTAACAGAACAGTACAATTTTACTGAAGAGGAATTTAATATTTATCTGCATAATCATTTTCATTCATTAGAAGAAATAGATAAAAATGTAGATTCCAACAAGGCATGATAAAAAATCAGAGAGACATTTCGATTGATGGAGATTTTTGGTATGCGTTTTCAGATAAATATTTACAAACACGCGGTTGGTTATAATTTTAATTATGTCTCCACATAAGAACACCCACCACTTAAACAATTAATCACGATCTTTAAATTAATAGGAATGGTTCTCACCGAAGGTGATGAAATACATGGAGATTAGTTAAAAGAACATATGGCGAAATTTGCATTTTGGTGAAGCACATATAACAATTCTGTCAGGAATTAAAGTAACTGCACAGACACTGCTTGATAATATGGCAGCATACAAGGATGGATACCGTGCCATTGATAGCTCGACGAACTTCAAACTGGATGAAGAAGCAATACAGGAAGTGACCTTATAAAACTTGTCTCAAATGTAAACAGCTATTAGAGGAAAAATACCTTTGCATTTGCGGCATCCGCAATGATTCCAATCGGCCAGGCATCCACAGCGGGAAATCTGACATTCAAAAGCACAGTGGTATATTATTTTTTTAATATTTAGAGTGACAAAACAATATATTTATAATAAAATGATATTGTCAAATTATTAATAAAAAGCATACGAAAGAGAGGAGAAAGTTATGCAGGACATTAGTATCATTGGAATTATTGTTGCAGTTGTTGTTCTTGTTATCCTGTTGTTTATGGCAATCGGATACGTGAAGGCACCGCCTGATATGGCATATATCATTTCAGGTGTAAAGAAAAAGTCAAAGGTAGTTATCGGAAAGGCGAGCATACGTATTCCGTTTTTTGAGCGTCTCGATAAGCTGAATCTCAGACTGATACCTATCGATGTAAAGACAAGCAATGCAGTACCGACAGCAGATTATATCAATATCAACGTCGATGCTACGGTAAACGTAAAGATCAGTAATAATCCTGAAAAGCTGCGCCTTGCGGCTGAGAACTTCCTTAACAAAAACACAGAGTATATCGCCGGTGTTGCCAGAGAGGTTCTCGAGGGTAATGTACGTGAGATCGTTGGAAAAATGAAGCTTGAGGAGATGGTTTCAGACCGTCAGAAGTTTGCCAATCTGGTAAAAGAGAATGCAGAGCCTGATCTTGCGGCAATGGGACTTGATATCATCAGCTTTAATGTGCAGAATTTCGTGGATGGCAACGAGGTAATAGAGAATCTTGGTATCGACAATATCGTAAAGATTAAAAAGGCCGCCGCTATCGCAAGGGCAGAGAGTGAGAGAGACATCAAGGTAGCTCAGGCTTCGGCTGATAAAGAGTCAAATGATGCAGCGGTTGCAGCACAGACAGAGATTGCCAAGAAACAGAATGAGCTCGCTATCAAGAAATCAGAGCTTCAGATGGAGGCTGATACTAAGAAGGCTATGGCGGATGCTGCTTACGATATCCAGAAGGAGGAGCAGCGTAAGACGATTGAGGTTGCCACAGCAAACGCTGATATCGCAAAGCAGGAGCGAGAGATTGAGTTAAAACAGAAAGAGGTTGCGGTAACAGAGCAGTCTCTTGAGGCAGAGGTCAAGAAAAAGGCTGAAGCCAATAAATATGCAGCACAGCAGCAGGCAGAGGCACAGCTCTACCAGCGCCAGAAGGAAGCTGAGGCAAGACAGTTCGAGGCACAGCGTCAGGCTGAGGCACAGAAAGCACAGGCAGAAGCCATGAGATATGCCAAGGAGCAGGAAGCCGCCGGTATCCGTGCAGTCGGAGAGGCAGAGGCATCAGCTATCCAGGCAAAGGGTATTGCAGAGGCAGAGGCTATGGAGAAAAAGGCAGAGGCATATGCCAAGTACAATAAAGCAGCCGTTGCAGAGATGATGATTAAGGTACTTCCTGATATCGCAGCCAAGGTTGCAGAGCCGCTTGGACAAATCGACAAGATTACAATTATCGGTGGCGGTGATAGTGACAATGGTGTAGGTCAGGTTGCCGGAAATGTACCGGTTGTAATGGCAAAGGTATTTGAGAGTATGAAAGAGGCAACAGGTATTGATTTATCCGAGATCATCAACGCTGATTCATATGACGCAAAGGTAAATCGCAATGTAAATGTAACCGGACTTGACGGTGTAAATTTCGTTGTAAATGCGGATACGGACAAAACCGGTGAAAAGCCTGAAAATTAAATAGTGTTTTATTAATCCGCTATACGATGGTGAGTATAGCGGATTTTTTCTCTGAAAAAAGGATTTTGAAAAGGTATGAAAAAGTGAGAAATATTTGAAAAATACCGGATTATATGATATATTTTGTTGCATAAAAACAGATTGTCGGTACATGGTTATATACAATAATGAAGAGGAAAATCTATGAACGATAAAAGAAAGATAATAGCAATATTTATAATTGTTGCGATAGTAGCTGCGCTGGCTGCAGTTGCCACATTTTTTGTGATTAAGTCAGCAAAAAACGAGGCTAAGGGCTTGTCACAGATGACGGAAACAGCCACAGAGGATAGTTCAGACAAGGAAGACCCGCAGCATACGGGAGACAATGCCGGCTCAATGAGAGTTACAACTGATGATGGAGCTTCTGCGGATGAGACACAGATACTGTCTGCAAGCACTGTTGCGGAAAATAGTAATCTGACCTTCGGAATTGATGTATCTAAATATCAGGGCACCATAAAGTGGGACAAGGTTGCCGCAGGCGGAATCAATTTTGCGATGATACGTGTGGGCTACAGAACCCAGAAAACAGGCGAGATGTGTGTTGATACAAATGCCCGATACAACATGCAGGAGGCGCAGAAAAATGGCATAAAGGTTGGAGTATATTTTTTCTCATCAGCAGTAAATGAAACAGAAGCCATTGAGGAGGCAGACTGGGTTGCAGAATACATCTCAAAATATCAGATTACATATCCGGTGGCATTTGACTGCGAGGGTTTCACAGATTCAGCCAGCAGACAGTATGGCATGTCATCAGAGGCACGCACCAAAGTAGCTGAGGCATTTTTGCAGGAAATATATAATAAAGGATATACGCCTATGTTTTACGCTGCCATGAATGAGTTGTCGGAAAACAGCCAGTGGGATACTAAGGCGCTTGAGAGCAGGTACAAAATCTGGGTGTCACAATATCCGGATACGGCTTACCCGGAAACACCACAGTCATCCTATGAGGGCACACATGCCATGTGGCAGTATACCAATAAGGGAAAGGTGTCAGGAATTGATAAGCCGGTAGATTTGAATGTGGCATACTTTGGGTTTGATGAGACAGAGTCTGCAAAAAATGGTGATGCAGCTGACAATGCAACAGCTGACCCGGAAGCAAATATGAAGTTTTCGGATGTAAATGAGACAGTAACTGCCAAGGAGAGCGTTAACCTGAGGGATATTCCAAGTCAGGGCAATGACAGCACAATTAAGGCAACGCTCAATAACGGTGATACGGCAACAAGAACAGGCGTCAGTGACAGTGGATGGTCACGTATCGAATATAATGGACAGACATACTATGCCATTTCAAGCTACCTCACAACAGATATGAACTATGTAGTTCCCGGACAGGACGGAAGTGGCAGCGGAGACGGACTGAAGACAAAGTTCAAGGATTGTAATGATACTGTCACTGCAAAAATAGAGGTTAATCTGCGTGCACTTCCAAGTGTCACAAATCCGGATGCTACAGTTGTTGCAACGATAAAAAATGGGGAAACCGTCACCAGAACCGGAATCAATGAGGAGTTTGGCTGGTCACGCGTGGAATATAATGGACAGACACTTTATTGTGTGACAAGCTATCTGAGTGTGCAGTAATATAAGTAAATAAATGCGATAAATTGGGCTATAAAGCCTATTGACGGTTTATTTTTTACCCTGTATCATTATTTCATAATTCAGCCGGATGTATTCCGGCAGTAAATAATTAAACAGAGGTAAAAGAAAAATGATTACAAAAAGAGGGAAAAAGTGTCTTGCATTTATACTTGCAGCGGCGCTTACATTAGAACCACTTGCAACACAGGCCATATTTGCAGCAGATGTGGCTTATGAGTCTGTTGACAGCGGCAGTGCATTATTGACAGATGAGTCACAGAAGGTGACAGTACAGCTTCAGAATGGAACAGCAGTTATTCCGCAGGGTGCAGATATTGAGACTGCTAAAGCGGCAATAGCAAAAGCGCTTGTTGTAAACGCAGACGAAGTTGATGTAAAAAACCTTGATTGGGAGTACGAGTGCGAGGGCAAGGATAAGACTAAATTACAGAAAAATACAGCATTCGGAAGCTTAGAGGGCTTTACGAGCACAACAACGAAAAAAATACTTTGGAATACTGTAACAACAGAATATAATCATCCGGCATTTTTAGAAAACGGTGAAGGAGATTTCAAATTCAGACTTAAGGGAAGCGATGAGGTTGTTACACTCCACAGAGCTTACAAGTATGAATCATCATTTGTTTTAAAGGATGCTCCGTATGAAGTGAGCATGGCTTTTAACGCGGATCAGTCATATGATTTTGATGCTACAGCAAGAGCAATTTATGATGCTGTGATAGCGGAGACAAATCCGGCAGGGCTTACATATGATGATGTGGCAATGGAGTACAATGCCGGAACAGATATAATACCAAACTGGCAGCCGCTTAATTCTACAAACTGGACTGCAGCATTCAAAAAATTTGGTCCGGGAGAGTGGACTATCCGTATAAAGTGGGATGGAAATAAGAACTATAAAGGTACACAGACACAGGTAAATGTGACTACAGCCGATAACCGTATAGCAGCGGCCGTTGTATGCAGGGAGGGAGTATCTTTTTCATACAATATGGACACTGCCGTTATGAAACAATCAATATTTGATCAGGTAATTGATTGGGACAACAGCACATTGCCTGCAAAGGATACGTTAAGTGTTGATGATTTTACAATGGAATACTATGGAGTTGATGATGTAGCCGGAGTTGAGGGAGTCACCAAGCAGTGGGCACCGATAGAGGGCGGAAAGGTCAATTTACTTACTTATCTGCAGATGGGTGCAGGAGAGCAGCAAATCCGTATTACATATAAAGGCAATGCCGAGTATCGTCCATCAGCATCAGCAGAGACTAGTGTGACCGTTAATAAGGCAAAGGTAACGGTTAAAGTAAAGTCAGCAAACATTTATGCCGGAGATGCACTACCACAGGATTTTGTTACAACAAATCCTTCAGACAGGTTTGATGTATACACAATCTATGCCGGTCTTACAAGTAATGTAAATGCAGGCATTTATCTTCAGATGCCTGAGAAGTATACAAACAGCACAGTACTTAAGCTGATAGATCCTGTTGTTTCAAAGATATATGGAAAGTCCTTTACACAGATGATGCAGGACGGTATGACAGTCGGAGAGCTTAGAAAGCTTTTCAGCACACAGGAGCTGCTTGACACGTTGAAGAAGCTTCATATAGATACGGGTACAGTAGGACAGATTCTTGAGATAATAAATAAGCTTCCTTCTGTTGCAGATACTGTGAGAGTGTCATTTGGTACTCCAAACCGTGCCGGTCTTTATACAGTGACAGCAGTTACAGATAACAAAAATTATGAGACAGGTGTTGGAGTTGGAGCTTTACTTGTCAAGATGCATTCAAAAGGAACTAAGCTTAACTGGAATCAGAGCTTTACAAATGGGAAGCTTAAAGCCTCAGATGTAGCATCCTTTGATTTTGGAGCAACGCTATCATATGATGGTGATGTTTCAATCAGCCAGAGCAATGTGCATTATCTATACAGTGGCTTTACAAGCAAGTGGAAGCCATATTCAAGCACAAAGGCTCCTACAGAGCCGGGCAGATATGTAGTCACGGTTGTTACAATTGGTGGCAATTACCAGGCTGCTCCTATTACAAGAAGCTTTCAGATCGTAAAATAACTAAAATCCGCTATACTTTAAAACAAAGTATAGCGGATTTTTTTGATAAATTTATGGAATCTATTTTTCAAGAATACCTGGAAAGGAGCATTAAAACTTATCTTCGTGGCGACAGCGGATTCTCTTCCCAAAACTTTATGAAACCTGTGAGAGTAATGGCTGTTTCCTATTGACATTTCAGTTTATCGGGAGTAAACTATAATTAGTTTATTAGCGATAAACTGAAAGGAGAAATCTTTATGGCTGAGATGAAGATGGGCGTAGTGGAATCCCACTTTGCCGATATTATTTGGGCGAATGAGCCTTTGCACTCCAGAGAATTGGTAAAGCTCTGTGAAAAAGAACTGAACTGGAATCGCTCCACCACCTATACGATATTACGCAAGCTTTGTGAGCGTGGTATCTTCCAGAATAATGGTGGCATCGTTTCCTCTGTTCTGTCTAAAAATGATTTCTATGCCGTTCAGAGCGAGCAGTTCGTTGACGAAACCTTTGAAGGTTCCCTTCCTGCTTTCATTGCGGCTTTTACACAAAGGAAGGGTATTTCTCAACAGGAAGCTGCGGAGATTCGACGCATGATTGATGCAGCCGCCGGAAAGGAGTAATCTATGAGTTCATTCTTTTTGAAAATTGTAAATATGAGTATCGCCGCATCTTGGCTGATCCTTGCGGTCGTACTTTTGCGTGTGGTTTTGAAAAAGGCACCTAAGTGGATCAATGTCCTACTGTGGGGTATCGTAGCTTTTCGATTGATTTGCCCATTCAGTTTTGAAAGCGCATTGAGCTTGATTCCAAGTGCCGAGACCATCAGTCCTGAAATCATGATGGACTGGACACCAGAAATGTCCACAGGCGTAAGCTCTATCGACAAGGTAGTGAATCCAATTATTACGGACACCTTTGCTCCAGAGCCAATTGCAAGCGCAAATCCACTTCAGCTTTTGATTCCTGTGCTGGCAATCGTATGGGCAATAGGCATCATAGCCATGCTCGTTTATGCTGCCGTCAGCTATTTCCGCTTACAAAAGAAAGTCGGTGCATCCCTTTCTGTGCGGGACAACATTTGGATTTGTGACGATATACAAACACCTTTTATTATTGGTTTCTTCAAACCGAGCATCTACATTCCCTCCGGGACAGATGAAGCACAGTTGCCCTATATTATTGCCCATGAGAATGCTCATCTGAAACGCTGTGACCATTGGTGGAAACCGTTGGGGTATTTAGTGTTGGCAATCCATTGGTTCAATCCTCTTGTATGGATTGCGTATATTTTACTTTGCCGAGATATTGAACTTGCCTGCGATGAAAAAGTTATTCGTGGACTGAATCAAAACGAGTCTATTTCTTATTCAGAAGCTCTGCTTTCTTGTAGCGTGAATAGAAGAACAGTTATGGTTTGTCCACTTGCCTTTGGAGAGGTTGGCGTCAAAGAAAGGGTGAAAAATGTGCTGAATTACAAGAAACCTGCATTTTGGATTGTTGCTATTGCTGTGGTTTCAAGTATTGTTCTTGGGGTATGTTTCCTGACAAATCCGAGTTCATTCCCAGTGAAACTTGATTCTGTTCAAATTTCCAAAGCAAGCACCATGGACTTTAGAACAAATAGCGGACCGACCACATTCCAATTATCCGCAGCGGAAATTGACGAGTTGAGCAGTCGTATTAAAAACTTAAAGATTGGTCACAAAGACCAATCTTTGCAAGGTCATACACCTTTCTATTCCCTTCATGTGGATACCAAGGAAAACGACAGAATCACATTCAGCGGTTTTGATTCCAACGGAAATCAAGCAGCAATTCTGTATGAGAATGTGTATTACCGAATAACTGACTCTGACTTTATCAGCTATTTACAACGCATCTGTGCCGGGGAAACCAGAACAGAATCGATTAACGAAACCAATGTTGATACAGCAATCCATAATGCAATCATGGAACATAACAGCGATAGATACTACAAAGGTGTTTTTGCCTGCGAAAGCCATACTGTATTGGCTACAGAAGCCGGTGGGGCTGCAAACTCTGAGGAGAATGAGACATTGACCGTATATGTTCTCACTCTTTATGAGGAATATAATTTGTCCGAAGAAGGGATTGAAAGTGTCGGTGGAGGTTGTGGTCCTGTTGCCCTAACTTTCAATGTGACAGAGAATGGATATGAACTATCTGAATATTGGGAGCCGGGAGATGGCAGCCAATACTCTGATGATATTCGTAAAAAGTTCCCGGAGGATATATTAGATGAAGTCTGGAATCCTCAGGATTATGTGGATGCAATGACAGCAGAAAATGAACAAAAGGCACTCGAATTTTCGGCACAAAAGTGAGATTTCAAAGATTGATAATGAACGCAGTGTTTTAGGGAATAAAGTCAAAAAAATAAAATGTTATTAATCTAAAATCATGCATAAAGTAGAAATAGTGTAAAAATGTCATGGATATAATGATAGAATTGTTTGAGATAGTGCGTTAAAATACAAAATAACGAAATACGTAAGTAAAGGGGCATTTTATGGAATACTCAGCAATTTTTCATGACATGGATAAAAGATTCTGCTATGCGATAGATAAGGATTTGTTTGTGATACGCGTGCAGGTAAAAAAGGATGATATGAAGGAGGTAATCCTTCACTATGAGGACAAGTATATACCTATGGAGCGCAAGGATACGCGAATGACTCTTCCTATGAAGAAGGTAGCAACCTCACAGTTTCACGATTATTATGAAGCTCAGCTTCGGATGAATCTGATATGTCTGAGATACTTTTTTGAATTTACAGACATGCAGGGTGAAAAGGTATATTACGGCAATTATGAGTTCGACAAGGAGTGCATTACAAACAGGGACAGAATGTTTGACTGCCCGCAGAACCTCAGGGAGGAAGAGATGTTTGAGGTGCCACAGTGGGCAGCAAACAAGGTAGTGTATCAGATTTTCCCATCGCGCTTTGCCGCAACACAGCCGGTAGACAAAAAGCTGTGGTATAAGGCGCCGATTACGCCTATGGATGATCTGCATGGCAATCTCAGAGGTATCATAGAGCATCTGGATTATATTAAAGATTTGGGAATCGATGTGGTGTATCTGACACCAATCTTTAAATCAAATTCGTGCCATAAGTATGATACCATTGATTATTATCAGGTTGATCCATCATTTGGAACAACAGAGGATTTAAAGGAGCTCGTACAAAAATCTCATGAGCGTGGCATGAAGGTAGTGCTGGATGCGGTATACAACCACTCAGGAAGAGAATTTTTTGCATTTCAGGATATACTGGAAAAGGGCGAGAAATCAAAATATCTGGACTGGTATTTTATCGACGAGCTGCCGCCTAGGGGTGAATGGGGAGAAATTCCAAACTTCAAATGCTTCGGCTATTACGGTGGAATGCCAAAGCTTAATCTGAAAAATCCTGAGGTTGAAAAATACATCACGGATGTTGCCTGCTACTGGATTAAGGAATGTGATATTGACGGATGGAGACTGGATGTAGGAGACGAAATCAGTCATTTCTTCTGGAAGAATTTCAGAAAGGCAATCAAGGCAGTAAAGAAGGATATGCTGATAATTGGTGAGATATGGCACTACGCAGGAGACTTCCTCGAGGGAGATGAGTGGGATACTGTCATGAATTATCCATTCTACCTGAATCTGATAGACCTGCTCGCAGACGAAAAGATTAATGTCAGCCAGTTTGTACAAAATCTGGGATATCTGAAGGGGCGCTTAAACAAAAAGTGCTATCCGCTGATGTGGAACCTGATTGACAGCCACGATACAGCAAGATTTTTACATCTGTGCCATGATAATAAGAAAAAGCAGCATCTCGCAGCAGCCTTTCAGCTGCTACTGCCGGGAATGCCTATGGTCTACTATGGCGATGAGTATGCCATGCCGGGAGCAAATGATCCGGACTGCAGACGAGGCATGTACTGGGATGAGGAATACCAGGACAAGGAGATGTATAATTGGTATAAGAAGCTCATGCAGATTAGAAAAGCACATGCATGCATCGTAGAGGGCGAAATGATTGAGACAATCACAAATGACGATGATGATACGATTGTTATGATCAGAAAAAACGGCGAAGAAACAATCGCAATGCTTTTCAATTGCGGCAGCAGTGTAAAGGAATTTAATGAGTATGCCAAGAAATATAATCTGCTGACAGATAGCGCATTTGACGGAAAAGTAGACGGGCTTGACGCTGCCGTAATTGTGCTTTAAAAAATTTATACGGATTTTATCTATTATCTATAAGAAGACGGGGTTTTGCCCGTCTTCTTTTTGAAACATGAGCTAAAGTAGTATTGATTCGAATACCCAACCTTAAAGCTGATTTCTTTAAGTGACAGGTTGGTATTTTTCAACAGATTGCACGCGGCCTCAATACGGATATCAGAAATTACATCTGAAATATTCTGCTGACGATGTTTTTTGAAAAGAGCGCTCAGATGAGCCGGACTGATATTGACATTGTCGGCAATTTCGTTCAGACATAATGTGTTTTCCTGATAGTGTTGACGAATGTAATCTATGGTTTTGGTACAGACATGCTCCTGATGGCTTTGGTTTGAACGGGTAATCTTATCAGATATTGTATGACACAAACCTGAAAGCCACTGGAAGATTTCTGTACTCGTTGAAAAGGAATCAAGTCTCTGGTAGGTTTTCACAATGTCTTTTTCCATGTCATCGATATTAATTCCCATATCATACAAAAATTTGATTAAATGTCCGAGCAACTGATAAATTCGTAGGAAAATAAATTGCTTGCTTTTGTAGTTTTTAATCAAATCCTCCGAAAAGCTAAGAATCCAGTTATCAATTCCGGAAATATCGTTTTTACACAAAAGCCGGATAAGCTCCTCATTTCCGGAAACGTCATATAATTCAACAGAGTAATTAGTGTCTGTCGTATCGCTGATTGTAAATATATTTTTCTGCGGAAAGAAAAACCGATATTCGAGAGATTTTAAGGCATTGGAATATGATGCTGACAAAGCCCACAGGTCTTTGACGAGGTTACCGATTCCTATATTCAATTCAAAAAAGCTGTTTTTGTAAAGCTGTATCAGCTCCGTCAACAGGTCATAGGATACATTATAGAAGCTTTTCCTGTTGGAGGGATTGCTGCCGATTAACAGAACAATTTCATCAAAGGTTGACAGAGTGTGAACCAGTGGAAACTGCTTTCTAAAACGTTCCTTTAGTGTATCGGACAGGCTCATAAGCCTGATGTGGTATTCTTCAATACCATAGCTTTCTTTTATCTCTGATGCGTTTTGTATTCTGACAACGATGGCTTGAAAATAATCATAGTTAAGCTCTAATTGGAGATAGTCTGCGTAATGTGAAAGGGCATAGCGTGCTTCATCGCTGGAGGTCTGTATTAGCTGGTGAAAAAAATTATCAACCATAACAGGACGACTGTTTTTCAGTATTTCAAGGTTCTTCTGCTCTTTATCAAGCATATCAAGGGCATTCCTTATGATTTCATCCAGATAAGAATAATCGAGCGGTTTTTCAATGTAATCAAACGCCCCGAGCCGTATGGCCTGTTTAGCGTATTCGAATTTATCAAATGCACTGATCAGTATTATTTTGATAGAGGAATTGATTTCAAGAGCCTTTTGGGCAAGAGATAAGCCATTTAACTGTGGCATTTCAATATCGGAAATGATTAAATCCACTGCGTTTTTCTCCAGATAGTCAAGAGCCTGCTGACCATCATAGGCCTTGCAGGTGACCTGCGCATTTAAAGCGTACCAGTCAATGTTGTGGCAAATACCATCAACAGATATATGGTTGTCATCTATAATCATAATTTTGTACATCAGTAATCCTCCAGTAATTGTGGTATTCTTATAATAATAGTTGTTCCGGAATCTATGATACTTTTGATTTCAAGCGTGCCATGACCTTGCAAGGATGAACATATACGTGAATTGATATTGCTTATGCCAAAATGCTTCTCATAATGAATCTGTTTGGAAGCAAGACCTTCCCTGAGCTCGTTCAGCTTGTCTGCTGACATACCAATACCGTCGTCTGAAATCATAATATCTATCATGTCATCATCATATGTAATGGAAATATGGATATGCATATGAATGCCATTTCCCTTAAGTCCGTGCTGAATAGAATTTTCCAATATAGGCTGTAATGTGAATTTACAAATAAGGAAGTTTTCTATTCCTTCTTCCATCTCAATATCCCAGTCAAACAGGTTATCCTTACACAGAGCCTCCATCTGCATATATAGCTGTGCAATCTCCAATTCCTTTTTTATAGGAATCAGATCGTTTGAGGTGCGCAGCAGACCTCTGTAAAAACGAGATAAATCAGAAAGCATTTTGTCAGCCTTGTCAATCTCGCCAAGCGATAATAAATTCTGGACCGAAGCCAGGATATTATATAGAAAGTGAGGATTTATCTGTGACTGCAGTAATTGATAATTGAGCTTTTCCTCCTGTATTTTCAAGTTCAGATTATTTTCAAAGCTGCAATTCAGCTCTGAAATCATATTGGAGCAGGTGAGAGTCAGTGTATCTATTTCATCTAAATGTGTAGAGACAGCCGGAACCAGACTGTCTATCTGAGTGGTATCTATGACATTGTCCATATTGATTTCCGACATAGCATGAGACAGTCGATTGACCTTATTCGTCATCTGGTCACCTACCCAGATAATTGAGAACATGGTCAAAGGAACGATGATCAGGAAGCATATGAAAATCACTTCTACAAGAATGAACGAGCCTTGTCTAATGTAATAATCAGGTGTTTCTGTAACAAGAAACAGAGTATTGTTTACGGGAACAGAAATTATCTCATTTTTATCATATGAAAAATGGGCAGAATTTGTATTCTGGGTAATTCTATCAAGCTTATTACCTGATATCGCAGTGCCGATTTGATTTTTATCGGTGCTTGACACTATAATGCCTTCTGTATCTACTATATAGGATATGGAAGGATTGTCCGGTAAAAATTGATTCAGATAGCTGCTAAGTTCATCGCTTGTTATATGGATGGCGAAACAGTAGTCCCTGGAATTAATCCGGGCAAATCTATAGCAGGAGAGCACGCCGGACGGATTTTCGTTTTTGCTTACCATATATGGAAAGCCGACATCCTTGCGGAAAATCCATTTGGAAGAGATTCCCTGATTTGAAAAATCGCTCAGTTTTACATTATAATCCTTGATATCCGATAAGGCGCAGAAGGTAAGTCCTTCATCAGAGGCAAAGCTGTTATCGGGCATAAAAACATTAATATGATACAGATTAAAATTATCGGCCATTGATGTAATATTGTTTTTTACAGAGGAAAAGGTGTCAAGATATTTTGACAGAGGCATTTCCGGAGTACTATATAAGTTGCATAAATTTAAATTAATAGAATCAGCCAGATTTTCTATCTGGTTCATTCTATTTTCAAGCTGGCTTTGAGACTTTTCGCAGACAGCTCTGTTTTCTTTTAAGATGTTGCTTCGCGCCATGGAATATGAAATTTTGTATGAAATTGTTCCTAATATTAGAAGAGGAAGTAAGGCGCAGATGATAAAGCAGATAATCAGCTTTAAACGAAAATGCTCTTTTATGGTATATATTAATGATGTAAATCGCTTCATATTGTATTATCACTCCTTCTACTCTGATTCTAATAAAATTGATAAATAATTACAATAAATTAATTAATATACTAAAAAAATTATAAATCATGCATAAAATAATATATTTATTTACCGAGGGTAATTTTTTATAATGATATTACCAAAAAGCAGTAAATGCAATAATATAAAACACATTGGAGGGTAAAAACATGAAAAAAAGATTAGTTAGCGTACTTCTTTCCACAACAATGCTTATTGGACTTTGCAGCGGCTGTGGAAAAACCAAAGGAGACTCAGAGGTAAAGCAGAATGAAAATTCGAACAAGATTACTTTAATGACTCAGGACACAACCTATGGAAAAGCGTTTGAAGAGTATATCCGCAAGGCTGAGGAAGCTACAGGACTGGAAATTGAAACGATTGCGTGTCCAACTAATACAGATGACCGTCAGGCAAAGATTACAACGATACTTTCATCAGGTGATGACAGCATTGATGTAATTACAATCAATGACGAGATGATGAGCGCATTTAAAAATACAGGATATCTTGAGCCTCTTCAGGATACAGTCATGACACCGGAGGTCGCAGCAAACTTCCCACAGAAATATATGCAGGGAATGACGATGGTCGGAGATAACATTTATTCAGTGCCATGCTTCATGGATATTCTTGCTTTCTGGGTAGACGAAGAAAAGATGGCGAATGCAGGTCTTAGCGAGATTAAGACAAAAGAGGACTTTGAAAAGTATGTAGAGGCAAATTCAGGAGACGGTAAGTATGGATATGGTGATGCCTGGGAAAAGACATATGTATTTAATTCTATCGGAACATTTGTGAATCTGTTCGGAGGGGATTATTATGATTGGACCAATCCTAAAACACAGGAAGCGGTAAAATTCATGTACGATATGATGAAGAAGAAGCAGACACCTGCTTCACAGCTTGCAGACCAGTATGATCCAATGATGCAGAAATTCTTTGACGGAGAATATGCTTCAATATTCATGTATGTAGGTGCCATTCAGACCTTTGTTAATTCTGGTAAATACGGCCCAGACAAACAGCATATTGCTCCAATGCCAACATTTGAGGACAATAAGGCATATGTATCAACATGGGGATATGTTTTAAACAGTGCTTCAAAGAATAAAGCAGCAGCAGAAAAATTCCTGAATTATGCTGCAAGCAAGCAGGGCGAGTTGGATTACACAGAAATGACAATGAGAATACCGGCAAGAACTGACGTACTTGAAAGTGATGAACTGGCTAAAATGAATCTGCCGGGTATTGACGACATAAAAGAGTATGTAAACAATACAGAGCTTGTTGCGCGTCCTATGGCTCCGCAGGCAATGGAGTTCATTAGCGATATGGGTTCTTTATTCCAGCAGTATGTGTCAGACGAGCTGTCTCTTCAGGAATTTTGCAAGAAAGCGCAGCAGTCGGTTGATACGTATGTAGTAAAGTAGTTGTTACTGTTCAGATATTTACAGGAGGCAAAAGGCAATGCAGAAGAAGACAAAAGGAATATGGGTAGCATGGCTCCTGGTACTGCCGGTAGTGATTGTAAGATTTTTTACCACTTTATATCCAATCACTATGACATTTATTAACAGTACTTATGACATGAGCCTGCTAAAAGGAAATAATTTTAAATTTATAGGACTGGGTAATTATATCAGGATTTTCAGCGATCAGAAATTATTATCTTCTATCTCATTTACAGCGAAATTTACCATAGTTTCAATGCTGTTTCACTTGATACTTGGTGTGATTCTTGCTTTGATGCTGAACATGAAGTTTAAAGGGAAGAAATTCCTTCGCACGATTGTGCTTATACCATGGGCAATGCCAATGGTAGTTGCAGGACTTGCAGCAAGATGGGCATTCAATGATCAATATGGTCTGATTAATGATCTGATCAGAAAATTTGTACCGAATTTCCATTTTGACTGGCTTGTTCATGCAGGCTCAGCGCAGGGCGCGGTAATTGCAGTAGATTTATGGAAGGATTTGCCGTTCTTTTCTATTCTGGTACTTGCCGCATTACAGTTTTTGTCAGCAGATATTTATGAGGCAGCAAAAATTGACGGCGCAGGTCCGATACGCTCATTCTTCTCTATTACACTGCCAAACATAATGAAAACAATATTAAGTCTTTCAATATTCTTTACCATGTGGCGACTAACCAGCTTTGATCTGGTATATGCCATGACATCCGGAGGCCCGGGTGATTCAACATCACTGCTGGCATATAGGATTATGCAGGAGGCATTTACAAATCTGAATCTCGGATATGCATCTGCCATTGCGGTTTGTCTGTTTATTGTCATGACTATTCTAAGCTTTATACAGCTTCGGGCAATTAAGAAATTTGATTAAATATTGGAAGGAGAGGCTTTAGAATGAAAACACAATCAAAAAGAATGCTGTCATCAGTATTTAAATGGATATTGATGCTGATAGTTGCTTTTATCATACTGCTTCCGCTGATTTGGATTTTTACATCTTCCATTTCACCAGCAGATGAGTTGTTTAGTTCACCGATTCATTATATTCCTAAGCATCCTACGCTGGATAATTATATCCGTATCTTTACGCAGATGAACCTTGGTGAAAAGATTATTAATACAGCAATTATTACGGTTTGTTCTCTGGTAGTATCAACGATTATATGTCTTATGGCAGCTTATGCGTTTACCAGATATGAAGGAAAGGGGCTTTCGCTCGTATATGCAGCTATTGTTGCATCGGCACTGATTCCCGGAATCGTAACAGCAAGACCTTTATATGATTTAATGAAAAACTTTGGGCTTGTTGATACATTCCCCGGACTGGTTATCATGTATACCAGCTCGCTGATACCATTTACCATGTTGATTTTAGGCAATTTCCTAAGTGAAATACCGGTTTCGATTGATGAGGCAGCAGAGATAGACGGAGCAAATATGTTCCAGAAGCTTTTTTATATCACACTGCCTTTGATGAAGCCTGCAGTGGCAACAATATTGATTATCAATTTTATAAACTGTCTTAACGATTTATTTACACCTTTGTTTTTCGCACAGAAAATCGAGGTGCTGAGTGTAGCAATTACAACTATTCCACGAGAAACAGCTTATAGCATGCCTTGGGATTTGATAAGTACGGTAGGATGTATTATATTGTTACCTATAATCATATTCGTGCTTCTCTTTGAAAAGCAGATTATGGAAGGTGTTATGGCAGGTGGAGTAAAACAATAAAAGGAAGGTATGAATTATGGGAGATAACGTATTTACCGCAGGAATGTCAGATATTTTCAGATTGAGAAATGGAAGGTCAAGAGCAATCAATGCCGAGAACCCGACCGGAGAAAAAGGAAAGGGAGGAATGGCAGCCAGTCATCTTGGACCTTCAAGAAAGGGAAGCCCTTGTTTAAAAAATATTATGCCAAACGAAACCGTAGTTTTGGCTGAGATGGATGGACCGGGTATTATCCAGCACATCTGGATTACTGTTAATAATAAAACATCGGATGCTGATTGTTATGTACTGCGCGATTTGGTACTGCGCATGTATTGGGATGATGAAGAGGTGCCTTCAGTTGAAAGCCCACTGGGTGATTTCTTCTGTTGTGGATTTGCGAGAGAATGTCTTGTTTCTTCAATGCCGATATCGGTAATTCCGAATCGTGGTTTTAACAGCTATTTTCAAATGCCATTTCGCAAAAAGGCAAAAATCACGTTAGAGAATCAGCATGATAATCCAATCCCGGATTTCTTTTATCAGGTAGATTATTGCCTGTATGATGAGCTGCCGGAGGACACTGCTTATTTTCACGCACAGTGGAGACGCCAGAGAATCACGGAGCTTGCAAATGATTATGTTATACTGGACAATGTCAAGGGAAAGGGTCATTATGTAGGTACATACCTTGCTCTTACCACACTTGAAAGATATTGGTGGGGAGAAGGTGAGGTTAAGTTCTATATTGACGGAGATGATGAATATCCTACTATATGCGGCACCGGAACAGAGGACTATTTCGGAGGCTCATGGAGCTTTGCACATCAGGTAAACGGAAAGACGGTAGAACAGACCTACAATTCACCGTTCTTGGGATATCCTTATTATTCAGCGCATGATGAACTGGTACATAATCCATATCATAATGATGATTGCCCGCCAATGAGAGGCTTTTATAGGTGGCATATGATGGATCCGATTTGTTTTGAGGAGAACCTGAAGGTGACTATCCAGCAGATTGGTGTCTGCTACAAGGGTTTATTCGAGAGACAGGATGATGTTGCAAGCGTTGCATATTGGTATCAAAGTGAGCCGCATCAGGCATTCTCACCTCTGATGGATAAAAAAGGCAGATGGCCAAGATAGGAAGGTTATTTTATGAAGACATATGATGTGGTGGCATTGGGGGAGCTGCTGATTGACTTTACAGAAAACGGATTTAGTGAACAGAATAACGGAATGTTTGAAGCCAATCCGGGGGGAGCACCGTGTAATGTCCTTGCAATGCTTAGAAAATTTGGAAAAAAGACAGCTTTTATTGGAAAAGTAGGACAGGACATGTTCGGCAGCCTGTTAAAGCATACACTTGAAGAGCTTGAAATTGATACATCAGGTCTGTGCGTTGATGAAGCTGTGAACACGACACTTGCATTCGTACATACTGCTAAGAATGGAGACAGGGATTTTTCCTTTTACAGAAATCCGGGTGCTGATATGATGCTCTCTGAGTCGGACTTGAACCATAAGCTTCTCACAGATTGCAGATTGTTTCATTTTGGTACACTTTCAATGACAAATGAAGTATGCAGAAACGCCACAAAGACTGCAGTAGAAACCGCGAAAAATGCAGGTGCGCTTATTTCATTTGACCCTAACATAAGGGAACCGCTTTGGGCTGATATGGAGGATGCAAAAGCACAGACCGCATATGGAATGAGCCAATGTGATATTTTAAAGATATCAGACAACGAAATCAAGTGGTTTACTTCTATACCGGATTACGAAAAAGCAGTAAAATATCTGTATGATAAATATAATGTTCCTCTGATTCTTGTATCACTTGGTGCAGACGGAAGTATGGCATTTCATGATAACCAGTGTGTTTATGTACCGGCATGCCATATGGACAATACCATTGAAACTACCGGTGCAGGCGATACATTTATGGGATGTATACTCAACTATGTACTGGATCATAGCCTGGTACTGTCAGGTGGACAGATATACGAGATGCTTCAGATTGCAAATGCAGCGGCTGCATTTATTACAACAAGAAAGGGTGCTTTACGCGTTATGCCGGAGCTGGAAGACATCCGCAGCGTTGTGGACGCAATGAAAACCAGGTAAATCGCAGTAAAATAATTTTATATGAGTTTTTATGGACAGGAAATTGCAGTAAGATGCTTTTTCCTGTCTTTTTGCATAAAATATAGTTTGTTGAGGTAAAATTGAGATTGACATTGTATTGTATGAGTATAAAATACAAGGGATCAGGTGATGTGCAATGAAAAGGCATAAAATATGTAAAATTATTTTGGCTATACTGGCAGTTTTTTTATGTGTGGCTTTTTATGAGTTAATCGGAATCTGCATCACATATAAAAAACAGCCGGCGGTGTCTGATGCTACTATAAAGGAAACACAAAATATTATGAGTGTGGCGGGGAGAGAAAATACGGAAAGAGCAGTAATCATTGAAAAAAATTCGCAGGCTCTTTTAGAAAGAGTGAGGTTAATCCAAAATGCAAAGGATGAAATAATTCTTTCTACATTTGCATTTAAATCAGACGAAAGCGGAAAATTGATTTTAGGAGCATTGCATGATGCAGCAGACAGAGGCGTACATGTTCGCATATTGGTAGATGGCATGGAGAGCTGGATTGATATGGAGGGTAATCCATATTTTTACGGATTATCTTCGAATGAGAATGTTGAAATTAAGCTGTACAATAAGGCAAATCCGCTGAAACCGTGGAAGACAATGGGAAGAATGCATGATAAATATCTGATTGCAGATGGTAAAATATATATTCTTGGAGGAAGAAACACATATAATTATTTTTTAGGTGATTTTCCGGGACATAAGAATTTTGACAGGGATGTGTTAGTTGTCTGCGATGAGCCGCAGGAAGAAAATTCGGTCAATCAGCTTTTGGATTATTTTGAAACAATATGGGAACAGGAGGACTGCAGCTACTTTCATAACAGTAAAAAGCTAGCTGACAGAAAATCTGTAAAGAATGCAGTTTTAGAGCTGCAGGAAGGGTATCAGCAATATTTTGACGATAATAAGGAAAGGCTTTGTGATACCGATTATGCGGATGAAACCTTTGAAACAGAAAAGATTACATTGTTATCAAACCCAATCCATACCGGCTCGAAGGAACCGGTGGTATGGTATCAGTTGGGAGAATTAATGAAAAATGCAAAGGAACGTGTAAAAATTCATACACCATATATTATTTGCAATGATATGATGTATAATACATGGGAGGAAATTGCACAGAAGGTTCCGGATTTTTCAATTATGACAAATTCTGTTGCAAATAACGGAAATCCATTTGGAGCAGCCGATTATGCCAAAAACAGAAACAGAATTCTAGAAACAGGAATTGATATCTGGGAGTATGAAGGCGGTTATTCGTACCATGGAAAAAGTATTCTGATTGATGATGATCTGTCAGTAATAGGTTCATTCAATATGGACATGAGAAGTACTTATCTGGATACAGAGCTGATGCTTGTAATACGCAGTAAAGAGATTAACAAGCAACTGGAAGATGGCATGATGGAGTATGAGAGCGTGTCCAGACAGGTATTAGATGATGGATCGTATTATAATCCGTATGATGTAAAGCCGATTGAATTAACAGAGAAACATAAGAGAAAGGTGTTTCTGGTACAGCATCTGCTTGGATGGGCAAGGGATTTGTTTTGATTAAAGGAGAACATAAAGCGTGTTTAAGATATTAATTGTAGAAGATGATAAGGAATTAAGTCTGTTATTCCAAAAGGTACTTGAAAAGAGCGGATATCAGGTCAAAAGTGCATCGGATGGAGCACAGGCACTGGAGGTATTGGACAGGGAGTATATTGACTTGATCATTTCTGATATAATGATGCCGGTTATGGATGGATATGAACTGGTGTCAGAGCTTCGTTCGGCGGGATATCAGATACCGGTGCTTATGATTACTGCAAAAAGCAGCTTTGATGATATGCGTCAGGGCTTTCTTTCGGGAAGTGACGATTATATGGTAAAACCTGTAAATGTCAATGAAATGGTTTTAAGGGTAGGGGCATTGCTTCGTCGTGCACAGATACTGAACGAACATAAAATTGTGATTGGCTCAACCGAGCTTGATTATGATGCAATGACAGTTGTGACCGGTGATGAAACGCTTGTCCTGCCCAAAAAGGAATTCCTGCTTTTATACAAGCTGGCAGCTTCACCGGGCAGGACATTTACGAAGCAGCAGCTAATGGATGAGGTATGGGGATATGAGACGGAGGCAGACCCGCATACGATAGAGGTACATATAGGAAGAATCAGGGAGCGTTTTAAGGAAAATCCGGATTTTGAAATTGTAACAATGCGTGGTCTGGGATACAAGGTGGTGAAAAAATAATGGAACATAAAAAGAAAAAGGAATTGCGTATCCGCTCGTGTCTGACCGGTGCAATCTGGCTGGCACTTGCATTTTCGATGCTGATATCAGCCTTGTTGTTTGCGTTTTTGAATCATTTTTTGGATTTGCCAGGAAAAATACCGGGCCTTGGCTGGCTTTTGATTTTTAATACATTGATAGCAGGACTTATTACATCATTTATCAATGCAAGGCTTCTGGAGCCGATTACCAGGCTCAGTAAAGCAATGAAGGCGGTTTCGCAGGGAGATTTTGAGCAGCATATGGAAACAAACAGCCGCATAGCTGAGATTGGAGAATCCTATCAGAGCTTTAATGTCATGACAAAAGAGCTCCGTGCAACAGAGATGCTGCAAATGGATTTTGTATCCAATGTTTCCCATGAGTTTAAGACTCCAATCAATGCAATCGAAGGCTATACGATGCTGCTCCAGGGAGATGAGCTGTCACAGGAGCAGGAGGGGTATGTAGAAAAAATCCTGTTTAATACTCAAAGGCTTTCCGGTCTGGTTGGAAATATTTTATTGTTGTCAAGGCTAGAAAATCAGAATATTCCAATGAAAAAAACCGAATATCGTCTGGATGAACAAATCCGTCAGGCATTTCTCTCATTGGAGGATAAATGGACTGAAAAAGGAATTGGCTTTCAGGTGGAGATGGAGGAAGTAAGATATGTTGGAAATGAAGGTCTTTTTATGCATATCTGGATGAATCTTTTGGATAATGCAATCAAGTTTAGCCCTGAAAATGGGACAATCACCATGTTTCTAAGGCATGAAAATGACTCTGTACAGTTTATTCTGGAAGACGAGGGACCGGGAATAGCGGATGATGTAAAAGCCAGAATATTTGATAAGTTTTATCAGGTGGATGGTTCCCATAAAGCTGAGGGAAACGGCCTTGGTCTGGCACTTGTGAAAAGAATTGTAGACATCGCCGGTGGAACAATCAAAGCTGAAAATCGGGAATATGGTGGATGCAGATTTGTAGTACAACTGCCTATAAAGAATTATAATGAGTAGCTATTCAGAACATGATAGTTACAACAATAAAATAATAAGATAAAAGATAGGAGAATTTACATGACATTTTATCAGGAACTGCAGTTAAATCAGGCAGGCTCCAAAAGCCTGTTGAAAAACAGTAAAACAATGAAAGAAAAACTATACCATACGTTTGTATATATGGTGAAGATAGCTGTCACAATGGTATTTTGCTTTGCCTTTGTCACTGCCTCAAGCATCATACTGGGAAAGGATAACAGTATTGTAGGAGTAGTGGTTTTATTATGCGTTATGGTATTTCGCAACGCTGATCTGGGAATCCATACCCGACATTCTACATGGCTTTTGGCATTGTTCTTTGTAATTATGACAGTATGCCCGCATCTGGCAAATCAGCTTTCACCGCTTCCGGCACTGCTTATAAACATTGCAGCTCTTGCAGTGCTGATTCTGTTCGGATGCCATAATCCATTTATGTTTAATCAATCCACACTGGTTCTTGGCTATTTATTGTTATATGGATATGATGTGTCAGGAAAAAGCTATATGCTTCGAATAGCAGGGATGGCCGCAGGAGCTGCCATCACATGCCTGGTATTTTACAGAAATCATAAAAACAGAGTCTATAAAAGAACTATGAAAGCCGTAATTCAGGAGTTTGACCTTTCTTCTTCGCGAACAAAGTGGCAGCTGTGCCAGATACTATGTGTACCGTTGGTTCTTTGTATTGCACAGCTTTGCAATATGCCGCGTGCAATGTGGGCGGGTATTGCAGCCATGTCTGCCATCCTGCCGTTTATGGAGGATATGCAGTACAGGGTCAAAAAAAGGATTGTCGGTAATATCGCAGGTGTTATATGCTTCACGGCATTATACTTCCTGCTTCCGTCATCAATCTATGCGTACATAGGAATCATAGGCGGAATAGGCGTGGGATTATCGGCACAATACGGCTGGCAGGCTGTTTTTAATACATTTGGTGCTCTGGCTATAGCTGCAGAGAGCTATGGGTTAAAGGGCGCAGTCAGCCTCAGGGTGATTCAGAATGTGTTTGGAGTCGTTTTTGCGTTGGTATTTTGTGCTGTATTTTATAGAATTATGTCAGTGAAAGAGCCGGCGGTTAATTAGGATAATGAAACTTGGGTTGAAAAAGGACGTAATTATGGTATAATTAGACCATAAACAAGGAGGTGTATATTATGCCGCAAATAATTCCAATTAAAGACTTGAAGAATACATCGGAGATATCTGATATGTGTCATAAGACATCGGAGCCAATTTATGTTACTAAAAATGGCTATGGCGATATGGTAATTATGAGCATGGAGATTTATGAGTCAACCATGAGACAGATTGCCATGTACAGAGATATAGAGATATCTGAAAAGCAGATAGAGGCAGGACAGGTAAAGGATGCCAGAACAGCAAATGTATTTGCACGTGTTGAGCCTGTTGCATATAGAACTTTGACAAAGGAACAGTTCGATGCAGAAATAGAGAAAGGTATGGAAGATATTAAGGCTGGCAGAGTGTATTCAGCAGATGAAGTTGAAGCAGAAATGAAACGGGAATTTGGTATATGAAATATAAAGTGATGTATACAGCAGGAGCAAAGAAAGATCTGCGAAATATTTTCAGATATATTTCAGAGGAACTGTTAGCTCCGGAGAATGCTGCAGGACAGGCAGAGCGGATTATGACGGCAATTCGGAAGCTGGATACTATGCCGAACAGAAATCGGCTCTATGAGGAAGAACCGTGGCACAGCAGAGGACTTCGATTCTTTCCGGTGGGTAATTATCTAGTATTTTACAAAACAAATGATGAAACTGAAATAGTATATGTAGTGCGAATTATGTATGGTGGACGTGATGTTCATAAACAGTTAAGACAAACGGAAGATGTTTCAGAAGATTAAAATTGAATACTGAACCGGAGATTTAAGCAGTTAGTCTATGA
>URDU01000037.1 GCA_900546625.1 uncultured Lachnobacterium sp. | reverse complement strand
ACACTTGAAAAGTGCGAACATAAAAACAGTTTCATCCATATCCTCCTTAATAAATTCCGATTTATAGACTTCTTGTATATATATTTTACCACATAACTTTTCCAAAACACAGACTTCTTAATCCTTATTTTCATCCTTAATTTTCATATCTGCTATTATACGTTCTTCCCTCTGCCTCTCTTCACAATATTCCCAGAAGTCTTTCAATGCTTCCTCATCCGATTTCCACGGCAATGGTATGGGATCCAATTCATCTAATCGCTTCACAAGTTTCCGTACCTCTTCGGTATCGAACTCCTCATCACTTGCCTCCATTACATAAAAATCTAGTTTTTCATTTATCATTCTGATTTCTTCTTCTTTGGTCATGTTAAAACCTCCCTACATTATATACATGGCGCTTCTCGACAAATTCTTACAAATAACTACAAATTTTTTCACAAGAAACAAAAAAACGATACTGCATAGATTTCTTACTCCACACAATATCGTTCTTCTATATTTATACTTTCATTGTCTTTGCCAATGATGTAAGCAGTGCTGCCATCTCCGGATTCCCCAGCACTTTCATCAGCAGCTCTGCATCCACTCCATCCGGTACAGTAATTGTACTGCTGCCTTCATCCTGATTTTTCATCTGCGGATTTAGATTTTCCTTATTATAAAAGGCATTCTCCATAAGTTCTGCATTCTTCCTTCGGTCTTCATCAAGGATATGTCCATACACTTCCGTTACCATATCCGCCTGAGCATGGCCGGAGTCTCCCTGGACTGCTTTAATATCTCCCCCACTTAATTTCAGCTTGTAGGTGACACTGGTATGACGCAGACTGTGAAACACTACATCTGGCAACCCCAGTTCATCTATGATTTCCTGCATTTTTGTCCTTAAATAGCTGTCTCCTATAGGAAGACCAAATGTTGTCGCCATTACCAGATTATAATCCTGATATTCATTTCCAAGCACTTCCTTTATCTCATCCTGATCTGCTTTCAAATCAATCAGACATTGTGCTACTGATTTTGGAATAAACACCTTCCTGACACTGCTGTCTGTCTTCGGTGTTTTCAGCACTCTGACCGTCCTGTTATTTTTCTTCTGGCTTGGAAATATCATGATAATTTCTTTTGAATTGAGTGCTTCTATTGCATCCTTTGATACTCTCTCTACCTGTTTATTGATGATAACATAGGCTTTGTTATCTGCAATCGCCTCTTCCGAAATATCCATATCATCCCAGGTCAGTCCAAGAAGTTCTCCGATACGAAGTGTTGCCGTAAATGCAAGATGAAATGCTATTTTGAGCATTTTGTTATCACAGGCTTCCAATGCCTGCATAAGCATCTCTGCTGTCCAGATCTCACGCTCCTGCTTCTTTGCTTTCGGAACGGTTGCATCCACAGCCGGGTTCTTTTCCATCATATCCCACTTTACCGCCTGACGGAAACAGCTCCTTAATACCTTATGTATCTCATTTACTGTACTTTCCGTGATTGTTCCTGTACCATCCGGATTCTTTGTACTCTTTACCGCTGGCATTTTAAGAAGATCCTTATAATACTTCTCCATAAAATGTGTATTGATACTTGCAAGCTTGGTATTCCATACTTCTTAATACTGTCCTGAAGCTCCTGCATCTGGTTGTCGAGTATTACCTTAAACGGATGATTGTTGAATGGCACTAATCTCTCCATTTCAATTTCAACAACCTTTTCATCCTGTTCTCTAAGATCTGTTTTCTCTGTCAATTACATTTTCTCCTTTTCCCTGAACGCAAAAAATCGCTCAGACTAGATTCTTAATCTAATCTGAGCGACTCACCGTCAGGCCTTTTTATCCGGCAAGAATACCATATTTACATTCATTGACAACCTTAATTTCATGCTACACCATGGTTAGTTCCTCACGGTGCCTGAACCAATTTTTCCTTTCGGTGCCCGTTTGCCTTTTCCGGTGCCTGAAATTATAAAATTCATACGATTACGGTGCTCACGGGCACCGTAAAATAGAAAAAGCAGCAATGAATTGTAGTCAAACATTGCTGTTTTTTTGACCTGTTCCCGGCGGGAATTGAACCCACAACTAGCGCTTAGGAGGCGCTTGTTATATCCATTTAACTACGAGAACATTTGTATATTACAAACAAATACTACCCTGCATCCAGATATTTCCTTTGAAACGTCTGCCAACCATCGGCTCACCGATGAGGTCATTTTTGTTTATACACACGCTAAATATTATATCATTACATGACACTTTTATGCAATATATTTTTTCATTTGTAATGACATTTTTTTCTTCTGTGAACTCAATAATATCTCCCAGCACGCTGTACTGGTCACTTTCAATGCCATATGGCATGAAGTATGTCGTTACGATTGAAAGAATATCCTCATTTTGGATTCTTCTTGTAATGGATGAGTATAAATCTATATCTTCCATTGTGAGGCTTTCCATAGCACTTTCATCGCCATCTCTGGCCTCTGCAATCAGCTGCTTTCTATCCTTTTTGTCTGAGTCAACTGTGTTTAATGTTTTAGCTTTTTTCTGTTTCATTGGCAGCAAAATACAGCCATCAACTGACAGTCCTGAGAGCACTGCTCCCTTTGCCCTTACCTCTCTGTTTATGTATGACTTCTCTGACAGATAATCACACACATTCTGCAGATAAAATATAAGTGTTACGCCGAGATTAGGATCATCACATACACCTGCGTATGATTCCTTCTCGGAATGTTTTTCGATATCTATTATCTCATTTGTAGTCTTTTCGCTTCCCATGAAATACGGATAGTAGTAATCTATGTCAAAGCTATCATCGTCATTGTATATTCCTCTGACCGTAATTCCCATATTGGAAGCCACATCACATGACAGCTCGGCAAATTCATTGCCCTCGGAATCCTTTGTTACCTTTAGTTTTTCCGGCTTATCTATTATATTTTTAATTACCTCGTTTAACTGTTTCTTTGTTATATCTGAAAATCCTATTGCTCTGAGGAATTGGTGCATTACTTATTTCTCTTTTCTTTAAATCACCTGAAGAATTGAAATGTTTTTATCGAGCATGAGATTTAATCTGTTGTGCATCATCACTTTGCCGTTATTTTCATTCCCGAAAATCATGATAATTGGATTTTCCGGATCGACTGTCTGGGAAACTACCACTCCCTCTTCTTCGGCATTTGTCTTTACAGTCGTGCCTACAGGATATTTTGCTACTGATGAAAGCAGACACTTAATGATTTTATTGTCAAATTCTCCACCTTCATTTTCCTTTATCTTATTTATGGCATCCTGCACACAGATACGCTTACACTCCATGCCGCTTATCAGCGAATCAAACGCATCACATGCCTGTATTATTCTACATTCCAGTTCCTTATTCTTTTGCTTCATTGGGAAACCCGTGCCTGCCAAATTTTCATGATGTGATAAAACCATCTTCATTGATATTGGCGCTATCCAGCCTTCCTCATCCAATGCCGAATATCCCAAAATGGTATGCTTTTTGTACTCAAAAAGCTCCGCAGGATCTGCATTGGAAAAATCCCTGTTTTTATATCGTGTGACAATAAAACGCAGCCCGATGTCATGTAGTAAACAGCCCACAGCTATGTTATACTTTCGTTTTTCATCCAGCTTCAGCTTTCTGGCAACGAGCACTGATAAAAGTGTTACCATGACTGTGTGCTCATATAAGTCCGAATTGCGCTCTTTTATATCAACAATCACGTCATACGGCATATCATTAATATCATGGACAATATCATTAGCTATTATCTCAAACTCCTTTAAGGATTTCCCATCATGATATATATGACTTTCCATCAGTCTGCGCACTTTTTCCACATATTTGTTGAAAATAGCCGGGTCTACGATAGAATTCGGACTTTCGTAATTCTCATACGGATCCTCTACCATCACTGATTCTATCCCAAGTGACTCTATAAGTGGCACATAATCAGTCTTAAGCTTTGTGCCATTTGGTATTAAAATATCATTTTTCTCTGTTAGTATTGGTTCCGCAAGTACTTCACCGCCAACTAAGCTGCTGACTGCTTTTATCCTCATAAACTAAAACACCCCATTGTTATTTTTCTGCAGGCATATTTGCCTCCTTGGCCATATTCAACGCTTCCTGCTCTTCATCTGCTAAAACAATAATGGAATTTCCGCCAACAATCTCCTTGATGTATGTATAACAGCCCTCACGACTGTGAACGGCATTGAGTACAAAGCCATCATCCTTTCCATTTAGCATGGCAAGTGAAAAGCTTAGTTTTCCGCCCATCTCATTAAATGCATCATACTTCACTAGTCCTACCTTCTGGTATGAACACTTCATGTTAGCAAATAATTCTTCTATATTCTTTTTGTTTAATGAGTTTGCTGCAACAAGTTCATCTACCTCGTCAAGTCTCTTGATAATTGTGTCCTCCAATGACTTTGCATTTTTTCCACTCATAAACACCTTGTATCTTTTTTTGAGTTTACCGACCTGCACCATATTTATGATTATGAGAATGAGCAGAATAATCACCACTCCCATCAATCCTAGTATAATGTAGTCAGAATCGAATCCTAAATATTCAGAAATCATTTTTTACTCCTATCTATATTGTCGTACATTTTGCATAAAATTTAAATAGTCTCTTTGTCTCATTTTCTGTATAAATTTATTATTTCTTTCATTAAATACACAAAATCTGAATACTATCTTATTTTTTTACTGTGTTTGAACTGAATTAAGCATGTTTACTATTCTATCCAGCTCATCATGAGAATAATATTCTATTTCTATCTTTCCGGAATTTTCATTCTTTCTGTTAATCAGAACCTTTGTTCCCATATTCTTTTTAAGCTTTTCCTCAAGATCCTTGTAGATTGCTTCCATCTGAGGATCAACCGGCTTTTCTGCCTTGGTCTTTTTTTTGTTCTTCTGCAATGACTTAACAAGCTTCTCTGTATCCCTTACGCTGAGCTTTTGGTCAAAAATCTGCTGTGCTACCACATACTGCTGATCCTGATCCTCTATTCCAAGTAATGCTCTTGCATGGCCTGTAGTGAGCATTTCATCTATCACCATCTGCTGTACCTTTTCATTGAGCCTGAGTAAACGCATTGAATTGGTAACTGCTGTTCTGCTCTTTGATACTCTCTCTGCCACATCATCCTGCTTCAGTTTAAATTCTTCAAGCAGACGCTTGTATGCCAAAGCCTCCTCAATTGGATTCAAATCCTCTCTCTGAATATTTTCTATAAGGGAGATTTCCATAATCTGCTGATCGGTTAATTTTTTAATTATAACAGGAACTTCCTTTAGACCTGCCAGCTTTGCTGCACGCCATCTGCGCTCGCCTGCGACGATTTCATAGTAATCATCTCTTTCCTGGCATAGTAGTGGCTGTAAAATGCCAAACTGCTTTATTGACTCTGATAATTCAATAAGTGCATCCTCATCAAATTTCTTTCTCGGCTGTTCTCTGTTAGGTTCTACTTTATTAATATCCATCATTACAGCATCCGCTGCATGATTACTCTTTGGTTTTACCGGTTTTGACACTTTGTCTGTAATTAATGAATCAAGTCCCTTGCCCAATCCTTTTTTTGCCGCCATACTATATTAAATATCCTTTCTCGCTATTATTTCCTTTGCCAGATTTCTATAACTTTCTGCTCCGGCCGATTTACTGTCATACATATTTATTGGAATACCATATGACGGAGCCTCCGCCAGTCT
This sequence comes from uncultured Lachnobacterium sp., assembly GCA_900546625.1. Lineage (GTDB taxonomy): Bacteria > Bacillota > Clostridia > Lachnospirales > Lachnospiraceae > Roseburia. The sequence continues at coordinate 23,412 of URDU01000037.1, read as the reverse complement.
GATATTTCTTGGAATCATTGTATTGTAAATCTTTGTATCCAGATTTTCTTTTACTGTCTCTACAACCTGGTTTGACAGATTTGTCCTGACATCATACATGGTGAAAACCACTCCCTCAATCTGAAGCTCCGGATTAAGTCTCTCCTGCACCAGATTGATTGTATGGATCAGCTGACTAAGTCCCTCCAATGCATAATATTCACACTGAATAGGAACCAACACTGTATCTGCCGTTGTCATTGCATTGACTGTCAGCATGTTGAGTGACGGAGGACAATCAATAATAATAAAATCATAGTCCTCTTTTATGTAATCAACTGCACTCTTTAATATGTATTCCTTATCATTGATGCCCAAAAGCTCAATCTCAGCTCCTGCCAGATTTACATTAGATGGAATGACATATAAATTGTCCACTACGGTCTTTTCAATACTCTCTGCAATTGAACACTCATCAAGCATGAGATTATATACCGTGTTCTCCACTTCGTCCTTATTTACACCAAGGCCGCTTGTCATATTTCCCTGCGGATCCAAATCAATTGCCAGCACCTTTTTCTTTTTCTCAGCCAGACACGCTGCCAGATTGATAGAAGTAGTGGTCTTTCCAACCCCACCCTTCTGATTTGCAACTGCTATAATTCTTCCCATTATAAATCCTTTCGCAATTTACTTGATATTGTAAATTGAAATCTTACACACTTAAATTATTATATCACTCTTAACTGTATAATGCTATAAAATTCCACTATGTAAGTACATTATTTTTTAATAATTGAAATAATTATTCATTCAATTCAATTTTTATTTTGCTAAATGCAACTATACATTCTTGCCCATTTCATATACTTTATTTAAAATATCATGCATATTTTTCACATCCCCTGTTTTTCTTGTGTCATACGCAAATATAATACCGCCCTCCTCACTACCATTTTCTCCGAAGCATGAAATATACTGTCTGAAACACTTAATCATGGTTTGTACATTTATTTCTTTTCTTGTAGCTGCAGCACTTAATAAATAGAAAATCTTCTTATCCATACTATCTTCAATTGCAAAAGTTCTGTCAATCATTTTTTTCATCAAGGAAGGCCAAGTATAAAAGTAAACCGGACATGCTAAAACAATTACATCTGCTTTATACATTTCATCATATATTTCATTCATATCATCGTCTTGAACACATTTTCCTCCATTTTGCTGGCAAATAGCACAACCACTACAATCTATTATTGTTTTATCCTTCAATACAATTTCCGTTACAGCATTATGATTTTCAATTGCGCCTTTGGCAAATATATCAGCCATTGTTGCAGTATTGCCTTCTGTTCTCGGGCTTCCTTTAATTATTAAAACATTTTTATTCATATAAATTATGTCACCTTCTATATCCTTTATTTAAATTTTTAATCAGTCTAATTATTAAAACGTAGCTATCTTGTATTCACTCATTATATCATTTAAATGTTTCACGTGAAACATTTTTATTTTATCATTTAATACTTATACTTATCAATTAATATTTATTAAATTCTATACAATCAAATTACATAATAATTGATTATACATTATCATATATTCTCAAATTACATAATAATTGAGATTATACTCCATCATATAATTTAAAATCCAAAATATTAACCTATACAATATAAAATCGCACATAATTATTTTTAAAATAATATACTATATGACATTTATTGTACATCCACAACGTAAGGAATCCGACATACATATACATTTCAAACAAATCTACGCAGTAACTTAGAGTATGTTTGAAATCACTTCTATGCATAGCAGCGCTCGTACACGGATGTACGAGCGAGTCCATACTGAGCCACGATGGCGAATATGGACGGTTGCGTCCTATTGTCTCAACCTATGTGTGATTTCTTACATACTCTTGGTTACGGAGTAAAATGAGTGTGGAATGTATATGTATGGCGGATTCCGTGGTATTGTCTCACCTATATGTGATTTCTTACATGCTCTTAGTTACGGAGTAAAATGAGTGTAGAATGTATATGTATGACCGATTCCGTACTACTGTCAATAAACTAAATTATTCCCTATAAATTAAATCATATATTAAAAGAGGAATGTTTCACGTGAAACACTATATTTTATTATTTAATTCTAGAGTATTATACCATAGGATTTTTATAGTACATCCACAGCATAAGGAATCCGTCATACATATACATTCCAAACGAATCTACACAGTAACTTAGAGTATGTTTGAAATCACTTCAACACATAGCAACGCTCGTACACGGATGTACGAGCGAGTTCATACTGAGCCACGATGGCGAATATGGACGGTTGTGTCCTATTGTCTCAACCTATATGTGATTTCTTACATACTCTTGGTTACGGAGTAAAATGAGTGCGGAATGTATATGTATGGCGGATTCCGTGCTATTGTTAATAAACTAAATTATTAAATCATATATTAAAAGAGGAATGTTTCACGTGAAACATTCCTCAAATAAAATTCTATAAGATTCTAATAAAATATATAGCGTATATTACATAATCTGAATAATATTGTTACGAATTGCAAACACTGCAGCCTGTGTACGATCAGTAACCTCAAGCTTCTTAAAAATACTTGAAATATGATTCTTAACAGTTCTCTCACTAATCTTCATTTCCTTAGCAATATCTCTGTTAAACTTGCCAACTGCCATCTCTTTAAGTACTTCCATCTCTCTCTTTGTAAGAGCATCAATCTTAAGCTCATCCTCATTCTTCTGAATCATCTTTGAATTGAGAGCCGGAATAAGACTAGGCTGAATGTAGGTCTCACCATCAGCTATAGTGAAAATAGCCTTTTTAAGCTCAGCAGACTCAGAATCCTTGAGTACATATCCATTAATTCCAATATCTACAGCCTTCATAAGATACTCTGTCTCATTGTGAACTGTAAGAACAAGCACCTTTACCTTAGACTTTCTGTCCTTTAAAGCTTTTAATACCTCAAGACCATTCATCTTAGGCATATTGATATCCAAAAGTAAAACATCAGGCCTGAAGGTCTTTAATTTATCAAGGCATTCCTCACCATTCTCAGCCTCAGCAATAACCTTGATATCACCGTCGAGCTCCAGCAGATTTTTAAGTCCCTCTCTGATCATAGAATGATCATCTGTAATCATAATGTTAATAGCCATAATTTAGTCCTCCTTATTTACAGGTATAATTACCTTAACTATACACCCCTCACCGGGTTTTGATGAAATAGATATTTTACCGGAAAGAAGATAAATTCTTTCCTTCATCATAGACAATCCAAAGCCTGAATTATCTTCTCTGGTAAACTCAGGAATAGCAGATGTGTCAAAACCATCTCCGTCATCCTTTATCGTCAAAGTAAGTGATTTTGGTTCATACTTTAGTGAAACATTGATTTCTTTGGCATGACCATGCTTGATAGAATTACTGCAGGCCTCCTGAATTACCCTGAGTAAGGTCAGTGACACGAGACTTTCTACCATATACTCATCACCGGATGTCTTGAAATTGCATCGTATATTATTTGAATTGCGAAGCTTATCAAGCGCACGCTCAACAGTAATGTTAAATCCAATATCATCAAATGACATAGGTCTTAAATTATAAATCATATTTCTAAGCTCATTGATGACATCCTTGAGTATCTTTCCCTGGGATGTGAGCTCGAGCCTGCATCTGATAGGGTCAACATCCATAAGCTTTAGACAAAGCTCTGTCTTGTGTGTGAGTGAAGTCAGACTCTGTACAGTGGAATCGTGCAGATCACGAGCAATACGCTGTCTCTCACTCTCCACCGTCTGTAAAATTACCCTCTTAAAAGCATCACTATCCTCTTCATTGATAACATCAGATATGGCCTCTGAAATCTCTACTTCATTAGTTGTCTCATCAGAATTATATACTCTGATTACACTGTTAATTTCATCTATCTTGCAATCAATATCAGAAATCTGTTTGTGTAAAGCCTTTATCTGAGGCTCAATGAGCTTCTGCTCTTCCTTGAGCTCCTTAGCTTTACTCTTATTATATGAATTGATCTCACGAGGAGTAAAAGCCTCAAAGCTTTCATCGGATTTTCCCTCAAGCATCTGGATAATCCTGATATTTTCTTTAAAATGATTTTCAGCGGCAGTAAGCTTTTCTATAAGCGCATACTTACTGTCATAAAATTCATCTCTTGTTTTCTCTAAATATTGTTTAACCATAATCACCGAACTTTTGTTTGTATAATTGATTTATCTACTATATAATTATATATCATTTTTACTATATTTAAAAGCAATTATAAAAAATAATTGTATAAAACTTCTTTTTTGTTATAATATTATTATAAGAATACAAAATCAATATATCAAATTTTTCAGATAAAAACAAGGAGGTTGTAACATGAAAAAAAGTACAAAAAATCTGCTTTTCCTCACATCTGCAGTGATTGCAGGAATGCATATTTACAACAGAGTTGTTGACTCTAATGCCGAGAGAAAAAATGCCCTCAAAATAGACAATGGCCATTACTATAAATGGAAAGAGGGAAATATCTTCTATACTAAAATCGGAGCCGGTGAGCCTATACTTTTAATACACGACACTGACTCCGGAGCATCCGGTGAGGAATGGACCAAAGTGGCTAAAAAGCTTGCAAAGCACAATACCGTATACACAATTGATTTGCTTGGATGTGGCCGCTCGGACAAGCCTTCCATCCAGTACACAAGCTACCTGTATGTCCAGATTATCACAGCCTTTGTGAATGATATAATCGGAAAGCCTGTGAATGTAGCTGCCACTAATCTGTCAACAGCTCCTGTAATCATGGCAAATGCCCTTTCAAAGGATTTATTTAACAAAATAATACTTATAAACCCTGTATCATTACAGCAGCTTAGCTGCATCCCAGACAAGAGCAGCAAATTCAAACAGCGCATCATCAATCTGCCAATTTTGGGCACATTTATATACAATAAGCTTATGAACCCTATCAAAATAGATTTACTCTTCAGAAATAAGTTTATTTCAAGAAGTCAGCTCATATCTGAAAAGATGAAAGACACATACTACGAGTCTGCCCATAAAGGACAAAGCAGAGGCAAATATCTTTACTCAAGTATTTTATCAAACTACATTAATACAAATATCGCACCTGCTCTCAAAAACCTGGACAAGGATGTATCAATTATAGCATCAACAGGAATAAAAAATAATATGGATGTTATCAACAATTACCATAAGCTAAACAGTAAATGCGACATCATCCATATTGCAAACGCGAAGCTTTATCCTCAGTTAGAGTTACCGGAGAAGACAGCTTCAATTATTAAAAAAATTATTACCAATTAGTTTTATACTTCAATCAAAAACAAAGCACATGCTGTAACCATTCTTCAACAATTATAACAGTTTTTTACAACGGTTTCTTTGAAGGCAGTCCGGCTTTCCTCGGATACTTGTTGCTCGTATTCATAACCTTATCAATTATGACAAACGAGCGATGATTATCCGAGTAGCCAAACTGCTCTATTCTATTCAGCTTTCCTCCCAACAGATAAATGGCCGATTTTGCATCTGCCACCTCGCTCTCGCACTCACCTGATTTATATGACACAAAGCATCCGCCCATCTTCACAAACGGCAGACAGTATTCTGACAGAGTGGACAGATTGGCAACCGCTCTCGATACACAAATATCATAAGCCGCCCTGTGTTCCTTATCCCTGGCAAAATCCTCTGCCCTGCCATGAACTGCCTCAATATCCTTAAGCTCAAGTGCTTCAATCACTTCATTTAAGAATCCAACTCTCTTATTAAGTGAATCTAATAACGTAATCTTAAGCTCTGGAAAAGCTATCTTAAGAGGAATACCGGGAAAGCCTGCACCGGTTCCGACATCAATGATACTTTTTTCCGCGTTTAAATCTATTGTGTGGCACAAAAACAAGCTATCCAGGAAGTGTTTTTCTATAACCTCATCGAAATCTGTGATGGCAGTAAGGTTCATAACCTTGTTTTTTTCGATAAGCATGTCATAATATAGCTCAAATTGCTCTAACTGTGAATTATTTAATGTACATTTAATTTTTGATAATTCATCAGTGAAGTGTGTGAAATCATATTTCATATTTTATTCTCCATTATTATTGTTCATTGCTTGTATTATCTGGGTTTAACCTAGAAAATAAATCAGGATTTGAGAATTTTAATTGTTCCAAAAACACGAGTAAAACCGATATATCAGCCGGTGTCACACCTGAAATTCTGGATGCCTGGCCTATACTGAGCGGCTGAAATTCATTCAGCTTCTGCTGAGCTTCAATTCTAAGCCCCGAAATATTATTATAATCAAAATCAGTAGGTAACAGTTTTTTCTCAAGCTTCTTGAAATGAGAAACCTGCTTGATCTGTCTTGAAATATACCCTGCGTACTTGATAAGAATATTAATCTGTTCTCTTGTGTCATCAGAGAGCTTAGGTCTGTCAGGATCTATCGTAGCGAGCTTGTCATAATCCAGCTCCGGTCTTCTTATAAGCTCCTCAAGTGTAGTTCCGTTGCTCAGCTCTATACTGTTATATTTCTTTAGAATCTCCTGTACATCAGCCCTTGCGCCGATATTTACATGTGATACTCTCTCTATTTCCTTATCAATAAGCTCTTTCTTTTTACATACATAGTCATATCTTTCCTTTGAAATCAGACCAACCTCGTATCCCTTCTCGGTGAGACGCAAATCTGCATTGTCCTGTCTTAAAAGGAGACGATATTCCGCTCTTGAAGTCATCATGCGGTAAGGTTCTCTATTTTTCTTAGTGACCAAATCATCTATTAACACACCTATATATGCTTCCGACCTGTCAAGTATCAATGGCTTTTTGCCAAGTATCTTCATGGCTGCATTGATGCCGGCGATAAGTCCCTGACAGGCTGCCTCCTCATATCCGGATGAACCGTTGAACTGTCCACCGCTGAACAGACCGTGTATTTTCTTAAACTCAAGCGATGCATAAAGCTGGTTTGCATTGATACAGTCGTACTCTATGGCATAGGCATCTCTTACTATCTTCACATTTTCAAGTCCCGGAAGGGTGCGGTACATCTCATACTGCACATCCTCAGGCATAGACGAAGACATGCCTCCGACATACATCTCGTTTGTGTTTAATCCCTCCGGCTCAATAAATATCTGATGTCTTTCCTTCTCAGCAAACTTGACCACCTTATCCTCTATTGAAGGACAATACCTCGGACCTGTTCCCTCTATGATACCTGCATAAATAGGCGAACGGTCGAGATTGTTTCTGATAATCTCATGAGTCTTACTATTCGTATATGTAAGCCAGCATGAAACCTGATCAATCTGCACGCTTTCAGGATCAGTGGTAAATGAAAATGGCACTACCCTCTCGTCACCGAACTGCTCCTCCATCTTGGAAAAATCAAGACTTCTTTTATCTACACGGGCAGGAGTTCCTGTTTTGAATCTGCGCATCTCAATTCCGTGATCTATAAGCGACTGCGTCAGATGGTTTGCTGCCAGAAGTCCGTTCGGACCTGTATGTGTGATCATCTCGCCGGTTAAGCATCTTGCTCTTAAATATGTGCCGGTACACAGCACAATCGCCTTACAATGATATAAAGCACCCGAAGTGGTTTTTGCACCGACTATATTATTTTCCTCATCGGTAACAATCTCAGAAACCTCCCCCTGTCTGATGGTCAGATGGTCAGTATTCTGAAGAGTTTTTCTCATTTCCATACTATATTCCGCTTTATCTGCCTGCGCGCGGAGAGAATGAACAGCCGGTCCCTTTGATTTATTTAACATCTTTGACTGGATAAAGGTCTTGTCTATGTTCTTTCCCATCTCACCGCCAAGAGCATCTATCTCCCTGACGAGATGTCCCTTCGAGCTTCCACCAATATTAGGATTACATGGCATGAGCGCTATACTGTCCACGCTTACCGTAAAAACAATAGTCTCAAGCCCAAGTCTGGCACACGCAAGTGCTGCCTCACAGCCCGCATGTCCTGCACCAACTACAACTACATCATAATTTTCTTCAACAAACTTACTGCACATAACTGCCTACTTTCCCATACAAAATTTACTGAATATCTCATCCATCAGATCATCCTCAACCGATTCTCCGATTATGAGTCCGAGCGACTCATATGCACTCATCAAATCAATCGAATAAAAATCCTCCGGCATGTCATCATCTATACTGTTCATAACAAGCTTAAGACTTTCCTTAGCATCTGACAATAGTTTTTTGTGCCTGATATTTGTGATATAAATCTCATCATTGAATGAGACCTGTCCATCAAAAAACATTTCCTTTATTGTATCAGAAAGCTCATCTATTCCCAAGCTTTCCTTCGCAGAAATCGAAATAACCGTTTTATCCACAAACTTTTTAATATCATCTGCCGACACCTTTGATGCCAGATCCGACTTATTTAGTAAAATAACTGCTTTTTTATCTTTAATGAAATTGATAATATCATAATCATTATCATCAAGTGCCACTGACGAATCAACCACATATATGATTAAATCGGCTTCATCTGCATGCTCCATAGCTTTTTTCACACCAATTTTTTCAACAACATCCTCAGTGCTTCTGATTCCTGCAGTATCAACGAGATTTAAAGTGATTCCACCAATATTAATCTGCTCCTCAAGCACATCTCTCGTGGTTCCGGCTATATCCGTGACAATTGCCCTGTCACTTCCGACAAGCACATTTAAAAGAGATGACTTTCCGGCATTTGGCTTTCCAATGATTACTGTGTTTATTCCTTCCTTCAGAATCCTGCCATTATCTGAGGTTTTTAACAGACCATCTATCTCTGCATACTCGTTATCCACAATTGCACGTAGTTTTTGTGGATAACCATCCAGAGAAATGTGTTCAGGGTCGTCAAGTGCCGACTCAATAAATGCAATCTCATGCAAAAGCTGCTCTCTTATCTGCCTGATGCTTCCAAGCACGGCTCCATTAAGCTGACTTAAGGAGCTTTTGAGCGCAAAATCATTTTTTGAATTGATTACATCTATAACAGATTCTGCCTGGGATAAATCAATCCTGCCGTTTAAAAATGCCCTTTTGGTAAACTCTCCGGGCTCTGCCGGTCTTGCTCCGTTTTTGATTACCGCTTCAAGCACTCTCTTCATCACATACACACCACCGTGGCAGTCTATCTCCACAGTATCCTCCCTCGTGTATGTATTGGGCGCCTTCATCAAAAGCACCATAACCTCATCTATTTTCTCATCGCCGTCATATATAAAACCATAATGAATAGTGTGTGACTGACAGGCGCTTATTTTCGTTTTATTATTCTTGCTTCTATAAATCCTGTCTATTACCGAAAGTGCATCATCTCCGCTTATCCTGATAATTCCGATTCCGGACGGAGACATAGCTGTGGCAATAGCCGCTATTGTATCATTTTGCATATAAAATTCCTCAAAAATCCTAATATAATATGTATTTAAAAAGGATACCTGAAACCAGATACCCTTTTAATAAATTATTATCTATTATTTCTTAAGTGTCACAACAACATGTCTGTAAGGCTCATCACCCTCGCTGTGTGTTTCAACAAATCTGTCATTCTGAAGTGCAGAATGAATCACTCTTCTCTCAAAAGGATTCATCGGCTCAAGAGAAACAGGTCTCTTTGTACGCTTAACCTTGAATGAAATATTCTTTGCAAGGTTCTCAAGTGTCTCTCTTCTTCTCTTTCTGTAATCCTCAGTATCAATCTTTACTCTGTAGTAATTCTCAGACTGCTTATTGATAGCAAGATTTGTAAGGTACTGGAGTGAATCGAGAGTCTGACCTCTCTTGCCGATTAAAACACCCATCTCAGGTCCGTTAAGCTCAACATCAACATTTCTGTTGTCCTCATCCACTTTGATATCAATAGTAACCTCAAGCTTCATTGCCTTAAACACACTGTCAAGGAATTCACGAATCTCATCCTCAACACTTGCCTCGGCCTTTTTAACCTTGATGACAGCATCACGGCTGCCAATTCCAAGGAAACCATTGCTTCCCTTATCAATTACCTCATACTCGAGCTTGTCGCTTGTTGTTCCAAGTTTAATAGATGCCTCTGTCAAAGCATCGTCAATTGTTTTTGCAGATACTTCAATGTATTCCACTATTTTCTCCCCCTATTTACGTGAATTGCGTTCATTAAACTCTTTAACCATATTAGCCTTTGAAGCAAGTGAGCCTGCCTTTGCATTAGCCTTGTACTCAGCGGCCTTTGCAAGCTTCTCCTCTGTTTCTGCTGATGTAGATACGTTTGCCTTGCTGTCAATTGACTTTGTCTTAATCTGAGCTGCCTTCTTTATATAATCCTCAGACAGTCCCATTTTTTCTCTCTTCTTCTTTGCCTTTTCCTCGTTCTTTGCCATAACAGCTTCAAGATCAAGATTCTCAATATGTCTGTTGACGAAGAACTGCTGGATACCTCTTACAAGTGCTGAGCAGATCCAGTAAATACCAAGACCTACAGGAACTGTGAAGCAGATAAACAATGACATAAGCGGCATCATGAGATTCATCATCTTCATCTGATTTGCCACCTGGTCATTGCCGTTTGTAGCCTGTGGCATGAGCTTGATATTGAGCATCTGTGTCAGATATGACAGTACAGGAATAAGCAGTGCAAGTATTACAAAAAGTAACCACTTATCAGGCTTGTCCGTAAAGTTGCTCTTTATGATATACCAAGGTGTGTCTGATATATTCAGTCCCAAAAAGTAGTTGAAATGCAGTAATGCATCATGTGTCTTCTCAACTGCGCTCTGGATACCATCAAAAAACTTGCCGTCCATAAGAGCATCCCAGCCCTTTGAAGGAAGCTTATAAAGGATATCAATGATATAATTGCTTAAAGTATCACCACTTGCATCGGCAAGCTTTGAAGCCGCATTTGAAGCGTTAAGACCGCTTGATGTGACAACATTATACTTTTCCATCAGACTTACAAGTGTATCCTGATATCCGCTTGTCTGCTGAATAGAATCAACAAGCCCTGTAAAAGAGCCCTTAACTCCGCTCAGATATGCAGGAATATTGTAAAATACACGGTACAGTGCAAACAGAATAGGCATCTGTATAAGCATCTGCACACAGCTTCCCATCGGAGAAATACCGTACTTCTGGTATAAAAGCTGTGTCTCCTCCTGCATGGCCATCATTGAAGCCTGATCCTTTTTGTCTTTATATTTAGCCTGGATAGCCTGCATCTCAGGCTGCATTTTCTGTGATAGCTTAGAAAACTTCTGCTGCTTAATAGTCAGTGGCAACAGACACATATAGATTATGATCGTAATAATTACGATACTGAGTACAACGCTCTCAACTCTTCCGCCTGTAATATCAGATATACCGCTGTATATCCAATCCATCAGCATACCGAGAAGCTTGGCAATTGGTCCAAGAATAGAGCCTGGATATGCGGTTAATAAAATGTCCGACATAAAAACCTCCATTGCTGCTATGGAACCGGATCATACCCACCCTTTGAAAAAGGATTACATCTCAATATCCTCCATGCCGCAAGCAGACCACCCTTTATGGCACCATACTTTTGCACAGCCTGCAAACCATACTCTGAGCAGGTCGGACAATATGGGCATTTCGTTGATTTCATCGGGGAAATATACTTCCTATAAAATTTAATCAAAAATATCAAGATACTTTTCAAAACGATTCCATCTTCTTTTTCATTATTCAAATATTTTGTTTCTTAATAATCCTGTGAAGACCTCCAAGATGTAAAACAGCACTTTCTATTTCCTTATAACCCACATGCCGTGCTGCAACTCTTGCGATGACTACGATGTCCAAACCACTATCGAACATGTCCTCATGTAGTCTGTAGCTCTCTCTCACGAGACGAGTAATATGATGTCTAATAACACTATTTCCAACTTTTTTGCTAACTGATATACCTATACGATTATTTTCTGTGTTATTTTTCAGAACATACATAACGAGGTATCTGTTAGCAAATGATACACCGTTATTATATACATTCTGAAAATCTTTGTTTTTTTTCAACGAATCTGAAAATTTCATTTGACGCTGTCCTTCTAAAAACAATCAAAAATGAAGAAAAGACCACAAAAATTGTGGCCTATGCTGATAATTTTTTTCTTCCTTTTAATCTTCTGGCTGCGATTACTTTTCTTCCGCCAGCAGTTTTCATTCTCTGTCTGAATCCATGAACTTTTGCTCTCTGTCTCTTCTTAGGTTGGAATGTCATCTTCATATATATCCACCTCCTTTACGTTAAAAAACATCGGTATAATTATAACAAAAATTCCTGTTGTGTCAAGGATTTTCTCAATTTTCTTTACGATTTTCTTTAAATTTCTACATGTATTTTTTCACCGGTTTACATTCCACAACAAAATTGTGGAAAACGAGTTTCTTCTATATATATAATAATTCTTGATAACCGTCTATATTTAGATATAAACCGCTTACTGTGACCAACATATTGTGGAAAGTTATCAAGATATCAAAAAGTTATCCACAATATGTGAATAACATGTTGGTAACTTTGTATAATTGTGGTTAATAAATGTGAATAAAGCATTTTTATCAATCTTTTTACATTGCCTAAATGCCAAAAATAGTGTACTATATAGTATGTATGGGATTGTGGAGAACATTCCCATAATATACTCTTTATATGTTAAATAATGGAGAACTTTGATGGATAAAGTAATGGAAAAGTGGAATGAAATACTACAGATGGTCAAAGACGAGCATGGTCTGACAGACGTTTCCTTTAATACGTGGATAAAACCGCTTGAGGTGTTCGCAATAGACGGCAATACACTGTATATTCTCGTTCCGTCTGAGCAGATGGGGCTCAGCTATATCAACAAGAAATATTATCTTCCTCTTAAGGTAGCTATAGGTGAGGTGACAGGTGTCGAGTATGATATCCAGTTTATTCTGCCGGATCAGGCGCAGAGCCTTAAGTTTAAAAACAACGATACCACACAGCTTGAGCCTCAGGCTCCTGTAAAGGGAGATCACTCAAACTTAAACCCTAACTATACCTTCGACACCTTTGTCGTAGGTAACAATAACAGGTTTGCCCACTCTGCTTCCCTTGCAGTGGCAGAAAGCCCGGGCGAAGCATACAATCCGCTATATATATATGGTGGTCCTGGACTTGGCAAGACTCACCTTATGCATTCAATAGGTCATTTCATCATTGACCAGAATCCTGATACAAAGGTGCTTTACGTTACTTCAGAGGAGTTTACCAACGAGGTTATCGAATCTATCCGTAACGGTAATTCCTCCGCCATGACAAAGTTCCGTGACAAATACAGGACTGTAGATGTGCTCATGATTGATGATATCCAGTTCATCATAGGAAAGGAAAGTACCCAGGAGGAGTTTTTCCACACCTTCAACACGCTGCAGACACAGGGCAAGCAGATTATCCTTACCTCTGATAAGCCGCCTAAGGAGATGGAGACTCTCGAGGAGCGTATCCGCTCACGTTTCGAGTGGGGACTGATGGCTGATATCGGTACTCCGGACTATGAGACGAGGATGGCTATCCTCCGTAAAAAGGCTGAGACTGACAATTTTGATATAGATGATGATATCTTAAACTACATTGCTTCAAACATCAGCTCCAATATCCGTGAGCTTGAGGGGGCCTTAAACAAGCTTTTAGCTTTCCACAATCTCGAACATACTCACATCACTATGGATATCGCAGAGAGAGAGCTTTCCAACATCATCACACCGGACAAGCCTAGGGAAATCACTGCACAGCTCATCATCGAGGTCGTTTCGGAGCATTTCCACATATCTGTTGACCAGATGATTTCAAAGACTAGAAGCAGTGAGATTGCACGTCCAAGGCAGATTGCCATGTACCTCTGCAAGACCATGACCTCAGATTCACTTGACGTGATCGGCCAGCTTTTGGGTGGCAGAGACCACTCTACTATCATCCACGGCATCAAGAAGGTCACCAAGGATTACGAGGAAAATGACAGTACACGTACTCTCATAGAAACTATCAAGAAAAAGATTAATCCAAATTAGTTTCTACCTATTTATATATATGCTCATTTGCATGTTAATAATTTGGTTATAACCTTGCTTTTATTTCCACATGAGCATGTTAATGACAGGTTGAGGGAAAGTGAATAAAAAGTTATCAATTTTTATCATTTTTACTTCAACAGGCTTTTAAGCAAGTTATCAAGCCGCTTAAAGCTTGTCTTTAAAGGCTTTGAAGGGGTTTTGAACTTTTTAACAGCCCCTAAGAAGAAGATTACGAATATCTTTTAAATATTTATATATACGCGCAGGAAGGAGTTTTTCTAAATGAAACTTATTTGTTCAAAAGCAAATTTACTGAAAGGTGTTAATATCGTATCGAAGGCAGTACCTACACGTACTACAATGGCAATTCTCGAGTGTATACTGATTGATGCATCCGCAAACGAGATTAAGCTTATGGCCAACGATATGGAGCTTGGAATCGAAACCATCATAGATGGAACTATTGAAGAGAGAGGAGTTATCGCTCTTGATGCCAAGATTTTTTCAGAAATAGTGAGAAAGCTTCCTGACAGTGACGTAACAATAGAGACAGATGCTTCCTTCAAGACAGTCATATCTTGTGAGAAGGCTAAGTTCAATATCATCGGAAAATCAGGTGATGATTTCTCTTACATACCATATGTTGAGAGAAATGAGTCTATTGTCCTCTCACAGTTTACCCTTAAGGAGGTTATCAGACAGACTATTTTCTCAATTGCCGACAATGACAACAATAAGCTGATGACAGGTGAGCTTTTTGAGATTGAGGAAAATAAGCTTCGTGTTGTTTCACTTGACGGACACAGAATTTCTATCAGATATATCGAGATGAAAAATCACTATGACAGCAAGAAGGTTGTTGTACCTGGCAAGACTCTGCAGGAAATAAGCAAGATTATTCCGGGTTCAGCGGATGAGGATGTTGTTATATACATCACCAACAATCATATTGTTTTTGAGTTTGATGAGACTACCGTTGTATCACGCCTCATAGAGGGTGAGTACTTTAAGATTGACCAGATGCTTTCATCTGACTACGACACAAAGGTTCGCATCAATAAGCGTGAGCTTCTTGACTGTATCGACCGTGCTACTCTTCTTGTCAAGGAGGGAGATAAGAAGCCGATCATCATGAATATTACAGATGGCAATATGGAGCTTCGCATCAATTCGTTTATCGGTTCCATGAATGAGGATATCGATATCGACAAAGATGGAAAAGATATTATGATAGGCTTTAATCCTAAGTTCTTCATAGATGCACTTCGTGTTATCGATGAGGAGGAGGTTAATTTATACATGGTCAATCCAAAGGCACCATGTTTCATTAAGGATGATGAGGGCAAGTTTATTTACCTCATTCTTCCGGTAAATTTTAATACAGCAGCAAACTAGGAGATTTTATGAAACAGATTTCTATAAGAGAACAGGATGAGTTCATTAAGCTGGGACAGGCTCTTAAAAAGGCCGACCTTGTGAGCTCGGGAGTTGAGGCAAAAATTGTTATTCAGGATGGTCAGGTGACTGTAAACGGTGAGACTGAGCTTCAGAGAGGAAAAAAGCTTCACGACGGAGATGTTTTCTCATATGACGGCGAAACAGTTAAGGTTGTTAAATAATGATTATTAAGTCAATCCAACTGAGTAATTTCAGAAATTACGAAAAACTGGATATCAGCTTTGACAGTGAAACCAACATAATCTACGGCGATAATGCCCAGGGCAAGACCAATATACTTGAGGCTGCATATCTAAGCGGCACCACAAAGTCGCACAAGGGCAGCAAGGACAAGGAAATGATCAGGTTTGGCGAGGATGAGGCACATATCAGGACAATTGTCGAAAAAAACGACAAGGAATACCGGATTGACATGCATCTGCGTAAAAACGGTGCAAAGGGTGTGGCCATCAATAAAATGCCTATAAAAAAGGCGAGTGAGCTGTTTGGCATTTTGAATATTGTGTTTTTCTCGCCTGAGGACCTTAATATCATCAAAAACGGTCCTGCCGAGAGGCGCAGATTTATAGATTTGGAGCTTTGCCAGCTTGACAAAATATATCTGTCTAACCTGAGTAAGTATAATAAGACATTGGTTCAGAGAAACAGACTGTTAAAGGATATAGCTCACAGACCTGATTTGATTGATACACTTCAGGTGTGGGATATGCAGCTTTTAGAGTATGGCAGGCATGTTATAAAAAAGCGGCGAGAGTTTGTTAATGAGCTAAATGAGATAATACAGGACATTCACAGTAATATTTCAGGAGGCAGGGAGCAGCTTATACTCAAATATGAGCCAAACATTGATGATATTTTTTTCGAGGACGAGCTGCTTAAGGCAAGAAGCAGGGATTTGAAGCTGTGCCAGACAACTGTCGGACCTCACAGGGACGATATGCTTTTTTCGGTGGACGGTGTGGACATCAGAAAATACGGCTCGCAGGGTCAGCAGAGGACATCTGCTCTCTCGCTCAAGCTTTCTGAGATTAGTCTTGTGAAGAAAAATATAAACAGCACTCCCGTGCTTTTACTGGATGATGTGCTTTCGGAGCTGGATGGCAACAGGCAGAACTATCTGCTCAACAGCTTAAGTGATACACAGACCATTATCACTTGTACGGGACTTGATGAATTTGTAAAAAATAGATTTCAGGTGGACAAGGTCTTTCATGTCGTGAAGGGCCAGGTGGAGGTTATTGATGAGTAAAGAAATACAGCAGAACAATCAGGAATACGGAGCTGACCAGATTCAGATACTTGAGGGTCTTGAGGCGGTCAGAAAAAGACCGGGTATGTATATCGGCAGTACGTCTTCGAGAGGACTTCATCATCTGGTTTACGAGATAGTGGACAATGCAGTTGATGAGGCCTTAGCCGGTTATTGTAAAAATATCGAGGTAACGATCGAGGAGGACAATTCCATAACAGTACAGGATGATGGACGAGGAATCCCGGTCGGAACCAATCATAAAGCAAAAAAATCAGCACTTGAGGTCGTTTTTACAGTGCTTCACGCAGGTGGTAAATTCGGCGGTGGAGGCTATAAGGTATCAGGCGGTCTGCACGGAGTTGGTGCATCTGTAGTAAATGCTCTTTCCACATGGCTTACAGTTGAGGTATACAAGGACGGAAATATTTACAGACAAAGCTACAAGCGCGGCAAAACCGACGATACTGTAAAGATTGTTGGACAGTGTGACGAGTCGCTTCACGGTACAAAGGTGCATTTCCTGCCGGATCCGGAGATTTTTGAGGAAACAGTGTATGATTATGATACCTTAAAGCAGCGTCTCAGAGAGACAGCCTTCCTCACAAAGGGACTTAAGATTACTTTAAAGGACGTGCGTGAGAACAGCCATCACAATCATGTATTCCACTATGAGGGCGGAATCAAGGAGTTCGTCGAGTACCTTAACCGCGGCAAGGAGGCTCTCTATGATGAGGTCATCTACTGCGAGGGAACACAAAACGGTGTTTATGTAGAGGTTGCATTGCAGCACAATGATTCGTTTAACGATTCAACCTTCAGCTTCGTAAACAACGTAATCACACCTGAGGGCGGTACTCATCTTGCAGGCTTTAGAAATGCCCTGACAAAGACCTTCAACGCCTATGCGCGTGAGAAAAAGATACTTAAGGATTCAGATCCTGCCCTGACAGGTGATGATATCCGTGAGGGACTTACCGCAATCATCAGTATCAAGATTGAGGAGCCTCAGTTCGAGGGACAGACAAAGCAGAAGCTTGGAAACAGTGAGGCCAGAGGAGCCGTAGACGCTGTTGTATCGGAAAAGCTCACATATTTCCTCGAGCAGAATCCTGACGTAGCCAAAAATATCTGTGAGAAATCACTTTTAGCACAGAGAGCCAGAGAGGCAGCAAGAAAAGCAAGGGATCTGACAAGAAGAAAGACCTCTCTCGACGGAGGTACTCTGCCGGGCAAGCTTGCTGACTGCTCAGACAAGGATCCGAAGAACTGTGAAATTTTCATAGTCGAGGGAGATTCAGCCGGCGGCTCTGCAAAGACAGCAAGAAGTCGTGCTACACAGGCAATTTTACCTCTGCGAGGCAAGATACTGAATGTTGAAAAGGCAAGACTTGACCGTATATATGACAATGCAGAAATCAGAGCCATGATTACAGCATTCGGAACAGGAATCCATGAGGATTTTGATATAACAAAGCTGCGTTACGACAAGATAATCATCATGACCGATGCCGATGTAGACGGTGCCCACATCGCTACTCTCATGCTCACCTTCCTCTACAGATTCATGCCGGATCTGATCAAGGAGGGACATGTATACCTGGCCACCCCGCCACTTTACAAGGTGGAGAAAAACAAGGGTGTATGGTATGCCTACGATGATGATGAGCTCAAGCAGATTTTAAATGACATAGGCCGTGACAATAATAACAAGATCCAGCGATACAAGGGACTTGGCGAGATGGATGCGGATCAGCTCTGGGAGACAACAATGGATCCTGAGCACAGAATTTTGAAACAGGTCATGATAGACGGAGAAAATTCATCTGAGCTTGATGTGACATTTACTACACTGATGGGTGATAAAGTAGAGCCAAGAAAAGAATTTATTGAAGCTAATGCCAAGTATGTAACAAATCTTGACATCTAGCAGGGAGGAGTAATTTAAGTGGACGACAAAATTTTTGACCAGATACAGCAGGTCGATTTGAAAAAAACAATGGAGAGCTCCTACATAGATTACGCGATGAGCGTTATTGCAAGCCGTGCCCTCCCTGATGTCAGGGACGGATTAAAGCCTGTTCAGAGGCGAGTACTCTACTCTATGGTCGAGCTCGGAAATACACCTGACAAGCCACACAGAAAATGTGCGCGTATTGTCGGTGATACAATGGGTAAATACCACCCACACGGAGACAGCTCAATCTATGGAGCGCTCGTAAATATGGCACAGGACTGGTCTATGAGATACACACTTGTGGACGGTCATGGAAACTTTGGTTCTGTCGATGGAGACGGAGCCGCTGCCATGCGATACACAGAGGCAAGACTCTCAAAGATTTCTCTTGAATTAATCAAGGATATAGGCAAAAATACAGTAGATTTTGAGCCAAACTTTGATGAGACAGAAAAAGAGCCGACAGTGCTCCCATCTAGATATCCAAACCTTTTAGTCAACGGAACCACAGGAATCGCGGTAGGTATGGCAACCAATATCCCGCCTCACAATCTGCGTGAAGTGGTCAATGCCGTAGTGCGCCTTATCGATAACGATATCGAGGACAAAGAAACCACAATCGATGAGCTTATCGATGTGGTAAAGGGCCCGGATTTTCCTACAGGCGGCATAATTCTCGGAACAAGCGGCATAAAAGAGGCATACAGAACAGGCCGCGGCAAAATAAGAGTCCGTGCTGTCACCAACATCGAGCCGATGGAAAACGGCAAAAACAGAATTGTAGTGACAGAGCTGCCATACAACGTAAACAAAGCGCGTCTTATTGAAAAAATAGCCGAGCTTCATAAGGACAAAAAGATAGATGGAATAACAGACCTCCGCGACGAGACAAGCCGCGAGGGAATGAGAATTGTAGTAGAGCTTCGCCGTGATGTGAATCCGAGTGTGGTTTTAAATCTGCTTTTCAAGCATACACAGCTTCAGGATACCTTTGGAGTAATAAACCTTGCACTCGTAAACGGAGAGCCGAAGGTATTAAATCTATACGATCTGCTCAACTACTATCTCATCCACCAGAAGGATGTAGTTACCAGACGTACAAAGTTTGATCTCGACAAGGCAGAGGCCAGAGCACATATTGTAGAGGGTCTCATTATTGCCCAGGACAATATAGACGAGGTAATAAGCATTATCCGCTCAAGCCAGACCACACAGCAGGCAAAGACCAGATTGATGGAGAGATTTGGACTGTCAGATGAGCAGTCACAGGCAATTGTCGATATGCGTCTTAAGGCTCTGACAGGTCTGGAAAGAGAAAAGCTCGAGGCTGAGTATAAGGAGCTCATGGCTCAGATTGCGCAGTTAAAGGCTATTCTTGCCGATGAGAAAAAACTTCTTGGAGTAATCAGGGAGGAAATCATCGCAATTGCAGATAAATACGGCGACGACAGAAAGACAGAGATAGGCTATGACGAGTATGATATGTCGATGGAGGATCTCATTCCTGAGACAAACACCGTCATAACAATGACAAAGGTAGGCTACATAAAGCGCATGAGCACTGACAATTTCAAGGCTCAGCACCGCGGTGGCAAGGGAATAAAGGGAATGGAGACAATCGAGGATGATTATATCGTCGAGATGCTCATGACCACATCACACCACTACCTGATGTTTTTCACAAATACAGGAAGAGTATACAGAATCAAGGCATATGAGATACCGGAGGCAAGCCGTACATCAAGAGGCACAGCCATCATCAATCTCATACCGCTTCAGCCTGACGAGAAAATAACAGCCATGATTCCAATCAAAGAATACGAGGATGACAAGTATCTGTTCATGGCTACAAGAAACGGAATAGTCAAGAAAACACCGATAAAGGATTATGAGAATATCCGAAAGAACGGACTTGCGGCAATCAATCTGCGCGAGGACGACAGACTTATAGAGGTCAAGGTCACAGACAATTCAGAGGATATTTTACTCTTCACCAGATTTGGACAGTGTATCAGATTCAAGGAGACAGATGTGCGCTCAACAGGCCGTACAACCATGGGTGTTATCGGAATGAATCTCGCACCAAATGATGTGATAATCGCAATGCAGACAGCATCAATGGGCGAGGCAGTGCTTTTAGTATCATCAAACGGACTTGGAAAACGTACACGAATTGACGAATTTACCACACAAAACCGTGGCGGTAAGGGCGTGAAATGCTACAAGATTACAGAAAAATCAGGCAATCTCGTAGGAGTCAAATCAGTGGAAAACGATGACGAGCTCATGCTTATCACAACAGAGGGCATTATCATCAGAATCCAGGTAAGCGATGTAACAGTACTTGGACGAATCACAACAGGTGTCAAGCTCATCAACCTGAAGGAAGGTGTGAGCGTAGCCAGCATCGCAAAGGTAGTAGAGGATAAGACTCTTATGCCACCGGAGGATGAAAAAGCAGAGACTGACGACTCAGAAAATGGTGACGAAGAATCAGCAGAGAATGATAATTCACAGGCCGAAGCTATGGAAAATAATACAGAAGCATAACTAAATTCATAAAAGCAGGGTCATAAGATCCTGCTTTTTGCGAATAAGAGTGTGGTGGTATTATTCGAGTCGCATTGAGAACAAGAAAGTATGCTAATTATATGCAGGCATTACGTATTATATTTTTCGTTTTCAGTAGTTCAAAATAGTAATAAATAAACATAATCCGGAAAAAAGTATATGTTTATCCACAAAAACATAAAAAATAATATTGAATTGTGGATAAATGATGCCGAAATTTAAAATCAGGTGTATAGAGTGGTAAAGAACAAGTATTTATTCATAAGCACTGAAAAAATAGTTTCATAGAAGTGGAGCTAAACAAAGTATAGACAAAGCGAGAGTATCGTGCAGTTTTGCGAATATGAGTGGGATGATTATGAATAGTTAAGGATATAACATAATTATTAAATAATTAATACAGAGAAAAAAAGAGAGGAAAAGAAATGATCAGGGAAATAAACGTTTCAGAGATAACAGCGACAATAAAGGAAATGTGCATACAGGCAAACTATTTTCTTTCGCCAGACATGGACAAGGCACTAAAAGCTGCAACAGAAAATGAAGAATCACCTTTAGGTAAAAAAATATTAAATCAGCTTCAGGAAAACCTAAAAATAGCAGGCGAGGACATGATACCGATATGTCAGGATACCGGAATGGCAGTTTTTTTCATAGAAATAGGCCAGGATGTACATTTTACGGGAGGCGTATTGGAGGATGCCATAAATGAAGGAGTCAGACAAGGCTACACAGACGGCTATCTGCGAAAATCAGTGGTAAAGGATCCACTCATCAGGGAAAATACAAAGGACAACACACCTGCAGTCATCCATTACTCAATAGTTCCGGGCGACAAGGTCAAAATAACCTTTGCACCAAAGGGCTTTGGAAGTGAAAATATGAGCCGTGTGTTTATGTTGAAGCCGGCAGATGGTATAGAGGGAGTAAAAAACGCAATACTGACAGCAGTTTCAGATGCAGGACCAAACGCATGTCCTCCTATGGTTGTCGGTGTCGGAGTAGGCGGTACCTTTGAAAAATGCGCAATAATGGCAAAAAAGGCGCTGACAAGAGAAACGGGCACACATTCAGACATAGAGTATGTGGCGGAGCTTGAAAAAGAGATGCTTGAAAAAATAAACAGGCTTGGCATAGGACCGGGAGGACTCGGTGGAAGCACTACAGCCCTTGCTGTAAACATAAACACATATCCAACCCACATTGCAGGACTACCGGTTGCGGTAAATATATGCTGCCATGTAAACCGCCATATAGTGAAGGAATTGTAATTGTTAAAGCTACACTGAAATGTGAACGTTAATTAAAAAACTATAATTGTTACAGGTTATAATGAACTGAAAAAATAAAAGAATCAGGAGAAAAAAATGGAAAAACATATAACAACTCCAATTACACAGGAAATAACAAAAGACCTGAAATCAGGAGACTATGTATATATAACAGGTGAAATATATGTGGCAAGAGATGCTGCACACAAAAGAATGATAGAGGCACTGGACCGTAAAGAGGAACTGCCAATAGATATAAAGGATTCAACAATTTACTATATGGGACCATCACCGGCCAGAGAAGGTCGTCCTATTGGCTCAGCCGGACCGACAACAGCAACAAGAATGGATAAGTATGCTCCAAGACTGCTCGATTTGGGTGAAAAAGCAATGATAGGCAAGGGAAAAAGATCAAAGGAAGTAATAGATGCGGTAATTCGCAATAAAGCAGTCTATTTTGCGGCAGTCGGCGGCGCAGGCGCTCTCCTTTCAAAATGCATAAAATCATCAGAAGTAATCTGTTATGACGATCTCGGTGCAGAGGCAATAAGAAAGCTTTACGTGGAAGATTTCCCTGTAATTGTGGTAATAGACAGTGAAGGAAACAATCTGTACGAGACTTCTATAAAAGAATTTAAAAAAATATAAAAATACTATTGACAAAACAAATAAAATTTTATAGAATAAACAATGCGTCACGTAAGTGCGTAAAACATTTAAATAATTTATGTAAAGACTTTGGAGAAGTACTCAAGTGGCCGAAGAGGTGCCCCTGCTAAGGGTAT
>URDU01000036.1 GCA_900546625.1 uncultured Lachnobacterium sp. | reverse complement strand
GTCTGTCTGTCTGTCTGTCTGTCTGTCTGTCTGTCTGTCTGTCTGTCTGTCAAGATTGTGTTGCCTGTTTCAGCGAATGTCAAGAGCAAATCACGATAATATTCATATTGCTTCTGACGTGCTTCTATTTCGGCTGGCAAGCCAATGTTCAGATCCGTACAGATGGCTTCAAAATTGTCAAGAACATTAACAAGCCTTTTCTGTACATCCAATGTCGGAACAGGAACAGGGAATTGATTTAGCATCGGTCTTCGAATAGATGCTACTGACCCCTGAAACATAGTTTTCTGTATATATGGTAAAAATGCCGATCTCATATAGTGAAAATAATATCTTGGTAATACATCTGGAGTATTTATATGAATTCGGTATGCTCTTTGATGTAAAGCATATTTTCCTTCAACATAATGAAATACCTTTCCCACACCGACCCCATCGCCAGCAGTAATAATAGCTGTTTCATCATATTCATATTCGTTTTTTCGCAATGGTTCCTGTGAACGGACATAAAAAGGATATTTACCTTCTTCAAGTCCTTCATTAGTATTACTACTACCCGTACCAATATCAGCAATATCAGCTAACGGAACAATTTTAACATTGTTATCGAATGTCAGCATTTTATTACGATAAAATTCATACTGTTTCTTCCGAGCTGTAAGCTCGGCTGTAAGCTCGGCTGTAAGTAACGTGAAAGAGTCCAAAATATGGACTATTTCACGTTGTACCTCCAGAGGAGGTACAGGGAGCTTAATGCTTTTTAATGTATCTGGTGTCACCTCAATTACTTTTGTCCCATGCGCAAGCTTTCTTTTTTGAATAAAAAACATTTGAGAATGAAAATAATACACTAAATACTTTGGATTTTGATTATGACTAATAATTGCGGAATGACCGCTTACTGCCACATCTTCATTTCCTAACCATGCAAGACATTTACAAACATCTTCTATATTTTCGCTAGTTACTGCCATTATTATATCATTCGTTTTAGCAAATTTTTGTTTTTTTGCTCTTTCTTCTGTAATAAACGTAATCGTCTTATCCGTAAACAGACCATACTTTGTATATATTTGTCCATAATGAATACATGGAACCCCTCTATCACAGAAATCCTTTTTTTGAAAGTTACCACCTCGTGCAATTGTAGCAATTTCTCCAAGACTCTTATATTCTACTCCGTTAGGGCAAAGCTCCGCAATCAATTCATCCAATCTACTCATTCAGCTCACCACCATTCTCATCTGCATCTGGGTGCTGCATATAGAAAATCTCTTTCTGACGTTCTATCTCAGCTTTCAACTGCGCTTTTGTCGGAAGACAAGTCAGATACTTTGACATAAAGAGGTGATCATTATCATGTAATACAGAATATCTAGCGATATCTTCATCCGTTTCTGAACAGAGCAGAATACCGATTGTCGGATTATCCCCCGGTTTGCACTTCAACTCATCATACATCCGCACATACATATCAATCTGTCCAACATCCTGATGTGTGATTTTCCCCATCTTCAAATCAATCAGTACATAACATTTAAGCTCGATATTATAAAATACAAGATCTATATAATAATCCTCCGTTTCTGTGACAATGTGCTGCTGACGTGCAACAAATGCAAATCCTCTTCCCATCTCCATAATAAAATCACGTATATGCGATATGATTGCCGCCTCAAGGTCACTTTCCAGATAGCTATCTTCATTCTTAAATCCTAAGAATTCTGCCATAATTGGATTCTTAAGTAATTCAAAACTGTTTTTTTGATAACCTGCTGTTTTTTGCTTCATCTCTGCAATCACGTTTTCTTTTTGGGGAGATTGCAAAAGACGATTATAATATTGTGTAGAAATATTCCGATCAAGTGTTCTACTGCTCCAACCTTCTTTTGCTGCTTCATTCATATACCAGATACGTGCATTTTCATCCGAGACACGCAAAAGACTACGAAATTGCGTCCAATTCAAATTTGGAACGCATGCGTTCCAAATCTCTTTGTCAGGAAAATATTGGTAGAATTTTCTAAAATATCGCAAATTACGTTCAGAGTATCCGTTTCCATATTCTTTTGTCAATTCATCAGACAGTGCAGCTAATAGTTTTTTGCCATACTGGGCATGCTCTTTTCCTGCCTGCTCCTGTTCAACGATTCTTTTTCCTACATTCCAATAAGTCATAACCATC
Organism: uncultured Lachnobacterium sp.; assembly: GCA_900546625.1. Lineage (GTDB taxonomy): Bacteria > Bacillota > Clostridia > Lachnospirales > Lachnospiraceae > Roseburia. Next base: position 27,342 of record URDU01000036.1, on the reverse strand, counting down.
GCCTTACTGGCGGCACCATACGCTTCCTGTTGACCTGTATTTATGATATTCTTTATATCTGTAATAACAGACTGATACACCATCAGATTATTATCCATATCATCCCACCTCAATTTCTGCGATAATCTTGTCAATCTCATCACGAAGCACCTGCTCACGAGCAACAATTTCTTTGATTTCCGCATTCAGCTTTACGATGTCAATTTTTTCTCTGGTATCCTCTGCCTCTACATAGGTGGAGACCGACAGATTATAATCGTTCTCGGATACTTCCTCATAACTTGCCAGATGGGAAAAATGTTCAGTTTCCTCACGCTTTGCAAACACATCCACGATGCGTTCGATATTTTCCGGTGTCAGCTTATTATTGTTGGTAACCTTCACGCACTCGCTTGTAGCATCAATAAACAGCGTCTTATTATCTGCCTTGTTCTTTTTCATCACCATAATGCAAGTTGCAATCGAAGTTCCAAAGAACAGATTACTCGGCAACTGAATAATACAGTCCACATAGTTATTGTCCACAAGATATTTGCGGATTTTCTGCTCTGCACCACCACGATACATAATTCCCGGAAAGCATACAATGGCAGCAGTTCCATTAGATGCAAGCCATGACAAGCTGTGCATAATAAATGCCATATCCGCTTTGCTCTTTGGTGCCAAAACTCCTGCCGGAGCAAAACGAGGGTCGTTGATTAGCAGTGGATTTTCGTCTCCTGCCCACTTGATAGAATACGGTGGATTAGACACGATCAATTCAAACGGCTCATCATCCCAATGTTGCGGACTAAGCAATGTGTCTTCACAGGCAATATCAAATTTATCAAATCCCACATCATGGAGAAACATATTAATACGGCACAGGTTATAGGTTGTGATATTGATTTCCTGTCCATAAAAACCGTTACGGATAGCATCCTTTCCAAGAATTTTCTCAGCCTTCAGAAGCAATGAACCAGAACCGCAAGCCGGATCATATACTTTATTGATTTCTGTTTTTCCTACAGTTCCAAGACGTGTGAGTAATTCGGATACATCTGCAGGAGTAAAAAACTCTCCACCAGATTTTCCGGCATTTGATGCATACATAGTCATAAGGTACTCATACGCATCACCAAAGGCATCAATGGAATGGTCTTTCACATCCCCCAGATTCATTTCACCTACGCCATTCAGCAGTTTTACAAGCTTTTCATTACGCTTTGCAACCGTAGAACCCAGTTTATTGCTGTTTACATCATAGTCATCGAATAATCCGGCAAAGTCGCTCTCTGCCTCACTGCCTTTCGCTGATTCCTCGATGTGACGGAACACACGCTCCAGTGTTTCATTTAAGTTTTCATCATTCGCAGCATTGTCTCGAACATTACAGAAAAGTTCACTCGGAAGGATAAAAAATCCTTTTTCCTCTACCAGTCCTTCTTTTGCTTCTTCTGCATCCTCATCAGGCATTTTTGCAAAATCAAACTCAGTATTACCTGCATCAATTTCACCGCTGTTTATGTAATTACACAGGTTTTCAGAAATATAGCGATAAAACATCGTGCCAAGAACATAATTTTTGAAGTCCCAACCATCGACTGCTCCACGCAGTTCATCTGCAATCGCCCATATTGCACGGTGCAGTTCATCACGTTCCTGTTCCTTTTTGGTATCAACCATTCTCTTTCCCTCCGTTATCCTCTGGTACAAATTCCAGAATATCGTCAACGCCACAGTTCAGAACACGGCATATACTCTCTACGCTTTCGAGGGAAATATACCCATTACGTTTCAGCCGTGTGATGATATTTGCGGAGAAGCCCGCCTCCTGTTGCAACTGTGCATTCGTCATATTTTTTTCTATCAGTAAATGGAATAATTTTTTGTAACTGACTGCCATGTCATCCTCCATCATTTTTTCAATAGATTTAAGAAAAGTGTATCACGAAAACGTGATTTTTTCAATCTGTACAATTATCCTATCCATCCTTATCTCTAGATTAGATAAGATAGATATTATTCTTATCAGTCTAAATACTCTCTCTCATTTTCATTACCTTGTCCTTTGAACACTCCAAGGCAACCAAAAAGGACATCCCTTGACCCGTAATAATTACGGGTCAGGAATGTCCTTTTTACGCTTCTTCCTTCTCCGGTGTGCATTGTGGCTGTCTCGCATTTTCTGATTTTGGCAGATTAAAGTTCTCTCCCACATCCAGTCCGCATTTCTTCTTAATCTGTGCAAAATACAGCGAAGAAACCTTAAGTCCAGTCCGTTCCACTTCGGTCCGCGCTGAGCAAAGGTCCACCGGACCTTTAGCGCCCTTGGAAAGTAAGACAACAAACCGTTTCAATGTGGCTTGTAAATGGAAAACAGTCATACGGTGTTGCACGCTTCACTGTATATCCATGCTTTGTGAGATACTTTAAATCCCTCGCCAGTGTTTCCGGACCACATGACACATACACCACCCTCTCCGGCGACAGCTTGACAACCGATGATAAAAATGCCTCATCGCTGCCGGTTCTTGGAGGATCCATTATGACAACATCTGCTTTCTCGCCCTTTTGTGCCATCTCAACCATGAATTTTCCGGCATCATCATTGTAGAAGCGGATATTTCGGATGTCGTTTCGCTTTGCATTGGTAACTGCATCACGGATTGCATCACGGTTCAGCTCAACTCCGATGACTTCACCTGCATTTTTTGCTGCTATGATGCCTATGGTTCCGGTGCCGCAGTATGCATCGATTACGCGCTCCTTGCCGGTGAGGTGTGCCTCGTGAATGGCTTTCTCGTATAAAAGCTCCGTCTGTACCGGGTTCACCTGATAAAACGAGCCTGGTGAGATGCGGAAGGTGCAGCCGCACAGCTTATCCTCTATGAAGCCCTTGCCATAAAGTGTGATGTTTCTGTCTCCGAGCACCATGCTCGTCTTTTTGTCATTCACGTTGAGCACCACTGTCGTGATATTGGGATGCTTTTTCCTGAGTGCTTTTACGAAATTATTCTTTGACGGAAGTATCGGTGATGCGAGGACAAGCACTACCATTATCTGCCCCGTTGCATAGCCCTTTCTCACAAGCACATGTCTGAGCAGTCCATAGCCGGTGTCCTCATCATAGGTCTTTATCCTGAATGAGCGGAGCATATCCTTTATGTCTCTGATTATCTCATCCGACTCCTGCTCCTCTATCATGCAGCTTTCGATATCCACCACATCATGTGTGTTCTTCCGGTAAACTCCCGCCACAATCTGACCGCGTCTCGTACAGTCAAAGGCTGCATGAACCTTATGACGATAATAGAGCGGATTTTTCATGCCGACAATCGGCTCCACAAAGCAAAAAGGCTTTAGCAGCTTTTTCATGTATGCCTGCTTGGTTTTTAACTGTTCCTTATATTCTACGCCCTGATAGTCGCAGCCGCCACATTTCTTCGCATACGGACATACGTTACGCGTGGGTTTTTCCTTGTAATTGCCTTGATTTCCCGCCATTTCTGCGCTCCTTAAAATCAGCTTTGCTGACTACTTGCCGTATGTATTATATAAATACACATGATTATCTATACAGTGCCATCCGCTTGAAGCGCCTGCTGTCACACATATATATGTCTTTCCGCTGGCTGCCTTCTCATAGCTGACCGCACAGTTGCCGGACTGATTTACAAAGCCTGTCTTTGCACCGATTACCTCGCCACTTGTCATCCTGTCCTCTATACGACGCAAAAACAGATTCGATATGTTCAGGTTCTCCGGATGCTGCGGTGTTGCAGCCGTGCTGTATGTATGATTTGAAAGTACTGTTTTACAAATATCGTCCTGCATCGCTGCCTGCATGATGACCGCCATATCATAGGCTGTGCTGTAATTGTTCTCATCATATATACCAACAGGATTTGCAAAATGCGTGGTCTGGCCTATACCAAGCTCTGCTGCCTTCTGGTTCATCATATCGACAAAGGCCTCCATTGAGCCTGCTGTGTAAACCGCAAGCTGATATGCCGATTCTCCACCTGATGGCAGGATGGTTCCGTTAAACACATCGCGAAGCGGCACCTGCTCCCCGTCTAAAAAGCCTGTTGTGCTGCAATCATGCACATATGAATAATCTGTGGCTTCTCTTGTGATGGTCACAATCTCGTTGAGCTTGTTTTCTATCACAGCCTGCCTGTCTATTTCGGTATTTTCTGTCTTCGCTGCATCTACCGCATTTTTCTCAGCCTGCTCTGCCGCTACAAGCACTGTCATAACCTTTGTCATGGAAGCCGGGTACATTTTCTCATGAGCATTCTTTCCCGCAACAACTGTGCCATCCTGCTCATCAATCACTACGGCATAAGAGCTCTCAAGCTCATCTCCGATTGCCGCTGTGGCATCTGACTCCTTTGGTGTAAAGAGCTCCTTTACTTCCTCTGTCTCACTCTCCTGCTCTGTCACACCGGTGACATTTTCTGTTGCCGCCCCTGTGTCTTTTACCTTATTACTGTCTTTTTTAGCTTTATTAAAGCATGATATAACTATTATGATTGCTATGACGACTATCACAGCCACTATTCCTACAAGCTTAATCTGTGAAGCTCCTGTATTTCGTCTGCGTCGTCTGTAATTTTTTCTGCTATTATTTCTCATATCCAATCCCTGTCTTGTTGTAACTATTCATCCCCTGTACATTCGCAAAATCACACTTGAATAATCACATTTCATTTTATACTGTAACCTGTTTAGTATACTCCCTATCCGGAAGCTGTGCAATAATTATCGCAATAAACATTAGCACACATCCAAAAATTTCTCTGCCACCTAGCATCTGGCCAAGCAGAATCCATCCTGCAATCACAGAAACCACCGATTCAAGGCTCATCGCCACCGATGCCACCGCCGGGTTTAAGCCCTTTTGTCCGACAATCTGCAGCGTATAGCCCACTCCGCTTGAGAAAATGCCGGCATAGAGAATCGGAATCCATGCATCCCATGTGCAAAGCGACTGTGCCCACTGCGCTATACCGCCGGTAGACGGTCCTATATCTGTAAAAATCATCACTATACATGAGCCAAGTCCGGTGACAAAAAACTCTATGCATGAGAGTCTGACCGCATCTACCTGTGATACGAAATGGTCTATAACAAGTATCTGTATTGCAAAGCACAATGCCCCTGCCAACAGGAGCAAATCCGAGCCGCTAAGTGAAAATGCCCCATTCATGCACAGAAAATACATGCCTATCAATGCAATAAATACACCTATCCATATTTTGGCTCCGCATTTTCTTTTGAGGAAAATCCCAAGTATCGGCACCATAAGTATATATGTAGCTGTAAGAAAGCCAGCCTTGCCGGATTCTGCGCCCATGCTGATTCCAAGCTGCTGCAGGTTGCTCGCAAAAAAGAGTGCTATTCCACAGCAGCTTCCGGCTATCCAAAGCTCTTTCTTTTGCTTTTTGCTTTCAGGCTTGTTTACCGTCAGCTCCTTTACATCCAGTATTTTTATGACCGGCAGAAGGCAGAGCGCACCAATAAGGAAGCGGATGCCGTTGAATGAAAATGCTCCAACTGCATCCCCTCCCTTTGACTGCGCTACAAAGGCTATTCCCCAGACTATATCTGCCAAAAACAAAATAAAGACATGTCTTGTCTTTGAGGCTGTATTCATTTTAATTATTCCTCCGTACTATCAAATCTATTTATGGTTACCGTTCGCCAGTGCCCCTGATAACCTTAGTAATCTGTCTTATTTGACAAAATCAGAGATATTATATCACCGACTGCCTTGAATTGCATACTTAAATATGCTCTTATATGTAATTTGTATATGAAATTATACAAAAAACAGGCAGCAAACACCCTCTTTGGGTATTCACCGCCTGTTTTTATATCTTATTACGTTGCGCTATTCTTTACACTATTCTGCCAGCTTAAAATGCTTTATTTCTCCGTTTCCTGCCACATAGAAATCATTATCCCTGTAAATTCCTCTGTAGCCGTCTGTATTTTTATAGGTAAGTGCCTGCTGCTCCAAAAGGCTAAAGCCGTTTTCACTGTCATACGAAAACAGATAGTAGTCATTCGCAGCAAAGCCTATCAGATTTTTCTTAGGGTCTGCAAGAATAGCCTTGTAATTGTATACAAACTCATTGCTCCAGCTATTGGAACTATCGATAAGCTTCTGGCTCACCTCAACCGGCTTTGTCGGATCACTCACGTCAAACATCGTAAGCTTTATCTTACTCTGCTGCGAGTCGCCATAGCCTATTCCAAGCACATGCGTATCATCCCACATATGCAGATACTCAGAAAATCCACTCACCTCGAGCTCTCCGAGAAGCTTTGGTGCTGTCGGGTCGGATATATCTGCCACAAAAAGCGGATCCGTCTGCCTGTAGGTGATGAAATATACGTATTTTCCGACGAAGCGGGCCGCGTAGATACTCTCCCCGCGTGCAATCTCGTTTATCACACCGACCTCCTTCATATCCTTATCCAGCACATGAAGTGAATTGACAGGCTGGCTGCCGGTATTTGAGGTTGGAAGCACATACAGATAGCCGCCCTGCTCATTTATTGCGAATTTATCGTTAAGATAACCATTTACCGAGGTTGTCTCCCCGGTCTTCATCACTCCATCCTCAAACGAAATTTTGCTAATTTTGGTAAGCTCACGGCTTGCACTCCAATCGTAATGATACAGATACATGGCATTGCTTGAAACGTACACCTCACCGCTATTATTATTCATAACGCATTTGGCATCTATCGTCTTATCCGGTTTACTCACATCAAAGCTCGAAACGACTGTGCCTGAGTATGTGTCATCCCCTATATAAAAGCAGTCATAGCTTATCACTTTGCCATTTACCTGAGGCACCCATTTCTCCAGATTATCCTCCTGCAGCGCCACATTTTTCTCCATATCGGCGGTCTTTATATATGTGTCTGAAAAAACATATACCGTATTGCCGATTTTGCGCGATGTATTGTAAAATCCATCCTGACGCGCTTTACCTATAAGCACCGGTTTTGTCGGATCAGCTATATCATAACTGTAGCATATGGTCTCGTCCTTATCTCCCGCATGGTTTGATATGATAAGCATTTTTCCGTCACTGATGTAAAGCTCCTCTACAGTATCTGACGGCACCTCAAAATCAGGACGAAACAGCGTCTCTTCTCCCGGCTCACCCTTTGAAATATCCGTGATGGATATCTGACCATCCTCGACCATGTAAATGTATTTTCCGTCCGTCTTTACCACATCACTCTCATCAACGCCCTCTGTCATCACGTTGGTTGTTGAATACTCTGTATTGGCTGCCGACTCCTGTTTAGACTCCTGTTTATTTGTAGACGATAAATCAGACACAATGCCTGTTGCGTCTGCACTCTCCAACAACTCTCCAAATGCGGTATCCCTTATGGAAGCCTCTGCTTTTTTTACCACATCATACAATTTTCCATAATCAGAGGCAGCTTCATAATCCCCAAGCTTTGCACCACTCTTTATGCCTGCATAGACATTATTCTGCGCATTATTCTGTGAAATCACATTTGCGGTTTTTGTTTCCAGCTCATCTATACGGTTATTAAGCCGCACAACCTCCGTGCCTAAGACTGCAACAACAAGAACTGCCGCCACTGTGGCAAGCGCTTTTGCTGCCCGTGCAAATTTCTTGTGCTTTTTCCTGCTTTTGTCTTCTTTTCCGCCGGGATGGTTTTCATGATTTTTTACATAAATGTCATCACTGTACCCGGCCGATTCTCCGGTCAATTTTCCGGTCGGCTGCGCCTCTTCAATTATCTGATCATCGATATAATTTAAACCATCAAATAAATCCTTTTTCGTCATAGATATACGCCCTCCTCATCCAGATATTTTTTAAGCTCTGCCCTTATCCGAAACAGTGTGGTCTTTACGTTGCTTTTGCCCCTGCCGCTCATAGCTGCCAGCTCATCAATCGTCATGCCATACCAGTAGCGTCTCACGAAAAGCACTCTCTTTTCCGTCTCCAGCCCATTCAGAAAATCCGATAAGCACCTGCCAATATCCGACAGCTCACCCTCGTATTTTGCATTGCTGTCCGCAAGGCACTCCTCAAGCTCATCAAGTATACAATTCATGTTGGAATTTCTCTTTGAAGCATTATTCCAGTCAATCCTGTCGCAGACGATATTGCGGCATACCCTGTAGAGCCAGGAAAGAAAACGCATAGGGCGCTCCGGCGGTATCTTGTTCCATGCTGCTATGTATGTGTCATTTACGCATTCCAGCGCATCCTCATGTGCTATCATAGTGTCTGCAAACCGGGTAAGCTTCGCTCCGTACATCTGCGAGGTCGCACTGACAGCCTGCTGGTTGCGATCAAAATACATGTCAAGTATCTGTTCCTGTGTGTACATTTTCAATAAACCTCCCTTCTATCTATTATGTAGGATTTTGTTTGGTGGGGGTTACATCTAAATAAAATATATTACATTAGAATCCATAATGCAAAGCAATTAATTTTCTGTGATGAATATTAAAAGAGGCAGTCTACATGCCGGTAGTCTGCCTCTTAAATATTATTATGTTTACTGCGCTGTAAATGTTATCGCATCCGAATCCGCTATTGTATCATAGCTCTCAGCATTGTATATGTGGAATTTAAGCTCCACCTGATCGACCGACGTGATTCCGTTTGCCTCAAGATCACTTGACATAATGGTTATATCATCTATAGACTTCTTTCCGTCATAGACTGTGGTTGAAAACAGCGGTGTCATCATATATCCATTGATAGACATGTTGTCGACGTTTATTCCGACATTCTGACCTGAGGTGTTTTCAATGTAAAGTAAAATTGCTGTTCCCCAGAAGGAATTTTCATCAACTGTTTTTCCAACGATCCTTACGCCATTTGCATTGTAAAGCTCCTGTCCCTCATCGTTTGGTGTCGTATCCATGTTTGCAAATTCAGAGGTCTCAAGCTTTGAATATACATTCTTGAAAAGATTATCCCAGTTAGAATCATATGCGTGGAAATACATCTCAATTTGTCCTACTGTATCTATTCCGGCAGCTTTAAGCTCTGTTGATGATAAATACATAACCTCATTTGACTTCTTTCCTGCCGCAACATCCGCGCTGAACAGATCTGTTATCATATAATCGTTCACGATAAGTGCATCACAGCCTATTGTATAGTCCTTGGCCGAATTATTTTCAACCAGAAGCTTAATTCCGTCTCCCCATATGCTGTCCGTCACATATTCAGTCGCAGTTATTTTGATGCCATCCTGGTCTACAAGCACCTGCTCATTGATGCTCTCATCTGCTGATGCCTGAGCAGTGCCTGTTCCGCTGCTCTCTGCTCCTCCACCGGTCTCTGTTCCGCTTCCCGGTGCAGCTATGCTCTTTTTTGTCCCTGTGTCCGAGCTGCATCCAAATAATGTAAAGGTGATTGCTGTAAGGCTCAGTACAAGAGCCAGTAAATTAGTTCTTTTTTTCATGGTTTAAGTCCTCCTCTGTAAATTATGGGACTATTATACCATCACATTATGAATACCGTTCTCCCCGCAGCGGTGGTAAAATTAAATTCTAAGCTTACTCCTGCACTCCACTTGTCCTGAGCATTTCCATGCCATTTTTGCTGAGTAATTCGTTCACCTCTATAATTCCGCCCGGACGATCTTTAAAAATAAGCATAAGAAGGGCATCTCTCGGGATTTTTGCATAAAGCTGTGGCATCTCGTATTTTCTCAGGGCTCTCTGGGTCTGCTCTAATGTAAGCTCTGCCGCATAACATATCCTTAGGATAATATCCCGCTGCCTGGTATGTTTTTCGCCTGACAGAAGCTTGTAGCCGTATTTTTCCGGAATATCAGCTTTCAAAAACACCATCTGCTGTGTTATTTTCTTTTCCTTAAGCAAATCCTTTATGTACTCCGAAAAAGCATTTTGCTCCGGATTCATGCTGGCCTTCTGCTCAACACAAAATTTATCAAAATCAGATATATGAGTTTTTCCAAGGATATCATCCAATTCTTTTGTATTTTTTTGCTTCATAAATTTCTCCTATCTGTTATACTTGTATTTGTAACTATTCATACCTCATTAGCGATACCTGAAAGGATACATGCACCATGAGTGATTACAAAATAATCTCAGCCTTAAATGAAGAGCACAAGGTTTATCTGGTTCAATCTGCGCTTTCGGGCAAGGTTTATGTCCAAAAAATCCTTGATGTATACAATATCCGCGTGTACGAATACCTTTATCGCAATCCTGTGGCCGGTATTCCGCGCCTTATCAATTACTATGAAGATGGCAATCAGCTTATCGTAATCGAGGAATATATAAGCGGAAGCTCCCTGCAGGAAAAAATAGACAACTCTGACCTTAGTGTTTCCGATATCAGAAGCTACATGATTATGCTCTGCAATATACTTGAAGCTCTGCACTCAATGACTCCGCCTATAATCCATCGCGATATAAAGCCCTCAAATATAATAATCACCAGTTATAACTATGCCATGCTTTTAGATTTCAATGCAGCAAAACAATTTTCCGGACAAAACGAGTCTGATACCGTGCTTATCGGTACTCCCGGATATGCCGCTCCCGAGCAGTATGGCTTTGGCTCGTCATCTCCGAAAACTGACATATATTCCCTCGGTGTTGTACTGCGCGAAATGCTTGACAGCATTACTCCTGCTTTCGACATTGACCCAATTCTGCAGCAGCTTAACCTGATTGCAGATAGGTGTACTCAGATGACACCAGCCGCAAGATACCAGTCTGTGGCAGAGTTAAAAAATGCCGTATCGCAGTCATATTATCCTGCGCAGCACAGCACTTCTGCTGCCGGTAATTCAAGTCAATATGCACACCATAACCATGTTAATGCAAACAATGCAGCCAATGCCGATACTGCTAAACGAACTATTCACGACAGTGCTTCCCATTTCCTCCCACCCGGATTTCGCACGAGAACTCCATGGAAAATGCTGCTATCCTCAGTCGCATATCTGTTCATAATATGGCTTTGCCTGTCATTGGAATTAGAAAATACTTATGGTGCAAAGCTGTGGCTTGAAAGAATTTTCTGCCTTGGTATGTTCATATTTGCGATTTTCTGTGGCTTTAACTATCTCAATGTACAGAATATACTGCCACTTTGCAAGAGCAAAAACCGCTTCCTGCACTATGTCGGCATAATACTGCTTGATGTGGCAGTGATTTTTGCTCTATTTGTAATTATGTTCATTATAGAGTCTGTTGCATTCCCTATATATTGATTATTTTATAACTATCAGTACAGAAATATGTGGTACCGCATATTTCGTAAGAAAACGTATATTATGCAAGAGCAAGCGCCCATCAGCGCAGCTGATTCTAATGCGCTTGCGGCTCGCAACTGTGAAGGTACTGAACAGTTACGATTTTTTATATCATAGCACATAAAAATAAGCCATGTTCTCACCACTGTGGTGGTAACATGGCTTATATTATTTTTCATAAAGATATATTTTGTTATAAAAAGCCGTTGACTTATACACACTTAATGTGTATATTGTAATTATGGAGGAGGCATTTATGAAACAAAGAGAGCTTATCAAGAAACTGGAGGCTGCCGGATTCGAATTTTCAAGACATGGCGGTAATCATGATGTATATGTTCGGGGTTCAGATATAGAGCAGATTCCGAGGCATAAAGAGATCAACGAAATGCTTGCCAAAGCAATTTTACGTAAATGGGGATTATAGCATTTATAATTTATCACATATTATATATACATTAATTTATGGAGGATATTATATTATGAAACAGGTATATCCAGTTATATTTACACAATTAAATGATAAAAAAGACACCGTGCTTATTAATGTTCCTGATATGGATATATTAACAGAGGGCTTCGGTCTGTCAGATGCTATAGAGATGGCTCGCGATGCCATTGGGGCAAATGGAATCACATTACAGGATCTAGGCATGGAAATTCCGGTTCCAAGTGATATTTCAGATATTGACATCCAAAATGGTACTTTTGACAATGATGGTATTAGTCATGTTTCATTTGTGGATATAGATTTTGATGAATACCGCCGCAAGACCGACAATAAAACGGTACGAAGAAATGTCACTCTCCCTAATTGGCTTAATCAGGAAGCTGAGAAATCCCATATCAACGTATCCCGCGTTTTGCAGGAGGCTCTCATGGTAAAGCTAGGTGTGTCAAGATAAATAAATTTAAAAACCAAATCAAACTAAAAAGAGTGCAGGTTATTTATTGGATAGCCTACACTCTTATTTTGTTCTCATACCTCAAATAGAATTTCAATCACTGTATTAATCCGGTTATTTGCAGGAACGATTTATTAGAATGCCGCTCTGTAAATCTCCACAATATCATCCTTGCTAAGAGGTACAAACGATCCCTTTGAACCCTCGCAGGCCTTCTTTGCCATCACCTCAAAGTTCCTGTCGTCTGTGATTCCTACTGCTCTTAGATTTGCAGGAATGCCCATTGTCTCAAAGAAGAATTTCTTCAACGCATCAATGCCAGCGTGTGCAAGTGCATAGTCATCATCACCGGAAAGTCCCCAGACATTTTTTGCAAACTCCACAAACATCGGAAGTGTATCGTCATTTAGTATGTGCTCCATCCACACCGGTGTGAGTATTGCAAGTCCCTCTCCGTGAGTAATATCATAGAAAGCGCTCAGCTCATGCTCCATAGGATGTACGCACCATGCCGGTGAGCAGCCATCGCCCACAACGCCGTTGATTGCATGTGTGCCTGCCCACATCAGGTTGGCTCTGGCCTCGTAATTATCAGGCTGTGCAAGGGCAACCGGTCCATTTTTAATCATTGTACGTAACAATCCCTCTGCCATAAATTTCTGGCAGTCAGCATTCTCCATAGAGAAATAATTCTCCATTGTATGGCTCATCATGTCTGCAGTTCCTGCTGCAGTCTGTTTTTTTGATACCGAAAAAGTATATTCAGGATTTAGTATTGACATGGTTGGCACCATATACGGTGATCCTGTTCCCCATTTTTCATTTTTAGACATATCAGAGATAACAGCAAAAGGATCCATCTCTGTTCCGGTTGCGGAAAGAGTAAGCACATCAAATATCGGAAGTGCCGACTTGACCTTTGAGCCATCAAGCACCAGATCCCATGCATCACCATCATACTTTGCACCTGCTGCAACAACCTTTGAGCAATCGATTGTACTGCCGCCTCCTATTGCAAGCACCATGTCGATACCCTCATTTTTACAGATTTCAACACCTTTTCTGACTGTCTCAATCTTTGGGTTTGGCTCCACTCCGCTAAGCTCAAACACGGTCAGCCCCGCATCCTTAAGGATTTTCATTGCGGTATCGTAGAGACCGTTTTTCTTTATAGAGCCGCCTCCGTACACCAAAAGCACCTTGCTGCCATATGCCTTGAGCTCTGATAAGCTAGAAATGGTATCCTTTCCGAAATGAATCTTTGTTGGAATGTTGAATGTAAAATTGTACATATATAATACCTCCTGCTAAATAATAATATTTTTTAATCTCTCCAGATCATCTGAATCGGGATGCGACAAAGCCCTGTCAAAATTTTCAATCAGCGCATCAATATTATCCGGATGCTCCGGGTTTTCTTTCATTTTCACATAGCGTTCCCTCACAGACTGAGGCATTTTGCCCTGACACATATACTCTCCTACAATGGTGTTACTTGAATCAATGGAGCTTTTAACATTGCCAAGAATCCTTTGAAAATATGCGTCACTTCCTCCAAAACCGGCTGTTCCGAACAGAAATATCTTTTTATTTTTCAATTTAGATAAGAAATCTAATGTATCGCTATCTGCGTTTCCCTTGTCCGTCCAAAATCCAATGTATAGCAATTCGGAGTCTATCCCCTGCGCATCAGCCGCGCCAAAATAATCACAGCTCTCCTTTGGCAGGATTTCATGAATTTTATCAGCCAACTTACGTGTGTTGCCTGTCATACTACTGAATACTATAGAATAATTTTCGTTGTACATACAATATCCTCCTTTAAATTAAACTAATTCTCGTATCATAATTTCTCTCAGCATCCGATCAACACTTTTTTTCCACAAAATGCAAATCCGTAATGCTTGATATTATTCTCAGATATTCCCCTGTCCAGCAATTGAGTATCATAGTTTTTCTCATCAATTTGTCTGAGCGCTGCCGCAACCGTATCTTCGAGTCCACTTTCTTCACTGTCATCAAACACCTTAAACTCCATAACAAATGCGTCACGTCCCTTCTCCCTCGGAACCAGAACTACATCATATCTTCCAAAGCCACTTTCACGATTTGAAAGGACTTCATAATTATCACGTATATCAACCAAAAGTCCAAGCACAAAGCCATGATAAAAACGCTCCGGCTGACTACGGTCTGATGGATGATTGCCCGTATCAAAACTACTAAAAGTAGACATCGCCACATCATTCATATACACGTTCATTGCTTTTACATCCCCACTAAATAAAGCCTTCACAAATTCATTATAGTTGGATGATACATCCGCAAACCATCCTTTGAACAGATTAGAAAACATACTTATAGTCTCAAGATTTGTTATACTAAGTCTATACCAGGGCTCAAGAGTAATTCCCTTATGGACAATGCTATCAACCTTCAGATACCCACTCGCCAGAAGAAGGCTCCATATAGCGCTCTCATCTTTTTCGAGCCGGTTGAATACTATCTGTTCATCAAAATTAACCTCAATACACTTTCCATTAACCAGACTTTCCATGAGGCTCTTTATCTCTGCAGATGATTCCTGTATAAGTCTGCTTATAAGAGCATTGGAGCTGGTAGCAGCCCAATAAGGCTTTAACTTTTTTTCTTTCAGGAAATTAGTGATAGACCATGGATTATATATATCTTTGAGCGAACCAAAGGTAAATCCATCATACCACTGCTTAACAACAGCTTTTTTATCACTCATGCCATACTTTTCAATCGACTCAAAAACCTCTTTCTCAGTAAAACCAAAGCAATCAGCATATTGCTCTGATGTAGTCGTAACAACTACCAGGTTATTCAAATCTGAAAAAACAGACTCTTTTGAGACTCTCGTAATTCCTGTCATTATTGCACGTTCCATATATGGATTGGTCTTAAAAGTAGAGTTCAGCAATCCTCTCATAAAATTAACGAATTCATCCCAATATCCATGAATGTAAGCTTCCTGCATAGGTGTATCATATTCATCAAGTAGAATAATAACCTTCTTCTTGTAGTACTCGCTTAGAAAATATGACAGATCTTTAAGGGAATCCTGAGCTGTTACATCATCAATCCTATCTGTCATGTCTGACAGCTTACGCCTGTCAGCTACTGTGAAATCAGGATAATCCATCAGATAACGATACTGCCTGTATACATCCGCAATTATCTTCTTAACCTTCTGTACTGCATCCTTATAATTTCCCTGCTTTACATCAGCAAAGCTTATAAATATAACAGGATATGCTCCCTGTAGCTTGCGGTATTTTACGCTGTTCCAAATAGAAAGTTTCTCAAAAATCTCACTTTTTTCCGAATAATGATTTGAGAAAAAATAATTAAGCATACTCATATTCAGAGTTTTTCCAAAGCGGCGTGGTCTGGTAATAAGCGTGATGTCATCCGCACTCTCCCACCATTGCCTGATAAAATCAGTCTTATCTATATAAAAATAATTATTTTCACGAAGGTATAGAAAATCCTGTTTTCCGATGCTTATAGTCTGTGCCATACTTTCTTCTCCTAAAATCATATATGCCTATTATATAATTCTTTTGAAACGATTACAAGCAAAGAAAGATACCGCTTAGCTCCATAACAACAGCTTGCACGATAATAAAATACAAATGATACTGGCAGCATAGAAATAAAAAATATTATAATATAGGTTAAATATACATTACAGGTTCTTTATTACTTCAACTCTGGTTACCACGCCTTCGCGCATACTATCCACTCTAAGTGCACAATCCTTATAATACACGCAGGCACCTATTGCAACCGTCTTTCCCTCTTCACTCAGCTTGTCGCTTATGACACTGCGAAGAATTCTTGTCTTTTCCTCCGGAATTTTGGCTCCGGTTATAAGATTCGCGTGTGCCACTGTCTGGCTGCCCCGGCATATCATGTGATCTGCCTCATCAAAACTGCAGAACAGGAATTTTCTGATTGCAAACAGCGCTGCTATCGCGCCAATTCCAACAAGAGTCTCATATACATTGAGGTGCTCGACTATCATCTGTCTGGCTGTTGCAAAAAGCAGAACCTCTATTATCGTGCCCGGCTGATGCGTACAGAGCATCTTTACAAACTCCACGCCTATAGCAAGCGACATGGCATATTCCATGTAATACTCCAACTCAAGCTTGTCATGCCATATATCAAAAAAACATTGTCCTACAAGCTTTATAATAAGTATCGCTATCACAAATACGAGAAATGCGGACAATACCAGTTCCACGTAGGTCGCTATATTTTTCATGGTTTTCCTCAAAAATTGTTTCATCATTCGGGTTTCCTCTCATTTTTATTGTATTATAAAACGAATTGACTCTATCACCGTTGTGTATCGTGAAACTGTAGCTATAATCTCGCTAATATTCATCGCATAATACATAACTATTATACCTTGAACAGATAATTCTCTGAAACTGCTTTTGTCACTCAATTTCTCTCTTTTTCTTCTAATAACATAAGTTCTTTTTTCTTATTTCCCAGATATTTTTTCCATGCAGTACTATCAATAAAAGGATTGCTCCCCGGATGCTCTATCATATAATTTCTTTTATTTATTAAATCCACATTTGATGTATGGTTCCCAACAAAAATATCAACAGGTTCATCTATAACCTTGTCGATTGACTGTGCATACTCTCTTCTCGCAACATACTCATAGTCTCCGATATCCTCGAGAAATTCCTTCTGCAAAGTATTAAATCCAAATCCGCCATAATATCCGGCATGCTTTGTACATTTGCCATCAGTAACATCAAAAAAACATGCTATACATCCTTTGGTATGCCCGGGCACAAGGTAAAACCTGATGGTTGTATTACCAAACGTCAGCACATCACCATCTTTTATCTCATAATCTACTTCAAACAAGGATTCCATAACATTCCCTGTTGCCTGAATCACGGATTGTTCCGGATTATTCTCAAACATTCTGACATCAGGCTCTCCCATGTATATTTTTGTTCCGTACATTCTCCTGAAAAATCCAACTGCTCCGAAATGGTCAGCGTGGCCGTGTGACAATATTATCCATTTTACATCTTCCGGACGAAATCCCATTTCCCATATACTCTCTATCAGCAACGCTGTATTGCCACAATTGCCTGCATCCAGCATCAGAAGTCCCGCTCCCGTATCAACTATATGTACGCACACCCAGGTGTCACCGACATAGTATAAGTTTCCGAATATCTGAAACGGTTCGATATAACGTTCTTCCTGATTAATCCAATACTTTGTAGTTTTGTCACACAGCAGTCTGTCTTTATATGTTATAAAATCATTGTAATCACTTTTTAATGACATATTATCTCTCCAATCTGCACTTGCTGCTTTTTATTTTTCACAAATGCCCATATCCGCAAATCGTCTATACACACAAAATGCTCATATCCACAAACAGAGCTATCATAAAATGATAACTCTGCCTGTATTGTTAGTATCTGTTTTATTATGTACACAAACTTTTCATTCCGATTTATTAAAGTGTCTTTCTAGCATATAATTGCTGCTTCAGGACATTCAATTCTTAGAACAGGAATGCCACACTGCATATAGAAACAACTGCAATAAGTATAATAAGTAACGGTCCACCGATTTTTACGAAATCCGAAAACTTGTATCCTGCCGGAAGTATCTGCATATTTACGGCTGTTCCGAAAGATGTTGCTATTGCAAGGTTTGAGCAGGCACCGATTACGATTACCCATGGAATAGGACTGATTCCAAGCGATAATGCAATTGCTATACAGATTGGTGTAAGCATTGCTGCTGTTGCGTTGTTTGACATGATGTTTGTAAGCACACTTGTAAGCACTGCGATAACTACTGTAAGAAGCACAACCGATGCATTCTTTCCTCCGAAGAGGTTGAGTACAGCGTTTGCGATTAATGCTCCACCACCTGATACATCAAGTCCTGTTCCGATTCCTGATATTGTTCCGATACATACGAAAACATCCCAAGGAAGATCCGAATATGCTTTTTTTATCGAGATACAGCCTGTTCCAAGTACCATTGCAGCACCTATAAGACCGATTGTACCAATGTTAAAATAGCTCTTGAATGGTTGGAAACCACTTAATACAAATAATACTATGCATAAAATCATGGTTCCGAGTGCCACATAGCCCTTCCATGCCGGAGCATCTGACTCCTGTTCCTTCTCGAGCTTATGTATCTCTGCAACTGAATACATATTTCCCTTGTCGAAGTCAGGACTATTCGGTTTTAATACCTTGTCGAGGAGCTTGTAGCCGATGGTTCCCCAGAAAATAATCTGTACAACTGCTGCCGGAAACATAATCTTTGTCATGTCAAACATTCCCATGCCTTCCTCATAACCGGCATATCCCTGTAATACTGAGTTTGCTGCAAGCTGTGAGGTTGAGCCGATCAGCGAACACGCACCTCCGATAACGGCTGCTGTTCCGGCTGGGAAAATAACCATTTTTGAACGGATTTTTCCACATGAGTTTGCTGCTACGATTGCGATGATAGGCATCCAGATAGCAACTGTTCCGTTGTTACTCATAAATGCTGACATCAATGAACACACAGCACTTACCGTTACTATAAACCGTCTCTCCGTCTTGGCAAGAAAAGAATTTCCGATTTTTTCTCCTATCTTTCTTGCTATTCCGGTTTCAAAAAGTGCGGCACTTACAACACACATTCCGACTACCATCGGCCAGCCTGTTGCGCTGAATCCGCTGTATACTGCGGATAGCTCCATTTCCGGAATAAACATTGCCATTGCTACCGAACCCAGGATAGCAACCACGCTTATCGGCAGTCTGTTCCAGACAAACAAGCCCATTGTAATTAATACAATTATAATTGAAATAATACTAGAATCCATATTATATCCCCCGATATATTTTTATTTTAAACCTCTGCCCAGTCAGCACCCTTCCATTTCTCGTGCTCATATACTGACTTGTCGGCTACATATGGCCACTTTTTACCTTCTGCTACTGCCAGACAGCCCTTGACACACATCTGTGCCATCTTGATTACTGCCTCTCTTGTCTGGGCTGCTGAATGCGGACTTACGATAAGATTTTTGCAGTTTAATAACGGATCATCTGTTTTTGGTGGCTCACTGCAGAATACATCTGTTCCCGCGCCGGCGATAACTCCGTTATTTAATGCTTCTACGAGATCTGCTTCGTTGATGATTCCTCCACGGCTGCAGTTTATTATAAGCGCCGTCGGTTTCATAACAGAAAGCTCCTTCTTTGAGATCATGTTCCTGGTCTGATCTGTGAGCGGTACATGGATTGATACCACATCGCTGTCCTTTAACAGCTCCACATAATCCTCATAATATTTAGCACCATAGCCTTCTACCTGCTCTTTTGTCATAAAAGGATCGTACGCTGCAATGCTCATTCCACAGCCTTTGCAGATTTTGGCTGTTTCTCTTCCAATTGCTCCAAGGCCAAGGATTCCGACTGTCTTTCCCTCAAGCTCGAAAGCCTTCTTTGCTCCACGGATTTCCCAGTTTCCTTTGCACATCTCATTCTGTGCCTCGATAAGATTCTTTGACAATGCAAAAATCATTGCTACCGCATGCTCAGCAACACTTCTGTTGTTGGCTCCCGGTGTGATAACCACCGGGATACCAAGCTCTGTTGCTTTTTTTACATCAACCGAATCGTATCCTACGCCTGTACGTCCGATTACCTTGAGCTTCGGGCTGTTTTCTATAGCATTTGCATCACATTTTGCAATTCTTACAATAAGAGCAGCTGCATCCTTCATCTCGTCAAGATAATTGTTCGGGTCCTGATTGTCAGCTACATATACACCAGCTATTCCATCTAAAAGCTGCATTCCTTCCGGGCATACAGCCTGTGTCATTACAAACTTCATATTAATTCATCCTCCCCAGAGCTAGTTCATTCCTTTGTCAGCATTCTCTTTTAATACCTTTGCAAGCGCTTCCACGCCCTCATCGCACAGATAGTTGAATGGACGTCTGCAATCGCCAACAGGATATCCGAGCATAGCAACCGCTTTTTTAACAACTGTGTTAGGATTGCCGTATTTGAATACAGCTCTGAAGCTTGCGATAGAATCCTGTGCTGCCTCTGCCTCCTCAAGCTTGCCCTCTTTGAAAAGGTTGTAGATTGATGAAAGCACATGTGGATAAACATTTGAGCATCCTGCGATTCCTCCGACTCCTCCTTCTTTTAACGCTGGGAGAATGAGTGAATCATTTCCTGATAATACATAGAACTTCTTGTCAAGTTCACGTGTCTCTGTGATATATGCCTTTAAGTTATCCCAATCTCCGCTTGAATCCTTTGCACCGATGATAAGGTCAACATCCTTTGCAAGCTTCTTTACTGTCTCAGGAAGCAGCTTGTTTCCTGTACGGGCAGGAATATTGTAAAGAACGATTGGAGTATCTACATGCTTGGCAACCTCTACATAGTGATCGTATAACTCCTTCTGTGATGCAACCGCAAAGCTTGGAGTGATTATTGAAAGGACGTCAGCTCCGAGCTTTTCTGCCTCCTTGCTCATTCTGATAGTATCCTGTGTTGAAATGCAGCCTGAGCCGGCATATACAGGTACTCTTCCTTTTACCTGATCAATTGCAGCTTCAAGGACTTCGCATTTTTCTTTTTCATTTAAGATATATCCCTCACCGTTTGTTCCAAATGGGAAAATTCCGTGCACACCGCCATCGATAAGTCTGTCAATCTGTGTTCTGAGCTCGTCAGTGTTGATGCTCTCATCTGCGTTCATTGGTGTTAAAATTGGTGTAATAATTCCTTTTAATTCTGTCTGTTTCATGTTTTTCTTCTCCTTTTAAACTTGTTTATTTTTTTATTTTTGATTTAATATTTTGTCTGCAATCTTTACCAGTACATCTTTGGTTCCGAACCCACCTGATTTGGATATTATCTGCTGCACAAATCCGTGATTTTTCAGATTGGAAACAACCACACCCTGTTCTATCTCACATACCGGTGTAATCTGGGTACAGCCTATCAGCTTCATATACCCCATCAAAGTGTCGCCGCCTGTCATAAGTATTGTCGTATCCTGCTTATTTGCTGCCAGATAGTCGGCTATGTGTCCATGTGCCGTTGGAATCAGGGCTCTTACATCATTCATAGTCAGCTTATTTGCTTCCATAAAGCCCTTTTTGTCTTCTTCCCGGTCTATGGAATCAATGATGAGACATCTGTCTTTTTCACATTTCTCCTGCATCTTGTGCAAAAACTCCAAGCCCGCCTGCGTGCTATAATAATCCTTCTGCAATTTTTGTTCTACGGTCATATGGATTCTTGAAAATCCGTGTTCTTCGGCATAGTCAAGCTGATTTTGCGTAATCATATTCAAGCTGCCACATTCCACAAGAAAATTTTCACTCTTCCTATAGCTTTGCGGCTTCGCTGCATCAAATCTGAGCTTGTCGGCAAGCGCTTCCGCAAGTGCGGCACATCCGGCAATAATACAAAGCTCATCTTTTTCCTGCAACTCATCAAGCCTCTCTTCTATGTCTTTGTGTTTTTCCACATCGCAGATTACGATACGTTCATCGCTTTTTATATCATTCAAAGCTTCATTGTGCTTAACACAGGCACATTTCAAAGCTGTCTGCTGTGCGATAATATCAGGTATGTACGACAGCTTTACCGGTTCAAACGGATCCTGCCCGAATACACTTTTTTCAAGAAGCTGCCCCTGTATGTAGTGAGTTCCGTTTACCGTACAGCGGTCTATCTTCGGATACCCCGGCAGAAAATAAACTTTGTCGTGTCCGCTTCCGTCCAAAACTGCCTGAAGCTCACTTCCTATATTTCCGCGGAGCGCTGAGTCCGTTTTTTTGAAAATAACAGGAATCTTAATTGCTTTTGCCCATTCTGTAATATTTTTTACAGTATCATATGCCTTAGCTGCCGGCATTGGTCTGGTCTCAGAATCTATAACCAGAACCTCTGTCATCTCATCTATATCCCCGATAGCTTCCGGCATTTTTGTAAATACCTGGGTGGCAATTCCTTTATTCACAAACTGGATTCCGGTATCCAATGCACCGGTAAAGTCATCTGCTATGATCAACAGCTTTACCATCGCATTTCCTCCCGCTATTTTTTGTTTACTGCAAGCTTTGTCGCATAGTCAATTGAATTTACAAGGCTTAACTCATTCGATTCGCCTTTTCCTGCGAGGTCAAAGCCTGTACCATGGTCTACCGATACCCTTATTACAGGGATTCCGAGTGTTACATTTACGCCTGCTACCGCATCCCATTTCTTTAATTCTTTGTTGTATACAAAGCCTTTAACCTTCAGAGGAATATGTCCCTGATCATGGTACATTGCTACAACTATATCATACCAGCCTCCGATTGCTTTAGAGAATATGCTGTCAGGCGGTGTCGGTTTTTTCTCAGGAATATTGATTCCTTCTGCCATTGCCTCATCTATTGCCGGCTGGATTTCCTCAATTTCCTCTGTTCCAAACAGTCCGTTTTCTCCGCAGTGTGGGTTAAGACCTGCCACACCAATCTTTGGATTCTCAATGCCTATCGCCTTGCAGGCATCATTTGCAATTCTTATAACTTCAAGGACTCTGTCCTTCTTTACCTTGTCACATGCCTGCCTGAGAGAAACGTGCGTCGATACGTGTACAACCCTCAAATCCTCGTGTGCAAGCATCATTGTGTACTTGTCTGTATGGGTGTACTCTGCATAAATCTCTGTATGTCCCGAATAATGATGTCCTGCCATATTTATTGCCTCTTTATTTAAGGCATTTGTGACAGTTGCGTCAATCTCGCCGCTCTGCGCAAGCTCTATTACCTTTACGACATACTGAAAAGCAGCCTCTCCACACATCTTTGATACTTTTCCGAATATGTGTCTGTCCATGTTCACAAGGTTCATGTCGTACACATCAATCGTTCCGTACTCAAACTTTGCAGCTTTAATATCGTTAATCGCATGAATCTTTATCTGTCCTTCTTTTCCTGCGATTTTTACTGCCTCTTCCATACATGCGGCATCACCGATAATCACCGGACGACACTGCTTATATATTTCAGGTCTTGATAACGCTTTTACTGAAATCTCAGAACCGTTTCCCGCAGGATCTCCCATTGTAATTCCGATAATTGGCTTTTTCATAGGCTCCTCCTTTATTTTAATACCTTAAGATATATGTTTCTGATATCGTCAAGGCTTAATTCTTTCATATTGTTTACAAGAAGTCTCTGCTGTTTGCTTCCGGCATCAACAAGGAAATCCAGGTCCTCCGGCTTAACACCGAATTCCTTTAAATCTGTTGGAATGTTTGTAACCTTTACAATGTCAGCAATCTGATCGATCATGTACTGTGCTTTCTCATCCTCAGATTTTCCTGCATGCTCAGGGTAAACAGCATCGCAAAGTATTGCAAGTCTCCTGCTGCATGCGTCCTTGTTAAATTCCATAACATGTGCAAAAAGTATGGCATTTGATACACCGTGAGCAATGTGATATTTGCCTCCCAGTGGATATGAAAGTGCATGAACTGCTGTTGTTCCGCTTCCTGTGATTGCGACTCCGCCATAGAAGGCTCCGGTCATCATATTGCTTTTTGCTTCCATATTGTCAGGATTGTTATAAGCTTCCCTGATATTGTGGAAAATAAGCTTGGCTCCGGCTGCTGCATAGGTATCGGAAAACGGTGTTGCTTTCTTTGAGGTGAAGCACTCAACCACATGGGCCAATGCATCTACACCTGTTGCTGCCACAATTGATTTCGGAAGCTTTCTGATCATATTTGAATCCAATACCACATAGTCCGGAATCATACTGTCATTTACAATTCCTTTCTTTGACTGTTCCTCCGGAACCGCAACGATTGCATTGCAGGTTGCCTCAGATCCTGTTCCGCAGGTTGTCGGAATCATAACCGTCTTAATCTGTTTCTTTGCAAGCGTCGGATCATTGAGCAGATCTTTTATAGTGTAGTCTGCATCTTTTAATACGCAGCAAAGCTTTGCTGCATCCATAACACTTCCCCCACCGATTGCTATGATAAGATCTCCTGATGCGCTCTCCACTTCCTTCATAACCTTTTCAACATCCTGATATGATGGTTCGGAGGCAAGATCATCAAATACCTGATACTCTGTCTTGTTTTCCTCAAGAATCTCTGTCAGCAGATCTAAAAGTCCTGTTGCACGAATGCCTTTATCCGTAAAAACTATTACTTTTTTAGCATTCTCTTTTTCTATTACCGCTTTCACATTCTCAATGCTTCCTGCTCCGCCAAAAATACATGACGGAATTTTAATCTGATAACTCATATATTACCTCTCCTTTGTTATATTGTTATTCTTGTGTTTTATTTTTGAACATCTCTTTGAACTAATCATATAATATCTGTTTTTTGTGACTCGTTCAACGCGTTGTTTTGTTATTTTTGTTCTATTTTGAAACATAAGTCGCATTTATTTGTTGCATTTTGAAACATACTGTAATACAATATGGTTAAATAGTAACAAAGCATCACTAGTGCTATCTTTACGTTTCATTTTTAAACATTAAAATAACCACTTAACATTTACAAATCCTAAAAGGAGAAATATATGCAGAAAACCAAGATTCTTGCAGTCGCCCCTTACGAGGGCATGGCTGACATACTTACCGATATAGCACAGTCGCGCGATGACATTGCTCTCACTGTCCAGACCGGTGATCTGTTCACCGGCCGTGATATCGCAATGCAGCTTGCACATAAAAATTACGATGTTATCATTTCGCGAGGCGGCACCGCAGAGCTTATACAATCTGCTGTTGAGCTTCCCGTCATAGATATATCAATCTCTGTTTACGATATACTTCTGAGCATCAAGCTTGCTGAGAGCTACAACGGAAAATTTGTAATTGCCGGTTTTCCCGGAATCACTGCAAATGCACATCTGCTGTGTGACCTTCTTCAATATGATATTGACATAATCACTTTCAAGGACTCGGCAGATGCAGTCAATCGCCTTAAAGAAGCAAAAGAAAACGGCTGCACGCTTGTCCTATGCGACGTGACCGGTGCCAGAGCCGCAAAGGATATCGGATTAAATTATAATCTTGTAACCTCCGGCAGGGAAAGCATAGAAAACGCCGTTGCCGAGGCTGTAAAGCTTGTGCATTCTTCCAATTATGTCCACAAGCAGAAGGATCTGTTCCAGTCGCTTCTGACCGAGGATGACCGCGAATTCTTAATTTACTCGCCTGCAGGTACTCTGTGGTTTTCAAGCATCGCAATAGATGAAATGAATACATCGTTGATGAATTTTGTACAGACATACATTAAGTCATTTTTGAAAGTTCCGAACCAGACCGTTTCGCATCAGATACGCGATAACGTCTATACTCTATACAACCGCCACCTGATTTACGAGGATCAGAAGTACACTGCAATTACTATATGTAAGAGTCCTGCATTAACCGCCGAGGACGACCCTGGATTTCAGATTTACAATATTGACAACACCTCCTCCAACGACTTTGCTGACGCTTACAATGGAACCGGTAAAGCAGGCAAAATAGCGCAGATAATAGAAGAATACGCTAAAAGCCATCTGCCTGTGCTTATTCTCGGAGAAAACGGAACCGGCAAAGGCAAGGCTGCATCACTTATTTACAAGCAAAGCAACTATAAGCACGCTCCATTTTACAGTATCGACTGTTCTCTGATAAAAGAGCGTAAGTGGCACAGCCTGCTAAACAATGAGAATTCTCCTCTCAACGAAGTGGACAGCACAGTATTTTTTGAAAAAGCCGACGCTCTTAGTCTGGAACAGATTGGTGATTTGTTTCAATATATAGACCAGACGAAGCTTTGCACGAGAATGAGACTCATAGTCTCGCTTTCCATCAACAACTCCAATCAGCCTGCATTTGCCACAATACGCACCTTTATGGAGAATCATCTTTCCTGCCTTACCATGAATCTCCCACCGCTTCGAGAGCGCATTGACGATTTTTCCGGTATAACCGCACTCTATCTACACCGGTTCAATGTCTCCCTCGGGAAACAGATAATAGGCTTTGACGTTGACGCAATGGAAAAAATGCACTCGTACAACTGGCCTAACAATCTCGACCAACTGCAGCATGTCCTCAAAGAGCTTGTCACAATAACAAAGACACCGTATATCTCCTGTGACACTGTAGAAGCCATCCTGAAACAGGAGCCCGACTACGGACGCGTCTTTGATGATTCAGTAAAATTTGATGGAACTCTAGATGAGATAAATTATCAGATCATTCTTCAGGTGTTACACGAAGAACATGACAATAAAGAAAAAACCGCCAGGCGGCTCGGCATAAGCCGAAGCACACTCTGGCGGATCTTAAAGAACAATAATTAATGCTTAATCAATTTCTCCCTGTGGGATAAAAACCTGAACATCAGCATTCTCGTCAAGCTCTATAAATACTCTTGTATCTTTGCCGACCAGTCCCTTAAAATGTCCGGTGAATTTCTCTCCGGACTGGGTTGTTCCGGTAACATCCATTTTGTATACGCTTCCCACATCTGATGAGAAATCAATTGAATCATGGCTGCCAAGGGTGTTGACAGTCTGCTCTTTGCCATCATTCCAGGTTACCTCGATATTCTTAGCATTAAAATAAGTCTGGTTTATAAGCCGGATAGTTGTTGTCTCTTTTCCGTCCTGCGCTGCATAAATACAATTAGTACCTATTAACACTCCTGCCATGATAGTAACTAATGCAAACGTAGCAAGAACTTGTTTGTTTATTATTTTATTCATTTCTGAATACCTCCTTATAATGGCACTCCATTATCTTCGCGGATATTTTATCACAAGATATATTAATTAAACAATTGTCAATTAGCTCAAAACTTTTTTATTATTTTATGTTTTTATTGACACTTTTTCAAAGCATTTGACATTATTTTTGGGTTTGTTTTGTACCTAAATTTTATATAGTCACTAGAAATTGTAATTCCTCTAAAAATCAGTTATACTATATGTGAATGTATCGATCATATTTTAACTGAGGAGGCTCGCATGGAAATATTAAAACTGCCTGTTGGAATCGATAATTTTGAAAAA
>URDU01000035.1 GCA_900546625.1 uncultured Lachnobacterium sp. | reverse complement strand
TGAGGTATTTTTTTCGTCAATCCCTTGACCTATTTAAATTATACAGGAAGCTTTTACTACCAATTTTACTACTAACAGGTAGTAACAACTTGCAGGGTTCTGCTCTGATTTGCCACAATCTGTAATTTCAGAGCGGATCACCATAATCCTAGAAATCCTTGCAAAACAGGGCATTCTAGAGCAAAACAAGGAGAAACAAAACTATGATTAAAATACTTTTCATCTGTCTAGGCAACATCTGCCGCAGCACCATGGCCCAAAGCATCTTCACCCATCTGGTCCACAGACAGCACCTCGATGCTGTTTTTGAGATAGATTCAGCTGCGACCAGCCGTGAGGAAATAGGCAATCCGCCGCACTACGGCACCAAAAACAAACTATACGAGGAGCATATTCCTCTTATTCCACACCGCGCGAGACAGATGACACGCGATGATTATTTGTACTATGACCTTCTGATTGGAATGGACACTGCAAATATCAGGAATATGACAAGGATTGCAGGTGGCAGTGACAGTCAGCAGAAGATATTTAAGATGCTGTCATTTGCTGATTACGGGACAAATCATAAGCTTACAGCAGCGCGCGATGTTGCAGATCCATGGTATACAGGTGATTTTGATGCGACCTTTGATGATGTAATCAGTGGATGCCGGGGCTTGTTAGAATACATAAAAGAGGTGTATAATCTATAGCTATAGCAATTAAAAGAGAATAATAGCAGCGGTTACGGTGCTGAACACAGCTGTAATAATTAATTTCAGGAGGCACAAATGCAATTACAGAATGGAAGACCGACAGATACCACAGGCAGACTGGATAAAGAAATTCGTACATACGATTTTTTGGACAAGCTGGGAATCGAATATCAGAGAATAGACCACGAGGCGGCATTTACGATGGAGGTTTGTGAGGAGATTGACAAGACACTCGGCGCAACAATCTGCAAGAATCTTTTTCTGTGCAACCGCCAGAAAACTAATTTTTATCTGCTCATGATACCGGGAGACAAGACCTTTAAGACAAAAGAGCTTTCGCACCAGATAGGCAGTGCAAGGCTTTCGTTTGCAAGCCCTGAGGATATGGAAAAATATCTGGATATCACACCCGGCTCAGTCAGTGTGATGGGACTGATGAATGACCATGACAATGCGGTCAAACTTTTGGTGGATAAGGATGTGCTAAAAGGTGAGTGGGTTGGATGTCATCCATGCATAAATACATCCAGCCTCAGGATAAAGACAAAGGACATGTTTGGCCCGGTGATAAAGGCCATGCACCATGATATGACCGTGGTGAAATTAACAGGTGAAGCGTAGTAAAGCCAGACAGAACGTAAGGAGAACCAATGGTAAAAGCAGTAATATTTGATATGGACGGAACACTCATAGATACCGAGAAATATTATCGTATTTTCTGGCCGATGGCACTTAAGCAATTCGGCTATGAGATGACAGATGAGCAGGCGCTTTCGATGCGAAGCCTCGGGCAGCCGTATGCACCACAGCATCTTAAGGACATGTTCCATGATCCGGATATGGATTATGATAAAATCAGGACTTACCGTCGCAAAATCATGGAGGAGCATCTGGAAAAGGTGGGAATTGAGCTTAAGCCCGGTGCAATCGAGATACTTACATATCTGAAGGAAAAAGGCATTCACAGAGCGATTTCCACAGCGAATGATATAGAAAGAGCCGAGAAATATTTAAAAAAGATAGGGCTCTACGGATATTTTGACAAGATTATCTGTGCACCTATGGTGGAGCATGGAAAGCCGGCACCTGATGTGTATGAGTTTGCGTGCAGTGAGCTAAAGCTTTTACCTGATGAGTGCATGGCGGTAGAGGATTCGCCAAATGGAGTCAAAAGTGCATATTCTGCAGGCTGTAAGGTTGTCATGGTGCCTGATTTGACACCGCCTGATGAGGAACTGAAAAAGATGCTTTTTGCCTGTGTTG
This sequence comes from uncultured Lachnobacterium sp., assembly GCA_900546625.1. Taxonomy (GTDB): domain Bacteria; phylum Bacillota; class Clostridia; order Lachnospirales; family Lachnospiraceae; genus Roseburia. The sequence continues at coordinate 27,883 of URDU01000035.1, read as the reverse complement.
ACAGGATAGATGAGATTAAAAGTATAGTATAATCACAGCATATATAAGTCGTGGAGGCATGATGGGCACAGAAAATGATTTACCGGGAATTTCATTAAAAGACGAGCAGAGACAGCTTCAAAATATCATAGGCATTGCACAGGATAATCTGGACCGTGCAAAGGAATCGGTAAAAAAGCTGACAGATGATTTAGAGGATTTAAGAGATGTCTACGAGGCGCAGGACAAGGAGGGACTTGCCCTGTGGAACAATGCGACAGCGCAGCTTCATGAGAATGAGAGAAATATCGTCAGATGTGAAAAGGCGAGGAAAAAGCCGTACTTTGGCAGAATAGATTTTAAGGATCCGCGTCAGAAGTCACAGGAGTCCTACTATATAGGCAGAGTCGGTATTGCAAGGAATGCGTCAGAGCCTGTGGTCATTGACTGGAGAGCACCGATTGCATCCGTATATTATGAGAGCAGTCTTGGACCATGTAAGTACACGGTGAGCTCAGAGGGCACTTTTGAGATTGATTTAAACAGAAAGCGCACCTATGAGATTGCAGATGATAAGCTCATCGACTTTTTTGATTCAGATGTCGTAGCAAATGATGAGCTTCTGACAAAGTATCTGGCCAAAAATAAAAAGGCAGTGCTCGGAGAGATTATCGCAACGATCCAAAAGGAGCAAAACCTTATTATCCGCCGTTCACCAAAGACGAATATCATAGTGCAGGGAGTTGCAGGCTCAGGAAAGACTACGGTTGCGATGCACAGGATATCGTACATTTTATATAATTATGCTGATGATTTCAGACCTGAGGATTTTTACATTATAGGCAGCAACCACATTTTGCTGAACTATATTACAAGCGTGCTTCCGGAGCTTGATGTGTACGGCATAAAGCAGATGACTATGGAGCAGCTTTTTACAAGGCTTTTGTACGAGGATTGGGATGACAAAAAATACAGCATACATGCAGTCAGCAAAAATGACAGTAGAAACAGCATAAAGGGCAGTAAAGAATGGTTTGAAGCTCTTGAAAGATTCTGCTTAGATTACGAGGAAAAATGCATTCCAAGAGATGAGGTCTACATGGAAAAAACAGGCAATCTGCTTGTGGGAAGGGTGCTGATAGACACTTATCTGCACGATAATCCGCTTCTTTCCATGCAGAGTAAAATCCTCATGTTAAATGAGATAATTTACTCGAAGTATGAAAATGAGGTTCTTGGCAAGGAAGTGAAGTTCCCGGCAAAGGAGCGCAAGGAGCTTGATAAAAAATACAAAACCTATTTCGGTAAGGATGACTAGAAGGGCTCGGTGTATGATTTTTACAGGGATTTTCTGCTTGGACAGAAGGAAAAGGGATATGATATAGACATTCCCAAGGACTCATTTGATGTGTATGATCTGGCAGCGCTTGCGTATATTTATAAGCGCATCAAGGAGACGGATCCGGTTCGTGAGGCGAGTCATGTGGTTATTGATGAGGCACAGGATTTTGGCATGATGGCATACTGCTGCCTGCATTACTGTCTCAGAAACTGCACATACACTATCATGGGTGATACCTCGCAGAATATCCATTTTGAGTATGGCTTAAATGACTGGGAGGACTTGAAAAAACTGATACTCACAGGCACATATGATGCCTTCGGGCTGCTTCGAAAGAGCTACAGAAACACTGTTGAGATTTCGGAATTTGCAACAGAGATACTGCGTCACGGAGATTTTGCAATCTATCCGGTGGAGCCTATTATAAGGCATGGAAACGCAGTGCGCATTGAGGAGTATGCCAATGTGCGCACACTGATTTCGGCATCGGTTGACACGATAAAAGGCTGGCAGAGTGAAGGCTATGAGACGATAGCTGTCGTGTGCCGTGATGAGGCAGAGGCTCTCAAGGTGTCTGCTGAGCTTAAAAAACATATAGAAATAGTAGATGATAATATTGAAACTGCACAGTTTGGTGCAGGAGTCATGGTACTTCCGGTCGCGTATACAAAGGGACTTGAGTTTGATGCTGTATTGCTGTTTGACCCATCAGAGAGAAAATATCCGGCTGATGATAGTCATGTGAAGCTTTTGTACGTTGCGGCTACCCGTGCACTTCATGAGCTTGCTGTATTCCACCGGGGCAGACTGACACCGCTTATTGCAGACCCTGCTCCTTCCCACAGGCATCAGAAGGAGTTTTCTGCAGAGCCGCTTACTAAGGCAAAGGAATATGAAAAGCAGCAACTGACAGAAAAAGAGATAGAAGAGCAAAAGCGTGTTGATGGCAGACGCGATATGGATGAAAGAGAGTATTTTGGTCCGTCGCGCATTGCATTAAAGCCTGAGCAGTTGACAAATAAGGCTGAAAATGAGAAGCTTGATTTATCTGCATTTGTAAAAAAAGACAGGGAAAATCAAACACAATGTACTGCTACATATATGGCAAATAAAATTAAGATTAAGGAAGTAAGTAAGGCTGCAAACAAGAGCAGCCTCCCTCTCAATCCCTCCCCATACGCATACGGCTCAATCCCGGACAACGATATACTTCATGTAAAGGGGCATTCAAAGGGCAAGTTTGCGGTAAAATGGCTCAAAAAAGGTAAATCGCATGTTGAAATCGCCACAGCGGACGGCACACTTTATGTGATACCAATAACACCGGAGATAGTACGCGTAATCTTTGTAAAAGGAATTGGAGTGAAGCCGCACAAAACCTATTGGAAGCAAAAGGCCGATACAGCCTTCAAATGGGTGGCAAAGGAATCCAAATCGCTTATTGAAATTCAAACGGAGAAGCTGATACTAAGGATAGAAAAGAAAAACGGAGCCATACAGTATTTTGATGCCGACAGAAATCTCCTTGTAAGTGAAAATGCCACAGAGCCAAGGCTTTTAAATAATGGCGAGTGCTACACATTTTTTGACTGGGACAAATCGGAAAAGCTCAAATCCAAGGGAATACTTGCGACAGACCTTACTGATTTGACAAACAAAGCCAGATATATTTCGTTCGGAGGCCGACAGCAGAGGCTGCCGCTTGTAGTGTCAAACAAGGGATATGGAATCGCTGCTGCATCAAGCCGCACAGCACTCTTTTGCAATATAAAGATGTACGGACAGTATATCTTTGTAGACGGTGACACTCAAAGCGACTATTATTTTATAGGTGCAGGCAGTGTAGGCCATACACTTGAGCTGTACGGCACATTATAAAATGCAAGTTGCCCAAAGCAAAATTATCTGATAAAATATCGGCATGAGTATATACGGAGGATAACAGATGAAATTCAGGACAGAAAACGAGTTTACACATTTCAAATTTTCGGATGTGCATGTGAGCGATATCATGATGAGCTTTGGCACCTTCAAAATATGCCTTGACAACGTAATCATAAAGGCAGATAATTCTAAAAACAGAGATATCCGTGATATGAGGACAAACGGCCTTATATTAAAGCTTTCAGATGCAAATATTATTTCATTCATACGCGAGGGCTTTAAGACATATGATGCCGATGGCAACCTAAAGAGCACCACGGCTGACGAGGAGATAGAGGAGACAGATTATATCGACACCTTCAACAATTTTCTTGACGGATACGCATATTTAATCGAGAAGGAGAATGAAAATTATACCTTCGTATTCGACGGAACAGATGAGCGCTCGTACACATTGATTGTATCGGCATCAAAAGACGAGTGCGAGTGGGACAGATTTATGAATATTGAGGCATAGGGTATGCCATGGTGCATTTTTAGACAAGTCCAAGATGCACCATGGCATTTTTAAGCCCATCCTCTTTGATATCGCCTGTCACTATATCGGCAACAGCCTTGACTTCATCGCTGGAATTGCCCATGGCAACACCGACATCACAGTAGCGCAGCATATCAAAATCATTCTGGCCATCGCCAAAGCCTATTGTATCAGCCTGACTCATGTGAAGAAACTCTACCACATCACGTATGCCGGTTGCCTTGTTGACACCGCGCAATGTAATCTCACCGCTGTAAGGTTCAGGCTCTTTAAAGCTGCTCAGGGTTACTACAAATTCATCGCCGAGGAGCTTTCTTAAATCATCAATGTGGTAGTTGCAATTGCAGTAGATGGTGCTTTCAACATCAGCGTATCGATTAGAAAAGTTTGATAATTCATCATCAATCACGATATCCTTAAATGTCGGGTTGTCCTGTATCACATGCATGTCAAACTGCTTTGAGAATGCTGATATGAATTTGTCAGCCCACTTGTGGTTGGTGATGCTTTTATCCTTTGTCTGGAAGATAAGTCCTGTGTTGTTGTCACCAACAGTGTCAAGAACCTTCTGTAACAGATTCTGCCCATAGACATGATGTGCAATTACCTTATCACCCACAGTGACATAGCCGCCGGCAGCAGCCACCACGCCGTCAAAATCAAAGGCTTTTAATGATGGATAAATCTGATTGTAACTACGTCCTGTGCAAAGAAAAATCATGTGACCGTTTTGTTTTGCGTTTATTAGAGCATCAGCGGTTGATGGGCTCATGGTGCTCTTGCCGAAATCAACGAGAGTGCCGTCTATATCAAAGAATAATAGTTTTTTCATAAGTGTTACCTGCCTTATTATTATTAATTACATATACCAAATATACTCTACAATATGAATTCAATAAAGGCAATAGGGAATAGCCTAAATTTATTTAATAATTGTTGCAAAAGAGGGCTCTGTTATAACCACAATTAAGAAAAACTATAATATATTCCTATACTTTATTTTCTTAAGTTTTGACTATGATGGGTTGAAATAATAAGTTTATTGTGTTATAACGTTAAACAACAAAAGAACAATAAATGCGTTGAAGGAGACTTGGATCACCAGACACCGACAGGAATACAGCGTCACCGACTGAGAGCGCTGTTTGGAAGAGCTGATTGCAGGAACACTACCGGAGCAGATCTGTTGAACGATTGATATGGTTTATTGCATAGATAGGTTTATCGTATGTGAATTAAGCTTTTTATATATCAAAAGTAGGCAGATACGATTCATCCACGTTACGGATAAGAGTGGAGAAACAGGAACAGTCCTTTTTCTCAAAGCGGGTGGTACCGCGGAATATTTTTAGAATTTTCGCCCCGGAGCATTTCATCAATTTGATATGCTCCGGGGCTTTTTTAGCGTATATAGCCCGGTTTCGACAGAGGCACATAACGCAAGTTTACTTGCAGTTATGTGTATCTGTCTGAAACGCTAACGTAAATGAGCAAGTAGCACGATAGTGCGGATTGCAAATTTGCGTAGAATTGCGGGAGTGCGCAGCACGTAGCAATTCGTGGGCTATATACAATACTACACAAATTTATATTCCGTCCCGCTTAAAAAATCAAAGGAGCACAAAAATATGGAATTCTTAACAGGAGCAGTTCAAAAGGAAGACCTCGGTATCGCAGAAATTCTTGCAGGCGACTACGAGGGCAAAAACATCAAAGTAAAGGGTGCGATTCACACCATAAGAGATATGGGTGAGGTTGCATTCATCGTCTTAAGACGCAGGGACGGACTCGTACAGTGTGTATATGAGCCTGGCAAATCCCAGTTTAGCGTCGATGATCTAAAGGAAGCAGATACCGTGGAGGTATGCGGCACATACAAGAGTGATGACCGTTCTCCAAACGGCTTCGAACTTCGTCTTGACACTATCACAATTTTATCTGAGCCGGCGGAGCCTATGCCGCTTCAGATCAACAAATGGAAACTGAATACTTCGCTTGAGGCAAAGCTCAATAACAGGGCAGTGGCACTCAGAAATCCAAGAGAGCGCGCTACGTTCCGTATACAGGAGGGTATTACAAGGGGCTTTAGGGATTTCCTTTATAATAATGGATTTACAGAGATTCATACGCCAAAGCTTGGTGCAAAGTCAGCCGAGGGAGGTGCTAACCTCTTCAAGCTTGAATATTTCCACAGACCGGCTATATTACAGCAGAGCCCGCAGTTTTACAAGCAGATGATGGTAGGTGTCTTTGACAGGGTATTTGAGACTGCACCTGTTTTCAGAGCAGAAAAGCACAATACAAAGAGACATCTGAATGAGTATACATCACTCGATTTCGAGATGGGCTACATTGACGGCTTCGAGGATATCATGGAGATGGAGACCGGATTTTTGCAGTACACCATGGAGCTTTTAAAGACCTCATACGCCAAGGAGCTTGAGCTTTTAAAGATTAAGCTGCCTGACGTGACAAGCATACCAAGAGTCAGATTTGACGAGGCAAAGCAGCGTGTCGCAGAAAAATATAACAGACAGTTCAGAAACCCATTCGACTTAGAGCCGGAGGAGGAGGTACTTATCGGACAGTACTTCAAGGAAGAGTATGGCAGTGATTTTGTATTTGTCACACATTATCCTTCAAAGAAGAGACCGTTCTATGCCATGGATGATCCGGCAGACGAGACATACACCTTAAGCTTTGACCTGCTTTTCAGAGGTCTTGAAATCACAACAGGAGGCCAGCGAATCCACGACTACAACAAGCTTATGGAAAAAATCGCAAAGCGTGGCATGGAGACAGAGGGTATGGAGAGCTATCTTTCAGCCTTTAAGCACGGTATGCCGCCACATGGAGGTCTTGGAATAGGACTTGAGAGACTTACAATGCAGCTTATCGGAGAGGATAATGTGCGTGAGGCAACACTCTTCCCACGAGACTTGAGCCGACTTGAGCCATAAATGGTTATTAGCGTTTGGCTATTGGATTTTAGAGTATAGGTTTCGCACTACTACGGTTACATATAGCCGGCCTAGCATATAGTGTATTCCTCAGAAAAAATATGAAGTCAACCACGGATTTGAATCGATATAGATTAATATAATTTTTAAGTTGATATCCGTTTTCAAGGTTGATGGAACTCCGTGGCAGTTCATATTGTTTTCTTCGGAACAACTGTATACTCTCCGGCAATTTACGTTACATGTGCGAAACCGTCATAAATAAAATTGAAAAAGAAAGGATTACATATGAATCATTTAGGAACGAGAGAAATCGCCACAGAGCGGCTTACTCTTCGAAGATTTGAAATAGAAGATGCCGAGAACATGTTTTACAACTGGGCAAATGACCCGGAAGTGACCAAATATCTTACATGGCCGGCACATGAGAGTGTTGATACTACAGAGACTATTTTAAAGGAATGGATATCTAAGTATGACGAAAAAGATTTTTATCAGTGGGCTATTGAGCTTAATGATCTCGAGCAGCCTATCGGAACTATAAGTGCAATTAAAATTGATGAGAGAGTTGAGTCGGTTGAAATCGGTTATTGTATTGGAAAGCGTTTCTGGAATAAGGGCTACATGACAGAGGCACTCACAGCTATCATCAGATTTTTCATCAATGAGGTTGGTGCCGGACGTGTATGGGCCAGACATGATACTGAAAATCCAAATTCAGGCAAGGTGATGGCTGCAGCAGGCATGGATTATGAGGGTACTCTCCGCCATGCAGGCTTCAACAATCAGGGTATATGCGATGAAGCGGTATATGCAAAGGTCAGAAGTGCTGCGCTTGACGAGGAGCCTGAGGATGAGACTCCTGAGCAGCAGGCTGTTACCACAAAGGTGATGGGCGAGGACGGAGTCATGAGAAACGTAATCTCTGATGAGACTATGGAGTATGTCGGAATCCTTGCAAAGCTTGAGCTTTCACCGGAGGAGGCAGAGGCTGCCAAGAAGGATATGGCAGATATGCTTGATTATATCGATAAGCTTGAGGAGCTTGATACTTCGGGAATTGAGCCTATGAGCCATGTATTCCCTGTAAACAATGTATTCAGAGATGATGTTGTCACAAACGGTGACGGAAGTGAAGCAACACTTGCCAACGCACCGGTCAAGAAGGACGGCGGATTCAAGGTACCAAAGACAATCGGCGAATAACGGCAAGGAGGAGAAAAATGGATTTAATGTCTTTAACTGCCGTGGAACTCGGCAAGAAAATACAGGCAAAGGAAGTTACAGTGGAAGAGGCTGTAAAGGCTGCCATTGCTTCTATAAAAGCAAAAGAAGAAAAGATAAACAGCTTTGTCACAATAGACGAAGAGGGTGCACTTAAAAAAGCAGCAGAGGTTCAGGCAAAAATTGATGCGGGAGAGCTAAAAGGAGCGCTTGCGGGTGTGCCTGTAGCTATAAAGGATAACATGTGTACAGAAGGGCTTCTCACCACATGTTCATCAAAGATACTCTACAATTTCATCCCGACCTACACAGCGGAGGCTGTTAAGCGCCTTGAGGATGCAGGCTGTGTCATCGTTGGAAAAACCAACATGGATGAGTTTGCCATGGGAAGCACAACAGAGACATCTGCCTTTGGAGCAACCAAAAACCCATGGAATACAGAGCACGTACCGGGCGGTTCATCAGGCGGAAGCTGTGCAGCAGTTGCAGCAGAGGAGGTACCGTTTGCACTCGGTTCAGATACAGGCGGATCAATCAGACAGCCAAGCTCCTTCTGTGGTGTGACAGGAATCAAGCCAACCTACGGCACAGTTTCACGATATGGACTCATTGCCTATGGCTCATCGCTTGACCAGATTGGACCTATCGCAAAGGATGTCACAGACTGTGCTACTATACTTGAGGCAATCGCTTCATATGATACGAAGGATTCGACATCAGTAAACAGAGACGATTTGAAGTTTACAGAGGCGCTTGTCGATGACGTAAAGGGTATGAAGATCGGTATTCCAAAGGATTATCTCGGAGATGGACTTGACCCGGAGGTAAAATCGGCAATCCTTGCAGCGGCAGATGAATTAAAGAAAAAAGGTGCTGTTGTGGAAGAATTTGGCCTCGGACTTGTAGAGTATGCCATCCCGGCTTACTATGTAATCGCCTGCGCAGAGGCAAGCTCAAACCTTGCCAGATTCGACGGTGTCAAATACGGATACCGTACAAAGGAGTACACAGACCTTCACAACATGTACAAGAAATCGCGTTCTGAGGGATTTGGACCTGAGGTAAAGAGAAGAATCATGCTCGGTTCATTCGTACTCTCATCAGGATATTATGATGCATATTACTTAAAGGCCTTAAGAGTAAAAGCACTTATCAAAAAAGCCTTTGATGATGCATTCGCCAAATATGATGTGATACTTGGACCAGCAGCACCAACCACAGCTCCAAAGCTTGGAGAGAGCTTAAGTGATCCAATCCAGATGTACCTCGGTGATATCTACACCATATCTGTAAACCTTGCAGGTCTTCCGGGAATATCGCTTCCGTGCGGCATGGACAAAAACGGACTTCCAATCGGATTACAGCTCATCGGAGACTGCTTTAAGGAGAAGAATATCATCCGCGCAGCTTACAGCTTTGAAAAAACAAGAGAGCTTAAGCGCAGCACTATTGCGGAGAAATACAGTAACAAAAATGCAGCAGACACCAATAAATCTGCCGGTGCACAGTAGGAAGGAGGCAAAAAGGATATGAAAAACTATGAGACAGTCATCGGACTTGAGGTCCATGTAGAGTTAGCTACAAAAACAAAGATCTTTTGCGCCTGCTCCACAGCATTCGGAGGCGCACCAAATACACATACATGTCCTGTCTGCACAGGACAGCCGGGCTCACTTCCGGTTTTAAACAAGCAGGTTGTAGAGTACGCAGTGGCAGTAGGACTTGCCACCAACTGTACTATCACACAGTACAGCAAATTTGACAGAAAGAACTATTTCTATCCTGATAACCCACAGAACTATCAGATATCACAGCTTTATCTGCCAATCTGCCGCAACGGTTCAGTGGAGATTGAGACAGCAAACGGAAAGAAAAACGTCAGAATCCATGAAATCCACATGGAGGAGGATGCCGGAAAGCTCGTACATGACGAGTGGGAGGACGTATCTATCGTAGATTACAATCGTTCCGGAGTACCTCTTATAGAGATAGTATCAGAGCCTGATATGCGCTCTGCTGAGGAGGTTATCGCATACCTTGAGACTCTGCGTCAGACCATCCAGTATCTCGGAGCATCTGACTGTAAATTGAATGAGGGCTCAATGCGTGCCGATGTCAACATCTCAGTCAGAGAGGTGGGCGCAAAGAAGTTTGGTACACGTACGGAGATGAAAAACCTTAACTCCTTCAAGGCTATTGCACATGCCATAGAAGGCGAGCGTGAGCGCCAGATAGAGCTTCTTGAGATGGGCAGAAAGGTAGTACAGGAGACCCGTAGATGGGATGACAACAAGGAATCATCACATGCCATGCGTTCAAAAGAGGATGCGCAGGACTACAGATATTTCCCTGAGCCTGACCTCGTGCCAATCGTCGTATCCGATGAATGGATTGCACAGATAAAGGCAAAGCAGCCTGAGCTTCGTCCACAGAAGCTTGCACGCTACAAGAAGGAATACGATATCCCTGAGTATGATGCAAAGATTCTCACAGAGTCAAAGCATATGGCAGACATATTTGAGGCTGCCACAAAGCTCTGCGGCAAGCCGAAAAAGGTTTCAAACTGGCTGATGGTTGAGACAATGCGACTGTTAAAGGATAATGATATGGATGCAGATGAGATAAAGTTCTCACCTGTAAACCTTGCAAAGCTTGTAGATCTGGTAGATGCAGGCACGATCAACTCATCTGTTGCCAAGGAAGTATTTGAGAAAATATTCTCGGATGATATCGATCCTGAGCAGTATGTCGAGGAGAACGGTCTTAAGAGCATGAATGATGAGGGTGAGCTTAAAGCCACAATCCAGGCTGTCATCGATGCAAATCCACAGGCAGTGGAGGATTACCACAATGGCAAGAAGAAAGCCATCGGAGCACTTGTAGGTCAGACCATGAAGGCCACAAAGGGCAAGGCAAATCCTGCTGTTGTCAATAAGCTTCTTATGGAGCTGTTATAATAGATATTAAGAAAATGGATCCGGCAGGTCTTTTGATCTGTCGGTTCTTTTTTTTCAAAAGCGCCTCAGCTTGCTTGCACGCATTTATTCAGTAGTGTATAATAGTTAAATGGCTGATAAGGCAGCCAAATGATACAAAGGCGGTAATTCACCTATGAATAATGATGATTTCAAGGAAGTACCTGACAATATTCAGGATAATAATGAAGAAACTACAAATAACATAGATAATACAAACGATAACAAGTCAAACGACTACGAGGATGTCTGCTATATCTGCCGCAGACCGGAGAGCGTGGCAGGCAAGATGATACATATCCAGCCGAACCTGTGCATCTGCAACGATTGTATGCAAAAGACCTTTGACTCCATGAGCAACGGTAATTTTGGCAACCTCGGAAATCTGGGTAATATAAGCAATATGGATTTTGGCAATATGCCCAATATCAGCATGATAAATTTGTCAGATCTGACAGGAGGCATACCAAACAGCCAGAAGCTTAAGAAGAAAAAACCAAAGGAAGAGAAAAAGGTCGAGCCGATTCTTGACATTCACTCAATTCCTGCACCGCACAGGATTAAGGCGAGTCTTGATGACTATGTGGTAGGTCAGGAGCATGCAAAGAAGGTCATGTCGGTTGCAGTATATAACCACTACAAGCGCGTCATGGCTGACAATAAGCACAAGGCAGAGGAAGAGAAGACCGGTACAAAGCAGGCTTCAAATAAATATGATGGTGTGGAGATTGAGAAATCAAATATGCTCATGATCGGACCTACAGGTTCAGGAAAGACATATCTCGTAAAGACTCTTGCAAAGCTTTTAGATGTGCCACTTGCCATAACAGATGCCACATCACTTACTGAGGCCGGATATATCGGTGACGATATCGAAAGTGTGGTAAGTAAGCTTCTTGCGGCTGCAGATAATGACGTGGAGAGAGCTGAGCACGGTATCATTTTTATAGATGAGATAGACAAGCTTGCAAAGAAGAGAAATGCCAACCAGCGTGATGTGAGCGGAGAGTCCGTGCAGCAGGGTATGCTTAAGCTTTTAGAGGGCTCAGAGGTTGAGGTGCCGGTTGGTGCCAGCAGCAAGAATGCCATGGTTCCGATGACCACAGTTGACACGAGAAATATTCTCTTTATCTGCGGAGGCGCTTTTCCGGGTCTTGAGGATATCATAAAGGAGCGCCTGAACAAGGAGGCTTCTATAGGCTTCAAGGCTGATTTGAAGGACAAGTATGATGGGGATGAAAACCTGCTCATGCAGGCAACTGTTGATGATATCCGTAAATTCGGAATGATTCCTGAGTTTATCGGACGACTTCCAATCATGTTCTCACTTGAGGCGCTCACCGAGGATATGCTTGTAAAGATATTGAAGGAGCCAAAGAATGCCATTATCAAGCAGTATCAGAAGCTCCTTGAGATGGATGAGGTAAGGCTTGAGTTCGATGACGATGCACTCTATGCCATCGCCAAGATGGCAAAGGAGAAGAAGGTCGGAGCCAGAGCCCTTCGTGCGATTATAGAGGATTTCATGCTCGATATCATGTATGAGATACCAAAGGATGACAATATCGGCACGGTTACAATCACTAAGGACTATGTGGAGAAGAAGGGTGGCCCGCTCATTCAGATGAGAGGTACACCTGAGCTTGCAGACAGTCAGCACGTTTAATTGTTAAATGATTATGAAATTGTGAATTGGCTGTAAATGATGCAACCAGGCTATGCGTAATGAATCTATGTGTAGTCTGTAATGATTTATAAACGTTCATATATCAAGAGGAATTGGAAAAATGAAAATTATCCACTGTGCAGACCTGCATCTGGATTCGAAGATGACCTCGAATCTGTCAAAGGAGCAGGCAAAAGAGAGAAAAATGGAAATACTGCGTACATATTCAAGGATGATAGAGTACGCCAAAAATAACGACGTAAAGGCGATTATCATAGCGGGCGATTTGTTTGATACGAGAAATGTGTCAGCGACTGCCAGAAATCTGGTAAAGGATTCGATTACGTCAAATCCGGATATCGATTTCTATTATCTAAAGGGGAATCACGACTCGGACAATTTCATATCGAAGCTCGATGAAATCCCTGACAATCTTAAGCTTTTTTCTAATCAGTGGACCTCATACAGCTATGGAAATATCACAATAACAGGTCTTGAGATAGACAAGTCTAACCAGGCTGCCATGTACAATTCTCTTGTGCTCGACAATGACAATTACAACGTTGTCACTCTCCACGGACAGCTCGGTGATGAGATTTCAACAGGCGACCTTAAGAATAAGGGCATTGATTATCTTGCGCTCGGTCATGTGCATGAGTATCAGAGCGGACAGCTAGACAACCGTGGCATGTACTGCTACAGCGGCTGCTTAGAGGGAAGAGGCTTTGATGAGTGTGGACAAAAGGGCTTTGTGGTGCTTGATATAGATGATGAGAAGCTCACGGCAGGCTTTAGCTTTGTACCGTTTGCGTACAGGAGCCTCTACACGCTGTATGTGGATGTGACAGGAGCCATGACCACACAGGATGTGGCTGTGAAGATGGAAAAGGCCATTTCGGACAGTGAATATTCATCGAGAAGCATGGTAAAGTTCGTGCTTGTAGGTGAGGTGGACGTGGATTGTGAGATAAACACAGACTTCCTCAAGGATATGTTCGAGGAATATTTCTACTATGAAAAGGTGTATGATGAGACAAGGCTTCTCATCAATTACAGTGAATACGAAAAGGATGCATCACTTAAGGGTGAGTTTATACGGATGGTGCTTGGCTCAGATATGACCGAGGAGCAGAAGTCTGAGGTCATCAGGTGTGGTATATCGGCGCTTAGCGGGGAGGAGATTTAGAAATTGAAATTAATAGCTTGTCACATAAACAACTTCGGAAAGCTGTCCGATCTTAATATCAATTTCAATGATGGAGTCAATGTCATAAACCAGCCAAACGGCTGGGGAAAGAGTACACTTGCGGCTTTTTTGAAGGCTATGCTGTACGGCTTTGATACGAAAAAGGAGCCGGGCGCCTTTGAGAGGGAAAGAAAGCTCTATAAGCCATGGCAGGGCGGCACCTATGGCGGAGAGCTCGATTTTGAGGCCGATGGAGTGGAGTACAGACTTGTAAGGACCTTTGGGCTCACGGAAAAGCAGGATGATTTTCACTTATACAGGCTTGCAACCATGGTTGAGTGTGATGATTTTTCACCACTGCTTGGAGAGGAACTTTTTGACCTCGACCGCAGCTCGTTCAGGAGAACGATATACATAGCGCAGGCAGACTGTATGTTTTCGTCATCAGACAGCATCAGCGCAAAGCTTGGCAATATGGCAGAAAATACAAATGACATCAACAACTTCGAGTCGGCGACAGCGGACATTAAGGACATGATGAACAAGATGTCCCCAAACCGTATCACAGGCTCCATCAAAAAGCGTGTAAATACACTCACAGCCTTAGAACATGAGCTTAAGAAGTATCAGGCCGCGGATGAGGCAGCAGCACAGCTTTCAGAGAAAATAGATGAGAAAACTGCCCAGAAGAAGGAGCTTACCGGTATCAGAGCCGAGTACGGCAGGGCACTTCAGGTGGCATCTGAGGACAGCAGAAAGCAGGCACTTCGTGAAAACTACGAGCAGCTTTGTGCTGTTGCAAAGGAGAAAGAGAGCATTTACAATGCTGCAATGGCAGTCTTTGGAGACAAAGCACCGGATGAGGCAGAGCTTTTGGAAAAGACAAAGCAGGCCGGAGAGCTTGAAAGCTTAAAGGCTGTAGAAGATAATCTGAGCTTTACGCCTGAGGAGGAGCAGTATTTAGATACACTTTCAGGTATGTTTAAGGATGGTGTGCCATCTGATGATGGTCTTGATGAGATGCAAAAGAAGATTGCAAACATCCAGAGCGTCAAGAATGAGTACAGTCACATGGAGCTCAAGCTCTCGCAGATGACCTCACTTGCAAAGATGGCAGATGATGAGGAGGAACCGGAGGCACCGGAGAAGACTAAGTTTGTACCTGCAGGTATTGTGCTTATGGTTATCGGTCTTTTGGCAGCAGCTGTTGCCACGGTATTCAGTCTGAATGAGAAGTACAATGTGAAGGAAATCATGTTTCTTGTGGTAGGCATAGCTGGAGTCGCTATGGCGCTTTGCGGTGTTGTCATGATGGTCTATGGAATCCGTCTGAACAACAAAAAGCAGAGAGCATACATCAGGCTTATGGCTGAGCGTGAGGAAAATATAAAGCAGAAGGAGATACCGATTCAGGAATTAAAGGAGCAGCTTGAGCAGATTCAAAGCGGCATTACATCAATGGAGCATGAGGTATCGCAGTTTTTTGACAGCTTTTCGATTGAAGCAGATGAATCGCAGTATCAGGAGAAGCTTTTTGAGCTTCGAACAAAGGCTCATGACTACAGTCGTTTCAACGAGCAGATAGGAAAGCGCGCCAAGACAAAGGCTGACTATGAGAAGGCAAAGGCTTCGCTTAATGAGTATTTAAGTCTCTATGGATATGACAATGCTGCAGAATATACACAGACACTTTCACAGATGAAAAAGCAGCTCGCAGAGGCCGGCTTTGCAAAGGAAAATATGGACAGTGCGCTTCAGAAGAAAGCGCAGTTTGAGAATGACAACGATATGGACAAGCTTCTTGCACCAAATGAGTGTCCGTATACACTTGATGAGCTCAATGAGATGATTTCAAAGGTGGAAGGCAGCCTCGATGAAATCAGGGCGTCCTTAGTGCAGTACGGCAGACAGATGGATGATCTGCAGGAGCAGCTTGATATGAGGGATGAAAAGGAGCAGGAGTATCGCAACTGTAAGCAGATACAGGCTGAGGAAAAGCATAAGTACGAGATACTTGGACTTACATCAGACTATCTGACCAGGGCAAGGGAGCAGTTTACTGCCAGATACATGGCGCCTATTTCCAATGGCTTCCAGAAGTACTTCGGTATCCTGACAGAAAATACAGACAGAGACTGGCAGGTGGATGCCAATATTTCAATAAGGATGAAGGAGCAGGGGCAGCTTCGCGATGTGAGAACCATGTCGGCAGGCTACAAGGATCTGATAGGCATATGTATGCGTTTTGCGCTTGTGGATGCGATGTATCCGCTCGAGAAGCCATTCCTCATACTTGACGATCCGTTTGTGAATCTGGATGATGAGAAGCTTGCTCGAGGCAGAAGGCTGCTTGCGGTGCTTTCGCAGGATTACCAGGTGATCTATTTTACATGTCATGGAAGCCGCGAGTAAATTTTGGTCGAAGCTTTGCTTATATTAGATAAATATGGTAGCATATTTTTATTTATAGAATATAATTATATGAGGGTCAAAATATCTTTTGACCCTCATATCTAAATATTATATCATATGAGGTAAAATATGCAGTTCATAGTATCAAAAAAGGAGTTCATTCCACCGGTAATAGCTCCTGATATCATAGAGACATTGGGCGATGATTACGAGATATGGACATATGAGGATTACGAAAGACTCCCACCACTTATGGTGGGAGTTTATTCGTATTCGGCTATTCCAAAGTGTCTTGCTCCTTTATCCACGCAGGGACTTGTAAAGAGCGGTGTGTTCAGGCTTCAAAGGGAGTTTGTTCCGGGACTATACGGAAATGGTGTGTATGTGGTGGTTATTGACACAGGTGTGAATTATGCGCAGGAGGCTTTTATGACACCTGAGGGTAAGACGAAGATTGCGGTGCTCTGGGATCAGAATACGGATACGGTTTATTCTGAGGATGAGATAAATGCTGCTATTTTATCGGAAAATCCATATGAGAGCATACCGGGCGATGAGGATGGGCATGGTACGTTTGTGGCGAGCGTGATATGTGGCAATGACAGACCGCAGGATGATTTTGCAGGGGTGGCACCACAGGCTAAGCTTATTGTCGTAAAGCTGAAAAGGGCACCTCAAAAGCTGTATGATTTCTACTTTATTCCGGATCGTAAAATGGTGTACTCGGAGGTTGATGTGATGAGAGCAGTGCATTTTGCAGATGAGTTTGCAGGTCAAAAGGGAGCACCGGCTGTCTTTTGCATGGCGCTTGGCTGCAATAACGGAAGCCACACGGGAGCTGAGGATCTTTCAGAGTATCTGGACTATATCACGGTAAAAAGAGGCAGGGCTGTGGTTGCGGCAGCGGGCAATGAGGCGAACAGCAGGCATCATTATAAAGGGCGCATAACAGATACAGTCGATGATATTGAGATAAATGTTGAGCAGGATATGGATGGCTTTTATCTGGAATGCTGGGCACTTTCACCTGAGCTATTTACGCTTTCTGTCATATCACCGAGTGGTCAGTCGAATCCGGCAGGGGTACCAATGCGAATAGACAGCGGTGAATACTCATTTCTGCTTGAAGGAACACAGGTGACTATTGACTACAGGCAGACCGGCAGACAGACGAGGGATTTGCTTATATTTATCCGCTTTGAAAAGGTGGTGAAGGGAGTGTGGACCATCAGGGTATTTCCACTTAGTACTATTGGAGGTGTTTTTAATATGTGGCTCCCGATGACAGGACTTCTTGATGCTGATGTGAGCTTTATTGTCTCGGAGCCTGATACCACGCTGACCATGCCTTCGGATGCTAAGCTTGTGATAACGGCGGGAGGCTATAATTCCCTAAATGATGCAATACTTTTAGAGTCGGGAAGGGGCTTTGACGCAGACGGTGGAATAAAGCCGGATCTCGTAGCACCGGCTGTGGATATCACAGGGGCAAATCTAAGAGGAATGTATATAGCACTAAGTGGCACATCGGCGGCTGCTGCAATCACTGCAGCGGTGGCGGCTCTCATCATGGAGTGGATGATAGTGAGAGGCAATGTTTTGCTCGCAAACGGAGTGGATATAAAAAATGTCATGGTAAGAAACTGCCGCAGAAAAGAAAAAACCGACTACCCAAATAAAATTTTTGGCTACGGATTCATGAATGGGTTTGCCAATTTCTAAGAAAACGGATATAATATATTCTAAAAGGTAAAAAGGAAGGGTGAATGGATGACAAAAAGCAATAATTTATTAGCGGATTACGCTGCAAAAAAACAGGATATCTGTATTAAAAATGACACAATTTCAGATAGTCTTTTCAGGGAATATGGTGTCAACAGAGGACTTAGGGATGTAAACGGAAAGGGAGTTCTGACAGGTCTTACGAATATTTCAGAGATTGTTTCATTTAAGACGGGCGAGGATGGCAGCAGCGTGCCATGTGACGGACAATTGTGGTACAGGGGCTACAATGTAAAGACACTTACAAACAACTTAAAGCCCGGTGAGTTTGGTTTTGAAAAAATTGCTTATCTGCTGCTTTTCGGGCAGCTGCCATCTGAGAGTGAATTGGCTGAGTTTACAGAGGTTTTAGGAAGAAGCAGAACCCTTCCTACCAACTTTACGAGGGATGTCATCATGAAGGCTCCGTCAAAGGATATCATGAATTCCATGACGAGAAGTATACTGACACTGGCTTCATATGATCCTCTTGTAGCAAAGGCTGGCATCGACAACAATATCAGACAGTGCTTATCACTTGTTGCAATATTCCCGATGCTTGCAGTTTACGGTTATCATGCGTATAATCATTATGAAAATGATCAGAGCATGTATATTCACAGGCCGGATCCAAAGCTTTCGACAGCTGAAAACTTCCTTCGTATGCTCAGAGCTGACAATCAATACACAGAGCTTGAAGCAAGGGTGCTTGATATGGCGCTTATTCTTCATATGGAGCACGGCGGTGGAAACAATTCCACATTTACCACCCGTGTGGTTACATCGGCAGGTACAGATACATACTCTGCTATCGCGGCAGCCATGTCCTCCCTTAAGGGACCAAAGCACGGCGGTGCCAACATCAAGGTGATGGAGATGATGCAGGACATCCGTTCGCATGTGAAGCACTGGGATGACGAGGATGAGGTGAGAGCATACCTTAGAAAAATGATGGATGGTGAGGTATTTGACCACAAGGGCCTCATCTATGGAATGGGACATGCCGTGTATTCACTTTCTGATCCGAGAGAGCGTATATTCAGAGGCTATGTGGAGAAGCTTTCGGTGGCGAAGAATAGAGATAAGGAGATGAATCTCTATAATACAATAGAGAAGGTGGCTCCTGAGATTATCGCTGAAAAGCGCCATATCTTTAAGGGTGTTTCTCCGAATGTCGACTTCTACAGCGGCTTTGTTTATGAGATGCTTGGTATTCCTATGGAGCTTTACACACCTCTTTTTGCTATCGCGCGAATCGTCGGCTGGAGTGCTCACAGGCTTGAGGAGATTGTCGGCATGAACAAGATTATCCGTCCGGCTTACAAGAGTGTCATGAAAGAGATAGAGTAACGAAAGGATGTTATAGGCTTTCGTTCATGCATCAATAATACGATATGTTGGGGATTAGACATATTTAGAAGAATCGAGGTATTATACAAATGAGTTTTACAAAGGTAGAAAAGGGAGTCTGCGCAGCAAAGGGCTTTGTTGCAAACGGACTGAACTGTGGATTAAACAGTGACAAAAACAAAAATGATCTGGCTTTAGTTTATTCAGAAGCACAGTGTCAGGCAGCGGCTGTTTACACTACAAACAAGGTGAAGGGAGCACCTATTCAGGTGACAAAGGCACACCTTGAGGCATCGGGACATACTGCAAAGGCTGTTATTGCAAACAGCAAAAATGCCAACACCTGCAATGCAGATGGAGTGGAAAAGGCACAGAGAATGTGCGAGCTTGCAGCAGCAGAGCTTTCGATTGATCCAAACGAGGTTATTGTTGCTTCTACAGGAGTTATCGGCCAGGTGCTTCCTATCGAGCCTATCGAGAGCCATATAAAGGAGCTTGCAAAGGGACTTTCGGCAGACGGCAATGACAAGGCTGTAAATGCTATCATGACCACAGATACTGTTCCAAAGCAGTATGCGGTGAAGTTCATGCTTGGAGACAGTGAGTGTACAGTCGGCGGTATGGCAAAGGGAAGCGGTATGATACATCCGAACATGGCAACCACCTTAAACTTTATCACAACAGATGTTGCCATCTCATCAGAGCTCATCCAGAAGGCCTTGAGCGAGATTGTAAAGGTTACCTACAACTGCTTAAGCATTGACGGCGATACCTCTACCAATGATATGGTGAGCATCATGGCAAACGGACTGGCAGGAAACACACCTATCACTACAGAGAATGATGATTATCAGACCTTTAAGGATGCACTGTACGAGGTGCTTTCAAATCTTACAAGAATGCTTGCAAAGGATGGAGAGGGTGCTTCAAAGCTCTTAGAGTGTACCTGCGCAGGTGCACCTGACCTTGATACAGCAATTATTGTGGCAAAGAGCGTTATCCGTTCACCACTTTTAAAGTGTGCTATGTTTGGCGAGGATGCCAACTGGGGACGAATCCTTTGTGCTATAGGCTATGCGGAGGCTGATTTTGATATAGACAAGGTGGAGCTTCATCTTCGCTCAACAGCAGGAAGCATCAAGGTGTGCGAGAACGGCGCCGGAGTTGACTTCTCAGAGGAGGAGGCAGCAAAGATACTGCATGAGGATGAGATTTACATCGACATAGATTTACACCAGGGAGATGTGTCAGCCAAGGCATGGGGCTGTGATCTTACATATGATTATGTAAAAATTAACGGAGATTACAGATCTTAATCTTGACAAGTAATATTGATTAATGATATTATTTTTCTAAAGTAATTAATTAAAAAAGTAAAGCGAACGAGGGCGTTCAGATATTAGGTTATCTGCGCCCTCTTTTTTGTTGGAAAAATCACATTTACAAAAGAGAGATTAGGAGGCGGTACCTTGACTAAGAATGCACTTGATATGATTGATGAGAAAATAGTAGAGCTGCTGCAGGAAAATGCACGTATAGCGATAAAGGAGATTGCGGCACAGGTATTTTTGTCATCACCGGCTGTAACAGCCAGAATAGAGAGATTGGAGAGCAAGGGAATCATAAAGGGCTATCATGCCACTGTTGATTCGGTTAATCTGGGCTATAAGATAAAGGCCTTTGTCAATCTGGATCTGGAGCCTGTACAAAAGGAGGAGTTTTATCCGTTTATTGAGAGCGTGGAGAATGTCATAGAGTGCAACTGTGTGACAGGAGAGTATTCCATGCTCATAGAGGTGGAATTTCTAGACACGGAGGAGCTTGATGACTTTATCAACAATCTGCAGAAATTCGGTAAGACACGTACACAGATAGTTTTTTCCACTCCTGTTGAGCACAGAGGCCTGCCTGTACATTCGGGCTTTGGCCTGTAATGTTAATAAGATATAGGAATATTAGCATTTTGCATGATTGCATGAAGTGTGCTAAAATAGTTTGCAAAAATACTGACTGTTAAACATGATTTTGGATGCTTTGAATAGTCAGATATATTGATTACGACAGGAGGATAATATGAGTAAGAAATTAGGCTTCATAGGTTGTGGAAACATGGGAAAGGCAATGATACACGGAGTGCTTGCATCAGGTAAGTGTGGTGTAAATGATATTCTTGCATCTGCAAAGACCGAAAGCTCCAGAGAAAAAAATGCTGCGGAGCTTGGAATCAAGCTGACAGCGGACAACAAGAGCGTAGCAGAGTTTGCAGACATTCTGTTTTTAGCTGTAAAGCCACAGTACTATGAGGAGGTTATAGCGGAGATAAAGGACACTGTTAGTGACGATGAAATAATTGTTTCGATTGCACCGGGCAAGTCACTTTCGTGGTTTGACGAGATGTTTGGAAAGAGCTTAAAGGTTATACGCACCATGCCAAATACACCTGCCATGGTTGGCGAGGGTATGATGGGAGTCTGCGCAAATGAAAAAGTATCGCAGGCAGAGCTTGATACAGTGCTTGATTTGTGCTCCGGCTTCTCAAAGGCAGAGGTGATAGACGAGAAGCTTATGGATGTAGTGACAGCAGTCAGCGGAAGCTCACCGGCATATGTGTTTATGTTTATTGAGTCTATGGCAGATGCGGCTGTAGCAGGCGGTATGCCAAGGAGCCAGGCATATACATTTGCAGCTCAGGCAGTGCTTGGAAGCGCAAAAATGGTGCTTGAGACAGGAAAGCATCCGGGCGAGCTTAAGGATATGGTATGCTCACCGGCAGGAACCACTATCCAGGCAGTGCGCGTGCTTGAGGAAAAGGGCATGAGAAGCAGTGTTTTTGAAGCTATGATGAAATGCCTTGATATCTCCCGCAAAATGTAGTAAAATTATTGCATTGAGTTAAAGGAGAAAAGCAATGAGTCAGGCAAAGGTTGATAAATATAAGAATGAAAAGGCAAATCGTAAAAAGACAAATGCCAGAAATAAAGTAAAGCGTGTTATAGCACGAATTGTTGCAGCAGCGGCTGTAGTCGCATTGGTAGGCTGGGGCGGTTACTCAGGATATCAGTATTATGAGAAGAATCGTCCGGTGAACTGCTATTATGCAGACATCAGCGCAGTCAGTGATTATCTAAAGGGATTATCAACAGACAGTGAGCAGTAGATTATATTTTTGATACATAATATATGTTTTACGATTCATATGATTAAGTTAGAATACCTCGCAGGTTACTGCGAGGTATTTTCGGTATTTGAAGAATCCCCGGACTCTTTTTGTGATTCAGATACAGTCCTTGCATTTTCTTCGGTATTTGAGCTGTCAGATTTTTTGGCTTTGGAGAGTGTACTATCAATGGCATTGAGCAGCACCTTGGAGGTGTACTGACTGGTATTGGCATAGGAAATATTGTCGGTGGACTGGTTTTGCACAATCTGCGATACGAGCTCGTTCATAGCAGGCTCAACAAGCGGATACATGGTTTCCACCGAATCAGTCATGTTTTCAAGGCTTATGGAGTTAATGTTATTGCTGTCCACCGCCACAGACACATCGATAGCCGCCCCACCCAGCGCTACAGATGTATTGTACACACCCGGTGTATACATGCCGGTTTCTTCGACTGCAGGCTTTGGCTCATCACCTGAAAAGAAATATGTAGCAGCGAAAATTATCAGAAGAAGCAGTATGCCAAGGAGCACTCCGGTCAGAATGACATGCTTCATTTTTACAACAACGATTTTTGTTTTTGCACTCATATGCGCCTCCTGTGGTTGTTTTATATATAATATGTTCGGGAACGCAAAAGTATGACAGATATTCCTGCCTATAACGAAAAAGAGATATCCATTGAGGATATCTCTTTTTTGCTATAAGAGCGATAGACGGGGCTCGAACCCGCGGTCTCGACCTTGGCAAGGTCGCGCGTTACCAACTACGCCACTATCGCATTTGTTATGTTGTGTGCTCTCTTGTGTCGAGCACGTGTTATATAATACACGATAGTGGCACATCTGTCAACCGTTATTTTGAATTTTTTTGAAAAAGTTTTAGGGATGACACTGTTTACATTCATTTACAATATTTTACATAATTCTGGTAGTTTGCATGCATGATCTTATGTACAATCAATATATAGGAGCTTATACAATAATGATTAAAGGAGTTGTGAGTGAATGACCAAAACCTATGTGATTGATACCAATGTACTGATACAGGCACCATATGCGCTCGAATGCTTTGAGGACAACAATCTGGTGCTTCCGCTGGTAGTGCTCGAGGAGCTGGATGGACTTAAAAAGGCAGATGGTGAAAAGGGCGCAAACGCAAGAGCGGCAGTACGCGCATTGGAATGCTACAGGCAGAATGGCGATTTACTGGAAGGAGTAAAGCTTAAAAGCGGAGGTACTTTGCGAATAGAAAAGAATTTCGTAAATATAGAGCTTCCACCTGATCTGCCGGATGACAAGCCTGATAACAGAATACTTAAGGTGTGCAAGGGACTTACGGAGGCTGACACGAAAAGTCAGGTTATTCTTGTGTCAAAGGATATAGTGCTTAGACTTAAGGCTCAGATTATGGGAATAACGGCAGAGGACTTTGAGAATGAGCAGATTACCGATGAGGATGCAAAATATACAGGCAGGACAGAGGTATTTATCCCGGATGAAAGGGTAAAGGATTTTAAAAAGAAAGGGATTTCGGTGGAAGAGGCTTATCTGAGTGATGATGACGGAAATTGCTTTATACCGGTATTTCATGAAAACGAGTTTGTGGTGATAAAGCCGGACCAGCATGTGAAAAAGACACTTCTGGGACGTGTGTGTGGTGAAAAAATAGTTCCTCTTGTATACAAAAAGAGCAAGCCCTACGGTATTTCACCAAGAAATGTAGGACAGTATTTCATGCAGGAGGCACTCATGACTGACGCAAAAAGCGCTCCGCTTGTCATAATAAAGGGAATGGCTGGCACGGCAAAGACTTTTTATTCGCTGGCAGTAGGAATGGAAAAGGTGTATAACAATCCGACAAAGGAGTACCGCCGTGTAATAGTCTGCAGACCTAATGCACAGTTTGATGATGATATAGGCTTTCTGCCCGGGGATGAGAAGGAGAAAATTGCTCCGCTCATGAGACCGGTTATAGATAATCTGGAGCAGATTCTGGATTCTGATGATGAGAGGCGATATGATGACGAGGAGGAGCTGAGCGATAAGATTGCAGAGGTTTTTGAGCGTGGAATAATTCAGACGGAGGCTTTAAATTTCATCCGTGGCCGCTCAATAGCACAGACCTATCTTATAATAGATGAAGCGCAGAACATGACACCTAATCAGGTGAAGGGAATCATAACAAGAGCCGGTCAGGGCACAAAGATTATTCTGCTGGGTGATCCAAACCAGATTGATAAACCGTTTCTGGATGAAAGGACAAATGGTCTAAGCTATGCGGCAAAGCATATGATAGACAGTCCGCTTTGCTGGCAGATTACACTCTCGGCGGAAGAATGTGAGCGCTCGGTGCTTGCGATGGATGCTGTGAAGCGATTGTAAAACATTTGGTTTTGAATAGTTGCAAAAAAATTTCAAAAAATGGTTGACAGATACGCCACTATCATGTATTATATAACACGTGCCAAGCACAAGAGAGCACACAACCTAATACATGCGATAGTGGCGTAGTTGGTAACGCGCGACCTTGCCAAGGTCGAGACCGCGGGTTCGAGCCCCGTCTATCGCTCTTATAAATAAGAAGAGATATCCATCATGGATATCTCTTTTTCGTTATAGGAGTGAAGCGGAGCAGCTTATATTAGAAGTGTTTACAAGTGATAAACTTTATCATTAAGTCCGGGAGGGCGCATGGCAGGGGCGTTTGCGGGCTTGGATTAGCGCTGACTGCATGAGATTAGACTTGTATAACAGTATTTCCGGGAAATATAATGTTTCTTGTAAGTAAACTTTAACCAGAATTTTTGTAAATATACAGGAGGAAAACATTATGTCATTTAATTGGAAAGCTTCAGGTTTATTCGCAGCAGGTGTTGCTTTTGGTACAGCAGGTATCAAGATTTTATCAAGCAAGGATGCTAAGCATGCTTATACACAGTGTACTGCAGCAGCGCTTCGTGCTAAGGATTGTGTTATGAAGACTGTTAATACTGTTCAGGAGAATGCTGAGGATATTCTTGCTGAGGCTAAGAGTATCAACGAGGAGCGCGAGGCTAAGGCAGAGGCTGCTAAGGTTGCCGATGCAGCTGAGGATGTCTGCGAGTGTGCCAAGGCTGATGAGCAGGAAGCAGTGCAGGCTGAGGTTACAGCAGAGACTGCTGAGGCATAGAGATAAGAGGCGGTCATATGAAATTTACGATTAAGCATGAGTCAAGAGGCCGTATGCGTGTTCATATGGAGCAGTACCGCATGACGTATGAGCAGGCAGACACTCTGCTTTATGTGATTCACAATCACAGGAATGTCACCTTTGTAAAGGTTTATGACAGGACTGCTGATGCCGTGATTGAGTATGTAGGAGACAGGGAGCAGATTATAGAGCTGCTACGCCACTTTCATTATGAGAGTGCCAATGTGCCACAGACTGTTATCAAGACATCAGGAAGAGAGCTTAATAATTCATATCAGGAAAAGCTTATCGGAAGTGTTGTCTGGCATTACAGTAAAAAGCTCCTGCTGCCTTGGCCAATAAGGACAGCGCTTACTGTTGGACGCTCTATAAAGTATATTGGAATTGGACTTAAGTGTCTGCTGCAGAGAAAAATAGAGGTGCCGGTGCTTGATGCGACTGCCATCACGGTTTCTCTTATTACTAAGGATTTTTCAACTGCAAGCTCTATTATGTTTCTGCTTGGAATAGGTGAGCTCCTGGAGGAATGGACGCACAAGAAGTCTGTTGATGATTTAGCCAGAAGCATGTCACTTAATGTGAGCAGAGTATGGCTCAAGACACCTGAGAATCAGGAGATACTTGTTGAGTCCTCAAAGATTGAAAAGGGCGACAGGGTTGTTGTACACATGGGAAATGTCATACCGTTCGACGGAGAGGTCTTAGATGGCGATGCGATGGTCAATCAGGCTTCCCTGACAGGTGAGTCGGTTCCGATTCAAAGAACTGTTGGCAATACTGTGTTTGCAGGCACTGTTGTCGAGGAGGGTGAGATTACTGTCAGGGTCAAGGAGGTCGAAGGAAACAATCGTTTTGACCAGATTGTTACCATGATAGAGGAGTCTGAGAAGCTTAAATCCGAGCTCGAGGGAAAGGCTGAGCACTATGCTGACAAGCTTGTTCCGTGGACGCTTGGAGCTACAGGACTTACATATCTTCTGACAAGGAATGTGACAAAGGCTATGTCAATTCTCATGGTGGATTTCTGCTGTGCACTTAAGCTTGCTATGCCAATCTCTGTGCTTTCTGCTATCAGAGAGGCAAGCCTTTATAATGTAACGGTAAAAGGAGGCAAGTTCCTTGAGGCTGTTGCAGAGGCTGACACTATCGTCTTTGACAAGACCGGTACACTCACAAAGGCACATCCGACTGTGGTTGACGTGGTGAACTTCAATGATGAGTATTCATCTGATGACATGCTTCGTGTGGCAGCATGCCTGGAGGAGCATTTCCCTCATTCCATGGCAAAGGCAGTGGTAGATGCTGCTTCTAAGAGAGAGCTTTCCCATGAGGAAATGCATACAAAGGTGGAGTATATTGTGGCTCATGGTATTGCGACCTCCATCAATGGCAAGCGTACTGTTATCGGAAGCTATCATTTCGTCTTTGAGGACGAAAAATGTGTTGTTCCTGCCGGAAAGGAGCCGCTGTTTGAGTCGCTTCCACTGTATTATTCGCACCTGTATCTAGCTATTGAGGGTAAGCTTTCAGCAGTTATCTGTATTGAGGATCCTCTGCGTGATGAGGCAGCAGCAGTTGTTACTTCATTAAAGAAGGCCGGTATATCAAAGGTTGTCATGATGACAGGCGATAGTGAGCGTACAGCTTCTGTCATTGCAAAAAAAGTTGGTGTAGATGAATATTATGCCGAGGTTTTACCTGAGGACAAGGCTGCCTTTGTGGAGAAAGAAAAGGCTAAGGGCAGAAAGGTCATTATGATTGGTGACGGCATAAATGATTCACCGGCTCTTTCAGCGGCAAATGTTGGTATTGCAATCAGTGACGGCGCTGAAATTGCCCGCGAGATTGCCGATATTACGGTGGGCTCGGATGATCTCTACCAGATTGTTACTCTTAAATATATAGGTAATGCTCTTATGAAACGTATAAAGAGCAACTATCGAAAGATTGTTGGTTTTAACTCAGGGCTCATTGCTCTTGGTGTGGCAGGAGTGCTTCCGCCGACTACGACGGCACTTTTACACAATGGATCGACAATTCTTATCAGTGTGAACAGTATGAAGAATCTGCTTGAGTAGATATTGGATGTCATTGTTTATTGATATAGTACGGGGCGCTGCCGCGGGTACCGTGGTGGCACACGTACTATCCCGCGTGCTACGCTCCGTGGGTAAGATACTGTACGAAATTATGCTTGAAGGGTTTCTATGCTTGACGAAACCGTCGAAACGCGCCGTCCGTGGCGCGGTTCTCC
>URDU01000034.1 GCA_900546625.1 uncultured Lachnobacterium sp. | reverse complement strand
AGCCGATAAATGAAATCAAAGCCTCTGATGTACGAAGATGGCAGGCGAAGCTTATAAGTTCGCCTAATAATTACTCCCAGACCTATCTGAAAAAGATTAACACAGAGCTTAACAGCATCATCAATTACGCCAAGCGTTTCTATGACCTTAACACCAATCCCTGCGGCAAGGCAGGCACCATTGGAAAAGCAAAGGCTGAGGAAATGGATTACTGGACTTACGATGAATATATTGCTTTCCGTGAGGGTGTAAAAGACAAGTCGCTATCGTATATATGCTTTGAAGTCCTGTACTGGACTGGTATGCGAGAAGGTGAACTGCTTGCTCTATCACCTGCTGATATTGACCTTGATAACAAGACAATATCCATCAACAGAACATATCAGCGGATAGAAGGAAAAGATGTATTTACATCACCTAAGACAAGAAAAAGTAAGCGAAAGATTCCGATTCCGGATTTTCTCTGCCAGGAGCTATCAGACTATATCCAGTCAAGGTATATGCTTGACGCAGATGAAAGGCTGTTCCCGGTAACAAAATCATATCTCTCACACGAGATGATAAGAGGTTGCAAAAACACAGGTATAAAGAAGATACGAATCCACGATATCAGGCACCCGTATGTCAAGCCCAAGACAAAAAATATAATTCTGAAAAGCAGAAATCCAAGCTACCAACATAGATTTGATAGCTTGAAATCGCTACTTTTTACTCACTATCTATACAAGTAGAACATAATAGGCAGAAACATTATTCTTCAAACAAAACACATATATTTTAATGAGAAAAATCAAAAAACAAATGATGTATGGTTATTTCCTGATTATCAAGATTCCGCATATGCTGTGAAGAGTACTGCGGTTCCATATAGCGTAACTCGCGGGACAAATTGCTTACTGGCGTAACTTTTGCAATTTCAGAAACAAGTTCGTTTACAATTTCTGGAATCTTGCCACTTAACACATACCCAATAATTGAAGATTCTGATGACTGTGAACCATACCGTCCTGAGATATAATTTTTAACTCCTGTCTCAACATATCTTTTGATTTTATCTTTCTTATGATTATATAGATTCTTGCATTCTGCGCCAAAATAACTGTTTGAAGTATCCCAATCACGAAAACAAAAATCAATGGTGGGCTTATATCCACGCTTCTTCTTTAATGTAGGATCTTGATATTGATGTACTGGGCCAATGCTGTTTATTCGTAGAATAGTAGCTCTATTTTCACTGGTCCATCGTAGCGATATTTTCCCATACCATTCCTGTGTAATATCATCTTCTTCAGTGTTTTCAGTGATGGTAATGCTTGTATCGGCAATCATGTCATGATACCCCTGCCATAGAGTCAATAATATTTCGTTGATACCAGCAGGACCAAGTCGCTTTGCCAAATCGTCCGGCACAGCTGAAGATGCTGTTATATTTCTTATACTGCTCATAAAATCACCTCCATGCTTTGGAAATATCTTCGAATATTTCATCTGCATCTCTGCAGGCAGCAGAATATGTCCAATATTTGCGTTGCGCTGGTTTAACAATGAAAATCTTTTCTCTCTGATAAATACGGAGGTTTCTTCTCACGAAAACCATTTGTTGATTATCGACCAATGAACGATCCAAGTTTAGGAGTATTTCATTAAGCTGATCATTGTTGGTTATAACATTTAGATCATTTGTGGTGGAATGCTCAACATTTAACACAAGAACAGATAGTGGAGCATTGCCAAAATATAGGTCGCCAGAAAAGCCCATGCCAGTTCCAAATGTCCTAGTCAGTATCCCTTTTAGAGAAGCGTAATATAGTTTGTAGTTATCAATGCTCGGTCTGAAAAAAGACACTGAACGATTTTTATTTTTAAAATAGTCGTAAACATAGTCAATAACATCATCTATTTGGTAGCACTCATATTCCTTTAAACGATACATATTTCGTGCAAACTGTTCCAACAGATAATTCTCTTTTGGTGAGTTTACTAATTTATCAAAGATGTTACAAGCTTCTGTGAGTTCAGCATTGTTGGGTTTGGGGATTGGCGTCTGCCAAATGTCCCCGGCCTCTAACTCGTCCCGTTCTACTAGCCACTTTCTATTTGTAAGTATATGATAATACGAAAATACTCTTGAACCTATTATCACGCTCAAGTACTTAAGCTGTTCAATTTCACCGTGAATTCCCAAAAGGCTATGGTTAAACACAGCATCATAATCCAACACTTCTGAAAGAAATGTTCCATTTTTATGGCTCTGTTTAATTATCAAATGTGGAGCAGCAAAAATCTCTCTAGCATTTTTGACAACGCACTCAAAGTCATGGAAATCAACTATCGGAAGTTCGTCGGATGAAACATAATATGGTTTAAAGGATTTTGCTTCTATCAATGGAAGACCTGTGAAGTCATAACATTGATGTTTCCGATTTCCTCTTTTGAACCCTTCAGCAGTTGTCATGTGATTTTCTTCAATAAATGATGCCATAGGTGCAAAAGTACTTTGCATTTTTCCTATTAATTCAAGATCTCTAGGTGCTCCCCACATTGCAATTTTCCAGATTCTATCGTCATCAATAATGTCATGCGGAATTCTACATATATCGGTAGGATCAATAGAAAACTTCCTGGTATCTTCAATTGTATAAATTGGCTTTGGTGTACAATAAATTATTGGTTGCTTGAGTTCTTCCCTTTTGGGAGTATAGATAATGGCAGCAGCGGGTCCACTAGCGTGATCAAATAAAAATTTTCTATATACTGATAAATTTATAATCGCTAGAACATTGTTATCCGAAAAAAGATTTGCTCTATACATCCTACTTTTATCAGACCTATTAAAAAGCAATCCCTTACTAGGCATAAGGAGACAGATAATTCCGTTTTGTTTGCACAACTCTGAACACTTGATAGAAAATGCCTGTGCAATTTGCTTATCACCTATAACACGATTTACTTTCTTCAAGTACTCTTTCGTTTTTTCGGTAATGTTACTCTGCCAAGGTGGATTACCAACAATGACATCATATCTTTCTTTATTAAAAGACTTATCCTCATCGAAAAAATCACTTGAAATCAAGTTCTTACCTAATAGAGAAGGAAATGAAAGCTTATCCCAGATGCTTCGTGGGTCTAGGAAGTCACACATTGCTAAACTAAGGCTAAACGAGGCGACTCGAATTGCCTCTTCATTAATATCTACACCAAAAATACTATTTTTCAAGAGAAGATTTAGTCGATCACAGGTGATTGCTTGAACAGCGTTTTGTGACATCCATCTACAAACCAGTCTTCTATATGCTTCAACTAAAAAAATGCCCGAACCGCATGATGGATCAAAAAATGATATATCTTTATATTCGCCTTCCCAAGGATACACTTCATCCATGACCAAGTTGACAAGATGGAGAGGTGTATAATATGTTCCTTTCTCATCCTCTTCGTCTGACAAATGAAAAAATAACTCGTAGATACTACTGATTAACTGAATGGGGATAATGTCAAAACTATAAAGCGGCCATAAGGTAAGTTGTCTGCTCTCCAATTCGCTGTTACCTAAAATAAATGTGCGAAGCTCATCCAAATCATCTTGAGTAATGATCTCTGTTTCAATTTCTGAGACTTGCAGCGTATCACCATTAAATTTGTCTTTAAGTGTTAAAAATAAGTTATAAGTTGCTTCTTTACTGTTCAGCACATCAGTATACCATTTCGCTGACTCCATAAAATTGCAATAAAAATCTTGTGGAAATACGGTTTCTCCGTTTGAATCTTTTCGTTCTTCCAGATATTTAATAAAAATCGACCGGCTGAGCAAAGCGTGAACTACACCCGTAATTATTTCTTTGCTCTTATCGCATCTTTTACTGATTTGATTGATCAATGTTCTGCGCATTATTCTCAAATTTGATATTAGTGTGGCATCAACTCGATTTTGAGCATTAAACCTCGTCATGCTTTGACGCCAGTATTCGCCACTTTCAAGCAAGGAACGATGATACTTCTTTAAGGCAAGTTGCTGTGAAACCAATCCATCTGTTAAACTTAACGTTTCAATTATCCCTGCAGTAGGATCAAGATTTCCATTCTCAATGACTTGCGGTGTTTCATAGTTGTTATAAATCAAAATTTCATCTGGAGTCACCACGAATAACAACGGAGCCTCTCCGAGATTCCAAGAAAGACGATGTAACTCTGCGACTTGTTTCGCATCATATTTTTGAATAACGGAAAAATAGATAAGCGGAACTTTAGCAATTCCGTTTACATCGCGAAGAAAATATACAGCGTCAATTCCTATCTTTTCATGAACTTGTGTATAAAATAGTCTTTGAAAGGAAGTCATGCTCTGCAAATTGTCTTCTGTAGCCAAACCAGTACCGCTATTTATATCAAGGCATTCGAATATGCCATTTAGTAATTCACTCATATTTCTGCCTCCACATTATTTTTCCAACTAGTTACATGTTACTTGATTGATACTTGGTAAAGTAAATATAAAATCAAGACAAGTATATTCCCATATTCGATTTCTCGTGCTATTGTTTCTTTGCATAATTATATTATATTTTTTCAATGTAGCAAATGCCTTAGAAACTGAATTATATGATAAGTTTAAATGCTCTGCTGTAATAGGAATACTGGTAACAGGAGATACTTTAAGGTATTCATACACACTCCAAACACTTTTTGTTTTCGGTACTTTGGCTCTTAACTTTTCCTCATCTAGTTTAATTGTTTCTTCGTATTTTTTGAGCAGATCTACACTAGTTTGAGTTGCTTCATTGATAATCCGTATGAAATACTTGATCCAACGCACGTAACCGCCGCTGTATTGCGTTGAACTGAGTATATCAAAATACTCGTTTTTATTAAAGAATAGGTGCTCAGATAGACACAGCCCAGATAACGCTTTGCCTGCAATTTTTTTCAGTACCATGAATATTAGAATACGTCCAACAATTCCATTATATTTCTCAAATGGATGTATCATTTCAAATTGATAGTGTACTAACGCAGCTTGAATCAAAGGATCATCCTCACTGTCATAGAGGTAAGCAGAAATATCGGCCAATGATGGCAAAACATCTTCTGTAGCTGTTGGGTTATAGGTTTTTAAGTTTGATATTGCGCGTTGTAAAAATGTTTGGGTGTTGCGTATACTTATTTGTTGTTCTGCTTTATCACCATATAAAGCGATGCTACATATTTTGCTATATTCCTGAGCTGCAAACTGCATATCTACGGCTGATTTATAAGCTGACATTAAATTTTTTATAGACTCTATATTACCCTTTCCAGCCTCTCTTTTAACTAATATATTTCTAAAATCTAATGCACCATAATAATCTATCATTCTGGAATAAGTGCATTCCTTTAAGAGCATCAATTCACAAAATGAGTTTTTATTTGGTGCATACTGAAGCACCCCTTCTAATAATCCAAGAGTGTGATATGTCTCAATCAAAAGCGCCATCAGTTCATCATCTATTTTGAAAAATGTATTACCTTTCAATGGACGCGGTGTGAAAGTATAGTATATAAAATTCAACTTTCCATTTTTTCTTTGTTCGGTGTAATCTCCTGTATATGGATGCATTTTTATCCCTCAGTATCTATTTTATTTATTTCAATTATAGCAGATAACTAAAAACAATAAAAGTGACATCACAGTATTAATTTCAATAATGCGCTAAAAAAATGAAATAAAATAACTAATCTAACTTTCATGACTTAGGCATTCTCACGCTTCGCTGCTTATCAGCATGGGTGAGAATCCTTTGCTTATAAAAGAACGTCTAGGGCATGAAAAAATCCAGACGACATTAGGAACTTACGGACATTTATATCCGAACACAAATCCTGAAGTTGCCAACAAATTGACTGGTGTTTTGCAATATACGTCAGCCTCACAAAGCGTTGCAAATTATACAAGTAACCAACATACTGCTGTCTATCACAGAGAAGTTAATGAAAAATAATGCAATCGTAATGCAATTCTATAAAGGAAAAGCTGTAAAACCCTTATAGATAAAGGCTTTACAGCTTAGCTCCAACTATTCAAACTCAATCGTTCCCGGTGGCTTACTGGTCAAATCATAGAATACTCTATTGACTCCCTTTACCTCATTTATAATTCTGCTCATCACTGTCTGAAGCACCTCAAACGGTATCTCGGCTGCTTCGGCTGTCATGAAGTCCACGGTGCGGACTGCACGGACTGCAACGGCATAATCATATGTTCTCTCATCACCCATGACACCTACTGAACGCATGTTGGTGAGGGCTGCAAAGTACTGGTTTGGCATCCATGATGGTTCCTCGCCGTTTAACTCTTTGTACTCTTTTGCTGCCTTTTCCACTTCGCTTCTGTAAATCCAGTCTGCATCCTGGACGATACGTACCTTTTCGGCTGTGACTTCGCCGATGATACGGATTCCAAGGCCCGGGCCTGGGAATGGCTGACGGAATACGAGATAGTCAGGTAATCCGAGCTCCAGTCCGACCTTGCGGACCTCGTCCTTGAAGAGGTTTCTGAGTGGCTCCACGATGTCCTTGAAATCTACATGCTTCGGGAGACCTCCTACGTTGTGGTGTGATTTGATGACTGCTGATTCTCCGCCGAGTCCACTCTCCACTACGTCCGGATAGATGGTTCCCTGTGCAAGGAAATCAACCTTTCCGATTTTCTTGGCCTCTTCCTCAAATACACGGATGAATTCCTCACCGATGATTTTACGCTTGCGCTCAGGCTCTGTGACACCTGCAAGCTTGCTGTAATAGCGCTCCTGTGCGTTGACGCGGACAAAGTTGATGTCGAATGAACCGCCTTTGCCGAATACGCCCTCTACCTCATCTCCCTCATTCTTGCGGAGGAGTCCGTGATCTACGAATACGCATGTGAGCTGCTTGCCGATTGCCTTGGCAAGGAGTGCTGCGAGCACTGATGAGTCTACTCCGCCTGAAAGTGCAAGGAGCACTTTGCCGTCACCGACCTGCTCTCTGATTTCCTCGATTGTGTTTTTGACGAATGAATCCATCTTCCATGTGCCTGCACATCCACATACGCCACGGACGAAATTGTAAATCATCTGTGTTCCGTTCTTGGTGTGGAGCACCTCCGGATGGAACTGTACTGCATATAATTTCTTCTCGACATTCTGTGTTGCGGCTATTGGACAGTCTGCAGTGTGCGCAACTACCTCAAAGCCAGGTGCTGCCTCTGCAATTCTGTCGAAATGACTCATCCAGCATACTGATTCTGATGGCAGATCCTTGAACATCACGCCGTTTGCAGAATATGTGATTTCTGTCTTTCCATACTCTCCAACCTCCGGTGTGATTACCTTTCCGCCTAATTTATGCATCATAAGCTGTGCACCGTAGCAGATACCCAGCACCGGTATTCCCAGCTCAAACAGCTCTTTCTGGTATGATGGTGAATCCTCTTCATAACAGCTGTTCGGACCTCCTGTAAGGATGATGCCCTTTGGATTCATTTCTTTGATTTTCTCAATGTCTATCCTGTATGAGTAAATCTCACAGTACACGTTGCACTCGCGGACACGGCGCGCAACAAGCTGATTGTACTGGCCACCAAAGTCTATGACTATGACCTTTTCCTGATCCATGTTTTCCTCCTAATTGTTTATTCGCTATGCTGCTGTTTTACAATCTTTGAAACGTCACGTAACTGCTATTTGCCACACTGTAATGTAAACAATAACATATGTTATCTGCTGCCATCCCATTGATTACATAAAAGCAACATGTATTCTTATGTCATTATAGATTACGGAGTGCTTATCTGCAAGCGATTTTGTTAAATTTCTGTTTTGATTTTGTGTGCAATTACGTTATAATGAATTATAAACACTTTTATATGCTGGGAGGTTTCATCATGAGTTTTAAAATAATCACTATAAGCCGCGAGTTTGGAAGTGGCGGTCGCTTTATCGGCGAGCAGATTGCTCAAAAATGCGGCATTGAGTTTTACGATAAAAAAATAATTGAGCATGTGGCAAAGGAGCTCGGTATCTCTGAGCAGATTGTCGCAAACCAGGGCGAATATGCACCTGCCGGAAGTATTTTTTCATATGCATTTGTGGGGCGCGACATCACAGGAGTTTCTCTTTCCGACCAGATTTTCAATATCCAGCAGAAGCTCATCAAGGATATTGCGCAAAAAGAGCCATGCGTCATTGTAGGACGTTGCGCAGACTATATTCTTTCTGACAGGGATGATGTGCTGAATGTTTTTATAGAGGGAAATAAGCCTGAGAAGGCTGCAAGAATAAAAAAGCTCTACCATAAGAGCGATGACGAGGTCAAAAAGCTGCTTAAGGATGTCGATAAGAAGCGCTCAGTAAATTACCGCTACTTCACCGACAAAGAGTGGGGCAGCAGAAAAAATTATGACCTGGTGCTAAACAGCTCTGTGCTTGGATATGATAAATGCATCGAGCTCATTGCATCTGCATACGCCTAATATGTATCATTATTACGATTAAGCAACTGTTTTCTTATGTAAACGAAGAACATAAATAGATTTACAACCTGTGTGTAATATTAAAAATACTCCTGCATAAACT
Organism: uncultured Lachnobacterium sp.; assembly: GCA_900546625.1. Taxonomy (GTDB): domain Bacteria; phylum Bacillota; class Clostridia; order Lachnospirales; family Lachnospiraceae; genus Roseburia. Next base: position 21,984 of record URDU01000034.1, on the reverse strand, counting down.
GTAACAACAGAATATGCAGGAGTATTTTTTGAAATCATATATTGAGACAAGGGCGGTGGAAATCGCCAACTACATAGTTGAAAACAACGCCACGGTGCGCCAGGCCGCAAAGCAGTTTGGCATCAGCAAATCCACTGTGCACAAGGATATCACGGATGCTGACAGGCTGCTTCGCATAGACCCGGAGCTTGCCGCAAAAGCGCGTCACATTCTCGATATCAACAAGTCAGAGCGCCATATCCGCGGCGGACTTGCCACCAGGGAGAAGTATCTGCATCTGCCTCATGTGCATGCCGGCTGAGCGCATGAAGGCTTCTATCCCGGCATTAGCAGGTGCGCCGCTTGACGTACAGCCGATTACCCTCTGAATGTTTTTATATTCCGTGTGTTTACTGTGTCATATGACTCGTGAGCACGCCGTACAGCCACTTGCCCTCATCACTTAGATCCTCATAGGCGAAGCCGCTTGTCTTATCGCAGGCAGGTGTTAGAAGCGCTGATTTTTCGTCCTTATTGGACAGATTCCAGCACACATAGCTGATGCCGTAGCTGTCGAGCAGGCTGATCCAGTTGTTTGCGGAATCTATGTCCACCTGACCGTTTCCGTCGGCGCTACAGATGCCAAACTCCGATACAAATATCGGAAGTCCGGAGTCTGCCGCCGATTTTAGCTTGTTCTGCAGATCCTCCTTGTGGGTTGCGGCATAGAAATGCAGTGTGTACATGATATTGTCATAGCCTGTGACAGGGTCCTTGACTGCCTCATCCACATCCTGGCTCCAGTTAGGTGTGCCTATCAATATGACTGCATCCTTGTCGTAGCTTCTGATTGACGGAATGACCTCGCTGGCGTAAAACTTCACATCTCCCCAGGTCGCACCGTTGCACGGCTCATTACAAATCTCGTAAATCACGTTGTTGTAAGAGGCATACTGCTGTGCCATTTTTGTAAAAAATGTCTTTGCCACATCGCTGTAGCGGTTTGGATTGCCATCGTTTAGCACATGCCAGTCGATGATGACATACATGTCGTTGTTGAACGCGTACTGCACGCCGTTTTGCACAAGTGTCTCAAGCTGCTGCCTGTCACCGTCTGTGCAATAGCCGCCGCTTTCGTAGGTGTACATGGCAAGCCTTACCACATTTGCTCCCCAGCTTTTCAGCGTGGCTAAGCAATCATTGGTCACATACTGTGGATACCACGCAAGACCGTGTGTGCTAACTCCGCGAAGCTGCACCTCGTTGTTATTTTGATCAACGAGCTTGCTGCCCTCCACATGCAGCTTACCGTTTACTGACGGGCAGGCAAGAACAGAGCTCTCCTGTCCGTTTTCTGTGGTGAGCTGCTCTGTGTCAGCCTCATTCTGATTTTCCGTACTGTTTTCCGTACTGCTTTGCGTGCTGTCCTCTGTATTATTTTCTGTAGAGTTCACCGACTCAGTGGCATTATCACCGGTCTGTGATTCTGTCTCTTTGTTGCCCTTGTTACCGCATCCTGTAAAAATCCCAAGCACCAGCACTGCAGCCAATACCAATGCTATATATTTCTTCATATTGCTATACTGTCTGACTGATTACTGAATGGATGTAACCTTGTAGTCCTCAGCCTCTACAGTCTCCTTTAATTTCTCATCTGAGATGTCAGAGCTTAATGTCACTACTGCAGTTCCGCTCTCATGGCTTACTGCTGCCTCACTTACTGCATCAAGCGCCTCGAGTGCCTTCTTTACTCTTGCCTCACAGTGGCAGCACATCATTCCTTCGATATTCATTGTCTTTGTCATTGATTTTTCCTCACTTTCATTTGGTTTATCCGTTTTGTTTTTTCTATCTGGTTTTGCTTTTCTGTCATGCTTAGGATCATACACCCTGCACAGATTCAGCCGCAGGGCATTGGTAACAACGCAGAAGCTCGACAGGCTCATCGCCGCCGCTCCAAACATCGGATTGAGCTTCCATCCTAATAAAGGATACCACAAACCGGCCGCAAGTGGAATACCTATTACATTATAGAAAAATGCCCAGAACAGGTTTTCGTGTATATTTGTCAATGTAGCACGGCTTAAGCGCACTGCTACCGGTACATCTATCAGGCGGCTTTTCATCAGGACAACATCCGCGGCATCTATTGCCACATCGCTTCCCGCGCCGATTGCAATTCCCATATCTGCACGTGTGAGCGCAGGTGCATCATTGATTCCGTCACCAACCATGGCTACCCTGCCCTGCTTTTTAAGCTTTCTTATGACAGCCTCCTTGCCATCCGGAAGCACACCTGCGATTACTTCATCCACTCCCGCCTGCTTTCCGATGGCACCTGCAGTCTGCTCATTGTCACCGGTGAGCATAACAACTCTGATACCCATATTTTTAAGCTGTCTGACAGCTTCCGGACTGTCCTCCTTTATAGTATCCGCAACGGCTATGATACCGCAAAGCCTGTCGTCTGCTGCAAAGAATAGAGGAGTTTTTCCTTCCTTTGAAAATTCGACAGCTTTTGCGCGCATATCATCTGACACTTTCACAAATTTGCTGACAAAAGCAAGATTTCCTGCTTTTATCATTTTGCCTGCAAGTGTTGCAGTCAGACCATTTCCCACAACAGCGCTAAAATCTGTCACCTCTGCGATAGCGATTTCATCCTTTTTTGCGCGCTCCATGATGGCTTTTGCAAGCGGATGCTCACTCTTTGCCTCGACTGATGCAGCTATTGCAAGAAGCTTTCCGGCATTATTGCCGTTTTCCTCAAAAAATGTCTCATCCGGCACAATATCCGTCACCTTCGGCTCACCGCTTGTGATGGTGCCTGTCTTATCAAGCGCCACAATCTGTGTACGTCCCGTTGCCTCAAGGCTTGCCGCTGTCTTGAAGAGTATACCGCTCTTTGCTCCCTTGCCGTTTCCTACCATTATCGCAACTGGAGTTGCAAGTCCGAGTGCACACGGGCAGCTTATCACGAGCACCGAAATGCCTCTGGCAAGAGCAAAGCCCACGGTCTCACCGGCTATAAGCCATGCTATTATTGTGATGATTGCAATTGTGATAACCGCCGGCACAAACACTCCCGATACCCTGTCTGCGATTTTTGCAATAGGTGCCTTTGTCGCTGCGGCATCCGACACCATCTGGATAATCTGTGAGAGCGTGGTGTCCTCGCCTACTCTCGTTGCGCGACATTTTATAAAGCCTGACTGATTCACTGTGGCAGCGCTTACTGCATCTCCCTTTTGCTTATCCACAGGGATGCTCTCGCCTGTGAGTGCCGATTCGTTGACAGCGGTTGTTCCATCTATTATTTCACCGTCCACCGGGATGTTTTCCCCCGGTCTGACCACAAAGATGTCATCCTTTCGCACAGCATCCACCGAGATTTCCTGCTCCACGCCGTCCTTTACCACTGTTGCTGTCTTTGGGGCAAGCTGCATCAGGCTCTTTAAAGCGTCTGTTGTTTTGCCCTTTGAGTGCGCCTCAAGCATTTTTCCTACAGTAATCAGTGCCAAAATCATGGCTGCGGATTCAAAATAAAACTCATGCATATATGACATGACCGCATCCATATCGCCCTTCACCTGCGCAGCTGTCATGGCAAAAAGTGCATACACGCTGTATCCAAACGATGCCGCAGAGCCAAGCGCAACAAGCGTATCCATATTTGGAGCACCGTGGATCAAGCCCTTAAAACCACTGATAAAAAACTTCTGGTTTATGACCATTACCGCCACTGTAAGCAGAAGCTGCAAAAGCCCCATAGCCTCATGGTTTCCATTGAAAAACTCAGGCAGCGGCCAGCCCCACATCATATGTCCCATTGAAAAATACATGAGAACAACTAAGAATATGAGCGATGCTATAAGCCTGTTGCGCAGCTTCGGTGTCTCCCTGTCCACAAGCGCATCCTGCGCTGCTTTTAGCTGCTCTAAGCTGTTATTTGCTCTGCCATTTGCTGTCTTAGTTCCTGTGCCTTTTGGACTCGCTCCATAGCCCGCCTGCTCTACTGCCTCCACAATCTGCGCATCTGTCGCGCTTCCCTCGACTCCCATCGAGTTGGTCAAAAGGCTGACAGAACAGCTCGTCACGCCGTCAACCTTAGAGACAGCCTTTTCCACTCTGGCAGAGCATGCCGCACAGCTCATTCCTGTAACTGTATATTGCTTCATACTGTCTGTATTTCCTTCTTTCTACTATTCGAATCTAACTATTGAGAACCCTTTTTCTAAAGTCTCTCAATTCCTGTCACCTTGAAATCCAGTCTTTCGATGGCAAATGTGATTTCCTCATCGCTTAGCTCTCTGGTTGCCGCAACATGTGCCACACCATGCTTTAAATCCACATCTGCCGATACTCCGCTCATCTTCTGCAGCGAGCGTGTGACTGAGTTCTTGCAGTTCATGCAGTGCATTCCTTCTATATGCACATCTGCTCTCGTGACTATCTCTCCATCAAGCTGCACTGTGGCTTCCTCGTCCTCCTTCATGGCTCCACCGCCACAGCAGGCGCCCTCGCCCTTTGAATGCTTGATTGTCTCCTTTAAGCCCACAATTACCAGTGCGGCAATTATTGCTATTATTAATATTGTGATTATTGTACTCATTTTTATACCTGCCTTCTTATTATGCTACTTCATAAGCTTCTGCAGTGTGTTCAAAAGCTCATCTATTGTCTCATCCTTGCCTGCTCTTATGTCATCTGCCACACACGTCTTTATATGATTGGCCAAAAGGACTTTATTGAAGCTGTTTAGTGCAGCGTTTGCGGCCGCCACCTGTGTGATGATGTCAGGGCAGTAGCAATCCTCATCCAGCATACGCTTGATTCCACGGATCTGCCCCTCTATACGGCTAAGTCTGTTGATGAGATCCTTATATTCCTTCTCTGACCGCTCTTTTTTGCGGTTGCAGCAACAGCATTTGGTTTCTTTTTCTGCCATGGGTGCCTCCCTTCTTTCTTCATTCCACATTTGTTGCACATGTCTAACCATACCCCTTATGGGTATCTGTCTTCAAGAGCATTATATACCCCGGCAGGGTATATTGCAAGGGCAGATTTCCTTATTGAGAAATTTTCAAATTATCTTCTGCGCCTCCCTCATGCTCTACAATAACCTGGTCTGTAATATTCTCCTTACTTTCTCCATCAAGAATATAATACTCCCCACTATACAGCACTTTGTAGCTCACCTTAACGTCTCTGCTTATAGCTCCCAGTTTTTCAGCTTCTTTTGCCCCCGCCGGCAAAATATATACCTCCTCATACCCGGTATATGAGTATATGCTTACCGTTTCATCTTTTTCCAAATAAACAGTCGGACCGCTATATTTTCTATACACCAGATCACATGCCGAACCATTATTAACATCAATTAATGCCTGAATATGTTCAATCATATCGGCTGCAAACAATCTCACCGGTGTGATACACATACACAAGACAACTACAGTCACAACTGCTATCGCAGCAAAATATGCTGGATATCGTTTTGAGCTGTGAGTGGTATGTAATTCCTCGATACATTCTTTTCTTACCTGCTCAATATCAGGCATTTTATGTTGCGCAGCCTGTCTTAAAATATCATTTTTCTTCATTCTGCATCAATCCTCCTTATCCAGATTTTTCCTAAGCTCCCTTAAGGTTCGATATAATCTGTTTTTTATGGTTGATTCCTTTACAGAAAAAAGGAGTGCTATTTCTGAAATATTTTTATCCATATAGTAATATAGATAAAATATTTTTTTAGTAAGTTCATCCTTCGCAGAAAGATATGTAAACACACTTTGTACTGTTTCTTTTGATATTGCTATATCGTCAAACGAAGTCTGTTGTACAGCTATATCATTTTCATCTGCCGACAAAATATTATAATCGTTCATTTCCTCAATGCCACGAAGCTTTTCTTTTAATTTATAATGACGAAAAATTTTTCTCTTTGCTATTTGCATTACAAGTGCATCCGGCTGCTTAAAATATGATATTCCATGTTTTTGTATTATTTTAACAACCTCTGTATAGGTTTCCTGAAATATATCTGCTACATCTTCAGTTTTTCCACATTTTACAATGATGTACGCTAAAACCTTCTGATTGGTTGAGGCATATAGCTCATTAAAAAAGTCATCCTGTGCCTGATTAATCAATCTGCATCCCTCCCTTCACTATATATGTGTCCCCAACCATAGAAAAAGTTTCATGTTATACCATACTTTTATAATAAAAGCATGCAAGCTGTGTCCTGTCCCTAAGCTGCAGCTTTTCAAGTATGACACTGATATAGTTTCGTACGGTTCCCTCACTCAGATACAGCTCATCCGCTATTTCCTTATTGTTTAGTCCTTCTGCAACCAGCTCTATGATTGAAAACTCCTTGCCGCTTATATCATAGCTCTTCATTTCGTCAATGAACCGGGCCTGACCGGTGCCTGATGAAGCTTTACAGTTAGCTCCGAACAGATGTGGTATCCTGTCCATTATCTGTGTTCCAAACACTGTCTGTCCGTTGTTTACAGCTCTAAGTGCCGGGGCAATACTCTCAAAGGCCTGTTTTAGTATATAGCCCTTCGCACCCAGCGAGATTGCTTTTACTATGTATTCATCATCCGAAAATGTGGTCAGAAGAAGTATTTTGGCATCCGGATATTTTCCGAGTATTTTTTCTGCTGCTTCAAGACCTGTCATGCCCTGCATCCTTATATCCATGAGCATCACATCGGGCATATGCTCCTCGTACAGCTTTACCGCCTGCAGCCCGCTGTCTCCAACCGCAGACACCTCTATGTCATCCTGTGCGCTCAGTATTGTATTCAGCGAAAGTGATACGAGATTATCATCATCTATTATTACTATCTTCATGTCCTGTTCCTTTCTTATTCATGCCTTGATTTTTATGTATATCCTCACTTCTTCATGAGCGTCACAAATATCATGAAACCATCGTCTGCCTTTATCCGCATGGTTCCTCCTATCGCTGCAACACGCTCCTTTATATTTTTTATGCCTATTCCATCTCCTGTTTCTCCCGAAAGGCTTCTTTCGTCAACCGATGTGCCGTTGTCCATTATCTCAAGCTGGTAAAAGGCGGGATGCTCTCTGACTATTATCCTGATTTCATCGCCGTTACTGTGCTTAACTGCGTTATTTACCGCTTCCTTTGCAATTGCGATAAAAGCATACTTGACATCTCTTGACACATCATCCTCACAGTCGTATTCGAGGGAAAATGCAAATGCACTGTCTGTAGGCTTAAGCTTCGCAAGTGCCTGACGCAAATCGACCGATTCATCGTACAAATCATGAACGCTTTTTCTCATGCTGTCCATTGCCGTATCGAGTGTACTCTTTAGGTCTGCGATAGGCGCTTTAAGCTTTTCATCGGTATTTATCACACCGATTGCTCCAACCTGCAAAATAGAGCGCGTAATCATGTGACCCACGTTGTCGTGTATCTCCCTTGCGATACGGTTTCTCTCCTTTAGCGTGGCATTGTATATCTGCGCATTCTGCTTCTCGATAAGCTGGTGATTCATCTGCTCCATAAGCATGTCATGCTCCATGGACGCATCTCTCATGCTGTGCAGCTTCATCTGATACCCCAAAAGCTGCTCTGTGAAATACGAAAGCATTATCGCAAAAGCCATGAGAAGTACAACCTCTAGGATATAAAAAATCCCGAGTGCTATATGTTTTATCCTTAAAATACAGTCCACCGATACAGCTATCCCCACTACGGCTGCAGCTATCCTCGACACTGTGTATTTTTCTTTTCTGAATACCATCGCTGCATACGGCAGCATAAAAAATGATGGTGCAAAAAATAATCCGGACAGAATATAAACCGCAAGAATCAAATCCAAAGCCCGGTCTGCCGTTACGCTCTCGTCAGCCGGATACATCTGCGGCACATCCTGCATGTCTATAAATGTGCACACGATTATTCCTGTAAGTATGCACGCTATCATGACGTAATCGACCTTAAGGGATGCCACCATAAGCATCACGCATGATAGAACTATTAAAAACTGACTACATATTTTATACATCAAAGGCCTCCATTTCCATAAAATAAGCTTACAACAAATTGCACCAAACGTCACTATGACAAATGTCATTTTTTACACAGCAAAGCCTCATCCAACCATAAATACGAATGTGACATTTGACACTTACTTTCCGGCACGCCATATAGTATTCTGTTATTGAGCCAGATATCAGGCTTGCACCCGAAAAATACAACATTATGGAGGCAATTCAATGGATACAACCAAAAATGCGATAGAAGTAACCAACCTTGTAAAACGCTACAAGGAGCTTGTGGCACTCGACCATTTCAGCCTGACTGTAAAAAGCGGAGAAATCTTTGGACTGCTCGGTCCAAACGGCTCCGGAAAGACCACAACTATAAACTGCATACTCTCCCTGCTCACATACGACAAGGGAGATATAAAGGTATTCGGGCAAAAAATGCGCTCAAACAGCTACGATATCAAACGCGAAATCGGCGTGGTCATGCAGAATGTAGCCGTGTACGACGAGCTGACTGTATATGAAAACATCGACTATTTCTGCGGTCTTTACGTGAGTGACAAAAAGCTCCGCGAAAAATATGTAAAGGAAGCAATTGATTTCGTGGACATAGCGGATTACAGCAAATTTCTGCCAAAGAAGCTCTCAGGCGGACTTTTGAGACGTCTGAACATAGCGTGTGGCATAGCACACAAGCCAAAGCTCATCTTCTTCGATGAACCGACCGTGGCTGTCGACCCTCAAAGCAGAAACAAGATTCTGGAGGGCATCAAAAAACTAAACCACGATGGTGCGACAATCATCTACACCTCACACTACATGGAGGAGGTTGAACAGCTCTGCGACCGCATACTCATCATGGACAAGGGCAAGGCTCTAGCTCTCGGCACAAAGGATGAGCTAAAGCGCATGATCAAAAATACAGAGACAATAAACGTAGAAATCGCAGACCTGTCAGAAGCACAGCTTGACTCATTAAAGCAGCTGCACAATGCATATCAGGTCAGCTTTGAAAACGGACAGCTTCGGATTTATTTCAGTGGCGGACGCCACAATATAATCCATGTGCTTGATTATCTAGAGCAGAACAATCTGTCCTTCGGTCAGGTGTACACGCAGCTTCCGACTCTTAATGACGTATTCTTAGAGATTACCGGAAAGGAGCTAAGGGATTGATGAATGGACTAAAATTATTTTTTCACAACTCAAAATACACCATGCTGAGCATGTTCCGCATGAAAGTCACACTGTTCTGGACACTTGCATTTCCACTGGTGCTCGCCACCTTTATGTATATGGCATTCGGAAATCTGTTTGAAAAGGATGAAATGTTCAAGACAATAAATGTGGCAGTGGTTGAATCTGAAAACGATGACACTCTGATGAGCGTGCTTGAGTCTCTCGATGTAAACCATACTGATTCCGTCAGTAAATCCGACAAAAATGACGATAGCTCAAATTCATTTTCAGACCTCATAAACATGAAGCTAATGGATAGCTCAGCAGCCAAAAAAGCTCTAAATGACAAAAAAGTGACAGGCATTATTTACACAGAGGATGCTTCTTTGGTAGTGGATGAAAACTCATACAATGCCACAATACTTGAATCCATCCTGACACAGTACAAACAGCAAAAGGACGTATTTACAAACATAGCAAAGACTAATCCGGCTGCGCTTGAGACTGCAATTGCCGGGCTTTCTGACACTGCATCAGAGTATAAAGAGATTTCACTTTCATCGGGAAATCAGGATGAATACACCAATTACTTTTACGCTGTATTTGCGATGAGCTGCCTGTTCGCCTCATTTTCAGCCGTAACCTCCACCTGCAGGCTGTTAGCTGATACAAGCTCTCTCGGCATGCGAAAAAGCCTTGTGCCGGCAAGCAAAAACACCCTTATCTTTTCAGAGTATATCTCACTCTTAATCATCCATTTTGCTGTTGAGCTCATAGCACTTGCCTACATGACGCTTCTTGGCGTGGATTTTGGAAATAAATATCCGGCAATCATCCTGACACTGTTTTTCGGCTGCATGATCGGACTTTCAATCGGAGTGATAATCGGTGCCATTCCTAAGCTTACAGAGGGCAGCAAAATCGGTATCTCTGTCGGAATCGGCATGGTGCTTTCCGTGCTTGCGGATTTATGCGCCAACGGTATAAAGGATATGGTCGAGCACAAGCTTCCGATTGCCAACCGCCTCAACCCAGCCTGTCTCATATCCGACTGCTTTTACTCGCTCAACGTATATGACAGCTACGACAGATTTTTCAGGAATATATCAATAATGGCAGTAGAATCAGTGATTCTTTTAATCATTGCCTTTGTACTGCTTCGGAGGGAAAAATATGCAAGTATTTAAATCATATTTCAAAATACTCAACAGACATATAGGTCAGATGATTATGTACCTGTCCATATTCATAGGTGTCATGGTCGTTCTCACCGCGACACGCACAAACAAGGCTGAAGGTGATTATGAGGCTACCAAGCCCAAATTTGCGGTATTTGACTACGACAAATCATCAGAAAGCAAAGCTCTGACAGCCTATCTTAAAAAGACATGCACACAAAAAAATATTAAAAATGATAAAAAGGAAACTATGCAGGATGAGCTTTTTGCCAGAAACGTAAACTGTGTTCTCATCATAAAAGAAGGCTTTAGTCTGGATGTCGTGACCATACCCGGCACACAGGCAGCGACCACCTTTGAGTCTGCCATAAACAGCTTTACAAAAACATACAATACCTACATCGCTTCCGGCTACTCTGAATCTGATGCTCTAGCCGCAGTAAACACCTCGCTAAGCCAAAAGGCTTCTGTCTCATTGCTCAGCGGCAAAAGTGTCACCTCGCACTCAGGGATATACTACTGCTTCAGTTATCTGGGATGGGTGCTCCTTGTCATGATGATTGCAGGTATAGCTCCTGTCCTTCAGGTTTTCTCCAAAAAAGAAATCAAGGAGAGAATATCCTGCTCATCCTATAAATTTGCAAACTACAACCGCGAGCTGCTTTTGGGTGTAATTTTAACCGGACTTGTGGTATGCGCTGTAATTTTTGTCTCAGCTACAATCATGTTTAAAGGCAGCACATTCTCGTTTTCAGGTTTCCTGTTCACACTCAACATGCTCTGCTACATGCTCGTTTCACTGGCATTTGCCTTTTTCATCAGTAAAATCACCTCAAACAGTGAAATACTGAACATGTTTGCTAACACCGTGTCACTCGGCATGGCATTCCTGTGCGGTATATTTGTGCCGGAGGAATTTCTAGGTGATGGCATCATAAAAGCCGCCCACTTCCTGCCTGCCTACTGGTACAACCAGGCTGTAAAAAATATTGACTTTCATCCGGTCAAGGAGCTTGGCTTCATTTTCATGTGCATGGGAATACAGCTGCTGTTTGCCGCCGCAATAATTGTCGTTGCCCTTCGCATCACAAAAGCGCCTGACGGAATCAAAAAGCATGCAGTAGCTGCAGCTGCTCATAAATAGCTCTGCCTCATATGAATATATACAACGAAAAAGCCGGTACATCATGCTTCCATGAATGTACCGGCTTTAAATACTTAGCAGTCCGTACGGGAATCGAACCCGTGTTTCCGCCGTGAGAGGGCGGCGTCTTAACCGCTTGACCAACGAACCGTGTATTATAATATCATGGTCAAACGAATAATGCAAGTACTTTTTTAATTTTTTTTCAAAAAATTTTTCCGTTCATTTACCTTAAACATTTTCCCTTTAAATGCTTCTGGCTTTAATTCCATTTTCGTCCCTATGTATGCTCTGTGACAATCTATTATATTCCGGCTCATTATCCCAAAGCACGCGTTCTTATCCTCATATTTTATTTATACGTTTTCCTCTTGAATAAGATTATACACCTCTTTGGTCACACAACGGTCACACGGAGCGCTTTTCCACGGATTTTGTTAAAAGTACACATTGAAAATGCCGAAAACTGTACAATTTTAGACAATTTTCGGCTTTTGTGCATTTTTTATTCGTTATAATCAACTATTATTTATTATATTTTTTGTATATCTTTTCAAACGCAGGCATGGAGCATTTAAGTCATTCAAATAATTTATTACTGCGTTAGCCTTGTTAATCTTATCTCCTACGGTTTCATTTATTATTACTGCTGAAAGGCCTATAGCTTCATCAATAATCATACCTTTTAAAGTATCACTTGTTACATCAAAAAATACCCTGCATTCTGTCTTTTCCTCTTCCTTTTGATTTTCAAGATTCTGCTTTGTATGTTCTCTATATTTGCCTCACTACGGCTGCCTGCTTACAGCGACTTTCTTCAAAAAAAACAACGGCTGCATCATCCACTTTCCGTGAATGATGCAGCCGATCTGTCATTACATCGTGTAACTGTTTTAGACTCTGGCTTTGCGACCTTATGTTTCCATAAGTGTGCCTTGATAGGTGTAATTTTATCGGTTTTGGGTAGTCTTGTCAACAGACTCTATCCGGACTTCGGATGCCTTGTTTCGTGTCTTCAAATCATTTATTATCCAGAGATAATAAGTCTTGCCGTCCACATCAAGTTTATGTACCTCATCAATTTTCTGGTCATCAACCGTTACGTTACTAATGTCAGAATAATCTGTGACGCCCCATGCCGGAATTGCTTTATATTTCTTCTCTACACTGGCTTTAAATGTGTGAAGCATGCTTTGTGAAAGATCCGAAACAAAAGTCTCTTCCCATGTATAGCTGTCTTCTGCAAGACTCTCCACAAAATCAATATTTAAAACACGTCCTCCACAATAAGTATATCCCTCATTATCTTTCATGAAATCAAAACAATTTACATATGATGTATTTCCTTCATTTTCTTCTTTGTTTTGAAATTTTCCCTGCATATAAACATGAACTACCCCATTATATTCTGTCTGACATAACTGTTTTTCTGACTTCACTTTTTCATCTACATCTAATAATGCCTCATCTACAGACTTATATTTATTTGGATGTACATCATTAATATATGTCATAGCATTTCCATTTGCTCCCTTTAAAAATTCATCATCCCTATGCAAATAACTCATTATTATACATATACAAATAAACACTATTACAAATACGATTATTGCGATTATTATTTTCTTTTTTTTCTTAATCATGTTATCATTCTTCCTTTATATATTACCTTTATATCATTCATATTACTGAAGCGCTGGACACACACCATTATTTACAAAATTATTAATAAAATTAATAATTGTCTGCCCTGCACTACTTGGATCATTTCCATATAACATTGACCCCAGTGCCGCAGCTGCTATTACCACAACATATACATATCCTATTCGCATATATACCCCATATTTATCTGTTAGTATTTCGTTACCATTGCTAATTATACTAGCATAACCACCAACACTCTCCATAACAAACGTAGTTACTGCTGCCTATCGTAACCCACATTCCATTTAAATCTTGTAGTTACTGTGCTGATTCTGTCTGACGCATCATGGCTGAAATGCTTTTTTATCTACTTTAAGCACATTAATTTATGCTTTTGCACAATTTATGTGTTACATTTATATAGTTACCAACAATAATATTAATGTTTATGATTTTATTTAAAGTTATAAACTTGCCTGCATTTCTAAAAAGTGTATACTCCTACTTCACATGCTATTTTGTACACACAATTATTTTCATCAAAATAAAATGTTGTTGCATATATACCATTTTGTACATTATATTGATTTTTCTCATCATTTTCCAATGGGGCTTTCAATCCATATGCCAACATAACTTCCCATCTTGGCGATCCTACTCCAATTTTTAGAATTCCAAACCGAATATTAGGATCTGTAATTCTGGCACTATATGGATATTTTGCACCAAATGTATATTCTATACCATCAAAATTAATGTCCTCACAAGTTTCATCTAATACATCTCTGCTATTCGGCTTACCATTTTTTTGCAAAACTTCTTGTTTTGTTTGATTAAAAAACCGATGAAAATCATAACCACCATACGTACCATATTTCATTTTCAAAAATAATATTATAACTATAAATACTATTATAACTACTATCATAACCCTTCTCCCATTTTTATTCATCACATTTTTCATGTAATTCACCATCTTGCTATCCCTTTCCATATAACGTATTGTTTCATATCATTTTTCCTTATTCATCCCACATCTCAGGCTCAATTATCAATTCCTCCTTTGGATAATTAGCCTTTGCAATCTCCACTCCATTCTCAGTATTTGTCACTGTAATCACTACATTCCAGTCATCCGCGCCAGAAAACAACTGAATAATTTCTATAGCATAAACTAAATTTGTTATATCCGCTTGAAATTCACTTAGCTTTCCATCTTTATTTGCAAATACTTGAAGTTCTTTATAATCCTCGCTTAATACAAATGTATATCCCTCATTATCAACATTTTTTTCAATAATTTTGTCTACTGTTTTTTTTGCAGAATCTATCCACCAAGTTTTCTCCTCTTCTGTCAACTTAATCTCACATTTTCCATCTTCCGTCATATAGGCATACCTACAATGTCCTGTTTCTCTTACCTGCTTTATTGCCTCTTCCTCACTATCTGCAAATATTCCAGTTAATATGCAAGTTTCCAATCCAGTATCATCATAATCCTTATAAAAGCTTTTAGTCGTATCATAGCTTTCTGTTTCATTCAAATCAGCTACTTTCTTCATGGTTGCCTTTCCCCATGGAGTAGCCCATGATACCTCTGTTTGAGGTTCATTTTCTTTAGATTTTAAGCTCTCATCATTTTTATACTGTCTAACTCCCATTAATACTGATATTACTATAATAGATATAAAAATAATTGTGCTGACATATTTTTTCACTATAATTTACTCCCTTTATTCTCATTAAATATACTGTGCCAACTGCATTAAAATTTCTAGTATCTGAGTCAAAGAAACTCCATCCTGCCATAAATATTTCTGCTTTTCTTGCAAACTCCAATTTTAATTTTACTTCTGCAATTATTTCTTTAAAATCAGCCCCCAGTTTTTCTACTGCCTCGCGATTTTCACTTTCCTTTGTTACAAAAGTGTCGCTGAGTTTTCCCTGAGCAGAATCCGAATTCATCTCCATGATATTGTAATCTGTTGCCAATTGAGCCATAACATCACTTAAATTGTCTGTTTTCTTTAATTCTTTTTCCAAATTCCTTACTACTTTTTTATATTTATCTCTCTGAGATTCTGCATATGTTTTCTTTCCAAAAATATCTTCTATTTTCTCCTTTAAATAATATTTTATATATAATTGCTTATGCAATCATATCAGTTTTAATCTGAGACCAGTGGTATCCTTACCTTACTGACCTCATCCTCGAATATATAATATGCATCACCCGGTTCGATTTTCTTTTGATTCTTTCTCTTTATAGCCAGCGGTATATCCACTATCTTGCAATTATCCAGGTTATCAAAAAACAGTATGCTTTTAGTCTCCTTCATCATTTTATATATATCAGGCGAACCATATGCTATCTGTGCATTTGGTACTGCCCCAAACAGGAGATACACATTTAATACCTTATATTTGCCCATAATATTTTTAAGAGCATTAAGAGCATCCTTGCTATCTGATATCGCTGTATATACCTCCTGACTGTTTATTATGATCAGGGTGTTTTCTTTTTCCGGATTTTCCTGATGGATGAGTCTCTTATATTTTTCCTCTAAGAGAACCTCTATCATTATTATTTTCTGTATAAATTCATCCGGATCCAGATCATAGCTTACATTTTCCTGACCGATATCAGACAGCTTGCGCCTGAAATCATCAGCTATATATATATGGGTATCTATTTCGCTGTTTAACATCTGCAACGCAAAATATTTTATAAAATTTGTTCTGCCCATATTATCAGCTCCGGAGATAGTTATGATATTGCATTTATTATGATCTGTGTAAACCGGGGCGACTGTGTCGTATGCAATTCCTATAATGTTCTCATTATTTTTTCTTCTGAATGTGTGATCCACATAGTCCGGTGTGAGCAATTCAGGAATTTCCGGTATCTTGTCAGCAGTGATATCCCCATATACAGCATTTATCTGTTCTACAAATGCATGCATATTATTAACACGTTCAATTTCCTTAGTTCCCTCAAACGCTAAAAATGTCTGGCACTCGTATATTTCCCCATCAATTTCTGTCAGGCACCTGCCAGCAGTCTCATCCGGTCTGAGTTTACAGCTTCCATAAAGAGTCATATACTCACTTGATTCATTACAAAACATAGCTATTCTGCCGGAAAAGTTTGCCAGATACTTATATCCCAGTCCTGTTGTCTGTAAATTTGAAATAATGAAACTTATTCCTACAGAGCCACCTTCTCTGCACAGATTGAGCAGTATGTCACTATCCTGCAGATACAGTTCTTTTAATGCAGTATAATTGTCTATGAGTACCACTATCTGAGGTATATCTTTAAATCCCGCCTCGCGATATGATGTGTATGAGCTTACTCCCGCTTCAAGCAGTCTTTCACGCCTTTCTTCTATCTGTTCACTCAGATATTTAAACAGATTCTTCAACCTTTCATCGTCAGATGGGCATACTACACCTCCTACATGAGCCAGCTTCTCAAAATTTTTAAGTACCATTGATGCAAAATCAATAATATATATGCTAAGCTCTTCCGGTGAATAGTTTTCTGCCAGATTCCTCACTATCAATTCGAGAAGATTGGTCTTACCAAACTGCGATGCTCCTATGATAATAGTATTTTTGTTACCTATCTCTATTACTGTCCGACCCTGTCTCTGCCTGTCCGGATCGTCGTATATTCCTATTACAGCAGTCATGGAAAGAGGGGTATCATTATGTGCCAGTTCGGCATCATATACTATCACTTCTTCCAGCGCAGGCAGACATATATCCGGCAGTTTTTTTACTCCATCGGCTTTACAGTATTTATCTACATATTCGACAACCGCCTCCAATTGTGACCTTGACTGCTCTGAATTCTCGAGCTTATGCTTATATACCAAATTCTTTTTTCCCGAAAAATCAAGTTCATATATATCAAACGGTGTATCATCTTCACCATTTATGCTCTCGGGGCTGCCGGAATATCCCGACTGGAACAATTCAAATATCTCATTATTTCCGACCTGCAAATAAGCCCGGCCCGGTTCTTTTATTTCTGCGGCTAAAGGAGATTTCAAGACTTCATTACTATCCTCCTGCGTCTGTACTTTAAGACACAATTTAAACTTTGAATTACTCCAAATCTGGTCATTAACCTGTCCTGCCGGTTTTTGTGTTGCCAGTATCAGGTGAACTCCCAGGCTTCGTCCTATTCTGGCTGCACTAATCAGCTCCTTCATAAATTCCGGCTGCTCTGCCTTTAACTCAGCAAACTCATCTACAATAATGACAAGGTGTGGTAATGCCACTTTTGCTTGTCCCTCTTTATATGCCTTTATGTATTTATCTATATGATTAACATTGAGCTGTGCAAACAGATTCTGTCTTTTCAGCAGTTCAGCCTTTATTGACCTGAGTGATCTGTCTATTGCCTTTCCATCAATGTTTGTTATGGCACCAATCAAATGAGGCAGCTTTCTAAACTGATTAACCATTCCTCCACCCTTAAAATCAATTATCACAAAACCTATTTCATACGGATGAAATAACGTTGCTGCGCCAAGTATAAACGTCTGCAAAATCTCACTTTTTCCTGAGCCTGTTGTTCCGGCCACAAGTCCATGCGGACCGTGAAATTTCTCATGCAGATTTAGATAAACAATCTCATCCTTCACATTTACTCCCAACGGAACTGCCATTGTTTCATATATTTTTGATGAATTCAATCTCTCCTTCAAATTCAATGCCTGCACCGAGTTGATTCCAAGCAGCTCAAACAAAGATATGTTCTTACGCAAAGAGCCTGCCAGGCTTATTTCTTCACACTCCACCGGTTCCAAAATGCTGACCGCCTTCTGTACACGCCAATCAGGTATATTCTCATACTCAAAATATTTCTTTTGCGTCTTATTGACCGAATCATATATCATGGCACTCTCATTGTCGAATATATCAATTATTCTGCTACAATATAATGGTAGCAAAGACGGCTTTGATTCAAAAAATATAAAAACAGTATCGAGCTCTGATGCATGCTCTATAAATTTTGAAATAGGATGACTCTTTATGCCATAGTCCTGCATTACAATTATTATATTAAATCTGCCATGTACTTTTTCATCTTTTCGTATAGAAAGCTCTTTATACAAATTTTCAAATACTCTGTTTTTGCTTTCCTGATCGCAAACTATATTTCTATTGCCATTCGAGCTATTCAAAGCTTTTATTCCCCTAAGCCAATTATACTTTCCGATATTATCATCAAGTAATGCATATATACAGATATCACCATAATACTGTCTGCTGATAATATCCATAATCATATTCTTCATCATCGAATACAACGAATCCGCATCTCCGACAACCCCCACCGCATTAGCATCCTTCAGACTCATCACAACCGGCGCCTTTTCAATATCCATATATTCTCCTGCCACATGCTCAGGCAGACTGCTAAGATCATCTCCAACCTCAAGTTTCTCTTGTTTTTTATAGTCTACCTGCCGCAATGACTCAACGTTTCCCCTCCCCAGATACACCTCAAGGAAATCTTCATCTGTAGATATACGATCAAATAATACCGGGTCAAAATTCTCTATATGTTCAATATCCTGCTCTATGCTATAATACTGAGCGTTTAGACAATCTAACTCCTCTCTTCTTGCAGCTTCTATCTCATTACGTTTTTTTGCTATGTATTCAAGATATGTGTCTCTTCGTTTTACAAGGTCTTTCTTATACTTCTTTTGTTTATTTATAATACCAAATATGGATGTAAAGACTCCAACACCCATGGAACATATACTAAATGCAACAAAAGCTCCATTTGACTTGCTCATCACTCCTCTAAGCAGCACTACCAGAGCAAACATAATAATCGAAGGCATCAATGAAGTAACCAGATTGAGTTCCGGTTTTGTCGGAATAGTACCCGGATCTAATATTTCTATTGGAGTTTTATCTCTTTTTGCCTGTATTCGCGTATTACGAATAAAGACAGGATATGTTGTATGTATATCCAAGCTCTCCGGTCTGACCTCAACTCCATTTGTTCTGATAGCTCCATAATCAAAGAAAATTTTTCCATTATTGTAATATGCAGTAAAATCTCCTATTGATATGAAATCATG
The DNA here is from genome assembly GCA_900546625.1 of uncultured Lachnobacterium sp. Taxonomy (GTDB): domain Bacteria; phylum Bacillota; class Clostridia; order Lachnospirales; family Lachnospiraceae; genus Roseburia. Next base: position 2,713 of record URDU01000034.1, on the reverse strand, counting down.
ATTTTTTACTGTTGCAATCCTTTGAATACTTTTTCCATTTACTAATGTGTTGTATGACGAACTATATTCCGATAACATAGCACATGATATATCATCTTTCACCTGCAATCCTACTCTCACAGCTCTACCATATGCACTGTCAAGCTGTATATGTGCATCAGGTGCATTCCCTATTATCAGAACATATCCCGGATTTAATTCTATTGACCATCCATAATTTTCCATTTTCATTTTCTCCCAAATATAATTGTCGAACCATTCCTAACACCAAAATCCTCAAGCATCCTGTTTCCTTTCAGAAATGCAATTGGCTGCTCACAGGCCATATAACATTCATTCTCATTGGCTTCATCAATTTGCAGATTATATGCTTTGTTTAATGCAGTCACCAGAGCTTTGGCTGTTATATTCAAGGGGATTTCCAATTCATGCCTTTCTCCATTATTTTCATTCACAAAATTTACAATAACCTTTTCACTATCTTCCATTACGATGCTCCTCTTTACATTATTACGTCAATTTTTAGGTTGGTAATGTTTCTATTCACCATTTTCAAGTTTTCCCATACACTACATATCTTTATTTTATAACCTCATCTATATCACTTACCGGTGACCAGTCATCTATATTACAGTTACTTCACTTATTTCCATATATCTGTTTTCCTCTTCTTTTTGTATTCCACACCACAGCCTGTGGTGTGGAATACGGCATTGAATGAATTTTACATGCTGAACTGATTTGCTATCTGTGTATCGGTTGACTCTACTGCCTCTGCAGTCTTGTCAAGTGCCGCTGCGATATCATCGATCAGCTCTTTTCCTTTTACAAATGAAGGTCTGAGCTCTGCAAACTTGTTGGCATATGCCTCTGATGCTGAGCCCTCCCACTCTGTGAGCAGGGTTTCAAGTAATCTGTCCATCTTGTCGATTACGCTCTGTACATTATCTGCTTCTGTCCTGTACTCTCCTGCCCTTTCTCTCATTGTGTCAGGTGTCATTCTGATCTGTCCTGATGCCATTTTCATGTTCCTCCTTAAAATAATTTTTATATATAACTGCATAAGCAATCATACCGTATTTAATCTGCAGCCTGTGAGCTTTCCGCTTTTTTGCTGCCCGGGAAAACTATCATCTGCTCCAGCTCTTCTTTGGGAATCGCCTGGTATTCCTTGAGGTAATCCACTGTATTGACTGTGGTTCCCTCTGTTCCCGGAGTGTCATATACAACTGTCTTGTTCTCTGTGAATTTATTGTCCGGAATTATATCATACTCTATCAAATCCAGATTATCTCTTACGCAGAATGTCATGTATGTTTTTCCATCCAGCTTTATCCTCTCAAATGTTCCAAATGATACTATATCTAGACTGTCCTCTTTCTCTGTCTGGTTCCATTCTTTACTTCCAGCATCCCTGCTATAAAGAGTTCCCTTTGAATACAAATACAGTGTCTCCAGCTGGGCATTATTTTCCGAATCATCTGTAGTGATTTCGCGCTGTACATAGCCTTCTTCTTCCACATATTTTTCATCTCCAAACTCATTATCATATCTTTTCCAGTTTCCACCATATGCGCCTATATCATATGTTGAATAATCCACTTTATTATGTATTATGTCACCAAGTCTGGTCTCCCCTCTGCGATTAGAGCTATTTCCATAATCGATAAGTTCTTTCCCATCATACGATATAATATTTACGTTTAAATCCTCTGTTATTTCCAAAGGAGTCTTTGACGGACCAAAATGCATCCTATATATCATTATCTTTCCTTCCTCTTTAATCCTCTGATCTATCATCTCTGATATCGTGATTTCACCTTCCGGCTCTGTGGTCACAAGCTCTGCTGCCGTGCAATCTGTTTCTGTTGCCTGAACTGCTGATGTATCATTTTCCTTTTTATTCTTTTTTTCACATGCTGTCACCATACATAACATACATGCTGCTACCATAAGAACTGATATTGCTTTCTTCATAATAAATTTCCCTTTCCGTATGCGTTGCATTCATGCCTATTTATTGTTATCTCAATTTTTTATAACGTACTTAATATAGTCTGTAACTCTGTTGCACAAAGCCCTAAACAATCTCATCATGATGTAATTTCTCCGGATTATTTTTTCAATTTAACGTCACCTAATATCTCATTTAATCTATAATCATGTCCTGACTGAAAATTAATAACTACATCCTTGAATGGGTCCGAACTGTCCTTTTCGTCATTATCGTTCTGTATTTGTTCCCATAATTTTCCAATCGCTTCATCAGAGGCTATATACTGCTCTAGCGAATTATTCAATACCTCATATGTATTATTAAATAAATCCTCCACGGCAAATGAAATCGTTGTCAGAAAAGTATTTATGCTCTCTATTTCCAGCACGCTGTCTCCTTTGCTGTGTATCTGGGTTCCCTGTATTTCAACTATCTTATTAGTCAGCTCATTTCCTGATTTTAAACTCTCCATTCTCTCCAGCGCATAGCTAAATTCCTTAAGTCTTATTTCTTTACTGTCTCCGCTTTTTATCATGACTTTTCTGTCCTCCTGTTAATATATAAAATTATGGTCTTATTTTAAAAGCAGCTCTGCTGCTCTTGAAATAAAGCCACAATACAAATACAATACAATTCCACACCACAGCCTGTGGTGTGGAATCCGGCATTGAATGAATTTTACATGCTGAACTGATTTGCTATCTGTGTATCGGTTGA
>URDU01000033.1 GCA_900546625.1 uncultured Lachnobacterium sp. | reverse complement strand
CTGCGACCTCCTGGTCCCAAACCAGGCGCTCTAGCCAAGCTGAGCCACACCCCGAAGGATTTGTTTTGCGTTCTTTCCGTGACGCAAGAATTAGTATATAGCAAAGGGAAGAATATGTCAACAACTTTTTTTATTTTTTTTTACATTTTTTTAAAAGCTGCTGCCGGTCAGCTTAAAAGAGCCTTCCGGCAGGCTTTTTATCAGTATACGTTGCAATTCAGTGCATATACTCTAGATTACCTTCACAAGCATCTCTTTCATGGCGCGAAGAGCCTTGCCTCGATGGCTTATGGCATTCTTCTGCTGCGGAGTAAGCTCTGCCGAAGAGCAGCCGTACTCATCTAAATAGAAGATAGGATCATAACCGAATCCATTGGCACCTGCTATCTCCCAGCCTATGTAGCCCTCCATAGTCTGTCTGGTCACAAGCTCCTTTCCATCAGGAAGTACTGCTGCGATAGCACACACAAAGCGTGCTGTACGCTTCTCCTTTGGCACTCCGTCCAGACGCTCTATAAGATTATTATTCTTTATATCATAGGAAGTATCCTCTCCCATATAGCGCGCCGAGTATACACCGGGCTCCTTATTTAAATAATCAATTTCAAGTCCTGAGTCGTCTGCAAGAACGATTGCATCTGTGTGTGCCGCTATTGCGCGTGCCTTAATCAGCGCATTGTCTTCAAAGGTCTTTCCATCCTCCACTATATCCACATTGATACCTGCTTCCTTCATTGACCGGATATCCACGTCACAGTCTGATAGTATCTCTTTGATTTCTCTGAGCTTATCCTTATTTCCTGTTGCAAATATAATTTTTGTCATAATCTATTCCTTTCTTCTTATTACTATACAGACAATTTACTATACAGACAATTTACTATACAGACAATCTCCAGGTACAGCTAGTAGCCTTCATCAAAAGCCTGCATGATTGCGTTGTATATACCCTGCGCCGCCTTTTTCTGGTAGTCTGCATTTGCCAGATTGTCAAGCTCCTGCCTGTTGGTCATGAAGCCCACCTCCACAAGTGCAACCGGGGCCTCACTTGTTCTTATTATATATATGTCATCCGCAGGAAGCAATCCAAATGCCCTGTTTCCTGTCGCAGCTGTCACATTATCCATGCAAATCTGTGCAAGGTGCCTGCTTCCAAGCTCTCTGTCATCAGACTGGCTGTAGAGCACCTGTGTACCCGAAACTGATGTGAAATTGCCCTTTTCATATGAGTTGCAATGCACACTTATAAATAAATCCGCATCTGCCTTATTGGCAAGCGCCGCCCTCTGCTGCAGTGTAGGATTGGTATCTGTTGTCCTGGTATAAAATATACCAAGCCTTTTATCCCCCGAATAGCTGTCCAGCTGCTCCTTAAGCGCCAGCACTATGTCCAGATTGATGCTTTTTTCCTCTATTCCGTTTCGCACGGCACCGGTCATACGGCCTCCGTGACCTGCATCTATTATGATTACCTTATCGTATATATCATGCAGATTGACAAAGCTCAGATACAGATATCCGCTCTCTATACGCTGCTTCACCTGATAGAGCTTGTCTGTAGTGATAGATATCACACCATCTGCCCCCTTGCGGTAGTACTGCATGGAGTCTATATGATTTGACCTGCCTGTCATGGAATACTTTGTAAAGTAATTGTCCACATCAGTCTTAAGCTTCACATAGACAGTCTGTGTCAGGGCATCGGTTTCCACTGATATGCTCTGCCTCTCCCCTTCCGAATCGTCCGGCAGCTCTATCCTTAAATCTTCCTCAAAGCCAGCCCCCTCCTGCAGTATCTCATCAGGGTTCTTTTCCTGCTTTGCATCTGTGGACGCCTTGACATAGTTTTGCAGCACATTATCCTCCAGTGCTTTTGCCATATCATACTTCTCATTTATAGCCGGAAGCTTTTCAAGCGTGACCGGCACGATAAGTGCAAGCATAACGAAAAATACTGTTATTATCTTTAGAATATTTCTGTACATATCATCTATTATCAGAAAAGGCCTTTATACAGAGGTTACAATCCTGTTTTTCCTTTACATTGATATACGCCACGCCATCGTAGCTGATATAGCCCTCGCCATCATCCAGATCGACCGTAGACATGTATTCTTCTCCAGAATCATACTCTATAGCCATCGGATGAGACGAGCCAGGTGTATTTATATAAAGTACAATGGCATAACGCTCACCGGACTCCAAATCAACAGGCTCATCAAAATCAACCGTGTAATAGCCTGCATTTTTTAGTGAACCCTCCGCCACCAGCGTCTTATTTTTGAAAGAATACTCATTCTCAAAATTCTTAACCACATACAGCTTGTATGAGGTATCCGCTGCTGTAGCATAGAAGCCGGCAGCCCTTAACGATTCAGCCGACTGTGAGGTAAATATGTTTGCTCCATACATGTCCTCCTTGTCGTAGCCCATCTTTCCTACCCAGCCACATAAATCACTCTGGTAAATATTATCATAGTTGTCCACATCCTCAATCTCTGTGTAAACAACATTGTGCGTGCCTACATTTGTATCGTAGTATGACACATAGAACACTCCATCATCTCCAAACCCGCTGCCCCAGCTGTTCTGGCATATGAAGGCTCCATCCCCTTCCAGGTCCACATTGAAGTTTTCCTTAGGGTAATTGTCATCCCAGCCAATTATCACCACATCATGATTTGGCCTGTCCTGACCCATATAACAGTATGAATTAGTCTGCTTATTGTAATAAGGAGTCTTTGTCTTGGAGCTTGATATTGTACTGTAAAGCGATGTCTGCACACCACCATACTTAAAAACTGCCTCCTTTATGCCCTGATAATCCTTACCATCTATGATCAGCATCTGCTGCACATGCTTGACCGCAGTAAGGTCATCGCGGGTCACTCCGTCTCCGTAAGGATCATCCGCATCATAAACCGGTCCCTGCCATGCTGCTAAATATGCCATTCCCATGGTATACTCTCCACCGTCATACTGATTGACGTTGAAGGAATTGCTCATGCTCATATGATCCACTGAAAACAAAAGCTGCTCCTCCGGCATAAGTGCTGACTCGAGTGCACTTGTTGCCGCAAAAGCCCAGCATGTGCCATAGCTGCCCTGATCCCTTATCAGTGACACACGCTGTCTATCCCTCAGATCGTACTTCGTAGGCACCGCCGATACACCCTCGGATTTGTCTGTCATAGTCAGTGTATTTGTCGCAGTATCAAAGCTGCAGGTCATATCCAAAAGCTTAGACAGCTTGTCTAAGCTTGCATAAAACTGCCCCTTATACTGTACAAAGCCATTGTCGTCTGCCAGCTTAAAATCAGCTGTCAGACTGTGCTTTTCCACCAGAAGCTCATTTTGATTGTATACATGGGCACTGCTGTTTAGTGCATCGCGAAGCATTGACACGGGAACCATTATATTCCTGTTCTCATCCATGTACACATGCTCATCCTCACTCGTATACTCTTTATTTTCTATCTTAAGCCTGATGGTAGTGCCATTTACATTAGCAGCCACAAGCGGGCTCCATACTTTATTATCTATCTGTGCTCCTCTGAACGCGCCAAGCGTAGAGCTGTCATTTGCATAAATGTAGAAATTTGACACAAAAATAAGTGCCAATATGAATGTAAATGCAATATATCTCTTTGAATATTTCATATACTTTGCTAATCCTTTTTCCTTCTTGGAGGCTTAGGTCCCATAAACTGATAAAAGTATGTCTTTATCATACCATTGTAAATTTTCCTGTTTTTGTCAGCTTTTCTGCCGATATAGCGCTCTGTATCCTCATAGCTCGTAATCAGATACATTGACCATGCATCAAGCCCCTTATAAGCCTCTCCAATCTGTGAATACAGTGCCGGAAGTGCTGATTTTTCCTCAAGACGCTCACCGTATGGAGGATTTGAGATAATAAATCCGTACTTCTTAGGATGATGCAGGTCAGCAACAGCCCTCTGCTGGAAATGAATCATGTGCTCCACTCCGGCGCGCTTTGCATTTTCCCTGGCTGCAGCCACCACATCAGGGTCAATGTCATAGCCCTGGATGTCCACCTGCACATCCTTATCTATCATATCCTCAGCCTCCTGCACAGCCTCATACCACAGCTTTCTTGGTATGATATTGGTCCAGCTCTCAGCCGTAAACTCCCTGTTCATACCGGGTGCTATGTTTGCTGCCATCATGGCTGCCTCTATCGGGAATGTACCACTGCCGCAAAACGGATCCACAAGTATTCTGTCAGCATGCCATGGTGTAAGCATGATGAGCGATGCCGCAAGTGTCTCAGTCAGCGGTGCCTTGCTCGTTGCCAGACGGTACCCTCTCTTGTGAAGGGAATCCCCCGATGTATCAAGTGTCACCATCACCTCATCCTTGTACAGAAAAACCCTTACCGGATACTGTGCTCCATCCTCCGGGAACCAGTCAATGTGATAAGACCTCTTCATTCTCTCAACCATAGCCTTTTTCACGATAGACTGTATATCAGATGGTGAAAAAAGCTTACTCTTTATGGATGAAGCCTTTTTCACCCAGAATCTGCCATCCTTTGGAATATAATTTTCCCATGGGAGAGCCTTTACATTTTCAAAAAGCTCATCAAATGTGGTAGCCTTAAAACGGCCTACCTGAAGTAATACTCTCTCTGCACCTCGCAAAAATATATTCGCTCTGCATATTGCCTCAGCATCACCCTCAAACGATACTCTGCCGTCCTCCACACGTGTTATCTCATATCCCAGATCATATATCTCCCTCTTGACTACTGCCTCGAGGCCAAAATGACATGGCACAACAAGCTCAAATCTATCCATATATTGTATAACTGCCTTTCTATAATTGTACTTTACATTGTTATCTAATATTGTTGCATAAATTTAGTTTTTTTTAAATAGTTTCAGCCATATTTCTGCAACTTTTTTTGATATCCGCACATAGCATTGTATCCACCTATGACTGTCGCTGTATCAAAGCCGCGGTTTCCCAGATATCTGGCAAGCTTCATGCTGCTCCCACCATGCGTGCAGTAGAAAATCACACTCTGTGACACATCGAGTTCACTCTCATACGAATCTGTGATATCCATCGGCATGCTGATCGCGCCTTTCCAGTGCGACCTGTCGTATTCCTCTCTTGTTCTTATATCTATAAGCAGTGCATTCATCTCTTTTTGCACCTTATAAAGCTCATCCGCATAAACTATTTTAAATTTCATACATCCATACGCCAAAATACGAATTTACATTATGATATTCATTTTATTATGAGATGTGAACCGTGACAAATCACCAAAATCATTATACCGGTGCTTGGCTCTTTGGCACTTTAGTACTTTAATTCTTTAACGAATCAACCCATTTTATTAAGATTATATTATTTTGTGTTTCAAAGTATTGCTTTTTAATTGCTGTTATTTTATAATATTTTGCGAAGAGAGAAATCTTTTCAATGTTATACCTCTTATTAATTATTTATACTCCCCTCAAAAGAGCCGGTCACGTGACCGGCTCTTTTATATTGCTTATATTTTCTTTTATCATGCCTCCAAAAGCATCTCATACTCTGCTAATGGCAGCGGCTTTGAGTAATAAAAGCCCTGTATACTGTCGCAGTCTATATTCTTCAAAAACTCTACCTGCTCTCTGCGCTCAACACCCTCGGCAGTCACACAGATTCCCAGCTCCTTTGCCAGCGCTATCGTATGCACAAGCAGCCTCTCACCATTTGAATCTCCTATATAGTCAATCAGGCTCTTGTCGATTTTGAGTGTATCAAAGCACTTCATATTGAGGGTTGCAAGTGATGAATAGCCTGAGCCAAAATCATCAACCAAAAGCGGAAATCCATTGCCATGGAACCTATCCGCAATACTCTTGATTTCATCATTATCGACGGCTGCACTCTCTGTAATCTCTATAGGCACCAGATGAGTGTATACACCGATTCTTCTTGCTATATCATGATATCTTTTGACCACAGACTCAAAGTACAGGCTCGCTCTGGACAGGTTTATCGAGATAGGAACTATCTTTTTGCCCTCATCAAGCCATCGTTTCTGGTGTGTACACACCTCGCGGAACACATACTCATCAAGCGCCTTAATCATGCCGTTTCTTTCAAAAAGCGGTATAAATTTGGATGGCGGAATAATCTCATTATTTCCTCTTCTCCACCTGACAAGCCCCTCTGCACCGACCAGCTTGTTGGTCTTTGGAGCATACTTTGGCTGATACCATATCTCAAAACGATTGTCTTTTAAATCCCTGTAGAAGTTATCCTCCATCTGCTTTTCTTCGACAATTCTTTCTGTATCGGCCTGACTGTATATCTGATAGAGCACGTCCTTGCGCTCCTTAATCCGATTCTTGGCAAAGTTAGCCTCGCTATAGGCTTCCTCAACCTTTTTGCCCGGCTCCCATTTTGTCACACCAAAGTATGGCTGAATCTTTGGAATCTTTAAGGATTCTGAGATCTTAATGAGCTGTAAATTGATGGTCTCTATCTTTCTGATAACCTTATTTATCTTGTCGTCCGCACAGAAAATAACAAATCTGTCTGCATTTATATGACCTGATATGTCATTATGTCCTATGACACCGCGTATATTTTCAGAAATCCATCTAAGTGCCTCGTCACCCTTTGCCACACCACAGATGGAGTTTACTATCTTGAAGGAGTGGATATCCATGGAAATCAGATAGCCTGATACATTTCTGTCACGCAGCTTCTTTTTAAAGCTCTCGTAGTTGTTGCCTCCGGTCACTGTATCCACGTACGCTATACGCTCAAGCTCTCTTTGCTTCTCCGGGCTTATATCCGAAAAGCCAGCTATCATCTTGTGCAGCTCTCCAACACCCGACACATTGACAAACTTGGCTCTGCAATACTGTACATGTCCATCCCTCACGATGCGGTAATCATGCTGATAGGTATCCTTTATCAAAAACTGCCTGCGCAGATTATTAATTGATGTCTCTAAAAGCATGTGAAGCTTATCCTCCTCCAAGACAATAGCATTTACATACTTTTCCATCATCTCCTGATAGCCCGGTTTTGCTTCAAGCGCTTCTCCAAACATAGCATGGACAGAAGGATTCATCCTGTACGGGTACATCTTGTTGTTGTCTACATCTATATAGTAGATACTGTTGAAGTTGCTGCCTAAAGCATTCACCATCTCGCTCTCGTTGAGACGGTCATCAAGCTGCTCGGCAAGCCCTATTGCCTCAACTGTTCTGCCATCATCATCAAAGCAAATCGACTTGAACGATATCCTGTAGGTATCTGTCCCTTCCTTTGCATGTAGTACTACAGTGGCAAATTTTTCTCCCTCTGCAATACGTTCAACAGCCTTCAGCAAATTATCACTGTCAACCATGCTGTCTATAAACGGATTGTTTATAATATCCACAGTTTTCTCTTTTGAGTCATCTAATGAATCCTCTGATAAAAAAGACCTCAAACGCCCTTCCTGCGGAAAGCACTTAAATACAGACTTCCCCCAGGATGCGAATGCGGTCTTTATATCCATCTCTATATTATTTTCATCTTCAAATCTATTACTCATAATAATTCCCACAAAAAATAATTATCAAAACTCTTTCATATCTATCACTACTATATCATTAGTAAGTCATTTCGTAAAGTTTTGTTTTTACTAATTTTGTTTTTTTTGTGTATTTTATGAATATATGTATTATTTTATGGCGTCAAGTGCGTTTGAGATATCTGCAATCAAATCCACCTTGTCCTCAAGTCCTAAGCTTATTCTGATAAGCTCTGCCGGTACTCCTGCCTCCTTAAGCTGCTCATCATTCATCTGACGATGTGTGCTTGTTGCAGGATTTAAGCAGCAGGTTCTCGCATCTGCCACATGTGTCTCGATTGCGCCAAGCTTTAAAGCCTTCATAAATGCAGACGCTGCCTCTCTGCCACCCTTTAAACCAAAGGATACGACTCCGCAGCCTCCGTTTGGAAGATACTTCTGTGCTCTCTCATAGTATTTGTTTGAAGGAAGCCCAGAGTAGTTTACATAGTCAACCTTTGGATGGTTTTCCAGAAATTCTGCCACTGCCTGTCCGTTTTCCACATGCTTTGGCATACGCACATGAAGTGACTCAAGACCAAGATTCAGCATAAATGCATTCTGTGGTGACTGCATAGAGCCGAAATCACGCATGAGCTGTGCTGTACATTTGGTAATGAACGCACCCTCCTTGCCGAATTTCTCTGCATATGTGATGCCATGATAGCTGTCATCAGGTGTGCAGAGTCCCGGATATTTATCTGCATGTGCCATCCAGTCAAATTTGCCGCTGTCTACGATTGCTCCGCCGAGTGTAGCTCCGTGTCCGTCCATATACTTGGTGGTTGAGTGTGTGACGATATCTGCGCCCCACTCAATAGGTCTGCAGTTTACAGGTGTTGGAAATGTATTGTCCACTATAAGCGGTACTCCGTGCTCGTGCGCCACCTTGGCAAAAAGCTCTATATCAAGCACTGTAAGTGCAGGATTGGCGATAGTCTCACCAAACATGAGCTTTGTGTTTGGTCTGAAGGCTGCATTGAGCTCCTCCTCTGTAGCATCAGGCGATACGAAGGTAGCTGTGATGCCCATCTTTGCCATAGTTACCGCGATGAGATTGAAGGTGCCTCCGTAGATGGATGATGATGCCACGATATGGTCTCCGCACTCACATATGTTGAACATGGCATAAAAATTGGCTGCCTGACCTGATGATGTGAGCATGGCTGCAGTGCCACCCTCCATAGCTGCGATTTTTCTTGCTACTGTGTCACAGGTTGGATTCTGCAGTCTGCTGTAGAAATAGCCCTCTGCCTCGAGGTCAAAAAGCTTTCCCATATCCTCGCTTGTGTCGTATTTGAATGTAGTTGACTGGATAATCGGAATCTGTCTCGGTTCTCCGTTTCCGGCTTCATAGCCTGCCTGTACACACTTTGTACCTATACTGTATTCTTTCATTGTGCTTCTCCTTTATGATGTTAATGTTTCAGTTGGATATAGTATATTACATTTGGCGCGTTTTGACAAATTCAGATTATATAACTTTTGTCACCATAAATTCTTACGCTTTATAAACTCTTTTGTTATATATTTTGTCTACCAGTGCCTCATAGCTGCTGTCATCAGCTTGTAGTACCTTTCCGACATTGTACTGCTCTAATGCGGCTGTCGTTTTTTCACCTATCGAGTATGCTGTTTCTACGCATGTATTCTCCGGTAGCATACCAAAAAATCTTTCCACATTTGATGCACTGGTAAAAACAACCTCGCTTATACTGTTTCCAATGCTTTCAGGAATACTCTCATATGCCTGCTCGTTTACATATGCATCAATTTTTTCTAATTCGCAAATACCTTTAAGCCCTGCCTCAAGTTCAGGTGAAGCCTCCTTTGCCGAGAAAATGCAGACTTTACACATTTTATCCGATATATTATCATCACTTCCCCCATAGGCATACGGCATACATAATTTCATTGCATCTGCCAATCCTTTTCCGGTCTGTTCTGCTGGAATAAGATCTGCCTTTATGTGATGCTTTGCAAGCTCTTTTTCTGTAGCTTTTCCCACTACTGCAAACCTTGCATTTGCTATCAGCCTGATGTCTGCCCCTGTCAGCTCCAGATTATAGAAAAATGATCTTACACCATTTTTGCTTGTAAAAACAATCCAGTCAGCCGATCTTACCTTATCAGTAAATCCAGGAATTATTATCGGGTTTATTATCCCTGTCTTAACCGGCGTGACATCTGCTCCAAGCTGCTGTAATTTTGCTATCAATTCGTTTGTTCCAGGCATAGCCTCGATATACGGTACTGTGATTTTTCTTCCAAACAGCGTTCTTTTTTCAAAGAAATCAAGCCTGTCATTCAGTGAAACCACATCTCCCACAACGATTATAGCAGGTGATGTAAGCTTTGCCTTCTCGATTTTTTCCCCGATATCCGCAAGCGTTCCGATACATTTGCGCTGCGCGGCAAGCGTGCCGTTTGATATGACTGCTGCCGGAGTATCCGCTCTGCGCCCTGCCCTTATAAGTCCTGCTGCAATGCTCTTTACATGCGCAAGTCCCATTAAAAATACGCAGGTGATTGTCTCATCTGTAAGGAGGGAATAATCTATATCTGCCTCCTCATCCTTTCTGCTGTGCGCAGTGATGACCTGAAAGCCTTTTGCTATGCCTCTGTGCGTGATAGGTATTCCTGCTGCGGCAAGCGCTGCAACCGATGAACTGACACCCGGCACCACTTCTACATCCACATTTCTCTCCACCAGATAGAGTGCTTCCTCTCCGCCTCTTCCAAAGACATACGGATCTCCGCCCTTTAAACGGACTACAAGCTCATGACATTTTGATTTCTCGTATAAAAGCTCATTTATGGCATCCTGCTTCATGACATGCTTGTGATTTTCCTTGCCCACATAAATAAGCTCACAACCTGCCTTTGCCATTGAAAGAAGCTGTGGTGACGATAGTCTGTCATACACCAGACAATCCGCCTGTTTTATATATTTTTCTCCTTTTAAAGTGAGCAGGCCCGTATCTCCCGGTCCTGCTCCAACTAATACTACTTTTCCTTTGTTTTCTCTCATGATTTTCCCAATTATTTTTCTACTGAATTATTATCTATCCATTAAAAATTATGACTTGATATTTTTAAACAAACCACTTGATGTATCGGCTGCATATTTATAATTTAGAACCGGTTTAAATATAATAAACTTTAGTCGGTTTCTAATTTATACCGAATATCGTGCACGGCACGCTCCACAATATCGTTTCTGTCCGCTGTCATATCAAAAATCTGCTTGGTCCTTGCAAGCTGTTTTCCATCCTCTGAACCAAACATCGCAAGAAACCTGAGTCTGCTATCTTTTTCACTTACAATATCACAATATGCAGCCACAGGCAGATGACAGTTTCCGCCGATTCGCTTTAAAAATTCTCTCTCAATGCCTGCACACAGATTGGTTTTCTCATCTGACAAAGCATCAAGCTTTGCCATCAGCTTAGCATTGTCAGCACGTAGCTCAAGCGCCAGTGTGCCCTGTGCCGGAGCCGGAATCATGTCATCCTCTGAAAAGTACTGTGTGATCTCAGATTCTCTTCCGATACGCTTTATTCCCGCCGCTGCAAGTACGATTCCATCCAGCCTATATTCGTTATACTTATTCTGTTTTTCGTTAGCTATCTCATTGTTATTTACAGTATTATCGGCAACCTCTTCATATATAATTTCACCATCATAGAGCTTACGAATCCTCGTATCGATATTTCCGCGTATGCCGACCACCTTAAGGTCAGGACGCAGCTTTAAAAGCTGATACTTTCTGCGCTTGCTTCCGGTTCCTATCACGGCACCATGAGGAAGCTTATCCAGTGAAGCCGCATTTTTAAGCACCAAAACATCCCTTGGATCCTCGCGCTTCCATGCCTTTGCAAATGTAAGCCCTGCTGCCGGCTCATCAGGCATATCCTTCATGGAATGGACTGCCATATGAATCTTTCCCGATAAAAGCTCATCCTCTATCTCCTTTACAAAGATACCCTTTGAACCAATCTTATCAAGTGCCTTTTTCTGCTCTATGTCACCTGTTGTCTTTATGATAACAGCCTCAAAATCATCATCCGGATATGCTCTTTTTAACTTATCTATCACATAATCAGTCTGAACGAGCGCAAGCTTTGAGCCTCTCGTTCCTATTAAATACCTCATTTTACTCTCCTACGGATCATGCCATTTTCCATTTATAAATATACAGTATCTGCAAATTTCTAATACCATACTTTAAACTATATTTCCGGAATCCTTCCATTATCAATAGCTGCACACAATATTTCCTTAAACACACGCTTTCTCTCGGCTTCCGTGTCGTATTCCGCTATTACTTTTTCGCGGATCTGTCCCATGTATTCGTTCAGCTCACCAAGAAACGGAGTAAGAATCTCCTTCTCTTTGCCCTTCAGATACTGAGTCAGCACAGGGCTGTTTCCTCCGCTTGAAAATGCCGCTACAAGATTCTTTTCCTTTATGTATGACGGAAAAATAAAGCTGCAATCAGCCTTCTGATCGACCGCATTTACCATGATGCCCTTAGCTTTGCAATACTCTGCAATCTCATGATTAAGAGCATTGTCATCAGTGGCAGCGATAACCATTTCCATGCCGTCACAGTCTTTTCGTTCAAACCTTCTTTTTATAAAAGTAATTCTGTTTTCTTTATTTGCTGTATCATCAATTGTAAGCTTTCTCAGCTCATCACATATATCTTCTGCCACAACTGTGACCTTCGCGCCAAAATCCAGCATTACCATCACCTTGCGGTATGCCACATTTCCACCGCCAACAATCAGACACTCTCTTTCCGTCATATCCACAAACATCGGAAAATACGCCATTTTTATCTCCCTGTAATACTATATCCATGCTTTATGCTTTATTTCCTGCCTTATTTTTCACACTGTAGCCGTTTAATATTCCTGCAAAAACAGGACGAAGCTTGGCAGAAAACACTGCTGCCGATACGCATAATATAAAGTCCGGTGCAACAGTTATCAGGCAGTAATCCACTATTACGATGCCCCAGCTTACAGGTGTTGCCGCATAGAAATTCTTCATGCAGTAAAAGTATATTGCACCAACTGTATAATATGCCACCAGTCCGACCGTTGCCGGAAGAATAAGTGTAAAAGCATTGGTTCTTTTAAGCTTTTCTGTGATGGCTCCGATTAAAAATGCTGCAAGCACAAAGCCTAAGAGGAATCCAAAGCCCGGTCTTAAAATGTATGTAGGACCACCGCCTGCCGCAAATACAGGCACTCCCACCAGTCCGATGCACAAATACACTATCACGCTAAGCGATGCCAGCTTTGCCCCGAGCAGAAATCCCGCCATCAGCACAAAGAACCACTGTAATGTAAAATGCATGGTGTACATAGGAAGCGGAATATCAATCTTGATAAATGCTCCAACTGCTATAAGTGCCGCAAAAAGTGCACATGTTGTAAGTTCCTTTGTCTTTAATTTCATTTTCACTTGCTCTTTCGTCTTATTAAATATACATGCTATAATAACATCTTTCTCTAAAAAAGAAAAGCCATCTTCGATGAAGCTGACTTTTCTTCGCAGCTTTCGCTGCTACTCAAAACATTAACATATGATTTAGAAGTAATATTCATCAGAATATATTCGTAAATCCTCTTTCGTGACCTGTCCACCCTCGATATGAAACGAGTTGATTACAGGATTTTCTGCCATAAGCGACATTATCATGTAGCTCGCATTCGGATCGTATGCAAGCTTTATATCTTCATCCGAAGGCCTTGATGGACTTGACGGGTGTGAGTGCCAGTTGCCAAGCGGCTTGAGGCCGTTTGCTCTCATGTCCTTTATGGCTGCCAGTTGTTCCTTTGGATCCATTGTGAAATGGTCCTCGGCATGGTCTGTATTGGTCAGGTAATATACCTTTGTGATGAGACGACCGTTTTCGTCCTCACTGCCTGCTATCAGACCGCATGCCTCCTCCGGCAGATGCTCTTTGGCATATTTTGCTATTTCATCCAGAAACGGATATTTCATTCTTATGATACTCATATCGTTCCTTTCCTTGCTGTCTTTTTATTCCTGTGTACGAGGTGCATCAAATCTGCCCGCTGTCTCCTCGCATACCTCCTGCTCGTAGTCGATTGGCTCAAGAATGGTCGGATGGTCTCCACAGACTGCACAGTTGTGTGTATCCTTTGGAAGCTTAATCTTGTGGAACTCCATGGTGAGTGCATCATATGTGAGCAGATATCCTGTGAGGAGCTCTCCCACACCGATTAAATACTTGATAGCCTCCATAGCCTGGAGTGAACCGATTACTCCGCCCATAGCTCCGATGACTCCTGCCTGCTTACATGTAGGCACTGCATCCTTTGGTGGTGGATTCTTGAATACACATCTGTAGCAAGGTCCCTCTCCCGGCACATATGTCATGAGCTGACCCTTGAAACGGATGATTCCGGCATGTGAAAACGGTTTTTTCTCAAGCACACAAGCATCGTTTATTAAGAACTTTGCCGGGAAATTGTCAGTTCCATCGATGATGAAATCATAGTCCCTGATAAGCTCTCTAATGTTTGACGCATCTACAAACATACGGTATGTATTGACCTGAACGTCCGGGTTCATGGCGTTCATTGTCTCTTTTGCTGACTTTACCTTGGCTTTTCCCACATCGGCTGTTCCGTGGATAATCTGTCTCTGCAGGTTGGATAAATCTACCTCATCCGCGTCCACAATTCCGATTGTGCCAACTCCTGCTGCTGCAAGATACATTGCTGCCGGAGCTCCGAGTCCGCCGGCACCGATAATAAGTACCTTGCCCTTTAATAATTTCTTCTGACCTTTAACGCCCACCTCATTAAGGATAATGTGGCGTGAATAGCGCTCGATCTGCTCATCAGTCATTGCCATTAGCATCCACCTCCCATGAAGTAAAGGAACTCTACATTGTCGCCGTCCTTAAGCACTGTCTTTGGCTTATCCTCTGTGGCAACAAATTCCTCATTTATTGAAACTGTTACATACTCAGGCATATCTACATTTTCAAGCTCGATAAGCTCAGGTAATGTAAGTCCATCCTTATATTCTTTCTTCTCTCCTGCTACTGTGATAGTCATTTTATTTCCTCCTGTGTCACAGATTTTGTATCTGTATGTGTTATTATCCTGTATCAGACTGCTTTATATGATAATCTAAAGACTATAATAATGCTTCAACCCATGCCTTCAAATCGGCTGGCTTTTGTGCGCCGACCTTTCTATCTAAGACCTCTGCGTCTTTTACGAAAAGCAGTGTCGGATTCGCAGTCACCTCATACTCATCAGCGAGCTCTCCGTCAAAATTTGTGTTGACCTTGTATACATGAAGCTTATCCTCATAATCATCCTCGATATCTCCGAGAACCGGTGCCAGCTTCTTGCAGGCCACACATGAATCCGAGTAAAAATCAACAATTACCGGAAGCTTGCTTTTTAATACTTTTTCATCGAAATCAGCCTTTGAAATTCTTGCTGCCATGATTAGTCCTCAACCTTTCTGACGTAAAGAGTGTATGTTCCGTCCTCGTTGTCCTCAAGCTTAAGTATCTTGTGTCCCTCTTCCTTCATGCTTCTTGGAACATTCTGTACAGGCTCTCCGTCATTCATACGGATTGCAAGCACCTCACCGTCATCTAATTCCTCTATTGCTACCTTTGCCTTTACAAATGTAAGAGGGCAAACCTTGTCAGTTATATCTACCTGATCGTCGAATGCTATATCTGCCATTTCGCATCTCCCTTCCTATACTCTGTATTTATCATGCTGTAATCGTTATTGTTTTATGCATGCCGGATATTTCCTGCTGTACACGGAAATTATTTTCCCTCGTATGCAGCCTGAATCTCTTTTTTGAATTCTTCCTCGCCCACTCTCTGAAGAGTAAGTCTGAAACGCTCACCGCCGTTTGCATGCTTCTCAAAGAAGCTAATCGCTGCATCTGTCACTCTGAAAAGAGTCTCTTTGTCGCGGATAATCGGAAGAAGCTGCTCTCCCTTGTATATGTGGTTTCCGAAAAGTCCTCCAAACGATACGATATATCCCGGAGTTCCCTTCCATGCATCTGTCGGACAGCTCTTTACGCAGCGCGCACAGTTGTTACATTTGTCTCTGTCGATGACAATCCTGCCATCCTCCATCGAAAGTGCACCCTCGCGGCACGCCTTCACGCAGACACCACACTGGATACAATCATCATGGCTGCACTCCACTGTCATGCCGCCCTTGATTCCGACATCGTTTTCCTCTGCCTTTAAGCAGTTGTTCTGACAGCCTGTGACACCAAACTTGAACTTGTGCGGAAGCTCTCTTCCAAAATATCTTGCATCAAGCTCCTGTGCCAGAGTGTATGTATCGATACATCCGCTAGGACAGATTTCTGAGCCCTGACACGCTGTGATAGTACGTACTCTCGGTCCGCAGACACCTGTTCCTACACCGCCCTTTGCAAGCTCCTCTTTTACCTCGTTGATATCATCAACCTTGATAAACGGAATCTCAATGCCCTGACGCGATGTCATATGAACATATCCGTGTCCGTATTTCTCAGCAACCTCTGCTACTGTTTTGATGTTGTCTGCTGTAAGATTTCCTCCTACAACCGCAAGTCGAAGTGAGAAACAGCCCTTTTGCTTCTGTCTCATGAATCCGCCCTTTTTGAGGGCTGCGTAATCAACTTTCTCCGCCATTTTTAATCTCCTTACTGTGTAAATATGTTAATGTTTTGTTTTATATATGAAGGCTTAATCAGCTATCTTTGCAAAAGCCTGTGCAAAATCCTCCTTAAGGTCATCTATATCCTCGATACCTACGCTGACTCTTATAAGATCCTCGAATACTCCTGCATCCTCCTTCTGCTTATCTGTGCTGTGAAGACTGATTGTGGAGCCCGGATGAATGACAAGTGTCTTTGTATCTCCGATATTGCTGAGGGTGTACGGAATTGTCAGGCTGTCTATAAATTTAAATGCCTTTTCCTTGCTGCCCACCCTGATTGTGAGGATTGCTCCATAGCCGTTTGCAAGCTGCTTTTTGGCTATTTCATGCCATTTGCTGCTCCAAAGCCCCGGATAATTAACCTTTATGTCGGGATAATTGTTTTCTATCCACGACGCAAGCTCAAGTGCATTAGAACATTCTCTTTCCATTCTAAGACCGAGTGTCTCAAGTCCTACGATATTTAAGTATGCATTCACCGGAGCTAAACAGGCGCCCATATTTCTGAAAAGACTGTTTCTTAACTTTGCAACGAATGCCATCGGTCCATACTTCACATAATCTGCAAAGCCCGGATATCTGTTCTTATCCCATTTGAACTTACCTGAGTCTGTCAGGATACCGCTGATTGCATTGCTGCTTCCATTGATATACTTGGAAGAGGAATTGACCACGATATCAGCTCCATGCTTTAAAACCTGTATCAGGTAAGCGGTCGATGTGGTATTGTCAACTACAAGCGGTATATCATGTGCGTGCGCTATCTCTGCAAGCTTCTCAATATCTGTAACATCCAGACAGGGATTACCGATAGTCTCTGCAAAAATCAGTCTGGTATGCTCATTGATGCTGTCCTCTATCTGCTGCCAGTTGTTGTTCTCGACATATCTGGTTGTGATGCCGAAGGCCTCAAGATCATGGAACAAATCTATTGTGCCACCGTAGAGGCTGGCGCTTGAGATGAGCTCATCTCCACTGCTTAGTATATTTAAGAAGGTATTCATCAGTGCCGCCATGCCTGATGCGCATGCTACCGATGCTATTCCTCCCTCGAGCTTTGTTATTCTGTTCTCAAAGGCTGTAATCGTAGGATTGGCAACTCTTGTGTAACAGTAGCCCGGAGCTTTGTTTTCAAATATTTTTTCCAGATCTGCCGCGCTCTCCTGCTCGAAGGCGCTTGTCTGGTATACCGGTGGCAGTGTAGAGCCATTTGTCTCTTTTGTCACGCCGGCATGAAGTAAGCTTGTATTAAATCTCATTGTTTTCTTCTCGTTAATTCTTACATAGTCTATTGTGTTACTAGGAATTGATGAGACTATTATACAAACGTGTGGGTTTAAAGTCAATGCTATCAGTTATACAAATTATTTGTGCATGGTTATAAGATTTGGTTATACCAGTTAATATCCCTTAATAAATACTCAGCGGCTGTTGTTGCGGCGTTTGCGCCGTCAGATACTGCGGTTACTACCTGACGCAGTGTCTTGGTGCGGACATCTCCTGCCACATATAGTCCGGGCTGGATTCTTCTATCATCGTCAGCTTTTTTTGTTGCAGCATATGTGATGCCGTCCTCACCTGCCACTACATATCCTCTCTCATCAAGCTGCACCAGATTCTTTATGAGCTCTGACTGCGGTACTGAGCCATATGCCACGAATACTCCGTCTAAAGCGAGCTCTCTGCCACTTTTAAGCTTTATGCCTGTCGGCTTCTTTTCTCCATATATCTCAGTCACGGTTTCGTTTAAGACAAGCTCTACATTTTCTTTCTGCTTTAGAAGCTCTACTGTGCTCTGTGCGCCGCGGAAGCTGTCTCTTCTGTGAACCAGATAGACCTTGTCACATATATCTGCCAGATATAATGCATCATCCAAAGCGGTATCCCCGCCGCCCAGCACTGCGACTGTCTTTCCTTTATAGAAGGCTCCGTCG
Source organism: uncultured Lachnobacterium sp. (assembly GCA_900546625.1). Lineage (GTDB taxonomy): Bacteria > Bacillota > Clostridia > Lachnospirales > Lachnospiraceae > Roseburia. The sequence continues at coordinate 15,735 of URDU01000033.1, read as the reverse complement.
CAGATTGCGCAATAGGATACTCCCTTTCCGGTATACTCATCCTCTCCCGGCACTCCTGCCTTTCTCGGATATGCTCCTGCGGTGTAGATGAGCGCTCTTGCCTCTTCTATCGTGTCATCGTCGAATTTTACTCTGTATATTGCTGATTCCGCAGCACACTCCTCATTTTGTACTGCCTCTATCTCTACTGCTTCCTTTTCGATAAATTCCACATCAAGTGACACTGCATGCTCCCTGAATTTCTCGCCCAGGTCGTATCCGTTTATGTTTGGAAGCCCCAGATAGTTGTTCACATTTCCGCTCTCGGCTATCTGGCCTGTTCCCTCGTATTCTTTTTCTGCTACTGCCACATTCAGATTGGCTCTCTTTGCATATATCGCTGCTGACAGTCCTGCCGGGCCACTGCCTATTATTATTATATCGTACATGGAATTGGTTCCTTTCATCCTCACTTAAGCTTTTATGGTAACTTATTATATACATTATCTTTAAAAAATACAATAATACCGCCTGCTTTTATAAAACACCTTTATAAAAACAGACGGTATCAATATTTTACTTATCGTATATACATCCTTGCCTCATAAGGTCTGAGCACAGACATATCAGAGGTATCCTTATAATTTGAAATCAGCACCTCCATGCCCTCGCACTCCTTTGCAAGCGGCATTGGTATCTCCTTGTCAAAGAAATTGCACACAACAATCATGGTCTTTTCTTCATTCTTTCTGCTGTATGCAAAAATATTCTCATCATCCTCAAGTAAAAGTGTGAACTTACCATCGACAAATACCGGATAATCCTTTCTCAGCTGAACAAGCTTCTTGTAGCAGCTAAAGATTGAATCAGGGTCATCTACCTGTGATTTGGCATTGATTTTGTCGTAATTGTCATTTACCTTTATCCAAGGTGTTCCTGTGGTGAAGCCGGCATTTGCCGAGTCATCCCACTGCATCGGTGTCCTTGCATTGTCACGTCCCTTTGCATAAATGGACTTCATGATTTCGTCCTTTGAATATCCTTTTTCAAGGCGCTCATGATACATATTTATGATTTCGCAGTCCTTATAATCCTCGATATCATACTGTACATTTGTCATGCCAAGCTCCTCGCCCTGATAGATGTACGGTGTACCCTGCATGCCGTGCAGCAATATGGCAAGCATCTTTGCAGATTCCACTCTGTACTCCCTGTCATTGCCCCATCTTGACACGATACGAGGCAGGTCATGATTGTCCCAGAACAGACTGTTCCAGCCACAGTTGTAGAGCTCATTCTGCCAGTGTGCCATTATCTTTTTGAGCTTTTTAAACGGAAGCGGTGCAAGGTCCCATTTCTCGCCGCCCTCCTTTTGGTCAAGCCCTATGTGCTCGAACTGGAACACCATCGAAAACTCGCTGCCATCCGGATTGCTGTAAAGCTTTGCACGCTCTGTGTCTGCTCCCCACGCCTCACCTACGGTAATCAGGTCACCCTTTTGGAAGGTCTCCTTACTCAGTTCCTTAAAATATTCCTGAAGCCTTGGTCCGTTTATTGTGATTCTCTTGTCCGGCTCCTTTGCTATCTGGTCGATTACATCCAGCCTGAAGCCGCCGACTCCCTTGTCCATCCACCAGAGGATCATATCGTAGATTGCTCTTCTGACCTTTGGATTCTCCCAGTTTAAGTCCGGCTGCTCAGGTAAAAACTGATGAAAATAATACTGTCCGATTTCCGGCACATATTCCCATGCACTTCCACCGAAAACAGCCTTCATATCACTTGGCGGCACGCCTTCCTCTCCGTCTCTCCAGATATAGTAGTCGTGGTATGGATTGTCCTTGCTCTTTTTAGCCTCCTTGAACCATCTGTGCTCATTTGAAGAGTGATTTAAGACAAGGTCCATCATAATCCTTATATTGTGCTTCTTTGCCTCGTTTATGAGCTCCTCCATATCATCGAGGCTTCCAAATGTCGGGTCAATATCCCTGTAATCCGAAATGTCATAGCCGTTGTCCGCCTGCGGCGATTTAAATACCGGCGAAAGCCATATTGCATTGATTCCAAGCGTCTCAAGATAATCAAGTCTTTTGATGATACCCTGTAAATCGCCAAAGCCGTCTCCGTTGGAATCCTGAAAGCTCTTTGGATAAATCTGATAAACTACCGCCTTTTTCCACCATTTTTCGTTATTGTTTTTGCTCATTATGCCCTCCATATCTCTATTTTATTATCTCTTTTAGTTGTCTTTTTAGTTGCTGTTTTTTGTAAAATTAAACATCGTTTCTTTAATTCTGTATCCGATTATGCTATCCGACAAGCACTACCAGAACCTCACAGCTTTCAAGCTTAAGCTCGGATGCTCCAACTTCGATTGTGCTCTCAGAAGCATTATTCCTGTTAGACAAAAGCACCTTTTTGACACTGCCATCCAGCTTGATTTGCGCTTCTTCCCTGCCAAAATTTGCCGCAACCAGCACGCGCTTATTGGCATCCTCTCTGTAATAAGCCATGATGCCATCTGTATCCTCATATGCCGGAACACATCTGCCGTAGGTGAACAGCTCCCTGAATTCATCTGACTTTCTAAGTGCCACAAGCCTTCTGTAGTAGTTCAAAACAGATGCAGGGTCCTTTTCCTGCGCAGCCACATTGATAGCCTTATAGTTTTCATTAACCTTAAGCCATGGCTTTGCTGTGGTAAAACCGGCATTTGCCTCATCACTCCACTGCATAGGTGTCCTTGCATTATCCCTGCTCATCCTTCCACAGGCTGCAAGTGCCTGCTCCTTTGACAAGCCTGCTGCAAGTGCAGCCTTGTACTGGTCCTTTGTACTGATATCGTCATACTCATCTATGCTGTTCCACTTTGCATTTTGCATACCGATTTCCTGTCCCTGGTATATAAACGGAATGCCTCGAAGCAGTACGCTGACGGTTCCAAGCATCTTGATTCCGGCAGGATTTTGTGCATGCTCCGGTAAAAATCTTGAAGCGCCTCTCGGCTCATCGTGATTTTCTATGATATTGGCCTTAAAGCCGTACTTTTCCGTCTCAAGCTGTGAGCCAAGAATAGTCTTTCTCCATGTGTCAAAATCTATTTTCGGTGCATCATACCAGCCGTGCTCTCCATCGCTTAAGCACTGCGCACAAAAATCAAATATCGTTGAAAAATGGCCATTCTCACCGATAAACTCCGGCAGCTCCTCAGGCTTCATATTGAATACCTCGCCGACTGTAAATGCATCATACTTCTTAAATGTATTGTTCTTTAATTCCTCCAAGAACTCTCCGACGCCCTCGGCACTCTCAACCATCTTGTAGCAGGCAGCAAGTCCGTCCTCTGCATCCGGCTCAAAATCAGGAAAATCGAGATTTTTCTTTATATTGATTATCGCATCTATTCTAAAGCCTGACAAGCCCTTATCAAGCCACCAGTTAATCATCTCATAAAGCTTTTGTCTTAGCTTTTCGTTCTCCCAGTTTAAATCCGGCTGCTCCTTCGCAAACATATGCAGATAATACTTGTCCGTGCCCGGTACCTTCTCCCAGCAGCTTCCGCCAAAGTAAGAGCGGTAGTTGCTCGGCGGATTGCCGTTTTTGCCCTTTCTGAAATAGAAATAGTCAGCATACTCTCCATCCGGATCCTTAAGTGCCTTTTGAAACCACTCGTGCTTATCCGAGCAGTGATTTATTACCAGATCCATGATGATATGCATATCACGCTTCTTTGCCTCGGCAAGGAGCTCATCAAACTCCTCCATAGTACCGAACTCTTCAGCTATCGCATAGTAATCAGATATATCATAGCCCTGATCCACAAATGGCGATTTATATATCGGAGACAGCCATATGATGTCAATTCCAAGTGATTTTAAATAATCCAGCTTTGAAATGATACCTCTTAAATCTCCTATTCCATCACCGTTTGTATCCAGAAAGCTCTTTGGATAAATCTGATATGCCACCTTGTCGTGCCACCATTTTCTCTCCATAATGTGTACCTCTTATCTAATCATAAATTTCGCACTCATTTACATCTTGAGCGCTTTGCCTTGATGTATTATACTGCTATTATAGAAAGTAATTAGTATAAATTCTTGCAATATTTTTTCATTTTATAACACAATACTGCTCTTATAATTTTAAAGGGTATGGTTTTAAAAGCTATGGAGAAACAACAATATGAAAAACAATAATCCTCTTACACTTGGACAAAAAGAAAACGCAAAGCACGGAGATGTATTTTTCCCTGTTCAGAAATATATAACAAGACTTGCAGCAGATTACCCTGTCATCACCACACACTGGCATGATGAGGCAGAGCTCACACTGATTACAAAGGGCTCATGCACCTATCAGATTGATTTGCTCGAATATGAAGCAAAGGAAGGCGATATCATCTTTATCCCGCCACTGCTGCTGCATTCCATTTCAATAAGGAACTGCGACGAATTTTACTCGGAAACGTATGTATTCCATATCAATTTTTTAGGTGGAAACAATACCGATATATGCTCTTCAAGATATCTGACTCCGCTAATCAACCATGAGTTTGCCATGCCTTACCTGATTGCACCGAAGCATCCTGCATATTCATCCCTTCGCAAATGCTTCATGCGCATAACAAATCTCTACTCCGGTCAGGAATTCGGATATGAGCTGGCACTAAAGGCATTTCTGCTGCAGGCTGTATTTCTACTGCTGCAATACAGTGAAAAGAATGCTGATTTTGGTGCCAACACATCCTCCGATAAGCTTAAAAACGTGCTCGATTACATCGACATGCACTATGCCGAGGGCATACAGGTTTCTGAGCTTGCCGGACTTTGTTATTTCAGTGAATACCACTTCATGCGTTTCTTCAAAAAACACATGAACATGACCTGCGTGCAGTATATCAACAATGTGCGGCTTGAAAAATCCGTGGAACAGTTCGAGCGCGGCAACACCTCAATTCTCGATGTGTCACTGTCTGTCGGATTTCACAATCTGAGCTATTTTCACAGGGCATTTAAAAAGAGGTATCACATGACACCTCTTTCCTTTATCAAAAGCCTTGAATAACTATTTATTTGCACGCAATCACTCTGAGTATATACTCATATGACCTCTTTGCAGAGGATATTGAAAGCCTCTCCTCTGTCGTATGGATATCATACATGTCCGGTCCCATTGATATGCAGTCAAGTCCTTCAATCTTGCCGCTTAAAAGTCCGCACTCAACACCGGCATGAATAGCCTCAACTGTAGGCTTTTTGCCATACATCTCCTCAAAAATCCTTACCATATCCTCGCGAAGCTTTGAGTCCTTCTTGTACTCCCATGCAGGGTAATCGCCCTCAAATGTAACCTCTGCCGCAAAAGCGCCTGCTATGCATACAAGCTGGTTCTTAAGGCTCTTTTTAGCCACACCGACAGAGCTTCTGACTGCGTATCTTAAAGTGACAGCAGCATCGTCTGATTTTAAAACTCCCAGATTAAGCGAGGTCTCAACAAGCTTATCAATCTCCCTGCTCATTCTGATGATACCGTTTGGCAGTGCCTCGATAAGTGCGATGACCCTTGCGCTGTCCTTAGCACTTATAGCAGACTCACTGCAGTCAGTCTCCTCTGACACAGTAAGCTTAAGGTCAGGATCAGATGCCTTAAACTCCTCCGCAATCTCAGCTGCGGCCTGTTCTATCGAAGCCTTCACTGCCTCTGCCTGATCCGGTGATACAATAATCTGTGCAGTACACTCTCTTGGAATGGCATTATCCTTTCTGCCTCCATCTATAGAAGCTATAGCTACAGGTGCCGATGCGTCGCGAAGCAGTCTGGACATAAGAGTATTGGCATTGCCCCTGCCCTTATCAATCTCTGAGCCTGAATGTCCGCCGGTGAGACCTGATAAGCTCACAGTAAGCTTTGTTCCGTTTACTGTCTCTCTCTCTACAGGCAGCTTCACATCGGCTCTGCATCCACCGGCGCAGCTTGCGAGCATCACGCCCTCCTCCTCGCTGTCCATATTAAGAAGCTTCTTTCCCTTAAGCATAGACACATCGATGCCTGTGGCACCCTCCATGCCTACCTCCTCGCATACAGTGCATACAAACTCAAGGCGTGGATGTGACAGGCTGTCATCGTCCAAAATAGCAAGCGCATATGCCACCGCAATACCGTCATCTCCACCGAGTGTAGTGCCCTTTGCCGAGATAAAATCACCATTTATCAAAAGGTCTAAGCCCTCCTCGTCCATGTCCTTATCACAGTCAGGTGCCTTCTCGCAAACCATATCCATGTGTCCCTGCAGTATGATCGGCTCCACATCCTCATATCCAGCTGATGCTTCCTTTATGATTATCACATTGTGAAGCTCATCCTGATAATGCTCAAGGCCTCTTGCCTTCGCAAACTCCACCAGATAATTACTGATTTTCTCTTCCTTGTATGATGGATGAGGAATACTGCATATATCCTCGAAAAACGAAAAAACATTCTTTGGCTCTAAATCTGTTAATACTCTCATTTTACTCTCCTTACAAAAAGTCTGCCGACGAATCCGCCGACAGACCTATTATAACACAATCCGGTATTTAATTGTATATGTATTATTCAAGTCCAAATCTTCTCTTTACGGCATCGACCAGATAGTCGGCTGTGCCTTCTGTACCGAGCATACTGCTGTCAATCATGATTTCCTTGAATCTCTGGTCGTTTGGCAAAAAGCCGGCATAGTGCATATGATAATGATCCCTCGCCTCATCTACAGCCTTAATCATCCTTCTGGCATCAGTCTCATCCATATTCAGGTCATTTACACAGTTCTTCACCCGCTCCTCATATGGCGCGTAGATATATATTCTAAGCAGGTTCGGCTCATCAGCCAGGATAAAATCCGAGCAGCGTCCTACTATAATACATGACTCTCTTTCCACAAGAAACCTGATGATATTCTGCTGTGCCTCAAAGAGCTTATCCTGCAGCTCGTCAGCCTGTGTGCCAAGCGGATACATCATCCTTCTGAAGCTGTTTGAATGTACCTTTTTCTTTGCACTCTCCTCTATCTCATTGATTTTTGACACCGGAAGATTAAGCTTTTTCGCAGCCTCCTCCACAATGTCCCTGTCATAAAACTCTATACCTAGCTTTTCGCTCATACGCATGGCAATCGGACGTCCCAGACTGCCAAACTGTCTTGCTATTGTTACAACATATTTTTTATCGTCCATACTGTACTCCTTTTCTTTTGACGAGTTATCATCTCACAATTATAGTTACTTAACATATCAGTATAGCTGCTACATCGCAAATCCCAGAATCAGGAAACCAATTATAGAAACACCTGCTCCGATAAACACATACGGCAGCTGTGAGCCCGCGTGCTCAAGGTTGTCAATTCCTGCTCCGTTTGATGCGAGCACTGTTGTGTCACAGTAGAAGCATGCATGGTTTCCGAATGCGCAGCCTGAAAGAATAGCTGCCATAACAAGTACGATATTTGCTCCGACACTTGCTCCAAGCGGTAAAAGCACCGGTGCTACAAGTGTACATACACCCCATGCATTTGCAATCATGAAAGCCAGAAGTCCTACAATGATAAATGTAATCATCGGGAATACACTTCCTGCCATAAACGGCTTACATATATCTACAAAGAACTCTGTCATCTTCATCTCACTTGCAATCTTTTGGAATGTAAGTGCAGATATAAGTAAAATGATAATCGGGAGCATATCCGAAAATCCCTTTACGAATGTATCCCAGAACTCTGAGAATGTCATAATCCTTCCTGCAATATACAATACCATAGAAACAATTATTGCAATAACTGCTGCAACAACCAGATCTCCTGTTGCAACTGCCACACCTACCAGTATAGCAAGCGGAATGATGAAATACCATACACTTCTGCCCTCGTCCTCACCGTACTCAGAGCCTATATTGTACTTTCTGCTTATATCGCTGTATGTTTTTCCTGTAGCAGCAACACGCTCATATGCTTTCTTCATGCCTCCAAGCTTTGGAAACCATCCCATACAGAAAAGGAATACTATTAAAAGTGCCACAATCGGATAAACACAATATGGAATTGCCATCATATATGTCTTCATCAGGCTTCCACCTGCAAGCTTCTTCACACAATCCTGCTGGAGGAAAATAGCTCCAAAATACGCTGCCCATGAAGAGAACGGAATCAGTACACAGACCGGAGCGCCGGTGCTGTCTAACAGATATGCAAGAGCCTCTCTTGGCACCTTCTTTTTATCGTATGTACCCTTCATGGCTGTTCCTATTGATAAAACATTCAGGTAATCATCTACGAAAATCAATATTCCTAAAATAAATGTGGTAAAAAGTGTCTTTCTTTCTGAATTACAAAGCTTTGACACAATCTTGGTAAAACCAAAGCTTCCTTTTGAAGCAGTAAGCAAAGCGACAAGACTTCCGAAGAGTCCGCATATCAAAATGACATATGCCTCATCACTCATCACACCTTCAAGTGTACTTACCCATTTTGACAGGAAATCCTGTTTCCAGAGAACAATTGCTCCCACCATAGATCCTGCAATCAGGAAAGCCTCACATTTTTTTGTTGTGATTGCACCGACAACAATCGCCACTACAATCAATGTTGCAATCAGTCCATAGCTCATAATCTTTATATTCCTCTCTTTCCAGGCATCATATACTGCAAAAAGGGCCGAAGGATTCTCATCCTCCGGCCCCGTTGCCTTTCGTTGAACACATATTATATTTATCTGCCTGTCAAATCAATAGCTCACGTAAAATTGGCTGTATTTTCGTCCCATGTAAACAAAACCTGCTTTGCGATTTTGTTTCTATGTAACAAATCCACCCAAAAACTCAAGTCATCATGGCTCAAGTCATCATCCGATGGATTTCTAATGTAATCGCCCTAAGTCCTATAACCTTATCACTGCAGATAATAATAAATCATCAGTGCATTATACAGCTCCTGGCTGTCAAAGCGGTCTGCAAAGCTTCTGCCTGTGAGCTGTTCTACTCTCTGCAGCCTGTACTTCACAGTATTTTTATGAGAAAAAAGCTTATCCGCAGTCCTCTGCAGATTACAGTCGCACTCAAAATACGTCCACATAGTCTCCATAAGCTGCGTGTGGGCCTTCTTCTCATATGCGATTATCTCACCAAGCACCTCGTCCGCACACCTCTTCATAGGTGCGGTATTCTCATATGCCATGAGCATCCTGTAAAAGCCCATCTGATCATAAAAGACAATCTCATTCGTCCTGCCTATATGCTCAAGCACGGCATTGGTCTTTGATGTCTCATGAAAGCTCTTTTGAAGCTTTGAGATATTATCGCATTTTTCACCTATGTTAAGTGTATAGCGTATATCACTGTACTCATTTTTCAAAAAAGCATCAAATTTCGTGAAAATATCCACAATTACATCTCTTTTGTCCGTGCAGTCATTCATGAAACCGATTATTCTGTCTCCATAGCATGATACAATCGCCTGATAATCAGCAGTCTTGAAATAATCCTTTAAGGTCTGCGCATAGCTTCTTATCTGATCATTGTTTATTATATTGCCTGCTATATGCAGTACAAACACCTGCTTAAGCACACTTTTCTCATACCCCATCTGTATGCACTTCTGCTCTATGCTTGTCGTATTAATACTGTTTCCAAAAATAATCTCGGCAAGCAGACTGTCCTCTATATCCTTTCTATCGTCCAGATATGAAATCGCATGCCCCAGCTCCTCAAAAAAGTCCAAAAGCGGCACATCCCAGGGCATGGTAAAAAGCGGAAAATCATTCTTTTCCGCTAAATCAATTACCTTATCATCTATCTGCGTCACATAGCTTTCTCCAACCAGCAGAAGGGCACATGACATTTGAAGCTCTATCGCTTTCTTTATTGTCTTGTACAAATCAAAATTCTTTCTCTGTGTGACAGGGCTGCTCACTATAAGAAGCTCCTTTCCCCGCACCCATTTCTCAAAGTTGATATTTTCTGCCTTATAAGACCACCTGATGCCTTTTTCCATACCGCCTTTTCCGGCGATAACCTTCGCCTGCGACAAAGTCGTAAGCGAAAGTAAATCCTTGCACTGAAACATGAATTATTACCTCTTATTTCAGCAGGTCGATTGCTCCTGTAACCTTTGCCGGGATTTTTTCAAATAAATACTCACCGTGTCTGACAGAAGCAGTGATTCCTGCTCTCTCACATATTGCCTCAAATTCTGATTTTGCATCGAGCACGATAAAGTTGGCAGGCTTCCCCTCCTCGATACCATAGCGATCTGTAATACTCATGGTGATGGCTCCATTTGTGGTAACAAGGTCTAAATCATTTGTAATCTCCTCCGGAGACATCATCTGAGCCAGATGAATGCCATGGTCGAGAATCATCATCATATTGCCGTTGCCAAGCGGATACCATGGGTCTGACATGGAATCCTGTGCAAAGCAGACATTGATACCATTGTCATACAGCTCCTTAACCCTTGTGATTCCCCTTCTCTTTGGATAAGTATCCTGACGTCCCTCAAGATATACATTCTCTGTAGGGCATGAAATGAAATTGATACCTGACTTCTTGAAGAGCTTCATCATCCTGAAGGCATAGCTGTTGTCCGCTGAGCCGAATGAACATGTATGGCTCGCCGTAGTCCTGGTGCCGATTCCCTCCATCAGGGCAAGTGCATTCAAAAGCTCAAGGAAACGACTCTGAGTATCATCGGTCTCATCACAATGTGCGTCGACCAGCTTATCGTATTTTACTGCAAGCTCGATAGCCTTGTGTACTGACTTCTCGCCAAATTCCCTGGCCAGCTCAAAGTGTGGTATAGCGCCGACACAGTCAGCTCCCATCTTGAGAGCCTCCTCTACAAGCTCATCACCACCCTTGTACGCATACATGCCCTCCTGCGGAAAAGCCACAATCTGCAAATCCAGAATATCCTTTACCTCATCTCTCACCTCAAGAGCAGCCTTAAGCCCTGTAAACGTCGGGTCTGTGACATCAATATGTGTCCTGATTGCCTGCACACCATTCAACATTTCTTTCCTGATACCACTATATATGCGCTCCTTCATCTGCTCCACTGTCATATGTCCCTTTGACTCGCTCCAGCGCTGAATGCCCTCAAACAAGGTTCCTGAGCCATTCTCCTCGCCCAGACCTGCAGTAAATACATAGTCCAGATGCATATGCGGATCAACATACGGTGGAATGACAAGCTGTCCCTGCAAATCAATGACCTCGCAGCCTGCCTGCTCCGGTAAATCTGCCGCAATCCTCTTAAATACTCCATCCTCCACAAGAATTGAAGTAAGCTCCTTTTGGCCCTTAAGCCTTACGTTTTTAAATAATTTTGTGCTGCTCATACTGTATTCCTCTTTTCCATATGACCTAAGTATTCATAGCTTTTAGCCATGCATATCCCGGCTAAAAAAGGCACTAAGGAATACAACCTTAGCGCCTTTGCTAAAACCTCATGTCATTATTTATCTGCTGTTTGTTGTTTACGAACAAATAGTAGCATCATGTCGGAATACAGTCAACAAAATGCAAAATCAACGATATTATTTTATTCCTGTGTACCAAAAATGTCAAATGGATTTGGTTGTTGGGGACAAAAATAATTTTTCCACAAGCTTCCTAACCTTACCTGCATCCGCACACTGATAGCAGTTCTTCATCATTTCATCATACGAAAAATCCACCTCTTTACACGATGCTGTCACATCACACTTCCATGCGCCACACGAGCTGTGCACCTGCGTAATACCCGTGTATTCGATAAGTGATCTCACATTGGTATCATTCACGCCGCTTCCTGCCAGAATCGTAATATCTTTTCCATATTGATTTTGAAGATGCTTAAGCTGTTTTCTGCCATCCCATACATTTGCTGCGCCACCGCTTGTAAGGATACGATCTGCGCCAAGCCTAATAAGCTTCTCCGCTGCACTGTCCTGATTATCTATGCAGTCAAAGGCGCGGTGAAACACAGCCTCCCTGCCATACTCATGAACGAGCTCTATCATTTCCTTAGTGCGCTTTTCATCAAGCACCTTTTCTTTTGTCAGAAATCCAAACGCAATGCCATCTGCTCCATGCTCTAAAAGAATTTTTGCATCCATAAGCATAGTGTCGTATTCTTCATCCGAATAGCAAAATCCGCCGCCCCTTGGACGAACCATTGCCACTACCGGTATATTGCATTTTTCCTTTGCATATATTAAATTGGCAAGTGTAGGTGTGAGCCCGCCCATGTATAGAGCACTGTTCAGCTCAACCCTGTCTGCACCATTTTCATATGCTGTTTTCACATCCGAAAAGCTGCCACAGCATATTTCAAGCATCGGTTTCATCATACTTTCCCACTCTTTCCGCTAAATAATGCTTAACCTTCACACAATACATGTGTGACCGGCAAAAATTACGTAAATAAGTTTCAGATAATTTTACAAATATCTTTTTCAAAAATCAGTTTTCATACTCAATATTCATTTACCACAATCTCGAATACTCCGTCCTCATTAATTTTTAACCTCAATGACTTAACATATTTATTGTAAAAATCCTTCATTTCTCGCTCTGTCGATGTAATTTTAGTCCTCTCGTATATCTGTCTTGTCATCTCCCAGCCATTTTTTCCGACAATATCATTTGTCAGATTTTTCAATTCACTTATCATGACTTTTTTCTTTAAATCACTTGCATTTCCTGTATAGAAATCGTCTATTGAACAGTGAAAAATACATCGTTTTGTAAGTGCATCCTTGATTGACTGTCCGCACTTGCTATATTCGTACATCACGAGGAAATGAGCATCCTTTACAGATGAAATAAGTCCCCAGTAATCCGAATCACTTGAGCACAAAATAAACGAGTCTATGTTGTCCTTATAATACGCCTCACACACTCCCGCAGTCATCTTTATATCAACAAGCGACTTTCGGTCTGTCACACGCTCCACCTCCTCATGGAATACAGGGATATGTATGAATTTTTCCAGCCAGTCCCATCCACAGGATGTATGATAATCATCATAGAGTATAATTTTTTCTATTTTGGACATTTGCTCAGAATTTAAGTTTTTTAATACTCCATACAGCTTGTATACATCAGAATTTTCACAATCCACAACTATCACAACACGCATGCTTTCACGGATAAACTCATATATATTTTCCTTTGTATCTTCCACTGCATCCCTGTATTTTGAACCGTCATTGAAATAATCACCATGCTGTCTGTATATTGTCTTTAAAATCCTTCCGTCAGAATTGAGCAGATTTCCCCTGCCATCCGGGCGCCAGTGGATATACATCCCATATGGATACTCTTTTCTGTGCTCTTTATAGACAGTAAACTCTGCCTTTAGCTTCTTTGGCTTTTCATAATCCGCTATGACAAACAAATCCCTGATATACTCCCATTTTATCCAGTCCGGGAAAAGCTTTTTACATGCATCCACGTGCTCATTTATCAGCTTGTTAATATGTACGCAATACTTGTCAGCCGATGAATTATACAATATAATATGCACTTCCCAGCTCTCAAGCTTATTTATATTCTCTGCATCAAACCACTCCATCCTGTTTATATTACCCAGATTATATTTTATTTCATTGTCTGTTTTTTTATAGTTGCGCAGCAGACCTGTACGCGCCTTACACAGATATCTGAGTATCCTCGCATTTTTATTTTCTCTTAAGCTGTTTAAAAGCTCCACATACTCATCACTGCACATATGATCAAGTATCTCATTTCTGACACCTATAAGATACGACAGAATCGTCACAAGCTCATATTTCTGTACTGTTTTATATTCCTTTTCCTCTGTAAATTCAGAATCCAACGCATATGCTTCTTCATCTGTTTCTTGTACCACATCATTAACTTCATCAATATCTGATTTATTTATTTCAATATCTGCCAACTCTATTCCCCCTTCATTTTCAAGATATATTAAAATTATATCATATGTTGCACTCTTTGTATTGTTAACATTTACTTAAAATCCGGATTATTTGCCATTTTCTCATACTCATGCTACAATACCTTTATCCGGATTAATGGTGATTATTATCAGACACTTTTTAGTAGACAGCGAAAATGTCAACGACAACTGGCTGATGCTGTTTGATATGGCAGATGAGGATGATGAAATCGTAGTTTTTTACACAAAAAAATCACCTCACATGTCATACATGTCAGTCATCAGACTTATTGAAAACAATAAAATAAATATACGATTTGAGGAATGCTATGAGGGAACGAATGCCCTTGATTTTCAGCTGGTATCCTATATGGGTTATCTGATGGGATGCGGCGGTGCCTGCAGTGAAAACGAATGTGATGCTGCGTCAGCCGAGACCGGTGCTGATGAGTACATCATAATGAGCAACGACACAGGCTATGACCCTGCTGTGAGGTTCTGGAAAGATAAGGGATACGCTGTACGCAGATTCAATGTGAATTTTTGCAAACAGGCTGTCCAGAGAAGGAAAAACATCAAGTATCAGGTAGTAGCAGATATTCCATCTAAGGAAGATACCGCCAATATCAATACCGATAATGATGCTATCACTGCAAAGTCTTATAATCTGAATGAACTTTTCGATGGCAATCATAGCAGCTATACAGACAGTGAACCGTTAAGTGATGAGCTTGCAACTAACGAGGACTTACCGTCAATTGATAAGCTTATGACTAATGATGACTTACCATTCACTGACGAACAGACACCTAATAACAACTCAAATAAAAACGAAGCAGCTGAGGCTAAGGCCTCAATGGACAGCATTGATACATCAGATATTTCTGAAGTATCAGCAGCATCTGAAGACTTCGACCATTTTGAGGTAGATTCTTTCTTAAACTGCATGGGAAAAGACAATCTGCTCAAGCTTCATGAGACACTGGTTCATGTTTATGGTATGAAACAGGGTCAGATAATTTATAAAACCATAAAAGACAAATCCTACTCTTTTACACCTGAGAAGCTCACGCGTAAAAAGAAGGTAGAGCGTTTTACAGGTATAATTTTCGCTCACAGCGACATTGATGATCCCGGAAATTTTGTTGATTTTCTTGAAAAAAACAAGAATAAAACAAAGAATCTCAATGGTATAAGATCTGCCATCACAAAGAGCTATGGTGAGACAGATGGTCTGAAATATTACAGCCTTTTCAAGCCGTATTTCAAAATTATATCTGCACTGAAATAACGCCCTTTATTTTACAACAGAAAGGTAATCCGGATAAAACAATTGAGGCACGGAATTAATACTCCGTGCCTCAATTTTTATCCTTCATAACATGATGCTCTCTATTTATTATATAACGTGCGTAAGAGGGCGCTGGAAGTCCGGTGGACTTCCGCTTAGCGCCGACCGCAACGGAGTGTAGAGCGAACCCCGGGGTTCAAATCGTCCGCGGACGATTTGTAATATAGAAAGAGCAGGTACTACAACCTGCTCTTTCTATATTATATAACGTGCGTGAGAGGATTCGAACCCCCGACACCTTGGTCCGTAGCCAAGTGCTCTATCCAGCTGAGCTACACACACATATTTATTTACTCATTCATTATAACACCCTTGTCAAGTGCTTTGAATGAATGCCGCAGACCGGAATCGAACCGGTACTGTATCACTACAACAGGATTTTAAGTCCTGCGCGTCTGCCAGTTCCGCCACTGCGGCATGAATGGGACCTACAGGGCTCGAACCTGTGACCCTCTGCTTGTAAGGCAGATGCTCT
>URDU01000032.1 GCA_900546625.1 uncultured Lachnobacterium sp. | reverse complement strand
GCAAGAATCAAGGAGTCGGAGAAAGAGGAGACACAGAAGCAGGAGCACACAAAGGAAATGCCGGAGTTTTCCGTAACTGTGACACCTTATGAGAGGGAAGGCAGTAACATCAAAGGACTTGCACGCATTTATTTTGAAAACAGTTTCATTGTAAATAACATCAATATCGTGCAGGGCAAAGAGAAAATCTTTGTATCAATGCCTTCTTATAAGACAAAGCAGGTGGATGAGCAGGGCAAGCCTATCTACCAGGATGTCTGCTATCCGGTTACAAAGGATTTCAGGGAAATACTCTATAATGAGATTATTTCAGAATATGAGAAGGCAAAGGATAAGAGCAACGAAAAGGCGAGGGAGAGTGCCGAGAAACATCATGGCAATCCCGATAAAGAAAAAGACAAAGAGGCAACACCCTTTCGATAATCAGTAATCATAGTACAGGGGCGGCCAAGGCTGCCCCGTTTCAGAATGGAGGACACAGAATGGATATGGAAGCAGGAAAAACACTTACCAATGAGGAGGTCATAAGAGAACTTCTCGAATTATTAAAGAAAAATGCCATGAAAGAGCAGGCAAATGATGTATTTGAGATATGCAGTTATGTGGATGGACTGGAGAAAAAGATTGATTCCATGACGGAAGAACTCACCAACATGCAGAACCAGATTAAAGAAATGCAGGAAGATACACTTGTCAATAATGCTAAAAAGGCATTGTCGGAAGCACAGGAGCGACTTAATACCAGATGTGAGCAGATAAAGTCACAGGTGTATGCAGTGAAAGCACAGGTCAGATCTACAGCAAAGAGCATAGTTGACGAAGCAAAGGCAAAGTGAAAGCTGCATTATACAGGCTGTCAGAGTTCTTAGAAATTAAGAAAAGACTTCTTGATATCCGGGAAAATGTAAGAGGTGCAATCAAGACCACGGATAAGGATATAGCAAAGACAGCACTTCTTGCAAAAGGATTTCGTGAGGCTGGTCAGACAGTAGCCAATGCATTTCGTACTTTTGCTGACAAGACAAAAGTGGATTATTCACAGAAAGAGCAGAAACATCCCATTACAAAGGCTGTGCTTGCACCTATGAAAGCAGTGGAAAAGATGCTTGTATCAATGGAGCTTCATCTGGATGCTTCGATTGATAAACTGGATAATCTGGCTATGAATGTGCAGCTTGATAAGGAAAAGCATATGGAGAATGTGAAGGCAAAGAAACAGACAGAGCCGGAGAGGGCAGAAGCTGAGAGATTCTGCGTCCTTTTTTACACCGATTTGTTGCAATACAGAACATTAATTCGATGTACAAGGGATGATTATTGGACAGTTTAAAGTGCTATAAATAAAGCATAAGGAACGGATGCATGATAAATGAGTTTAATAGAACATTTACGGAGGTGGCAGTTATGCATATATAGGCGTTTATTTTAATATTTGTTGTTGGTTCAATCATTGCCGCTTGTGATGGGGATTATTCAGGAATAGCTGCAATCGGTAAATTTGTAGGATTTTTTGTATTGCTATTCGCAGTATTATGGTTATTTACCCAGCCTGTTTTATTAATAATTGCTATTAGGCTATTATTGAATTCCGATGTGCAAACTTCATTTTCCGATGAGCTTCCAGTTTGTCAGGGTTTGTGATATACTCCTTTATGGATTGAATGATATTTTTGCATATGTCGGTTCGATTCATAAGATATACCTCCTAAGTGTGATTAAGTTTGTCGCTGCAACGACATTTCCATTGATTAATAGGTCGCGAAGCAACCTCACTTTTGGAGGCTTTTGTCAAGTCTTTTCAGAAAAAAACAGAAATTTTCACAAAAAAATAAAGCCCTATAGCCTTGAAAAATCAAGGCTTTGGGGCTTAAGTTGACAACATTGCCGCCTGATACTGAAATTCACCGTAATAGACCGCATAGGAAACCATATCATCTTTTGTTATTTCAGCGAGCTGTTCATCTATGTGAGATGCCAGTTTGCGAAGGTTGCCATTTTCTTTTAAGCGAATGGCATAGGATACACCATTTGTTTCACGCTGATGATATAGTTCCGGCTTGGTAAATCCACTGTCTCCCCGGAGAAGCAATGGAATGTTTGGATAATCATTGCCGAATTCATTAGGTAACGATTGCAGGAAGTCCCTTACACCTGTAGACGAATAATCCGTTCTGTTTCGAAGCTGGATTTTCAGAAGGTCACCCGTAATTCCGTCATAACAGACCAGCGGATGATATCCGTGATCTTGATAGTGGAAGTTAAAGTCTTCGCCTTCCTGATGACCATAGGTATTCAGGAGCGTAGAATCCAAAGCCAGCAGAATCATTTCTGGTTTCTTTATGGAATACACTACTTTTCGGAATCGTCGCATCAAATCATAAAACTGATTTAGCGTAGTATCATCCAAACGGTTGAAAAAACGCGAAAGAGTTGGTTGCGAAGCAAGTGCATTCTTAGCCAGAACTGCTGTCAGGATTGGGTCATTGGTAAGTTCATCAGCACAGTCATCTTCAAAGTATGCTCCGAGAATCTGGTAGATTATCTGTCACAGATTTTCATCATCTTTATGGAAACGAAAAGATGCACTGTCATTGGTTTTGATTTCTTTTTTCAGGATGTTCACAAAACCAAGTTTGCAGGCAAACTCCTTAATCAAAAGAAGACCTGCATCGGAGGATAAATCGCCTCCACCAAAATTTAATTTCAGATATTTGTTGCTTTCTAAGACGGTGTCGTTTAAAATAGTCATTGAGAACTTCTTCTTTGTTTTGATTTGGCTTTGACACCTAAATTTTAACAAACTTGAAGTTCTTTTTCTATGAAAATTTTTTCACCCATTAAGTGAAAGTAAGAAGTATCAAAAAAACAAGTAATTATGCGGCATTGACCGCATTAACCTGAATTATTATGAATAATTCAGGTTAATAGAGAGACTAAAGTGAACAGACAGGAGATGAGAAAATAATTTGTTTTACTTAATGATAATAGATTCACCTGAGGAGAAAAGGGTGTTTGTGGTTATTTATGAAAAGTATAGATACTTGATGATGAAAGTAGCACATGATGTACTGAAGGATAATTTTCTGGCAGAGGATGCGGTACATGAAGCATTTATAAAAATTGCTCACAATATGCAGAATATACATGATGTAGAGTCAGTTGAGACAAAACGATATTTAATTATTGTCGCAAAGAATGCCGCCATAGACATATATAGATCAAGGAAGAAGATGAAGGAAAAAATGTTTATCGATGAGTTGGGAGAAGATGCAGGTCCGATAACTTATCTGAAAACAGATATAGACAATGAAATATTAGATATATTGAAAAATTTGCCAGTTAAGTATAGAGATGTTTTTTTATTAAAGTATTCCAATCATATGAGTAATGCAGAGATATCGAAAATATTGAACATATCAGAAGGTACAATTAGACAGCGAATTGCCAGAGGAAAACTGATAATAAAAGAAGAGATAGAAAGATTGGAGGGAAAATAGTATGGGACAAATAGATGTAACAGATGCATGGCTTTATAAGTATATGTCCATCGTAGATGAAGCAATTATAAATGAAATCGAAAAGAATGTAGATTATGATTATGCTTTTTCTGATGAGTTCAATCGAAAAATGGAGAGGACAATCCGTAAAGAAAAATTCATACCATTTTGGAATTCAGTTTCTAAGTTTGGAAAAAGTGTGGCAATTTTTGCTTTAGTAATTGTTACTTCGTTATTTGCAGTTACTATGAGCGTAGAAGCATATCGCATTCAATTTTTTGAAACAGTTAAAACAATTTGGGAAGATTCGTTTTTCTACACTTACTTTACAGAAGAGAAAGACATTGGATTTCAGAAAAGAGAGTTTGAATATTTGCCGGATGGATATTATTTGATAGAAGAAATCAGTGATGGTAACATTAATACAACTATTTATTCTAACGAAAGCGGAGAACAGATTATTATCGATCAACATCTAGTCAGTGATAATAGGCAGATTACCATGGACTTAGAATACAGTGAAGAAAAAGAAGTGGAAGTGAAGGGGTTACCACTCCTAATTTACAGATATGAAGATGGATTTGTAAGTGCATATTATGAATACCAAGAATCAGTGTTCATTTTGTCAGCAGATAAGATTTCCGATGATGAAATTATAAAGATTATAGAGGGAATCAACTAAATAAAGTTTGTGTGAGGAGGCCCAAGCAGAGCCTCCTTAAAAAAAAAAAAATAATGTAACAAACAGGTAGGAGAAATTCGTTATTGTTATATGAGAAGGAAAATCACGAAGGAGGTATTGTATGAATTACTTAAAAAGGATTGGAAGGTTAGTTGCAATTTGTATTTGTGCTGTTTGTGTTGGAATCATACCAATTACGGCGCATGCTATGGAGGTCTCTGACAAACAGATACAGCCGAGAATGGATTATATATCCTCATACGGAACAGAATTGACTATATCAGATTCAGGAGAAGCGAGTGTAACAGGTTTTGTTAGGGGAAAAAAAGGGGTAACGAATGCATACGTTAAAGTAACATTGCAGAAAAAGGTGTCTGGATCGTGGGTGTATGTGCAATCATGGGAATCTAGCGGTTCAGGAAGAAATGCAACTATAGCAGAGACTTATTCGGTATCTAGAGGAACATATAGGGTTGTCGCATCAATAAAAGCAGGGACAGAGAGTAAATCTCCGATATCGGCGGAAAGAACATATTAAAAGTTAATGACCTTCTCAAAAAATTGAACAGCAAAAAAATCTGAACAATGAAGAGGATGTATCTGATCAAATTAAAATAAGTTTAGCTAATTCAAGTATTGAAGCTACGTCATTAGAAAATACCATTATTATAGTGACGAATGATTCTATGTATGATATTACAGTAGGGGATGAATATTGGATAAGCAAACTAAATGGCGAACAATGGGAAGATATGCCCACAAATATTGTGTGGAATGATTTGGGAATACAAATTAGAGCTGGTTCATACCACGAATTTAATTGTAACTTGAATTTGTTTGGGAATTTTGATGAGGATGAAAAATATCGTATTACAAAAAAGTGTATGTGAATCAAAAAGAATATACATTATATACAGATTTTACAGTAAATTAGGTGTTAGAGTAGTATAGAAAAAAGTCTATATACCGGTATATCAAGGTTTATTTTGTCGGTGGATAGTATTTCTGAGATGATGAAATTATAAAGATTATAGAGTAAATCAACTAAAAAGGAATAAAGCGAAGGAATTATTAAATGAAACAATGGAAGAATTGAATCTTTCTGAACAAATGAGTATTAATGGTGGAGGTATTAATGCCTCAATGGTTTGGTACAATTTATATGGTGCATTCGCAAAACATGGCTGTGCATATCCGGTAGGATATAAGTCTACTTGAAAAGAGCGAAATAGAGCCATCTGTAAAAGTAGCCAGCCAGATTGCGCGAGCTTTAGACAATTGTATCTATAAAATATTTGACTTGGATGAAACAGGAGAGTATTTGTGTACAGGCTGTGAATGTGATAATCGTCAGTAACTTGGTTCGCTGATAAAAATAGAAAAAGGGAGGTGAAGCTTTATGAACTACAGTAATCCTCAGAGGTATAAAAACGGAGATGGGGCTCGCTTTGAAAGTGAAAGAGTGAGTATAAAACAACAGAAAGAGAGATTGATACTATAAAAAAAGTACTATCAATATTATTGGCTTTGGCAATTACGCTAGTGGGGGTGTGCCTGTGTTCGCTGATGGGAATTCTGTTAATGGAGTAAGGAGCCTAGAAACTCAGACGGAATTGCTTGAATATGCAACGAACGTATTTCCGAAGCATTTACATGCATTAGTGGAGATTGGAGATTTGAATGGTGCTGTAGAAGAGTATTCTCTTGGGGAACCCTTTACAGTATTTAACGTTGAGGAAAACACCAATTCGAGTTGTTTTCCAGTGTTACAAAACGAAGATATAGTTGCTATACTTGAAATTTCAGAAAATCATGGTGAATACAATTCTTCCTTATCAGTTTCTTTTGCCAGAGAGTTGGAAGATATTTTGAATAGTAATATGATGAAAAGTTGTTTCACTGATTAAAATGAAAAAGAGAGGTGAGATTTTATGTATTATAGTAATCCTCAGAGGTACAAAAATGGAGATAGATAATTGGCAGACTATAATGCTAATTTTTGAGGTAGTATGTAGAATTTTCAAAAACAAGGAGGAAAATATGGAACGGTTTATTCGGAAATTATTTGGTTTAACCTTTAGTGCATTATTGGCAGTTGTTATGCTGTTTAGCTCGGTTACTGTATTTGCAGAAGAATATGATAGCAAGTATCCAAGTGAAAATGTAAATATCGCTAAAACACGAGCAGAAATGTTTCTAAATAGTGTGGGGAAACCTGCATTATTAGAAGAAGGTATTTTGTTAAAAAATTTGAACGGAGAATATGAAGCTGTATCGTTTAGTATGCCAGAGAATGGTTATATAATTGTGAATATAAAAGATTTAACTATTCCAGAGTTGAGTTTTGAAAACTCGAATCCTTACGATAATGTTAAAAATCCGATATATAATGGGGTACTAAGTTATTATAGCAAGGTTGGAGAAGAGTTTGTATCTTTAAAAGATAATTCAAGTGTTAGGATAGAACAGTTTGAAAATGTATATTCTAAAGAAGAGATTGCTGATAAAGAAGAATCAATTAGAACCCTAGAAAATACTTTGAAAAACCAATTGAGACATGTGAACATAGAAAGGTATATCAATGGTTCTCTAAAAACATGGTATATTTCAGGTGGACATTGTGGTTCAATAGCTAGTGCAATTTGTATGAGATATTATTATGACTATGTTAGCACAAACTATGTTCCAAGTGGGAGTATAGGGCAAAACGCTTTAATTGCTTTAATGCAACAGTATGTAGGTTCTGGTGGCACGACTTATAGTAATTTAGATAATGGCTTAGACAATTATTTTAATGCGAGAAATGTTAACAATAGTGCAAACGCTATAACTAGCTTTAGTTTTTCAAGAGTAAAGACTCAAATAAATAGGAGTAGACCGATTATTATCGGAACGACTAATCATCCTACATTTGGTGATCATTGGATTATTGGACATGGATATTTTACTAGCCCTGTTGATGGTAATTATGTGATTGTAAATAATGGATGGGGAAATAATAATGTTTGGATTGAACCAAGCACTACCTATTTAGACGGAACAATACATTTTACTAATTAAAGAGGTAGACTAGCTATGAAAAAGATATTTCATTTAATTGCTGTAACTATATCCCTTGTGCTTTTAGTAGGTTGTATTTCGAATAATTTAGGAGATGAAAAATCTATGAACATAAAGATAGATGGGATAGAACAGATTACAGTATCAAGTCAAACTACTGGACAGAAACAAGATGTTATAATAGAAAAAGAAAAATTTGAGGATTTGATAAGTAAACTTAATTCGTATTCGTTAAAAGAAATAACAGATGAAAAAGATAAAGGATGGCAGTATTTGATTAAAATAGAAAAAAAGGGGGGAGAAATTACTCTAATATCTTTTATGGATAATAAAGTCAAAGTGAATGACATCGTTTATGAAGTTAGAGATTACAATATTGATGACTTTTCATATCTGTTTGAGTGAATTTTGAAACGAACGTAAATATGCTGTAATGGTATATTTAAGCGATGTATATCTGGAATAACATGAAGATTTTCAATAGGATGAGCTGAAAGATTATCAGTAAAAAAATGATTTATTAAGCAATAAGATAAGAAAGGGGCTGTAAAAAACTCCCCTAGAAAAAAGATAATGATAAATGATTTTTTAGACGAAAAAAGCGGCTATCTCAAAGGATAGCCGCTTTAACTGTAGACAGAAGTATTTATATAAATTCTGGTTGCCTTTTTTCTGCTTATTTACAGCGGCAGGGCAGAGAGGAGATAGGACTATGTTGCAGAAACCAAAACGAATACGGGCAGTAGTGGAAACGGCGGAAAAGAAAAAGGAAGATACGGACAAGTACATCTGTATCTTTCCATGAAGAATCAAGGGGTTAAGCGGTATAAGGTAATATTTTTCCAGTTTGCAGGAAATCCCATCTGATGAAGGAGTTCTGCCTCACTGATATGTATGATTTGTTTTGTTGTACGGTCAATCAGTCGTGTCAGCTTTTGCTTAAAGCGGTGGAAGTCTTTTGCGGGCAATAGATAACGAAATGCAATCACAACAGCAAATAGATCTTTTTTACCGTAGATATACTGTTCAGCATTCATCGGAATGTGCATTTTGTGATGGATGGGCAGGTCTGCAATAGCGTCCACTGTTTTGTAAGTGAACAGGCGCTCACCGTGGGCACAGACATTACGAAATTTCGTAAGAGTGGATAAAAACTGCCCCATTTGTTTCTGGTTAACGGTTCCAATGCTCCGGCTGACTTTAGACTGCAAGGACTGATGGAATACCTGATACATTTTGGAAAGATTACCAAAGGTCAGAATATTTATCAATACCCAAAGAGGAATATTTCCATAAGTTTTCCGGTAGTAGTTGATGTATTCATAATCCGTTGTAGTGGCTGCACGTTGCAAGGTTGCAATCAGACGAACCGCTATGCGGTGTGTTTTATTGGTATCATTGAAATGATGAATATCAAGATAAGCACTTTGATTTTCTCCATACATTTCCGTGAAATAATAAGACATAAGGGAACGTAAATGACGTTCAATCTGAAGCAGATATTTAAAGAACAGTTCTCTTAAATCAGCGTCAAACTCATATAAGGCCACAATCTCTTCAAAAGTGGTTCCGTCTTTATAGCGTTTTGTTAAAGGAATACGAAACAAGTGCTTATAGCCACCCATAAGCGGAAAATATCCAATACGCCGGAGAATATCTTCGGCATAGGCGGTATCTTTAATTACAATATTTTTTTGTGTTTGGAGAAGCGTAATCTGCTCACTGATATTTGAAAATTTCTTTTGGGCTGCCATGAAGTTCTCCTTAAATAGAAAGAGGGAGAGACCAGTATGGTTCTCCCCCGGCCACGGGCTTCGCAAGTTTCCGCAACACGATCACTGAACATAATATAACAAAATGCGTTTGAAAAGTCAAGAGATTCATCATCTATTTATTCGTTTCATGAGCAGGATTGTCATATCGTTCTGTATCAGTATATGCCGGGCAGACTGGAAATATACAAGACAGATTGAGGTGGAAAATACTCATTTTAAGGTACGTAAGCCGGGGACTGATGGGGGAGACACGCGCTTTAGCAGGAGCGCATAGCGAAGAGACTTAGATACTGTAGAAATTATGCCTATGAAGCACAGAAACGCACCGGCAGGAACGCATAGCGAGGAGAACCGCGCCATGGAAGGCGCGTTTCGACGGTTTCGTCGAGTAAAGAAAGTTTTAAAGCATAATTTCGTACAGAATCTTAGTCGCGAAGCGTAGCGAGGGCGAAAGTGCGTGTCTCCCCCACAGTCCCCGGCTTACGTACCGACCTACACTTAATGCGCAAAAATTGCGCACGAAAACGCGCACCTAAAACCTTTTTTGTGAAAAATGCTTGAAAACAAAAGCTGAAAAATGTCGAAATTGCACATTGACATAATCACAATACTGTAATATACTAAGTTCAGAACAAGCGGTTGCGCGTAAAAACGCACCTAAGAAATAAATCAAATTACAAGCAAATGGAGGAAACAACGGATGGACAAATTTATTGTTAACATCATTCACCGCCCTGAGATGGTGCCTGAGTATTCAGCAACAGTGACAGGACAGGGAAAAGAAGAGGATATCGGAGATAAGAAGCTCATCACAGAGTCTCTCGACATCTTCAAGACACAGCAGAGACTTGCACATGAGGCAGGACTTAAAACTACAATCCAGATGACATACGCTTCACTTTTCAATGATGAGGCAGTAGAGCTTGCAAAGCAGGATCACGAGAAATACGGTGATGAGATTGCACTTTCTCTCCTTGGACTTCCATGTGAGGAGTTTAGAGAGAAGTATAAGACAAAGGATTTCTGTATCTGGATGTTCTCAATGGAGGACAAGAAAGCAATCGTAAATGATGTTTTCGAGAAATTCCATGACAGATTCGGGTTCTATCCTGAGTCAACAGGCTCATACTATATGGATGCAGACCTCACAAACTATATAAAAGAAAAATACCCAATGGTAAAATGTGCAGTTGCAACATGCTGGGAGGAAGGCCCAAAGGCATACCACACATGTAACAACTCATGGTATACACTCTTCGACGGAGGTCCATGGGCACCATGGATTCCATCAAAGCAGAACACACATGCACCGGCAGCAAATAAGGAAGAGGATAGCGGAATCGTAGCAATTCCACATCTCTCACGTGACCTTATCGCCTGCTATGACGGAAACGGCTCAAACTTCGGAACACACCCACAGAACGTGCTCCGTGGAATGATTTACGATACAAAGACATGGGAGTATCCATATCTTTACAACCTTATTGACCAGTACAGAGACCTTGCAAAATACAATAACGGATATTCATACAACATGATGTTCGTAGGACCAGGCTGGATGAACAAGATGGGACGCTGGGAGCAGCCATATGAGCTTCTCTTAAAGTCATACACAGACGGCTGTAACTACTATGGCAAGTTAAAGAAGGAGGGCAAGCTCATCGACATGACAATGTCAGAGTTCGCTGATTACTTCAGAGAGAAGAAGGGTGTCAATGCAGGAAACTACAATGAGCCTGAGTGTGCACCATGGAGAGATATCCTCTACGGCTCAGACAAGCAGCTTTTCTGGTACTGTGACCCATACATGAGAGCATGTGTAAACATGGATCAGGGTGGAGCAATCGTAGACCTTCGTCCATACGTTGCAAAGCTTGAGTGGCCTGTAGGAATCGGAACAAAGCATGTACAGGATGCATCTTATCCATTCCTTATCCAGGAGAAATACAGAGCAGGATACTTTACACACTATGCAGGAGCAGGAACAGTAAGAAGTGCCAAGCTTTCACACAACGGTGAGGAGGTTGACCTTTGTCTCTGCCCTACACACAGCCATTTCTCTGAGGAAGTAATTGACGGCAAGAAGACAAGAATCCTTACTCTCGATCCTGTAGATATTGAGTTTTATGATGTTAAGCTTACTCTTCAGACAAAGGAATACTTTGAGGAGGGCTCATCAAACATCAAGATTGAGCGTAATATCCTTAGCATGAGTGATCCAAATGCAGAGGTTTATCTCGATGAGTACATCACAGCATGCTACGGCACAACAGAGTATCCTGAGGATATGACAGGCATCACACTTACATGTGAGGGAGAGAACCCACAGAGCATCAATTATGAGTACAAGTGTCGTGATGCAAAGGTTGACGGAGCAACTGCAGTAAGCGCAGTAATTCCTGCAATCCAGACAAAGGTTTCACTCACACCATCTGCAAAGGCAGAGGGATACATTGAGGAAGGATATGCATTCTCTCCAATGTTCAAGCTTGGTTACAAGAAACAGATTAAAGACAAGGAGGTATTTGCAACATGGCTCAACTTGGAAAAGGCAAATTAAACTACAGATGTCCTTTATGTTTTATGAGGGATCTCGATATTGATATGTTCTATAATAAAGAAACAGGTATTTATAGCTGCATCCGCTGTCAGTTCAGAGGTACAGAGGAAGAGGTGCTTCAGGGCAACGAGGATGTCCGCAAGAAGTACAAGGCTATGTACAAGAGATTCGACAAGTTCGATTTTGATTAAAGTAGTGAATGGTACGCTGCTGCTATAATAGCAGCAGCGTATTTTGCATTTTGCTACAAAGGAGAGTATATATGGCAAAGAGAAAAAAAGACACGATGGAATTCAGATTCTATGAGCTGCCGCAGGGAGAGTCTGCACTTGTGCTGTGCGGAGAATCCTGGAAGAGAGTGTATGGTCATGAGGAATTTCACCTGCATTTCCATAATCTGCTGGAAATCGGCATATGCCGGGAGGGCGATGGAAATATGTATCTGGATGAGGATATTTACCAGTATCATGACGGCGATATTACATTTATCCCTGAGAATTTTCCTCATGTTACAGTCAGCTATGGTGATGTGGTAAACTTCTGGGAGTACATTTTTATTGACCTGCGCGCTGTGATAGAAGAGATGTTTCCAAACAATGTGGCATTCCAAAACGATGCAGTTTCGACCATCTCAAAAAAAGCATTTATGACCAATGTATACCAAAGCCCGGTTGTGGCCGGATATATAAATTCCATCATTAGGGAAACTAATGAGCACAAGGAATATGCCCAGAGAACAATAAAGCTTCTTGTACAGGGAATTGTAATTGAATTGCTGCGCAAGTATGATGAGCTGCCGGAGGAAGATAACGATGTTGTAAAGGGCACCAATATGTCACAGATAGCCACAGCACTTGACTATATGAATAAGCATTATAGCGAAACAATAAAGGCAGGAGAGCTTTCGTCACTGTGCAATATGAGTGAGACTCATTTCAGGAGGCTGTTTGAATCATATATCAATATGCCGCCTATGGAGTATCTGAATCTGATAAGAGTGCAGAAGGCGTGCGAGCTTATGAAAAAGACAAATGAGCCAATGGAGCTTATTGCACAAAAGTGTGGATTCACAACTCAGTCAACTTTTAACCGGAATTTCCGCAAATTTTTGAACACTTCGCCATATCAGTGGAAGATAAATCCTGAAAATTATGAGCATAAACTACTCAATTTTAGGATATCTGCACTAAAGGGATGGTAGAAAACATGTATTTTCGCATAATTTTGTACATTTATGATTGAATATGCACATAATTGTGTGGAATATGTTAACACAAAAGTACCACGTATGGTTATAATGACTATGTAATCAAGAAACGGACAAAAATTCATAGTCAAAATGCCCAATTAAAATAATATGGTTATGAATGAATTGTAAACGGAGTATTGCAAAAACATCATTTTTATTAGGGAGGAAGAAAAATGAAAAAGAAAGTAGTTTCATTATTACTCGTAACAACAATGGTTGCCTCACTTGCAGCCGGATGTGGAGATTCATCTTCATCAGGAGATGGCACAGAAAAGACAGGCAAGAAGGTAGAGACCGTAGATGACGGTCATACACTTACAGCATGGGCTTGGGATGCAAACTTCAATATCCCGGCACTCAAAGCAGCAGCAGAGGATTACAAGAAAAATGTAGATCCTGATTTTGTACTCAATATTGAGGAGCAGTCACAGTCATCTGATATTGAGACAGCAATTACAACAGCAGGTTCAGCAGGAGATTACAGTACACTTCCTGACATCGTATTATTCCAGGATCACTACTTCCGACAGTACAATACAAATTATCCTGATGCATGGGTATCAGCAAATGATGCAGATGTTAAGTGGGATGATTTCAGTCAGGAGAAGTTATCATTCTCTACAATCGACGGAGAGCACTTTGGATTCCCTGTTGATAACGGAACAGTAATCTTTGCTTACAGAACAGATCTTCTTGAGCAGGCAGGATACACAATCGATGATATGACAGGCATCTCTTGGAAGGATTTCATCGAGGTAGGTAAGAAAGTATACGAGAAGACAGGAAAATACTTACTTTGCATGGATGGAGACGGAAACGATTTATTCTACATGATGCTTCAGGCAGAGGGTGAGTCACAGTTTAAGGATGGCAAGCCAAACTTTGTAGACAATGCTAAATTAAAAGAAATCATGCAGGTACTTAAGGATATGATCGACAACAATGTTCTTTACCTTGCAAATAACTGGTCAGATTACACAGATCAGGCTATTCAGGGAGACATGGTTGCAGGCGTTATGAACGGAAACTGGATCATTCCTACAATCGAGAAGGTTACAGACAACAGTGGAAAGTGGGAGATTACATCTCTTCCAACACTTGAGGGTGGCGAAGGCTATGCATCAAATGGTGGTGCTTCACTTTACATCACAAGCAACTGCAAGCAGACAGACCTTGCTAAGAAATTCTTAGCTTACACATTCGGTGGCGGATCTTATACAGACAAGGGTGTATCTGATACATATGACAATGCTCTTAAGAATGGTGGTGTTATCACTACATACACACCAGCAGGCGAGTCTGATGTTTACAACGAGGGCGTTGAGTACTTCAACAACCAGCCAATTTACGCTAAGATCGTTGAGATGGGTGCAAATGTTAAGACAATCGAGCAGAGCGATTTCCATTACGATGCACGTAAGAAGCTTGCTACAGCACTTATCAATATTACTCAGAACGGTGCAGATATCGATTCAGAGATAAAGACAGCAGAGGATGACCTTAAATTCACAATGGGACTTTAATCTGTTAGCTTGATGGCAAATGTACAGGGAGCCATTAAATGGCTCCCTGTTTTTTCTCAAAGACTTATAGTTAGGAGGCCTTTATAGTGAAGAATAAGAAAAAAGGAATGAGCATAACAGGTAAACAAAGGGCTGCCGGCTGGATTTATCTGGCTCCGGCTACAATACTCATTTTCATAATGAGCTTCTGGCCTATTATCCAGGCTGTTATTACATCATTTAAAACCGGTTCAAGTGCGAATATGCAGTGGGCTAATCCATTTGCCTACAATTACACAAGAATGTTTCAGGATGCGGTTTTCAAGAGATCTATCGGAAACACATTCCTATATTTAATTATCGAAGTTCCAATCATGCTTGTACTGGCAATTTTACTGGCACAGTTACTTAACAACAAGCATCTTAAATTTAAAGGACTTTTCCGTACATGTGTATTTTTACCATGTGCAACATCACTCGTATCATATGCATTGATTTTTAAATCGCTTTTTGCAACACAGGGACTTATCAATACAATCCTTGTTAAACTTGGAATATTAGAGAGCAACTTTAACTTCCTCGGTACAGGCTGGAGCGCTAAGATTATTATCATAGTAGCTCTTATCTGGAGATGGACAGGATATAATATGGTGTTCTTTTTAGCTGGTCTGCAGAATATCGAGTATTCTGTTTACGAGGCGGCAAAGATAGATGGAGCGAGCGGCTGGAGGACCTTCTGGTCTATCACGGTTCCTCTTCTTAGACCTACAATTGTTATGACAACCATCATGTCAATAAACGGTACATTACAGCTCTTCGATGAGTCTGTAAACCTGACAAAGGGTGGACCTGCAAATGCGACAATCACCATGTCACATTATATCTATAACGGCTCGTTTGGTGAAGGTGTTGCAAACTTTGGATATGCATCAGCAATGTCTGTTATCGTATTCATCATGGTTGCTGTACTGGCATTTATCAATCTGAAAGTAGGTGACAAGCGTGACTAAGAAAAAACATGGATCATCAATACAAAAAAGGCTTATACCTTCATACATTTTTCTTGTAATAGTTTCGTTCATCTCAGTATTTCCGTTTTTCTGGATGATATCGGCAGCGACCAACAAGTCTATTGACGTTGCAAGAGGTAGAATTGCATTTGGTGGCTATGCCCTTGAGAACTTAAAGAAACTGTTTGCATCACAGAACGTTGCACTTGGAATGAAAAACTCACTTATCAATGCAACAGTTCAGACAATTATAGCACTGCTTGTCTGCTCACTTGCCGGTTACGGCTTTGAGCTCTATCATGACAAGGCAAAGGATAAGCTGTTCTCAGTTTTACTTCTTGCCATGATGATTCCGCAGGTAGCTACACTTATTCCTCTGTTCAAGATGATGTCAAAGCTCGGTTTTATAAATACGGTATGGGGCTTCATGCTCCCGGCTATTTCAACGCCGTTCCTTATCATGATGTTCAGACAGAATTCGAGAAACTTCCCAGTCGATATAATGGAGGCGGCACGAATTGACGGACTCAGTGAGATTGGTATTTTCTTCAAGATGTATATGCCTGTACAGAAATCAACATATGCAGCAGCTGCAGTTATCACATTCATGAATGCATGGAACTCATACCTGTGGCCAAAGGTAATCCTCAATAAGCCTGATGCTATCACAATGCCAATGCTTATTGCAAACCTCGCAGCAGGATATACAGTAGATTACGGTGTACTGATGA
This sequence comes from uncultured Lachnobacterium sp., assembly GCA_900546625.1. Lineage (GTDB taxonomy): Bacteria > Bacillota > Clostridia > Lachnospirales > Lachnospiraceae > Roseburia. The sequence continues at coordinate 18,484 of URDU01000032.1, read as the reverse complement.
TGGGCGTTCTTTTCTGCTCCATCCCTACAATGATCGTATTCTTTGTACTTCAGAAGCAGTTTGCAGAGGGAATTACAGGATCTGTTAAATAAAAGTAAAATAATATTGTTAAAAATCAAGAAGGCAAATAATGTTTATTATTTGCCTTCGTCTTATAAGAGGGCTTTGTGTTTAAAACAGACATGTATCAAATAATAAATACAGTAGATAGGAGTGTAAAAATATGAGTAATTTTGATTCAAATATCATTAAAAATCCGGAAATATTTGAGCAGAACAGACTTGCGGCTCATTCGGATCATGTGTGCTATAAAAACGAACTGGAGAAGATTAAAGGAAAATCAAGCCTGAGATATGATATGAACGGCTTATGGAAGTTTGCATATGCAAAGAACCAGTCGCTTGCTCCTTGTGGCTTTGAGGCAGCTGATTATGACTGCAAAAGCTGGGATGAGATCAGGGTTCCTGCACATATCCAGATGGAAGGCTATGATGTGCCAATCTATACGAATACCACATATCCGTGGGAGGCTGATGAGTCTATAAAGCCGGGTGAGGTACCTGAGATTTTTAATCCGGTTGCAAGCTATGTGAAGTATTTCACAATTCCTGATAATATGAAGAACAAGAGAGTATGCATTTCCTTCCAGGGAGTTGAGAGCGGCTTTGCACTCTGGCTGAATGGACACTATGTGGGCTACAGTGAGGATACCTTTGACCCATCTGATTTCGAACTGACGGATTATATTGTTGAGGGTGAGAACAAGCTTGCGGTAAGAGTATGGAAATGGACATCCAGCAGCTGGTGTGAGGATCAGGATTTTTACAGATTTTCAGGCATTTTCAGAGATGTATTTTTGTATGCTGTTCCTTGTGCACATGTGGAGGATCTGTCAGTTGTTCCTACACTTAATGATATCTTTGACGAGGGTGCACTTAGCGTGTCAATAAAGGCAGACGGCGCTGGCATTGCAAGTGTAAAGCTGTACGAGCTGGGCGATTTGTCTGTGGAAAAATATGACAGGGCAAAGCTTTTACTGGAAGAGTTTGATATAGAGCTTAGGGACAAGGAGCTTTGTGAGGGCTCATGTAATGTGAAAAATCCTCTGTTATGGAGCGCTGAAAAGCCAAATCTGTATGAGGTTAAAATTATAGTTAAGGACTCACATGGAAATGAGACCGAGTTTATCAGCCAGCTGGCAGGCTTCAGACGCTTTGAGATGGTTGACGGGCTCATGAAGCTAAACGGTAAGCGTATAGTATTTAAGGGTGTCAACCGCCATGAGTTCAGCTCAGTCACAGGCCGTGTGCCAAACCGTGATGAGGTGATAAAGGATATTGTCACAATGAAAAAGAACAATATCAATGCGATAAGAACAAGCCACTATCCTGATGATTCCATGCTCTATGAGCTTTGCGATATTTATGGAATTTATATGATTGCTGAGAACAATCTTGAGAGTCACGGCACATGGGAGGCATACAATAAGGGCTATGTGGACCTTGATTTTGTTGTGCCAAAGGACAAGCCACAGTGGAGAGAAATGATGCTCGACCGTGCCAACTCATGCTATCAGAGAGATAAAAATCATCCGGCAATCCTTATCTGGTCGTGCGGCAATGAGTCGTTTGGCGGCAAGACAATATATGAGATGTCACAGCTTTTCAGACAGCTTGATAAGCATCGTCTGGTGCATTATGAGGGAGTATTTAACGATAGAAGCTATAATGACACAAGCGACATGGAAAGCCAGATGTATACTCCGGTCGCAGGCATTGAAAAATTCCTGGAAGAGCATCCTGAGAAGCCGTTTATATGCTGCGAGTATACACATGCCATGGGAAATTCCTGCGGTGCTATGCACAAATACACAGAGCTTTCAGACCGCGAGCCTAGATATCAGGGGGGATTTATCTGGGATTATATCGACCAGTCAATCTACAAAAAGGACAGATACGGCAAGTGGTTCCTCACATATGGTGGAGATTTCGGTGACAGGCCTACTGATGGAGATTTCAGCGGAAACGGCATCTGCTACGGTGGAGAGAGAGAGGCTTCTCCAAAGATGCAGGAGGTGAAGTTCAATTATCAGAATATCTCGGTTGATTTTGACAGCGACTACATCTTTACGGTTACGAACAAAAATCTCTTTGTAAATACATCGGTTTTTGATGCTTTTGCCATTCTTCTTGCAGACGGTGAGGAGGTATACAGGACAAAGCTTCAGGTATCTGTTCCACCGATGGAGAGGGCAAGCTATGAGGTGCCGGTGACTCTTAAAAATTCCATGATAGATGTGGAAAAAGAGTACTGTATTGTGGTATCATTTGTATTGAAGGAAAACACCATCTGGGAAAAGGCCGGATATGAGATTGCATTCGGACAGCATATGATAAAGAAGCCTGTAAGTGAGTATTCATGCGACAAGTCAGTTGAGCTTGTTGTTGGAAACGGAAATATCCTTGTAAGAGGTGAGAACTTCAAGGCACTTTTCTCAAGAATGAATCTGGGAATGGTTTCATATGTATACGGTGGCGTCGAGATGCTTCCAAATACTATCCCACTGCCGAATTTCTGGAGAACACCTACCAACAATGATTCCGGCAATATGATGCCACAGCGCTATGCACAGTGGAAGATTGCCAGCATGTATGTGACCACCAGAGAAAACCAGCGTTTTGCAGATACCTCACCGAGAGTTGAAAAAAATGACAACAATATTGCCATCACATACACTTATTTTATGCCTACCACACCGCAGAGCTCATGCGAGGTGACATACAGAGTGTTTGGAGATGGAACCATCGAGACAACGCTGTCATATGATCCGGTTAAGGAGCTTGGCGATATGCCTGAGTTTGGCATGATGTTCAAGCTGGATGCCGACTATGATACAGTGAAATGGTACGGACTCGGACCACAGGAGACATACGAGGACAGACTGCACGGCGGGAAGTATGGTGTATACGAGAATAAAGTGGCAGACAATATTGCAGAGTACCTCGTTCCGCAGGAGAGCGGCAACAAGTGCAGGGTAAGATATGCAAGAGTGATGGACAAGAAGGGCAGAGGCATGCTGTTCTTTGGTGATGAGCTCTCGTTCTCAGCACTGCCATATACACCGCATGAGCTGGAAAATGCTGCGCATCACTTTGAGCTTCCACCTGTACACTATACTGTTGTACGTGTGGCAAAGAAGCAGATGGGTGTAGGCGGAGACGACAGCTGGGGCTCACATACTCATCCGGAGTACCTGCTTGATGCCTCAGAAAAAATGGAATTCACATTCTGCTTCAGAGGAATCTAGAATTTTAAGGTTGTAAGGAATATTATTACGCATTTTGAGAGCAGAGACTACTAATGGAACTGCTCTCATGGTGTTAATAAATGATATAAGAATAAATGATATAAGAATTAAGGAGGATTAAAATGTCAAAATTTATTAAGGGTATGGATTTATCGACCTTGCTCGAGCTGGAACGCTGCGGAGCAAAATACTACGAGGATGGAAAAGAGAAGGACATTCTTGACATCATGAAGGAGCATGATGTCGATACAATCCGCATTCGTCTGTGGAATGACCCAAAATCAGAGGATGGTGAGCCTTACGGTGCGGGTAACAATGACATGGCTGAGACTATCGCTATCGGAAAAAAGGTTACAGATGCAGGCTTTGGAGTGCTTTTGAATTTCCATTACAGTGATTTCTGGGCAGATCCAGGAAAGCAGATTAAGCCAAAGGCCTGGAAGGATTTTGGTGTGGACGAGCTGGAGCAGGCTGTATATGATTTTACACTTGAAAATCTGACAAAGATTATTGAGGCAGGTGTAAATGTTACAATGATTCAGGTAGGCAATGAACTCTCAAACGGACTTTTATGGCCTGAGGGAAAGGTGCCAAACTACGATAATATAGCTAAATTTGTGAATGCCGGAATACGTGCCTGCCGCAAGGTAAATGCTGATATTCCGATTATGATTCACCTTGATAATGGTGGAAATAATGAGCTTTATGTCAGATGGTTTACAAACTTCATCGAAAGAGGAGAGGAGTTTGAGTATATCGGATTGTCATACTATCCTTTCTGGCACGGCTCTCTCGATCAGCTTGAGTTCAATATGAACGATATTGCAAAGCGTTTCAATAAGGACCTTATCATCGCTGAGGTATCCATGGGCTTTACAATGGACAGCTATCAGGAGTACGAGAAGCTTGCTGATTCTGAGCGTAAGGGTTATGCGACAAAACCGGAGCTTGTTGAGAAGATAGATTATCCTATGACTATTGAGGGACAGGCTGACTTTACAAAGGATTTCTTAAACAGAGTGGCAAATGTGGTGGATGACCACGGAAAAGGATTTTTCTGGTGGGAGCCTGCGTGGATTCCTGTACCGGGCTCAGGCTGGGCAACACCTGCTTCGCTAAAGTATATGAACGATCCGGGACCATGCGGCAATGAGTGGGCAAACCAGGCACTCTTTGACTATGATGGAAATGTGCTGCCGGCACTTGATGTTATTAAGAGCTTTAAAAAATAATAACATATGTAATTTTGTTGCATGATTTGATTTGTTATGTTGCATTTTCAGTCGGATGTATTGCAATGTAAAAATGTGCAGTTATAATAGAGTTATAAAGAAAAAACGAATTATTTTAACTATCAATTTAACGCAAATACAATCAGCAAAGGAGAAGAAAAAATGATACAGCAGAACGTATTAGACAAATTCAAGGAGCTTTTTGGAGCAGATGGGGATATCAGAGTATATTTTGCTCCGGGACGTGTAAATCTGATCGGTGAGCACACTGACTACAATGGAGGACATGTGTTCCCATGTGCACTGACTATCGGTACATATATGGCAGCGAGAAAGCGCAACGACAGGAAGCTTCGCTTCTACTCTATGAATTTTGACAATCTGGGTGTAGTTGAGTCATCACTTGATGAGTTTACACCTGATCCAAACGGACTTTGGACAAACTATCCGATGGGTGTTATGTGGGCCTTTGAGGGACGCGGAATGAAGCTTGAAAGCGGTCTTGATATTGTTTTGTTCGGAAATATTCCAAACGGCTCAGGACTTTCATCATCAGCATCTCTTGAGGTAGTTACAGGATACATGTTAAAGGATATTTACGGCTTTGACGTAACAAATCAGGATCTGGCACTTATCGGTCAGTATTCAGAGAACAACTACAATGGCTGTAACTGTGGTATCATGGATCAGTTTGCATCTGCAATGGGCAAAAAGGATAATGCAATTTTCCTTGACTGCAATACTCTTGATTTCGAGTATGCGCCAATCGTTTTAGACGGTGCAAAGATCGTGGTTACAAACAGCATGGTTAAGCACAGCCTTGTAACAAGTGCTTACAATGACAGAAGAAATGAGAGTGCACAGGCACTTAAGGATTTACAGACAGTATGTGACATCAAGACTCTCGGAGACCTGACAGATGAGGAGTTTGAGGCTCATAAGGATGCGATTAAGGATGAGGTTGCACGCAAGAGAGGCAAGCATGCGGTTTACGAGAACCAGCGTACCATCAAGGCTGTTAAGGCACTGAAGGAAAATGATATTGAGACCTTTGGAAAGCTTATGAACGCCTCACATGTATCACTTCGTGATGATTATGAGACATCCTGCCCTGAGGTTGACGTACTTGTTGATGAGGCATGGAAGATTCCGGGTGTTATCGGCTCACGAATCACAGGCGGCGGCTTTGGCGGCTGTACTGTCAGCATAGTAAAGGACGAGGCTGTTGATGAGTTTAAGGCAAACCTGACAAAGGCCTATGAAGAGAAGGTTGGAAAGACACCTGAGTTTTATGTTGTTTCAATCGGAGACGGACCTAGCCGTCTGGCATAAAATTTGCAATAAAAAATAACAGTAACGGATAAATAGGTTTTTACAGACAATGATTAAGGAGCACGACATGATTCAGGAGAGAATATTAGAATTAGTAAAATATGGTCTTACAACAGGACTTGTTGACCCTGCTGATGAGGTATATACAGTAAACAGACTTCTCGAGGTACTCGGAGTGGACGATATCGAGGATGAGACCTTTGAGAAGGCAGCGGCACAGCCTGCATGGACACAGGAAGAGGCAGAGGAGAAGCTTGAGGGTATACTCGAGGATATGATGACATACGCATACGACAATGGCATCATGAAGGAAAACAGCATTGTATACAAGGATCTTTTTGATACAAAGCTGATGGGCTGCCTTGTAAATGCACCAAGCGTGATCAGAGCCCGCTTTAAGGATTTATACGACAATGAGTCTTCACTTGCGGCAACAGATTATTTTTACAAACTAAGCTGTGACAGCAATTATATCAGAAGACAGCGTATCAAAAAGGATATGAAATGGACCACAGACACAGAGTATGGCACACTTGATGTGACAATCAATCTCTCAAAGCCTGAGAAGGATCCAAAGGCAATTGCTGCCGCTAAAAATGCAAAGCAGAGCGCATATCCAAAGTGCCAGCTCTGTAAGGAAAATGAGGGCTATGCAGGCCGTGTAAACCATCCTGCAAGAGAAAACCACAGAATCATTCCTGTTACAATAAATAACAGCAAGTGGTTTTTCCAGTACTCACCATATGTATACTACAATGAGCACTGTATCGTGTTCAATTCAAAGCATACACCGATGAAAATCGAGCGTGCCACATTTGGAAAGCTGCTTGATTTTGTGACACAGTTTCCACATTATTTTGTAGGCTCAAATGCTGACCTGCCAATCGTTGGAGGCTCTATCCTTAGTCATGACCATTTCCAGGGTGGACACTATACCTTCGCTATGGCAAAAGCTCCGATTGAGAAAAAAATCACATTCAAGGGCTACGAGGATGTAGAGGCAGGTATCGTAAAATGGCCTATGTCTGTTATCAGAATCAAGTCAGCAGACAAGGATAAGCTTATTGACCTTGCAGACAAAATTCTTCTTGCATGGAGAGGCTACACAGACGAGGAAGCATTTATTTTTGCAGAGACAGACGGAGAGCCACACAATACTATCACACCTATAGCAAGACGTCGTGACGGAGACTATGAGCTTGATCTTGTGCTCAGAAACAATATCACCACAGAGGAGCATCCGCTTGGTGTGTATCATCCGCATGCCCACCTTCATCACATCAAGAAGGAAAATATCGGACTTATAGAGGTAATGGGACTTGCAGTGCTCCCGGCCAGATTAAAGGGTGAGATGGTAGAGCTTAAGGAGGCAATCCTTACAGGAAAGGATCTGCATTCGACTGAGACTCTTGCATCACATGCTGACTGGGCTCTTAAGTTTATGTCTAAGTATGACAAGATTGATGAGTCTAATATTGATGGTATTATCAATGAGGAGATTGGACTTGTATTTAAAGAAGTGCTTGAGTGTGCAGGAGTGTACAAGTGCACTGATGAGGGACGTGCAGCGTTCCAAAGATTTATAGATGCAGTAAACTTATAATATATTTTTTATATCACGGAAAGCACCGGCGAACCATACTATATATTTCGCAAGTACTACGCAACTAAGAAGCAGTAAGAATTATGATTTAGGGTGTTTAGACCATGACACAACCGGCTTTTATGTGCCGTCCATGGCACATAACGCCTTGCCCCAGCGTCCATGCTGGGGCATTGTTGTATGTTGACATAATTCTAACTGCTTCTAAGCTGCTTCGTAAAGTTCAATATATAGTATGGTTCGCCGGTGCTTTCCTTAGGCTGTGAAATTGATTTATTGTTAATGACTTTTTTACTAAAGATTTGTAACTTGATTGGACTTAGTTTTCTGCAATTTGTGCAGGCAGTGGATGAATGCAGGTACGAGGAAGGCATCTGCGAATATCCATGCGAGTGGGCTTGCAAAGCAGGCGGCAGAAAAGCCGAATATCGGTACAAATACAAGTCCGATGAGTGAACGCGCAATCATTTCTGCTACTCCTGCAAACATCGCAAAGCCGGAAAAGCCCATGCCCTGTATGGTGAAACGTACTGTGTTTACCAGAACGAGCGGGATGTAGAAAAATGCATTTGTCAGCAGAAACTGATGAGCCTGCAATACGACCTCTGTTTCGCTTGGCGATACAAACAGGTAAATCAGATAGTTGGCTATAAATAGCAGTGCCACAAAAATCAAAACCGAATAGATAGATCCTATAACTGAGGCTGAAATAAGCCCTTTCTTTACACGTTCGAATTTGGCTGCGCCGACATTTTGTCCACTGTAGGTGGCCATTGTGGAGCCGAGTGCGTCAAATGGACACATCATAAACATTGACAGACGGCTTGCAGCGGTCATTGAGGCAACTGCGATGGAGCCTAAGCCATTTACGGCAGTCTGCAGTATGACGCTGCCTATAGCGGTTATCGAATACTGAAAGCCCATAGGAAGTCCCATGACCATCAGATTTCTGACATATGAAGAGTCAAGCTCCAAATCATCTCTGCTTACATGTAACAGAGGCACCTTTTTTGCTATGTAGATGATGCACAGCACTCCTGATATACCCTGTGACAGTACGGTTGCAAATGCTGCTCCAAACACTCCCATATTAAATACCAGAATGAAAAGTAAATCAAGACCGATATTTAGAACAGCCGCGATTATAAGGAAAATAACAGGTATGACCGAGTTGCCGAGAGACCTCAGATATCCTGACAGCAGATTGTACAGTATTGTGGCAGGAATGCCTGCAAATATGACAATCAGATACTGGTAGGCAAGATCGTAAATGTCGCTTGGCGTATTCATCCAGGTCAGAATGTGACCGCAGAGAAGCACAGTGAGTGCCGTCATGATTATCGCGATGATTACAGAGACAACACCTGCATTTCCAACATATTTTTTAAGTCCTTTTTCATCCTTGGCACCAAAGCGCTGTGCTATTGGAAGCGAAAAGCCGGCACACACACCCTGACAGAAGCCGATGATGAGAAAGCAGATGCTTCCGGTAGAGCCGACTGCGGCTAAGGCCGAAACACTTAGAAAACGGCCAACGATTATAGTATCCATAAGGCTGTAAACCTGCTGAAAAAGCATTCCGAGAAGCAACGGAAGAGAAAAGCCCAGAATGAGCCCGGTAGGAGAACCTACAGTGAGATCCTTTGAATTATTTTTAGACATTATTTATAATCCCCCTTGATTAAAAATAGATAAAAACATATATAAAAATAGTAATTAAGTGTAATATACAACCTTTACAAACATAAGTAAATGAGGTAAAGTTAATTTGTTGGCATTTTTTTGGGTACATATTTTAAAGAGAATAAAAACGCTGATTTTATGTTTGATATCTTGTTTTTTAAGAAGAAATTTGAATAATCAATAAATATGTATTGGCTGACATATAATTAAATTTGGAGGAAAAGAATGAGAGACTGGGAAAACAACATTCGAAGGGTTGTGCCTTATACACCGGGAGAACAGCCAAAGAATACCTGTGTTATTAAGTTAAATACAAATGAGAATCCATATCCGCCAGCGCCGGGAGTGAAGGAGGTTTTAAGTAATTTCAATACAGATGATTTAAGACTGTATCCTGACCCAAGGGTTGATAAGCTGGTAAATGCAATCGCGGATTTTTATAAGCTCGACAGCTCGAAGGTGTTTGTCGGAGTTGGCTCTGATGATGTACTTGCCATGATTTTCATGACTTTTTTCAATTCAAAAAAGCCGATACTGTTTCCTGATATTACGTATTCATTTTATGATGTCTGGGCAGATATGCTTCGAATCCCTTATGAGCAGCTTCCACTGTCTGATGATTTTTCAATAGTGCCGTCAGATTATTATAAGGAAAACGGCGGAGTAGTATTTCCAAACCCTAATGCTCCGACAGGAAAGCTCATGCCTCTTGATGAGATAGAGGATATAATAAAGCATAATCAGGATGTAATTGTAGTGGTAGATGAGGCATATGTGGATTTTGGCGGTGAGAGTGCGCTGCCGCTCATTGACAAATATGATAATGTCATTGTGGTACAGACATTCTCAAAATCACGCTCTCTGGCAGGCTCAAGAGTTGGTTTTGCCATGGCAAGCCCGGTGCTCATCAAGTATCTGAATGATGTGAAATATTCGTTCAATTCATATACCATGGACAGAATCACAATTGAAACAGCTACAGCAGCGATAAAAGACAGAGCATACTTTGAAGAGACCACAGCAAAGGTCATAAAGACACGTGAGTGGACAAAGACAGAGCTTAAGAGGCTTGGCTTTACATTCTGTGACTCAAAGAGCAACTTTATATTTGCAAAGCCTGCAAATGTTTCTGCAACAAAGCTCTTCGAGGACCTTAAGGCAGACAATATATTTGTCAGACATTTCAGCTCACCTGAGCGGATCAACGACTATCTGCGCATATCTATAGGAACCGATGAGCAGATGCATACACTAATCAAATTTTTGGAGAATTATTCATGTTAAAAAAATATATTTACATCTTTTTAATTTCAATGGTACCACTTATTGAGCTTCGAGGAGCAGTTCCGGTTTCGCAGGTGATGGGCCTGCCGATAGTGCCGTCATTTATCGTTTGTATCATTGCAAATATGCTTCCGGTACCAATTATTTATCTTTTTGCGAGAAAGGTGCTCATATGGGGAGCAGACAAACCAATCATTGGAAGGTTCTTCAGCTTCTGCCTTGAAAAAGGAGAGAAGGGCGGTAAGAAGCTTCAGGCAAAGGCCGGAAGAGGTCTGTTTGTTGCACTTTTACTTTTCGTAGGTATCCCGCTTCCGGGAACAGGTGCATGGACAGGAACACTTGCTGCAAGTATCCTTGATATGGATTTCAAGTCAACAGTTGCCGCTGTCATGCTTGGAGTACTGCTCGCCGGTATGATTATGATGATAGTAAGTCTGGCGGGTGTGTCTATATTCCTGTAGAATTTATGGGGAGCTTTCTTCGTCCTTTGTTAAACAGTACAAATCCGGCTGCCAGTGAAACAATTGTAACAGCAATCACAATCACAAAGGCTACTACGCTATTGTCTGGCTCAGGGAAAAATCCTGAAAGTGTGCCCCAAAGGTTGAAAAGCAGATGAAGCCCTATAGAGTAGTATATCGAGCCACCGCGTTCGCAGACATATCCGAGCACGATGCCAAGTGCAAAGGCATATATGCCCTGAATCCAGTTGAGATGGAACAGTCCGAAAAGTGCAGCCTGCATCAGATTGGCAAGAGCAAACGGCAAAGCCTTTCTGGCGCAGCGCATGGTCACACCGCGGAAGATAAGCTCCTCACAGATTGGCGCCAGTATGACAGAATAAAGAACGGTCACAAAGGTGGTATCTGTGATGCCGGATGTCTCAAAAAGCTTATTGTACTGCTGAAGCCAGTCGGGACGGATATAGCCGGTTAAGCTTGCAATGAAATTGGCAGCAAACTGTGTACCCGGCACGAGTACGACGATTGCCGCAAGCATCATGGGATTGAAGGTTTTCTTAGCAGATGGAAGAAAATCACCATCGTATCTGGCATAGTACCACATGCCAAAAATTGCTATGGTAATGAGTGCATATATGACCATGATCATCATGTTAAAATTCACAGATGTAAATGTCTTTTCAATGCGGTCAGATACGTTTGCAGAAGCAAAAGCAAGCTTTCCGACAAGCCCCTGTCCAAACACTCCCATACCCATCATAAAGAATAAGGCGATAGTCTGAATTGCCTCAACTGCAAGCAGTGGGACAAATGTGTAAAAGAAATATCCTGTTTTTTTCATTTTCAATTTACTCCATTCTGATTTATTAGGCGATAGTAACATTAGTATAACATATCGGAATTTAATTGCAAGAAAGCTGTTTACTTTAAAACTTTAATATGTTAAAATTGAAAGTAAATAAATCGCATGAAAAAGGAGAACACGATGAGCAAGAATCTTAAAACAGAAGCAGTAGACCATTTGTTTGATGCTATTTTGTGTCTCAAGGATAGAGCAGAGTGTTATACATTTTTTGAGGATGTTTGTACTGTAAATGAGCTTTTTTCTCTATCACAGAGATTTGAAGTGGCAAAGATGCTTAGAGAGCAGAAGACATATCTTGATATAGCAGAAAAGACCGGGGCTTCCACAGCCACAATCAGCCGTGTGAACAGATCATTAAACTACGGCAACGATGGATACGATATGGTTTTTTCACGCATGGAGGATAGCTCTGATAAAGAGGATTAGTTTATCATAGGGGGAAAGAAAAACAGGCTCGTTAATTTGAGCCTGTTTTTTTATGGGAAGAATCCTCTTTTTCTTCATTAAGATTGTCAATCATTCGCTCAATCAGCATTTTCTTGATGTAGACATCAAAGCTCAGCATGCAGATAAAGCTGAATGTGTGGAGGAATTTCTGATCCTCATCAGGAAAATCCTCAAATGTCTCGCCGGCAATCTTGTATTTCTTGCCGAGATCCTTTAGGAGCTTCTGCGACTCTCCAGCCTCTAAGCTGAAAACCTCCGTATAGACATCCTGCATCGTAAATCCGTCGTCGTTGCCGAAATACTTCTCGGTAAGAGGATTAAGAATCGAGCGGATATCGTTTATGCTAAGTATATTTTTGAAATAATATATAAAAAGCAGTGTGAGCACGTGCTCCTTAGAGTACTTTTTCTTGTCCGGAGAAGGGAGCAGATTGTTTTTGGCATAGTTGTTTATCATTGTCTTTGTAAGGATTTTGTCGCTTTCATAGCGCTTTGATGCAGCGAGCTGCTCGTCCATGAAGGTTGTGACCTGATCCATGTACAGATCAATGTTTGGTATGTCCTCCGGCTTTATGTAATCTATTGATTTAAGCTGTTTTAATAATTCTGATAAAAATTCTTTAACGTCATTCTCCATATCATCACCTCAGACTTCTATTATATAGTATTGAAAACTATATGACAAGTTTTTTTTGAATTTTCTTATATTGGGTTGTGCAAAACATATGTTTGTGGTATGCTGTAATTAAATTATTTTTGTATTTATGGTATGTGTGCCTGTAAAAGACTGGAGAATTGAGAGGAAAACAGATGAACTTAGATATGTTGAATGAACAGCAGAGAGAGGCCGTTTTGACCACGGAGGGACCGCTTCTTATTTTAGCGGGTGCAGGCAGTGGCAAGACCAAGGTCCTCACATACAGGACAGCCTACCTGATAGATGAGTGTGGTGTTAATCCTTACAATATCATGGCAATTACCTTCACCAACAAGGCTGCGGGAGAGATGCGTGAGCGAATTGATGACATGGTGGGCTATGGTTCGGAAAGCATATGGGTTTCTACCTTCCATTCAACATGTGTGCGTATACTGCGCAGGTACATCGACAGGCTGGGATATGATACGAATTTTACCATATATGATGCTGATGACCAGAAGGCTCTGATGAAGGACATCTGCAAGCGTCTTGAGATAGATACCAAGATGTATAAGGAAAAGATGTTTTTAAATGTCATATCATCGGCAAAGGATGAGATGATTGATCCGATAGAGTTTGAAAACCGCTTCACAGGTGACTTTGTGAAGCGTAAGCAGGCACTTGTATACAAGGAGTATCAGAACGCTCTAAAGCAGAATAACGCACTCGATTTTGATGATCTGCTGGTGAAGACAGTAGAGCTTTTTAAGCTGGATAAGGAGGTGCTTGATTACTATCAGGAGCGCTTCAGATACATCATGGTGGATGAGTATCAGGACACCAACACCGTGCAGTTTGAGCTTATCAGGCTGCTTGCCATGAAGTATAAGAATCTGTGTGTGGTCGGTGATGATGACCAGTCCATTTACAAGTTCAGAGGAGCCAATATCTACAATATCTTAAACTTTGAGAAGCATTTTGAGGATGCAAAGGTCATAAAGCTCGAGCAGAATTACAGGTCTACCCAGAATATCCTCGATGCCGCAAACAGCGTCATTTCCAACAATGTGGGCAGAAAGGATAAGCGCCTTTGGACCGACAACGGAGACGGAGACAGGATTACATTTGAGCAGCTTGAGAGCGGCTTTGAGGAAGCAGATTATGTGGCGCGCTCGATAGCTAGGCTCGTGAGAAAGGGTGAGGCGCGCTATAAGGACTGTGCTGTGCTTTACCGAACCAACGCGCAGTCGCGTCTTTTCGAGGAGAAATTTATTGTAGCCAACATCCCATACAAGATTGTCGGCGGCGTGAATTTCTATGCCAGAAAAGAAATAAAGGATATACTTGCATATTTAAAGACTATTGACAATGGTCATGATGACCTTGCGGTAAAGCGAATCATAAATGTGCCAAAGCGCGGCATCGGAGCCACAAGCATCAATAAGGTGACGGACTATGCCCTTGAGAAGGGGATAGATTTCTATACGGCACTGCGCTATGTCGATGAGGTGCCGGGCATGGCGAGGTCAGCAGGCAAGATTAAGCCGTTTGTGATGTTTATACAGTCGCTTCGTGCGAGAGCTGAGATGGATTCGGTTTCGCAGCTCATACAGGCCATTATCGATGAGACCGGCTATGTCGATGAGCTGAAGGCCGAGGGCACGGATGAAGCAGAGCAGCGTATTGAGAATATTGATGAGCTTATAAACAAGTCTGTTGATTACGAGCAGGGTGAGGAGAATCCTACTCTCAGTGGCTTTTTGGAGGAAGTGGCGCTTGTAGCCGACATAGATGGTCTTGACGAAAACAGCGACTATGTGGTTCTTATGACTCTGCACAGTGCTAAGGGTCTTGAGTTTCCGAATGTGTATCTGGCGGGCATGGAGGATGGACTTTTCCCAAGCTATATGTCAATCACGAGTGATGATGCGACAAGCGAGATAGAGGAGGAAAGGCGCCTTGCTTATGTTGGCATCACGAGGGCCAAGGAGCATCTGACCATCACATCTGCGCGTATGCGCATGGTGCGAGGAGAGACACAGTTCAACAAGGTATCACGATTTGTGAAGGAGATACCGCGTGAGCTTATGGCAGGCGAGGTCTATGAGCCAAAGCGCCGTGACGATGACATTGAAAGAAATTCACAGAGCACGTACAGAAAGGCTAAGGAGGCCTTCAAAAAGACACCTACATACGGCACGGAGTATGCGACCACCTTTAATACACAGCGCACAAGGACACCTGTCTACACTCCTGTGAGCAACCAGAAGTCATTTGCTAGTGCAAATACCACCGGAGGTCTTTCATATAAGGTAGGAGACAGGGTATCGCACATCAAGTTTGGCGCGGGAGAGGTCATGGCAATTGTAGAAGGCGGCAGGGATTATGAGGTCACTGTGGACTTTGACAAGGCCGGTACCAAAAAGATGTTTGCCTCATTCGCCAAATTGAAAAAAATTGACTAAAAATATTGTAATTTTTGTAGGAAAATTGGATATAATATGCTATAATGGATTTAACAAATAGCATTTGACAATTACTTTTGGAAAAGGAGCGGATTGAATTATGAGTAGAGTTGAAGAATTATTAAAGGACAACAAGCTTACAGAGAAGCTCAGCATGGCAAAGCTTAATGACCTTCTCAAAAAAGAAGAGGAAGAGAAGAAGCCTTCCAAGGCTGTTATCATATTTGCCATCATTGGTGTGTTAGTTGCAGTTGCAGCAGCTGCATATGGTATCTACAGATTCTTTACACCGGATTATTTAGATGATTTCGATGATGAGTATGATGATGAATTCGATGATGATTTCTTCGAGGATGAAGACGATGATGATGCTGAAGAGGAAAAAGAGGCACCAAAGACTAAAGAAGAGAAATAATCGTTTTTAGATAATGGGGGCTACATATGTAGTCCTCATTTTTCTTTATGTGTGAAGCAAGGCATTTGCAGTCAGGCATACAAAGAAATAATAAAGTATAAAGAGAGATAAGAATTACATGAAAAAAGGATTTAGAGGAACAGGAACCGTAGAAAGAGTAGACTTCCCAAACAAGGGAATAGCCGTTACAGATGACGGCGACAGAGTAATTGTGAAAAATACAATTCCGGGACAGAAGGTGGAATTTGTTGTAAATAAAGTAAAGCATCAAAGGGCAGAGGGCAGACTGATGGAGGTAATGGAGAAATCGCCACTGGAGACAGAAGAGCCATGTCCTCACTTTGGAATGTGCGGGGGCTGTACATATCAGACAGTGCCTTACGAAAAGCAGCTTGATATGAAGCTTACCCAGGTGAAAAAGCTAATCTCGGATGCCATCGGCACTGAAAAAGAGGCAGGATACGAGTTTATAGGTATACATGGAAGTCCGAAAAAGAGTGAATACAGAAACAAGATGGAATTTTCCTTCGGCGATGAGTACAAGGATGGCCCTCTTGCGCTTGGCATGCACAAAAGAGGAAGCTTTTATGACCTTGTGACAGTATCGGACTGTCAGATAGTGGATGAGGATTTCAGGACAATTTTAAAGGCAACACTTGATTATTTTTCCAAAAACAATATTCCATATTTTCACAGAGCATCACACAAGGGCTATCTGCGTCACCTGCTTGTCAGAAAGGCAACAAAAACCGGTGAAATAATAGTCGACCTCGTCACCACCACACAGACAGAGGGCTTCGACGAGGAGGAGCTGCTCGCAGGCTTTCGATATGCGCTTTTGACCAGGCACTATGATGGCAGATTTAAGGGCGTTTTACACACCAAAAATGACAGCGTTGCAGATGTAGTCAAAAACGAGGGTACAGAGGTGCTCTACGGAGATTCATATTTCTATGAGGAGCTTTTAGGTCTGAAATTCAAGATCACACCATTCTCATTTTTCCAGACCAACTCGCTCGGAGCGGAAGTGCTCTATGAGACAGCGAGAGAGTTTATCCTGGGAGATGACAGGGATTCGCTAAACGGTAAAACAGTCTACGACCTCTACAGCGGAACCGGCACCATCGCGCAGCTTATGGCACCGGTGTGTAAGGAGGTAGTAGGTGTCGAGATAGTCGAGGAGGCAGTTTGCGCTGCAAAGGAAAATGCCGCCCTTAATGGCCTTGATAACTGTAAATTTATCGCAGGTGACGTGCTCAAGGTGCTTGACGATATAGAGGAAAAACCGGATTATATAATTCTTGATCCACCACGAGACGGTATCCATCCGAAGGCTATCGGCAAAATCATAGATTATGGTGTTGAGAATATGGTTTATATTTCATGTAAACCAACAAGCCTGGCAAGGGATTTGCAGATATTTATGGCTAGAGGGTATAGAGTGGAGAAGATATGCTGCGTGGATATGTTTCCGAATACGTATCATGTGGAGACAGTTGTCAAATTATCCCTCAAAAAAGATACACCTAAGATTGAGGTTACAATGGAGCCTGAGGAAGAGAGTAATTATACACCACAAGAAAAGGCTACTTATTCAAAGATTAAGGAATATGTGAAGGAAAAGTATGGTGTGAATGTGCATACTTCTTATATTGCACAGGTGAAGCGGATGTGTGGTCTGGACATGGGCGAGAATTATAATAAGTCCAAGAAAGAGAACCCAGAGGTGAAGAAGTGTTCACAGGAGAAGGTGGAGTATATTAAGGATGCGTTGAGGTATTTTAAATTGATTTAGCAAAATTGATGGTGTGTCACGGCAATATCAATAGATACTCCTGCAAGGCTCGTAAATAAGCCATTTCTTGGCTGGAAAAGTGCTCTACTACACGTTTTTTGAGAAATAGCTCGGTATGGTTACTTTAAATGGATAATTGACATTATGGCATATATGCCATATAATATTTACAAAGGTGATTACATGACAGAATTTAAACTGATAGCATATGAAAAAGAAAATGGCGAAGTTCCAGTAGAAGAATTTTTGGATTCTGTTAATCCTAAGATGCGAGCTAAAATATTTGGATTGCTTGGTATATTACAAGAAAAGGGAAATATGCTTAGAGAACCTTACAGTAAACATCTGGATGATGGAATATTTGAATTGCGTTGTAAATTCGGAAGTGATATTACCAGAGTTTTATATTTTTTCTATTATGAGGGAAAAATAATACTGACGAACGGATTTGTTAAAAAGACACAGAAAACTCCTAAAGAGGAGATTAAGATTGCAAAGGATAGAAGAAAAGATTTCATAGAAAGGGTGATGAAGGATGAGAACATTTGATGATATGCTTTCTAAGCAGCTAAAAGATGATGAGTTCAGAAAAGAATATGAAGCTATTCAGCCAGAGATGGATGTCATAAGAGCTATCGTGGATGCTCGTACTTCTCAGAATATGACGCAGAAGGAGCTTGCAGAACGTACTGGTATTAACCAGGCAGACATCAGCAAGCTTGAGAATGGAACACGAAACCCTTCTGTTAATTTGCTTAAAAGATTAGCGGATGGTATGGGAATGGCTCTTAAGATTGAGTTTGTACCTAAACAGAAAGCGTGATTATATGACCTCACTGGATTGGTGTCTGGTGAGGTTATTTTTATAGGTTTTGAGTTATTTGAATAAAGTGATTATATATACAGAAAGCTTCCTGTATAATTTAAATAGGTCAAGGGATTGACGAAAAAAATACCT
>URDU01000031.1 GCA_900546625.1 uncultured Lachnobacterium sp. | reverse complement strand
AGGGTGTACTTTCACTCTTACAGTAATCATCTACAATTTAATGTTGTACAAAGCAGGAAGAGCTCGAAAGAGCTCTTTTTGTTGTGCACTTCTTTCTCTTAGCATGAAAAGTACGATTATTTATTCCCGAATAAATTGCAGACACCCCCTGTGAAGTAGTATAATAACAACAATTAATACAGCTAATTGTACAAACTGGAATTGGCAATAAGCATGAAAAGAGGTTTACACTATGGACGTAAGAAAAATGAGAAACGAATTACTGGGAAAGCGCCTTGTGGCTGCGCTTGAGTCGCGCAACATGGAGGCATATTATGTCGAGACAAAGGAAGAGGCTGTTAAGAAGGCACTGGAGCTGATTCCAAAGGGAAGTTCAATCAATATGGGCGGTGCCACATCGGTGAAGGAGTGTGGTCTGTATGAGGCGCTCTCAAACGGAGAATATAAGTTTTATGACAGGGACAAGGTGTCTACGCAGGAGGAGAAGCAGGAGATAGCGTTAAAGGCATTTACATCGGATTATTTCCTTGGAAGTGTCAATGCGATGAGTGAGGATGGTGTATTTATCAATATTGACGGAAATGCAAACCGCGTGGCAGCATATGCTTACGGACCGAAGCATGTGCTTCTTATAGTGGGCATGAACAAGGTCGTAAAGACTGAGGCAGACGCTATGAGCCGTGCGAGAAATGAGGCAGCGCCTATCAACGCACAGCGCTTTGGCATCGACACACCATGCTCTAAGAATGGCACCTGCTTTGATTGCAAGAGCCCGCAGTGTATCTGCTGTCAGATTCTGACCACACGCTTCTCAAGGGTGAAGGGACGTTTCCAGATTATTCTTGTGGATGAGAATCTGGGCTTTTAATATGTGAATAGCCGGAAAGGAAATATACGAAATGGGATATTTAATCAGTGAGACAACAAAAGAGGAGCGCGAGGCAATTGTGGCTGAGTCGCTTGGCAATATCGAGGCTACCTGCGATGGCTGCATGGCGGGGCTTGCCGAGATGTATCAGGACTATATTGACGGAAAGAAGGAGCTTCGTGAGATAAATATGGAGTTCAATGCCAGGTATGTGCACGGAGAGGATATGCCGGGGCGAAGCGGCTGTGGATATAAGTAATGTGAAGCGGCTTGGGATAATTACCGAAGCCTAATGATATCAGGGAGACGCAGATGATTTCATGCAGGGATGTTAACAATTTACAAATGGATGGAATGGAGCTTGTGGCGGGAGCAGCAGGGCTTGACCGGATAGTGTCATGGACGTATCTGGTGCAGACAAAGCCTTATAAGGATCATATGAATCCGGGCAACTTTGCGCTGCTTGTGGTAGATTACAAGAGATTTTCCATGGACGAGGCATATGATGCCATGGTTGAGCTGAATGAGCTGGGAATATCGGGCTTTGCGATTTCGGTTGTGGAGGACAGGGAAGAGACACCACAGAGGATGAAGGACAAGGCTGATGAACTCAAGCTGCCGTTGTTTTATATCCGGTGGGAGGGAGCTACCTTTGTTGATATTGCGCAGAGCGTCGGAGAGCTGCTTTTAGAGACCAGTGTGGATAATAAAAGGACCGGGGACTACCTGTACAATCTGCTTTTTGGATATGAGGTAAATGATAAGTATATCGAGAAGATTTCTGCACAGTTTGGTCTGACCTTTGACCGACCGTACAGAGTGGGAATCATCGTGATAGACCGCAAATACGGAGTGAATCTGGAGCAGGACGAGCACACATATACATACTATACCGACTGCCTGAACCGCGAGGTTATCCATATGAAGAAAACGCCTATGTATATGAGGTTTTTAAACAAATTTGTGCTTCTTTTTGAGGAGACAAAGGATATGGAGACAGAGCATCAGATTGAAAGGATACTTGGGGATTTAGACAGTCGTGCACCATTTGCAGGGCTCATTCACAGCACATGCATACTCGGTGCTGCATACAGGAAGCCTGCGGATTTCGGCAAGAGCTATCAGGAGGCGAAAAATCTCATCCCCAAAAAGGATATTTTACCCAATCCGACCAACAAGAAGGTAATCAGTGCTAGCTCCATGGGCATATACAAGTATATGTTCAACAGTGGCAATCAGCAGGAAATCATGGATTATTGCAACGAGAAGCTAAAGCGGCTTGAGATGTATGACAATGCAAACGGCTCGTTTCTCATAGATACGCTGCTCAATTATTATATGTGTGGCTTTAATGTCCAAAAAACGGCACAGATGATGTACGTTCATCGTAATTCCCTGCAATACCGTCTGAAAAAGATAGAAGAAATACTGGAAATCAGCCTTGACGACTCAATGGAATATCTGGATGTAGTTAATTGTATTCTTGTAAAAAGGCTTATGTTTAATTAGTTACTGTAAAAATGCACAAACAAATTGTGCAAAATTAACATTGCAAAGCTGCTTCATTAAGTTTATTATACGAACTAAGCAAAGGCGCTGGAGAAAAACTCCGGCGCCTTTTCGTATTTCAATAATCAAGGAGGAAAAGATTATGATGAAGAGAAGTAAGAGATTTGCAGCATTGATATTGACAGGTGTAATGGCAGCGACAACATTGTTTGGATGTGGTTCGTCATCAGGAGGAGCTGCCTCAGATAGCTCAGCGGCAGACAGCTCATCAAAGAATGTTTTAAAGGTTGGTATGGAATGTGCATATGCTCCATTCAACTGGACACAGGATACAGATACCACACCGGACGGAAGCAAGGCAGTCAAGATAGCAGGCTCTGATTACTATGCATACGGCTACGATGTAGCAGTGGCACAGAAGCTTGCAGACCAGATGGGAATGGACCTTGAGGTACATAAGGTTGAGTGGTCATCAATCGGTATCTCACTCGATGCAGGAGATTATGACTGTATCATCGCCGGTATGGGTAAGACAAAGGAAAGAGAAGCGTCATACGCATTCACAGAGCCTTATTACTATAGAAACAACTGTATTGTTGTTAAAAAGGGCGGCAAGTATTCAACTGTAAAGGGTCTTTCAGATCTCGCAGATACAGGCTGCAAAGTAACTACACAGCTTGGAACAGGCTGGATTCCACTT
Source organism: uncultured Lachnobacterium sp. (assembly GCA_900546625.1). Classification (GTDB taxonomy): domain Bacteria; phylum Bacillota; class Clostridia; order Lachnospirales; family Lachnospiraceae; genus Roseburia. The sequence goes on along the minus strand of URDU01000031.1, from coordinate 31,619 downwards.
TTAGACCAGATAAAGGGTGCTGAGCAGTCAGGAAACTTTGAGACTACATCAGAGTGCTTCCTCGCAATATCAAACGGCAGCGCAGATGTATGTGTAATCGATGTTCCGACAGCAGAGTCAGCAGCACTGACAAATGATGATTTACAGATTATCGAGCTGGATGAGAATGATACATTCACAGGTGATGATGAAATGGTAAATGTATGTATCGCAACAAGAAAGGATGATACAGCACTCAGAGATAAAATCCAGGATGCCATGAATGCAATCGGCTGGAATGACAAGGCAAAGATGGATGAGCTGATGGATCAGGTTCTGACACAGCAGCCGGCAGCCAACTAGTTGTTAGAGATTTATCTGATTCACGAAAAGATGAAAGACTGTGGGATGATGTTATATCGCATCATCCCACAATAGTCTGATAAACCGGCGTAAGCTGGGGATTAGAGAGATAAAAGTGAGGTAGCAGTATGATGATAAGTAATCCAAGTAATTCGTTAGAATGGATGGTATTTCTGGCGCAGAAATATTCAAGCATGTTTATCAAAGGAACCTGGCTTACGCTGTACATATCGGTAGTTGGTACATTGCTTGGCTTCGTATTGGGATATATCGTAGGTATAGTAAATGATGTAAAGCTTAACGATGGCGACAACATCGTAAAAAAGGTCCTTATCCGTATAGTAAAGGTAATATTTACAGTTTATGTTGAAGTATTCAGGGACACACCAATGATAGTTCAGGCGATGATTGTGTACTATGGAATACGTCAGATGGGCTATGAAAACCTGACACCTGTATTTGCAGGTATCCTCGTAACTGTATTAAATACAGGTGCCTACATGGGAGAGACAGTCAGAGCAGGAATCGGTTCAATAGATATGGGACAGCGCGAGGGCGCATGGGCCATGGGAATGTCACCGTTTAAGACAATGCTCTATGTAGTTTTGCCGCAGGCATTCAAGAACATCATTCCTGAGATGGCAAATACATTCCTTTTAAATCTGAAGATGACATCAGTGCTCAATGTTATCGCTGTGCAGGAGCTTTTCATGGCTGCCAAGACAGTCGGTGGAAACTACTACAAGTACTTTGAGTCATATCTGGTCATCGCAGTAATTTACTTTGTACTGTGCTTTGTATTTGATAAGCTCTTCAAGCTGATTGAAAAGAAGCTGCAGGGTAAGACAGACTATGCACTCGCAGTTGAGTACATGGACAATGAATAGGAGGCACAATATGAGTGAGACAGTAATTTCAATTAAGGATTTAAGCAAATCATTTGGTGATCATGAGGTACTTAGAAAGATTGATATTGATGTGCATTCCGGCGAGGTCATCTGTATTGTGGGCTCCTCAGGTTCGGGAAAATCAACACTGCTTAGGTGCATCAACAAGCTTGAGAAACAGACCTCGGGAAAGATTTTATATCACGATAAAGAGGTCAGAAATGTACAAAAGGATATCAATGATTACCGTTCAAAGGTGGGAATGGTGTTCCAGTCCTTCAATTTGTTCAACAATATGACAGTGCTCCAGAACTGTATGCTTTGTACAAGAAGGGTGCTTCATCTGTCAAAGCAGGAGGCCTTTGACAGGGCAATCACGCATCTGAAGGCAGTCGGCATGGCTCCTTATATCAATGCAAAGCCATCGCAGCTCTCAGGAGGACAGAAGCAGCGAGTTGCCATTGCCAGGTCGCTTTGTATGAACCCGGAGGTGCTTTTATTTGATGAGCCGACCTCGGCGCTTGACCCAGAGATGGTCGGAGAGGTGCTAAATGTCATGAAGGACCTCGCGAGGACAGGACTTACGATGATAATCGTCACACATGAGATGGCATTTGCCAGAGATGTTTCTACAAGAACTATTTTCATGGACTCAGGATATGTGGCAGAGGATGCAGCACCATCAGAGCTGTTTACAAATCCTAAGAATCCAAGGACAAGAGAATTCTTAAGCAGATATCTGGCAGGCTAGATATGGTTGGCATTCAGAAGGAGGAAATGATAAATGGATAATTTTGTAGTAACCTTTGCCAGAGGATTTGGAACAGGCGGAAAAGCAATAGCATCACAGCTGGCAAAAGAGCTTGGAATACACTGTTATGAGAACCGTATTCTGACTCTTGCAAGCCAGCTGAGCGGACTTGACGAGAATGTGTTTCAGGAGGTAAATGAGAAGCTGCGTGAGGAGGGCGGATTTACGAGCTTTTTGCGAGGGCTTCCAAGAGCAAAGGGATATATATCAAGAAATGAGAAGTTCAAATCAGATGACAGGCTCTTTGAATATCAGAGCCAGATTATCAACGAGCTCGCAGACAAGGAATCCTGCGTCATAGTAGGAAAATGTGCCGACTATGTATTAAAGAACCGCCCAAATGTGGTGAGCATATACATTGAGGCACCGCGTGCATTCTGTGTGGAGCGTACCATAGCCAATATGGGTGTGACACCGGAGGTGGCAAATGCCACGATTGAGAGAACAGATAAGTTCAGGGCAGACTATTACAAGTACTATACACACGGAAACTACTGGACCAATCCGGTGAACTACGACCTGACACTAAACAGTGAGCGTGTCGGTGTGGAAAACTGTGTGAAGACGATAGAGCAGTATCTGATCATAAAGGGCTTTATCAAGGCTGATATGATTAAGTCGGCGGGAGAGCTTATATAAAAGGTATATAACAAAAAATTTGCAGCTCGTGTTGAGCTGCAAATTTTTTATTATTATATAGATATGTCTATCCAAGCAAAGCCTTATCAGAAGCAAATTCCTCGCCGGAAACCTCCTCAAACTTCATGAGCAGATCCTCCACAGTGAGGTTTTTCTTTTCCTCGCCTGAGATATTAAGGACAACCTGTCCGTTATTCATCATGATAAGTCTGTTGCCGTGAGCGATGGCATCACGCATGTTGTGTGTGACCATCATGGCTGTCAGGCTGTTCTCCTTGATGATTTTGTCTGTGAGAGTGAGCACCTTTGCGGCTGTCTTTGGGTCGAGAGCTGCGGTGTGCTCATCCAAAAGCAGTACCTTCGGCTTCTGGAGTGAAGCCATGAGCAGTGTAACAGCCTGACGCTGTCCACCTGAGAGCAGACCAACCTTTGAGGTCATTCGATCCTCGAGTCCCAGGTCAAGCTCCTTTAAAAGCTCGTGGAAATGCTCCTTTTCAGCCTTTGTGATGCCCCAGCCAAGACCACGGCGCTTTCCACGGCGTGCTGCAAGTGCGAGGTTTTCATCAATCTGCATGGTTGCGGTAGTTCCTGTCATTGGATCCTGGAACACACGTCCCAGAAATGATGCACGCTTGAACTCAGGGAGTCCTGTGACATCCACTCCATCGATGAGAATTGAACCATCGTCAACAGGCCATGTGCCTGCAACGGCATTGAGCATGGTCGATTTTCCGGCACCGTTTCCACCGATAACAGTGACGAAATCGCCCTCCTCAAGCTTTAGGTTTACACCATTAAGGGCATGCTTTTCATTGATTGTGCCCGGATTGAAGGTTTTATGTACGTTTCTAATCTCTAGCATTTATTTGCCCTCCTTTGCGTTAAGTGCTGCAGCAGAGCGTTTGCCGGCCTTTTTAAAGGAGGCCTTGCTCTTGCCCTTTAGGTAAGGCACTGCAAGGAAAATTGCCACGATGATTGCAGTGAAGAGCTTTAAGTCATCACTTGGCATCTGCAGCCACAGAACAATTCCGATTACAATGTAGTAAACAATTCCACCAAATATGACAAAGATAAGTTTTCCCATGAAATTCATGTGCTTTCCGAGGATTGCATCGCCGAGCACCTCACCGATGATAACTGCGGCAAGACCGATGACGATTCCACCACGGCCCATGTTTACATCGGAAAAGCCTGAGTACTGTGAAAGCAGGCCGCCTGAGAGTGCTACAATTGCATTTGAAAGCGCAAGACCAATGAGCTTCATGTTGTCGATGTTGATACCCTGAGCCTTGCTCATTGCAGGGTTGCAGCCTGTGGCACGGATAGCAGAGCCCTGCTCTGTTCCGAAATACCAGTAAAGCACCGCGATAATTACAACCGAGAAAATTACACCGACAATTATCGCATGTGTCAGATTACGTGATGAAAGCACCAGATTATATTTATCTGCGCTAAGTGCCTGGTTGGCGTGGCGCTGCATGATATTTAAGTTGATAGAGTAGAGCGCTATCTGTGTAAGGATTCCTGCCAGAATCGGAGGAATGCCGAGCTTTGTATGTAAGAGACCTGTGCAAAGTCCTGCGAGCAGACCGGCAATACATGCGCAAAGCAGTGAAACCCAGATATTGTAGCCGTTAATCGTCATCATAACGGTTACGGCACCACCTGTTGCAAATGAGCCATCAACCGTCAGATCTGCGAAATCCAGCAGTCTGAAGGTGATGTAAACACCTAGTGCCATGATACCCCAAATCAGACCCTGGGCTATATTGCCCGGAAGGGCATTGGTGAATGCAACCGGATTTAAGGTTGCAAAATAATTCATTAGAATCATTTTATTAAATACCTCCATAGTGCAGCTGTTTATTCAGCTGAGATTTCCTCATAGCCGTCCGGAACTGTAATTCCAAGCTCCTTGGCGCGGTCCGGAAGGTACTCCTTAGTGAACTTAGGAGCGCTCTTAACTTCCATAGTTTTGACGTCTGTACCATTTACAAGGATATCGTAAGCCATCTCACCTGTTGTGTATCCAAGGTCATAGTAGCTGATAGAAAGTGTTGCCACACCACAGCCCTTAGCGATTCCTTCCTCGCCGGCGAAGATAGGTTTCTTAGCCTGTGAAGCTACATTGTTGATAGCCTCTGTACATGAAGCAGCTGTGTTGTCAGTTGGGATGTAGATTGCATCAGATGCATCACATGCGCTCTGTGTTACTGCAGCAACATCGTTTGAATCAGAGAAGGTGTACTCTTTTACAGTGTATCCCTCGTCCTCAAGGTATTTGGTAATAGTTGTTGACTGGTATATACTGTTTGGCTCAGATGAGCAGTAGATGATACCGATGTTCTTTGCATCCGGGAAGAGCTCCTTGATGCATTTAGCCTGCTCATCGAGTGGAGCGAGGTCTGTAGTACCTGAAATATTCTTTCCTGTAGTGCCTGACCAGTCTGACATATCAAGAGCTGTAGCGTAGTCTGTGATAGATGTTCCGAGAATCGGAATAGAGTCTGTAGCTGCTGAAGCGGCCTGAAGAGCTGCTGTGGCATTTCCAAGGATAAGGTCATAGTCGTTGGTGACGAACTTGGTGCAGATTGTAGAGCATGTAGAAGCATCTCCTGCGGCATTCTGCTCGTCAAAGGATACATCGTCTCCGAGCTTGTCCTTTAATGCGTCCTCAAAGCCCTTTGTAGCGGCATCGAGAGCCTCGTGCTGTACGAGCTGGCAGATACCTACCTGATATTTGGCATCTGAGTTCTTACCTGACTGTGTGCCACCGTTTGCTGAACCGGAATCTCCGCATCCGGCAAGTCCAAGAACCATTGTTCCGGCAAGAACAAGTGAAGCTAAAATTTTAGATCTCTTTTTCATGATAATTCCTCCTTTTATCAGCGCTTTAAAGCGTTGATGCATCAATTAGGTAAATTATATTCACTTATTAATGAGAAGTCAAGAGAAGATTGGGAAAAAGTGGAGCTTATGGTCTCCATTTGTTTGATAGCATCATGTAAATATAAAAAACAGGCTGGGGTTGGGAGCTGTTTTGTGGATTTCTGCTATTTCAGCTACTTTTTCCCAGAATTTTTCCGGATTTTGGGCTGGATTAGGGAGCTGTTTTAGGAATTTCTGCAGTTTCAGCTACTTTTTTTCGGAATTTTTCCGGATTTTGGGCTGGATTTGGGTGCTGTTTTGGGAATTTCTGCAGTTTCAGCTACTTTTTCCCAGAATTTTTCCGGATTTTGGGCTGAGGTTGGGAGCTGTTTTAGAAGTTTTAGGGATTACAGCTACCAAGCTTTGCCTACTATGCCATCAACCAATCTTTCTGTTCCAATGTATGCCATGATAGGAGCATATCCATCTTCTGTGATGTACTAAAAAATATTGCACTTTCTGTTAAATCTGGTAATATTATAATAAAGTGTCAGTATTTAACACATAAACAGATTAAAATGTCAGTATATGTGAGTTTTTGAAACCTAATTACAGATGATTATGATATTGAAACTAGCATTTTGGTTGAAATTGATTTTACATTCACAATAAATGATAGCAATGATAATCAATTTGATGCAGAATTATATTTAGAAAGTGAAAATTTGATGAAAAAAAGAGTAATTATTTCAATAGTGATGGCCATGATTATTTTTTGTGGTGTAATCTTCTTTTTAGAACACAAAAATACATATGATACTGAAAAAGATGCTCAGAATTCGATGGACGATGAGGTAGTATTAGCTAGTTCGAGTGAAGGGTATAATTCGGTAGTGGTATATCAGCTTAATAATGCACTAATTGTAAGTGCAGAATCGGAAGCAGCATTTTTTGATGGAGCACGGTATGAGGTAGAAACACAAGGTAATGTGGATTCAAGTGATATAGATATTGTATGGACAAATATAAGTGGTGGTACAGAAAAAACCGAGGATAACGATCTGATTATAGCAGAAATAAAAATATCAGAAAATGGTAAATTAATATCCGATACTAAAATTAATTTTGCGAAAAAGGCATTTGATGCGCTTGAGGATGTTCTTAAAAGCAACCTGAATCCGTGAAGTTGATTTCTTCACAGACTCCTTAAATCCTATAATTTCAAGCTTTTACGATACTTTGTTGTTTAATATCATTATAAATGGGATAAGGCATTTGGGGATAACTTAGAATTATCTCAACATTAATAAGAAGGGAGAATTTCATGCTGAAGAACAAATATATCCAGAAAATTTTAGTTAGTTTGTTTGTGGTTATATGTATTGCTGCAATCAGTTGTGTTATGTATTTTAAAAGTAATATTAAAGATAGTCCGGATGTAAATAATAAGGTCGTTGCTGTGACCGAGCAAAATCAGACAGAAAAACTTAAGGATATATCTATCAATATTGCAGATCATTATATTACGAATACGGGTGATCCGGGAAATCTGTACACCATAGATGAAAACAATGTTTTGTGGGGATTTGGAAACAATGATTGGGGACAGCTTGCACAGGGAACGCGTGACTATGATGTACATAATGAAAAGGTAAAAATTGCAGAAAATATTGTGCATGTAGATTATTCCAGAGAAGGTTTTGCGATTTATCTTACAAAGGATAATAAGCTATATGCATTTGGACATGCAGGAAAAGGTACTGAGGAATTCAGTAAGAGATATGGCTATGATAAGACAGCGAAGCTTTTTGATAATAATTATTATGTGGATACACCGTATCTTATCATGGAAGATGTGAGATATGCAAGGTGCGGTAAGTTTGACATTATTGCTATCAAAAATGATGGTTCTGTATGGACCTGGGGCACAACATATGAGAGCATGACATTTGAGAATTATGCGGTGTCATTTATAAAGAAGCCGGAAAAAATCCTTGATAATGCTGTTTTGGTAACAGGTGGTATATTTCATGCGGCACTGTTAAATGATGGGACAGTATGGACCTGGGGATACAATCCGGCTGACAACTGTGGAATAGCAGACAGTCTTGTCGTAAAGACACCGACTAAGGTTGCATCTGATGTAATAATGGTATGGACCGGCAGATTACAATATAATTCGGACAAGTACAGCCTTGCCGGGTTTGATGGGGAATATCCTGCTGAAATGATGAATACCGTAATAGAAAAAAATGATGGTTCATACTGGATTTGTGGAGAGGGTGTTGGCACAGAACAAAAAACTGTTTCGGGAGAAACGGAGTATACAGTTACATGCAGCAGTAAATTTGTGCCATATGAATTTCCTGCAAATGAATTTTCAAAATAAAATATGGCTGAAAGTAAAAATCCCCGGTAGTTACTACCGGGGATTCTCTGTCTATTCAGCTACAACCTTGGCAAATTTCTTTTTACCACGTCTGATGATAAGACCCTCGCCCTTGAAATCGTCGAGAGTGTATTTTGTAGAGATATCAGTTACCTTTTCATCTGCAACGGAAACACCGCCCTGCTGGATATTTCTGCGGCCGTCTCCTCTTGAATCGCAAAGTCCTGCTTTTACTAAAACAGAGATGATATCAAGCTCTCCGTCAGGGAAGTCCTCTGCTGTGACGGTAACGGTAGGCATATTTGCGTTGTTGGCTCCGCCTGCGAAAAGAGCATGGCTTGCCTCTTTAGCCTTTGTGGCTTCCTCCTCACCGTGAACAAGCTTTGTAAGCTCGAATGCCAGGATTTCCTTAGCTTCGTTGAGCTGTGCGCCCTCCCAGCTTTCCATCTTGTCAATCTCCTCAAGTGGAAGGAAAGTGAGCATTCTGATACACTTAAGGACATCGGCATCAGAAACGTTTCTCCAGTACTGGAAGAACTCGAAAGGTGTTGTCTTGTTAGGATCAAGCCATACTGCGCCGGACTGTGTCTTGCCCATCTTCTTGCCCTCAGAGTTTAGGAGCAGATTGATTGTCATAGCGTATGCGTCTTTTCCGAGCTTACGTCTGATGAGCTCTGTTCCACCGAGCATGTTGCTCCACTGGTCGTCTCCACCGAACTCCATGTTGCAGCCGTATTTCTGGAAAAGTGTGTAGAAATCGTAGCTCTGCATGATCATGTAGTTGAACTCAAGGAAGGAAAGACCCTTTTCCATACGCTGCTTGTAGCACTCAGCTGTAAGCATACGGTTTACTGAGAAATGAGCACCAACCTCGCGGAGCACATCCACGTAATTTAAGTCCATCAGCCAGTCAGCGTTGTTTACCATGATAGCCTTTCCCTCGCCAAAGTCGATGAAGCGGCTCATCTGTTTCTTGAAGCACTCTACGTTGTGGTTGATAGTCTCTGTTGTCATCATCTGGCGCATATCTGTACGTCCTGATGGATCACCAATCTGTGCTGTACCTCCACCGATAAGCACGATAGGCTTGTTTCCTGCCATCTGAAGTCTCTTCATAAGGCAAAGAGCCATGAAGTGTCCAACGTGAAGGCTGTCTGCTGTAGGATCAAAGCCGATGTAGAAGGTAGCCTTTCCGTTGTTTATAAGCTCTTTGATTTCTTTTTCGTCTGTTACCTGCGCGATAAGACCGCGGGCAACTAATTCGTCATAAATTGTCATGATTTTCCTCCTGATAAATTGAATTTGTATTCTGAAAAATAAAATATCCCCCTCATCCATTTAAGGACGAGGGGGATTTCTCGCGTTACCACCTTAATTTGCATCCTGCTCGCACAGAAATGCCTCCGTGAGTTGTCACACATTATTCGACATATATTATATAGTAAAAATAGCCGATTCTGCTAACACTCCGGCACTATAACGTGTACCAATACGTTGCAGCTTATTAATCGAACCGGTGATATAACCATCCGGTATGACGTTCGGTGCAAAGCTCCGGGATGTATTCCAGATCTGTATTCCTTGCGCCTCTCACCTGCCGGCAGCTCTCTGTAAGTATAGCAGAAATGTACTTGTTCCCATCAAAGCCTGTTGAAATGTAATTATGCTTCAATTGACGATATTATAGCTGTTTAAGAAGGGGTTTGTCAAGGGTGCAAAAAGCGGTGTATGAAAAGCTTTTTAAATATTGCACTCTGACCTGTGGTGATGTATACTTTGAATAACAAACAAACTTGGGTTATGAAAGGGAGAAAAAATGAGCACATATAGCACATATTATACTATTATGAGTATGATTGACGGCTTTAAGTCGTTTATCAATCTGGCAGTTATGGTACTGACAATTGTTGCATCATGGATTATGTATGCAAAGGCAGGAGAGCACGGCTGGGCGGCCATTGTACCGTTTTACAGCTCATATGTAAAATTCAGGATTGCAGGGAAACAGAAGCTGTTCTGGGGATATCTTGTGGCAAGTATCGCAAGTATAGCAGGATGTATTTTATTGATGTATGAGATTATTGCCTCAGGACTTTCCGTTATGACATCCAGTTATATGGGGTCGTATTATGATTCTACCTATGGATATGCCGGAAACCGCATCGGGGCTCACATGGGCATGCTGATATTTGCGGTTATCCTGATTATTGCAGCAATGATTGCGGCATTGGTTATGAATATCCTCTGCTGTGTCGGACTGGCACATGCGTTTGGCAAGGGAGCCGGATTTGCCTGTGGACTTATATTCCTCAATGTGATTTTTGTCTGTATTATTGCCTTCAACAAAAACATTGTTTATGTGGGAGATGGATACAATAGTAATAATAACTACTATAATCCATACGGTTCAAACGGATACGGTCAGCAGTATGGCCAGAACATGTACGGAAATGGCGCAAACCAGCAGTACGGCCAGAACATGTACGGAAACGGAGCAAATCAGCAGTATGGTCAGAACATGTACGGAAACGGGGCAAATCAGCAGTACGGCCAAAACATGTACGGAAACGGAGCAAATCAGCAGTATGGCCAGAACATGTACGGAAACGGAGCAAATCAGCAGTACGGCCAGAATATGTACGGAAACGGAGCAAATCAGCAGTACGGTCAGAACATGTACGGAAATGGCGCAAATCAGCAGTATGGCCAGAATCCGTATGGCACAGCTCAGGGCGGGGATGCTCAAAATTCCTACGGTACATCACAACAGCAGTCATGGAATGATGAGTACAGCAACAAAGATTACGAATAATAATAAGAATAAATCGCGTGAATAAATAATAAATAAGAATAAATTGCATGAATAAAAACCATAAATAAATGTTATAGTACAAATTTGTATCATTCCCTTGACATATAGTGTCAGAGGACTATAATACAAAACAAGAGTTAATTAAATATGTTCACCAAAATTCGTTGATGAGAACAAGGTCCGATTTGTATTTATTTTCAGAGAGCCTGTGGGCGGTGCGAACAGGCAATGGTCAGATAGGAATATCCTCTCTAAGAAGCGGGTTGAAAGCATTAAGCGTGTCTGTAAACCTCGCCGGTGTCCACCGTTATATGGAAAGCATATGCTGGTATGCAGAGTGTCACAGTAATACACTGTGGAATCAGGGTGGTAACGCGGATTATTTCGTCCCTTTTCAGATTATGTCAATCTGGAAAGGGATTTTTTAATTCCATAAAAGAGTTTTAGTGAGCAGAAAAATGTTAAGGAGGCTTACAATGAAAGCATTACAAAAAGTAAGTAAATTTTTATCAGACTACACATCGATAGTTGTCATAGCAATCGCCGTAGTCACATTTCTGGTTCCGAATCTGATGGCCTGGGTAAATCAGATGCTGTTTGTGGATCCGGTATCCAACAAGTTCACATGTCAGTCAATCATTATCGGAATCATCATGTTTAGTATGGGACTTACACTTACGACACAGGATTTCAAGATACTTGCACAGAGACCATTTGATATATGTGTAGGTGCAATCGCACAGTATCTTATCATGCCGTTTCTCGCATTTGGTATTTCAAAGGCATTGAATCTGCCTGACGGAATCGCACTTGGACTTATCCTCGTAGGCTGCTGTCCTGGTGGTGTTTCTTCAAACATTATGTCATACCTCTGCGGTGGTGATGTGGCATTCTCAGTTGGAATGACAACAGTTTCCACATTGCTCTCACCATTTATGACACCGCTTCTGGTATCATTTCTTGCAAGCGGAACACATGTCTCAATCAAGGCGCTTCCGATGTTTGTGTCAATCATTGAGACTGTAATCTTTCCTGTAGCGGTTGGATTTTTACTCAACTACCTGCTTGGAAAGAAAAAGGCATTTGCCGAGGCTCAGAAGGTTATGCCGGGTATTGCGGTGCTTGGTCTGGCATTCGTTGTAGGTGGTGTTGTATCATCACAGGGCTCAAAGTTCTTTACATCAGGAGCAGTAATTTTTGCGGCAGTTCTGTTACATAACGGACTTGGATATCTGCTCGGATACGGTGCAGGAAGGCTGGTAGGCATGAACACAGCCAAGAAGAGAACCATCTCTATCGAGGTTGGTATGCAGAATGCCGGTCTTGCCACAAACCTTGCTACCACTACAGCACAGTTTGCTTCAACACCTGAATCAGCCATCATCTGTGCAGTGTCATGTACATGGCATTCAATCTCAGGCACACTGCTTGCCGGAGCCTTTGCATTAAAGGACAAAATGGCTGCTAAAAAGGCAGAAGAAGCCGCTGAGACAAAGACAGCATAAAGAGAATGAATACCTATTATAACCGATTGGTAAATTAAACAAAAATTATAGAAATAAAAAATAAATTATGTATAAAATATTTATTGAAATTTGCTAAAAAAAGAGTAAATATAATATACAAATAAAATTAAGATAAACAAAAGAAAGAGGTAATAATATGAGTGGAATCTTAATGATGGTAATAGCCATTGTTGTGCTCGGTGGAGCATACTTATTATATGGCCGTTATCTGCAAAACAAATGGGGCATTGATCCAAATGCCAAGACTCCTGCCTACGAGATGGAGGACGGAGTGGACTATGTACCGGCCGATACCAATGTAGTATTCGGACATCAGTTTGCATCTATAGCAGGTGCAGGCCCAATCAACGGACCAATTCAGGCAGCTATTTTCGGATGGCTTCCGGTTCTGCTTTGGATATTAATTGGTGGTGTATTCTTTGGAGCTGTTCAGGATTTTGCATCTATGTACGCTTCAGTTAAGAACAAGGGCCGTACAATCGGTTACATCATCGAGGAGTACATCGGTAAATTAGGAAAGAAATTATTCCTGTTATTCTGCTGGCTGTTCTGTATACTTGTTGTTGCAGCCTTCGCAGATGTCGTAGCCGGAACCTTCAATGGCTTTGCTGCTGATAAAGCAGGTGAGGTTACAAAGGTTGTAGCCAACGGAGCAGTTGCAACTACGTCAATGCTTTTCATCATAGAGGCAGTTGCACTTGGAATCTTCCTTAAATACTCTAAGTTCAACAAATGGATTAACACACTTGTTGCAATCGCATTACTTATAGTAGCTATAGCACTGGGACTCAATTTCCCAATGTATTTAAACCTTAGTGTATGGCACATAATTATATTTGCATATATACTTATAGCCAGTGTTACACCTGTATGGGCACTGCTTCAGCCACGTGATTACCTTAACAGCTACCTGTTAATCTTCATGATCGTAGGTGCGGTAATCGGTGTATTTGTTGCAAATCCTGCTTGTAACCTTGATGCTTTCACAGCATTTGCAATCCCTGATGCAAACGGAAACCCACAGTATCTGTTCCCAATCTTATTCGTAACAATCGCCTGTGGTGCAGTTTCAGGTTTCCATTCACTTGTATCATCAGGTACTGCTTCTAAGCAGATAAAGAATGAGAAGAACATGCTTCCTGTTTCATTCGGCGCCATGCTTATGGAAAGTATGCTTGCAATCCTTGCACTTATCGCAGTAGCATCATTCGGTAAGGGAGAGGCAGCAGCTCAGGGACTTACAACACAGCCACAGATTTTCGCAGGAGCTATCGCAAACTTCCTGACAGTAATCGGTTTACCACACTCACTTGTGTTCACACTGATTAACCTTGCTGTATCAGCCTTCGCTCTGACATCACTTGATTCAGTAGCCAGAGTCGGACGTCTGTCATTCCAGGAGTTCTGGCTTGATTCAGACACAGATGATGACAATATGAGTCCATTTGTCAAGCTGATGACAAACAAATACTTTGCAACAATCATCACACTTGTACTTGCATTCATGCTTACAAAGGTAGGCTATGCAGAGATCTGGCCACTGTTTGGTTCAGCTAACCAGCTCTTATCAGTACTTGCACTTGTTGCCTGCGCAGTATTCTTAAAGAAGACAAAGCGTCAGGGCTGCATGCTCTGGATTCCAATGGTATTCATGATGGCAGTTACATTTACTGCACTTGGCATGACAATCTACAAGCTTACAAAGGCATTATTCTCTGTAGGACTTGACCTTGGAAATTCATTACAGCTTATATTCGCAGTATTACTGCTCATCCTTGGTGTGCTTGTTGCAATTCAGGGTGTGAAAAAGCTTTGTGAGAAGTCAAAAGACGAGAAAGCTACAGCTTAATATTTGAAACGTAAGTTGCAATTAATAGAAGTTAAAAGTCTCAGAATCCGCTAAATAAGCGTGTTCTGAGACTTTTTAGTTTATGTGAATATGAAGAATGAAGGAAGCAGAATATTAATGGGAGCCTGATATCAGGCTCCCAATTCTCTGTCCTTTCCCATGAAAAATACTGCTAAAGCTTCCGGACCAACATGGCTTCCGGTGCAGAAATCATAGGTGGTATTTATCACATCGCGCACCTTTATGCGCTTTTTAATCTGTTCAATCACATAGAGCGAATCCTCATATGCGTCCGCATGTGCCACTCCGATAATCTGGTTTTCAGGGTCTGTAATGTTGTCGCATAACAGATTTACAAGCTCATTTAATACGGCTTTTCTGCCACGACATTTTCTGAACTGTACGATATATCCGTCCTTGCTGCCCTTTAGGATAGGCTTGATGCTTAGCATGTTGCCGACCAAAGCGGTGGTTCCGCTTAATCTGCCGGTTCTGGCAAGATACTTTAAATTGCCCACTGTAAACACACCGTTTAATCTGGCAGGATAGGTCTCTATCGTGTCAGCCACCTCATCAAAGCTCATGCCCTTTTCACGTATTTCGCTGGCATATATTGCGAGAAGTCCCTGTCCAAGGGATGCATTTAATGAATCCACCAGACGGATTTTCCTGCCGTTATCGCACTCATCAAGGACAGCGTCGGCTGCGACACGGGCTGAGTTGTAGTTGCCGCTTATATTTTTGCTGAGTGAGAAATACAGGATGTCTTTGTCGGCCTCAATGATTTCCCTGAAGGTATCCTCAAAGATTCCGCTGCTGATAAGACCGGTCTTTACCTCTGCACCTTCTCTTATCGCATCATAGTATTCCTTACCCTTTGCCCGCTCCTGTTCCGGTGTGAGGTCAGGCTCAAAGCAGGTCATTTCCTTTCCATTGACAAGGTTTACAAATGACAGCACCTTGATCTTGAATTTTTTACATAGCTCTGCAGGAATGTTTGCCGCAGAGTCAACAATTATTTCAAACATATTTACCCTCGTATTTCTATAATAATTGGTTAACTGTAATTATGCACCGCATATATTGCAATTATATGCTTTTGATATATGTGGTTGCAAAGAATAGTATATGTAGTTTTTAATACTATGTCAATGGTTTTTACCATGTTTATTAAAAATTTAGAATAAAAAGCGGGAATCCTCGGTAATTCAATTGCCGCAGATGAAAGCGCGTAACCACAGGTTACATTGGAGACTTTAACGTCTCCTCTTTTTTTGAATTTTTAAACAGAACACTTGTTCCCTTCTTGGAGATGTGGTATACTATGTGTATGAAGGAAAATTTAATTCATTCACGCACTTGTGTGTACAATATTAATTACCATGTGGTTTGGTCGGTAAAGTACAGGCGAAAGATTCTGAATGCGGAAGTTGAAAAGTATTTGAAAGAACTTGTAGAACGGATTGCCATGGATAAGGGATTCATAGTCCATTTATTTGAAGTGGGTGAAGGAGACCATATTCATTGTTTTGTGTCAGCCCCACCCAAGCTGTCTGTCACAGATATTGTAAAATATTTAAAGGGAATCAGTGGCAGGAAACTATTTGAACAGTTCCCGGAAATCAGACAGAAATTATGGAAAGGTCAGCTTTGGAACCATTCCTACTATGTGGAAACCATAGGTTCTGTGTCCGAAGAGAACATACGGCATTATATTGAACATCAGAGTAAATCTTATTAAGGAGGAAAAGAACATGCTGCTGTCACATAAGACAGATATTCAACTGAATACAACAGAGTCTAATATCATAGGCCATATGTGCTATGCGGCATCTAAACTCTGGAACGTGTGTAACTATGAACGCCGCAATTTCAAGGAACTTGGAATGGTCCGTTACCCTGACTGGTATGATCAGAAAGCACGGTTAAAAGGAAATATGTGGTTCAAATCCCTGCCCTCGCAGACGGCGCAGGAAGTGTGCAAGCTTGTGGATAAATCATGGAAGTCATTTTACGCACTGATAAAAAGTAAAGGCATCCAGAATCCAAAGCCGCCAAGATTTAAACAAAGCGGTATGACAATTATCTATATGCAGAATGCAATTGTACATGTATCCGGAAGCAAAAGGGTACGATTATCACTTCCGAAGCAGCTAAAGGAGTATCTGAAGCATACATATGACATCTGTGACAACTATCTGTATCTGGAAAATAAGATTTTCCAGAACACGGATGTCATCAAACAGATTAAGACATATCCACCGGATCAGAAAAATGTGTGTCAGGTTATCGTGATTTATGACGTAAAAGATGTGGAAAAAATGCAGGATAACGGACACTATTTATCGATTGATCTGGGTCTCCACAATCTGATGACCTGTTATGATTCTGCGGGCACAAGTTTTATCCTCGGAAGAAAATATTTGGAAATCTCCCGGAAATATGATAAAGAAATCGCAAGACTTGGGCATCAATGGAACAGCTGTCAGTCAGCAGGAGGGATTAAGTATCCGAAGCCATCCAAACATATGCTTAAGGTATATAAGAAAAAGCGAAACTGTATTCACGACTATCTTCATAAAGTGACCAGAGCAGTAGTGAATTATTGTAAAGCAAATGATATCCACACGGTTATTATTGGTGATATCACAAATATTCGAAGGAATAAGAATCTGGGAAAAGTGACAAATCAAAAACTTCATGCACTGCCTTATGCGAAAATATATGGAATGTTGGAGTATAAACTTGCAATGCATGGAATTACATTTGCGAAACAGACAGAAGAATATTCAAGCCAGTGTTCCCCACATGCACCACAAGTAACAAAAGAATATGCAAAGAAATGTAACAGAACAAACAGGGGATTGTATAAGGACCAGTTGTCAGTATATAATGCGGATGCAGTAGGGGCATATAACATTATGAGAAAATATTTTGCCGGATGCGGCAAAGAGAAAAAGATATCCGTTACCGGATTATCTTCTCCCCTGATCGTAAAAGTAGCTGTGTAACCCCAAAAAGGTAGCAGTAAAGGTGTCATGGACGCACCCAGAATCTGTATGGCGAAGCCATATATATCTGATGCTCGGTAATTCAATTACCGATGTAGTTCACAATATTTAGATAGAGTTATTAGTGATGTAGTGCTATAGTAGAAATAATAGATACATAGATACAATGAATAGAGGAAAAATATGAGTGATATAAAATTAGGCTGTCACGTAGGCATGGCAGGAAAAGATATGTTTCTGGCATCAGCCAGGGAAGCAGCGTCATATGGCGCGAATGTGTTTATGCTCTACACCGGGGCACCACAGAACACGAGAAGAAAGGAAATCTTTGAGCTCAACATAGACGCAGGCTGGGAATATGCACATGAGCATGGGATAAATGAGATAGTGGTCCACGCGCCATACATCATAAATCTGGCAAACACCGTAAAGCCTGAGACATACGAGCTGGCAGTGGAGTTTCTGGAAAAGGAGATAGTAAGGACCGCGGCAATGAAGAGCCGCATACTGGTGCTTCATCCGGGAAGTCATGTAAATGCCGGTGAGCAGGCTGGAATCGCACAGATTGTAAAGGGACTTAACACGGTGCTCAATCAGAATGATGATGATGTGTTTATCGCACTTGAGACGATGGCAGGAAAGGGCAGTGAAATAGGCCGTTCCTTTGAGGAGCTTAAGGCAATCTATGATGGAGTGGAAAAGAAGGAAAGGCTTCGTGTCTGCTTTGATACGTGCCATGTAAATGATGCAGGATACGATATTGTGAACCATTATGATGATGTTTTTGCAGAGTTTGACAGGGTGATAGGGCTTGAGCAGATAGCGGTATTTCATGTGAATGACAGCTTAAATCCTCTCGGAGCACACAAGGACAGGCATGCAAATATAGGCAATGGAACCATCGGCTATGACACACTGCACCGCCTGGTGCATGATGAGACCTTTGCAAATGTACCAAAGATTCTGGAAACACCATGGCTTTGCGAGGAGGGCTCTGCGAAGAAGACCATCCCTCCTTATAAAGAGGAAATTGAGTGGCTTCTTAAATAAGAAGGTGACTAAAAATGTATGGAGAGTTTTGGTATTACAGACAGTAAGATAATGGAGGCATAATAGATGAAGGAAAAAACCTACGAGGGAACGAAAAAAACACAGAATGGTTTAAAGAGAATGGTTTTTTCAGCGATTGCGATATTATTGCAGGCAGTTTTCATGGTCTATATGTTTACAAGGCTAAATGAATATGCGGCAGCGATAAATACGACCACAAGCATCCTGGCAATCATACTTGTGCTCGGACTGTACAATCGTGAGCAGACCGCATCCATGACAACACCGTGGATTATACTGATACTGGCATTTCCGATAATGGGAGTGTCTCTTTACCTGTTAGTCGGACTAAACGGCGCACCGCATAAGATGCGTGCAAGGTTTGAAGAGGTGGATTCCATGCTTCTCCCATGTCTGCCGGAAAACGCAGACATACTATCCGATATGTATGAAAAGGTGCCACAGGCAGCGGGAATTTCAACATATCTGGCAAAAAATGCACTATATCCGGTATATCAGAACACAGATGTGACATATTATGACCAGGCGTCAAAGGGGCTTGAAGCGCAGCTTAGCGATTTATCGAAGGCAGAGAAATTTATTTTCATGGAGTATCACGCCATAGAGGACAAGGAATCGTGGCATCGTATCCAACAGGTGCTCACGGAGCGCGTGCAGGCAGGAGTCGAGGTCAGAGTGTTTTATGATGATATGGGCTCAATCTTTTTCATAGACAGGGATTTCTCGGAAAAAATGGAAAAGCTTGGCATCAAATGCAGGGTGTTCAACCCGGTTGCACCGGCCTTTAACATGTTTTTAAACAATCGTGACCATAGAAAAATCACGGTAATTGATGGAAAAATCGCATATACCGGCGGCTATAATCTGGCAAATGAGTACTTCAACGTGACACACCCATACGGAATCTGGAAGGATACGGGAATCAGGCTCGAGGGAGATGCTGTCAAGTCGTTTACCATTGCATTTCTCGAGATGTGGAATGCATCAGAGCGCAAGGTGCCGCGCGAGGTGGATGTATCGCAATATCTGCTGCACTATGATTATGAGGCAAAACAGAGCGGCTTTATCCAGCCATATGCAGACAGTCCTCTCGATAACGAGCAGGTGGGAGAGGATGTCTATATCAGCATGGCAAACAAGGCACAGCGCTATTGCTGGTTTATCACTCCTTACCTTATCATCACCGATGAGATGAGCCATGCGCTGACACTTGCGGCAAAGCGTGGAGTTGACGTGCGCATCATCACGCCGGGCATACCTGATAAGAAACCAATATACAGCGTGACACGCTCCTTCTACAACCAGCTTGTGAAGCATGGTGTGAGAATTTTTGAGTGGACACCGGGCTTTTGCCATGCAAAGATGAGTGTGGCAGACGATATAATGGCAACCTGCGGTACCATAAATCTTGACTACAGAAGCCTTTATCATCACTTTGAAAATGGCTGTTTTATGGCGGATTGTGAAGTGGTGCATGAAATCAGGGATGATTTTATCAGGCTTTTCACTGAGTCAGCGGAGGTGACGGAGAAGTACAGGACCGGAAGAAGTGCAAGACGAAGGCTGGGGCAGTCAATTATGAGGCTGTTTGCAGGGCTATTGTAGACGGAAAGTGGATTAAAATACAAGTAATTGAAGATAAAAAATCACATAACTGAACTTGAGCAGTTAATAAACTAAGTTTTATTTAGGAAGTGAGTGCATAATGAGTGATTACGACAGCAAAATCATCAGAAAGCAGATAAGAGTGTACGGCTCAGTGCAGGGAGTAGGTTTCCGCTACAGAACAGAGCACGCGGCAGAAAGCGTTGGTGCAACAGGCTGGGTGAGAAATGACCCTGACGGCTCGGTATTTATGGAAATACAGGGCACAGAGGAGCAGATAGACAAGGTATTTGCCATGGTGAGTCAGGGTACTTATGTAAATATAGAGAAAATGGATGCCAAATCAATACCGGTGGTTGAGGATGAGCGAGGATTTCATACGAGAGAATCGCTTGGAGACTTCTGGGGACTATGGCACAGATAAACGGAGGCATCATATATGTTTTTTATGATGGGAATAACGGACGGCAGGAAGGACTTTGACTTCAATCAGGTCATTACCTGCGATGAATGTGGCAGGTATGGCAGGTATCAGGTGTATATGACATACATGGTGCTGTCACTGTTCTTCATTCCGTGTTTTAAATGGAACAGGCACTACTATGTGCAGACCACATGCTGTAATGCGCTTTACGAGCTTGATCCGGAAATAGGACGCAGGATAGCAAGAGGCGAGGACGTGGAGATATTGCCACAGCATTTGCAGCGTGTAAATCCGCAGTATGGTTACGGCTTTGAAAATGGAAGTGGAAACACAATAAAAAGATGCAGCAATTGTGGATATACAACTACAGAGGACTTCGAATTCTGTCCCAAATGCGGCAGGAGGCTGTAATGTGTTTCACGTTCTAATGATAATATGCTTTTATGAATCGACTGCAATAAGGCAGAGGATGGAGCATAGAAAGAGTTTAACAAAATCGGTATTTTGACGATTTGGTGGTAAAAATTATTCCTCTTCAACAAGTTTAACAAAATCATCTGGCAGAATTATCTTTGTTCCACCTGCCTGATAATCTTTTATATTTCTTGTGACAATATAATCCATATCTTTTCTGGATGCCACCTTTTCAACAACTGCATCCTCATAGTCACTGATTGCAGATGCAAGTGCATCCATGCAGTCATCCGCTGTAACCTCTAATATTCCAGTCAATGAATAAAGCTTTCCCATTATCATCTTTGCTGCTTCTATGCTATGCAAATGTTTCCTTATAAGATAATAGATGTCTGTTGCTGAACTTGCAGTAATGTACATTTCGATTGTATGATTTGCTGCCATAAGAAATATTTCTTCTGCACTTTTATTCCATGGCTCTCTTGAAGTCAGGGCATCTATTATCACATTTGTATCTGCAAGAATCCTCATCTATTTTGCACCAAGCCTTTCTTCTTTTGCTTCATTCAGGTCTGCATCCTTTGGTAAGATTCCAAACAGGGATTTTGCTACTTCTACTCTGTCCTGATGTGGATTTGTCAGTTTTGCCACTACTTTTCCATTCTTTGTGATAAAAACATCTTCTTTTGCAGATAATAATAAATATTTTCCAAGATTATTTTTCAATTCAGTTGCTGTAATTGACATATCACCACTTCCTTTCTTCGTACTATTATTATACTCATTTTGTACGATTTTATCAATGTATTTAGCTGGAAAATATTACTCGGTGTACTAGTTGTATCCTCCACATTATTTGCCATTGACAACCCTATGGAGTATGCCCGGTTGGTCTTGGATAACGAGATGCAGGCTTGGGTGGATTAGGAAGATAGTTTAGATATATGGTAAATCAATCGCCTATTAGTGAGACAATAATTATTTTTACACAAACCAGCTTATTCGTGGTAGAATAAAACCACAGATAAGCTGGTTGTTTGTTTTAAAAGGAGAATCTTATGAAAACCAAACAACCGGAACTAAACAAAATCACTGCACTCTACGAGAGATTATCCCGTGATGATGAGCAAAGCGGTGACATCAAGCACCGGCGGTTATGAAAAGAAGGACAAAAACGGTAATCCTACAGGAAAGTACACCAATGCACAGGACAATTACACCTGCTCCACTTACAGTAAAGCAAAGAACAAAGTGAATTGGAATTATCAGTAGATGCTTTAGAAAATGAAATTTAGGAGGAAAACACATGGAAACCTGGTATTACGATGTAGTGTCCATAGACGGAGACTATGCAAATCTAAAGAGATGCGATATTGAATCAGACGATCTGAAGCTTGTGGCAAGGGCACTGCTCCCACCAGAGATTATGGAGGGAAGCAGACTGAAATACGAGCTGATGCAATATGAGATAATTTAGTAACATATAACCTTGAAGTAGGAGATGTTAAGAATGCAGCAGAAATCGACACAAAAAATACTGTTATTTAGTGTAGCAGCTCAAAAAGTGGAAAAAATAAAAGCCCTGTGCAAAACTCTTGGAATGTCGGTGCAGCAGGTGGAAAAAACAGATTACGGACAGAAGCTCGGTGCCATAGCCGGAATAACCGGATTCAAAAAGGATGGTTCAAGGTATAGCGGAGCCGATTTTCCGGCGGAGCTTCTGGTCTTTTCAGGTATTAATTCGTCACAAATGGATATTTTTCTGGCGGAATATAAGAAGGCGGGGATCGAACCAATCGGATGTAAGGCTGTCGTGACACCGGATAATGTATTTTGGAGTGCCGATAAGCTGTTTCGGGAGATATTCAGAGAGCACTTGTTTATGAGCAGGTAAATTGTAAACGTTATTATTAAATGAAAGAAAATGTTAAGAATAACGTCATGCACATGCAAGCATAGGGTATCAGCTTTTGGGCTTGGATAGTTGCTAAAAAGATTATGTGAAAGTGAGTTAGGCTAGTGGGGATGAAAACATCGTACTCTCCTTTTCGTGTTTATTTACTTTTTTAAGAATCAAATTAAATAAAAATATATAGAATTTTATTTATAATCAGTGAGCTTTTTTGCGTATAATTACTTTAATTTTTTCTATATAATGAAGAAACTCAGCGGAAATCATACTAATAAATATACATAAATGTAATCTACAGCTATTCAAATTAAAAACGATTATAAAAATAGATTCTATAAGTATAATAATTAGGCTTAAGAGTTTATATTTTTTATAGTTGATAACAAGATCTTTATCATTAAGAATTATTCCAAAAATGATATGGTAAATGGTAATTATTGAACAAATTAAAACTTCAATGAAAAGGTGGACTGAATGTATATATTTCATACATAAGATCATGAATAGTCCATATAAAGTACTTAAAACAATGCAACGAATAGAGGTTGAAGCATGGTAACCGCCAATATAATTCCTTAAGAGTAAGAATAATGTTATCCATATTAGCGTTTCGAAAATTATATTTTGTAATATTGCGAAAAGTAAAAAAAATGATATTGGAATTATTGAGTTAATAAGGCATTCAAAACCATACTGAAGAATTTCTTGTTCATCAGTGTTACTGGATAATTTTATTGAAAAGTAATATGAAATTTTGTGGATCATAAAAACCTCTATCGTGCAATTTCTAATAATTTTTTCTTTATATTTGTGAGATAACTTCTACTTACAGGAATGGTAACGTTATTTGGCAAAAAAAGTTCATTAATTCTTAGAGATAAAACTTTATTGATATTAACAATATAAGATTTGTGAGCTCGAATAAAAAAAACTGGGAGTCGCTTTGATATTTCATTTAAAGAAGTTCTTTCGACAAATACATTTGATGTAGTATGAAAGATTACATCATGTCCATTTTTTTCTATATACATTATATCATTGTAAGGTATGCTAATAATATCGTTGCCCTTGTGATAATAATAAAATTCTCGACTAAATAAATGAATAAATTTATCGAGACAATTATTTATTGTGCCATAGTTAATTGGTTTTAAAAGATAGTTGAATGCTTGAACATCATAACCATCAAATACATATTCCTTAAATGCAGTAAGAAATATAATAATACCTGTGTAACCGCTTTCTCTGAGCTGTTTGCATGCATCAATTCCGGTGAATGAGTTATTGCAATTTAATTCGATATCAGAAAAGAATAAATCACATTTTAGAGTAGGCAAGGATTTAATAAATTTTTTATATGAATTAAGCCAAATAATATTTATTAAAATCCCTGTGTTAGCAGCCCATTTTTTTATTGAGTCTGAGAGTGTTATGAAATCACTTTCATTATCTTCAAGAATTGTGATGTTAATAATCATTAATTATCCTCCAATCAATTATCTAAGGGAAATAAAATAGAAACTGAGAAAATCTCAGTGCCGGGATCAAATTCTATGATGCCATTATATTTTTTTACAATCTCATTAATCCTTTTTATTCCGATGCCATGTTCGTTTTTATTAGAAGTTTTTGTGGTTAAAAGGTTGCCATTTCCTCCATAAAGATATATACCATTTGAACTATTTGATATAAATAGTAGTAGCATATTGTTATATGGTTTAATTTCAATTTGAAGTCTACGTTTAGTCATGTCTAACTTACAGTTGGCTTCTATTGCATTATCAAGTAAATTACTAATTAATGAACACAAATCCATATCTGAAATGTTATAATTAGCTGGAAAATGAATCTGATGTTTTATAGAAATATTATTATCTAGTGCTTTCGAGAGTTTTGCTGTCATAATACAGTCAATGGGGATTATTCCAGTTGAGATTGTATATGATGTCCTTTCTATAGAGTTATTTATCTGATATATGTATTTTAAGGCGTCAGAATTTTTTTCGTTTTCTACAAGTTTATATAGAATGCTCATATGGTTCATGATGTCATGTTTAAATACCCTAAGACTATGGGTGGAATTAATTATTTCCTCATTTTGTCGAGCTTCCATTTGATTAATTGTAATACTCTGAATAAGTCTGTCATTTTTTTCTTTTTCTTTTCCAAGTCTATAAATATATATGGAAATATATACAAATAAAAATAGTGTAAGTCCGAAAATAAATAAGAGTAAGTGGAAAAAGTTTTCAGTGTATATTGACTGTTTTAATAGAATAATAAGTACATTCTCTTCTAATATGACACATATAGTAGAAATTATGAAATAGGAAATTTTATCAAGTTTTCCTAAAACAAACACCTGTGGAGTAAAAAGCAAAAATATGATTACAAACAAGGCAATTATAGATATATATATTAAGGAAAAAAGTATTCGCATATTTCCCAAATATAATACCTGCGAGAGATTTATATTATAAAACTTTATTGGTATTAATAAAGTCAAAGCATCTGAAATTATTAGTATCAGGCAATAGATAAAAGAGACAAAAAAACTATTAAAAATAGGATTAACAAAAAATAATATTAAGAAAATAATATTAAGTAATAGTACAGATGTTAAAGAAATAATGGTAGATATCTTGCTTATATTCATAAGAGTAATTAATAGTGATTTACATAGTATGAATAATGTTTGTTCAGCCGTATGATAATGATATTGACGTTTAGTAAATTTTGCATTACAAATTACAGCAAATAGAAACG
This sequence comes from uncultured Lachnobacterium sp., assembly GCA_900546625.1. Lineage (GTDB taxonomy): Bacteria > Bacillota > Clostridia > Lachnospirales > Lachnospiraceae > Roseburia. The sequence goes on along the minus strand of URDU01000031.1, from coordinate 6,293 downwards.
ATTCTAATAGATTTATTATAAATTCCCAAATTATGGTAAACATATATGCTACTCCTTGATTAGTGTAAGTAAATTATAACAGATGCTATTTTTTTCTACAATGAGCAATAACACTATCAGCAAGCTATTCACAGCCAATTTTATGTCGTTTGCGCCAAATATCTTGTATAAATTCATATATTATGTAATTCTGAGATAAAATAAATATTCAGAACCGCCTAGTGAATATTCGTAAAACTGTACGATGTTCATGCTTTCCCGCGACTGCGAAGTAAATACAGAAAGGGATACATAAATGAAGAAAAATAAAATACTAGTTGGTGTTATATCAATTATGTTTGCAGGAATAATTGCATTGGGGATAATAGAATGCAACAATAGCAATACAAAGGATAACGATAAATTATTTATTGGAAATGGCAAATTTTGTCAAGCCAAAAGGTTGAATGGATTGGGTGCCATTTATGATGACGACTATATTTTTTTTGATTGTGAGAATCAAATATATGAATCGTATAATTATTCTAATAAGAAAAACGACAAAAAGCTTAATGTGAATTGCAGAAACTCAGCTTGTTCACACAACAATGATAAGTGTGAAGCATATGTTGAACTTGGTGAGTATTTTGTTTTCAATAGTAAAATATACAAATATTATAATAAAAGTAAAGTTGTATCAGGTGAAAATAGGTTGTATGGTTCTATTGTTGAGGAAGAATCAGGAAAAACGGTCTTTAAAAATTCTATTCCAACTGATATGTCATCAGAATTAGCAATTGATGATAGTGAGGCTATTTTATATGTTAGGGTATTGTCGGATGATATAATAAAAGTAGATGGTGATAGACATGCCTATTTGTTGGACAAGAATTTTAATATTATATACTGTCATTACAATATTGGCAAATTTCCTTGGGGAGCTATTTTGAATGGAAATTATTACTATATCAATGATATAAATGAAATTGTAAAGGTAAATTTAACAACGTTTGAGAGTGAATCAATAGCATCAAATGGTAAGGCTTTTATGGCGGATAACGATGAGAATTTTATATATTATTCAAATGAATTTAGCGAATTATATAAGTTGTCACCGGATGATGAAAGTTCTATAAAAATAGCAGATAATGCGCTTTTCTTTTCTGTACAGAATAAATATATATATGCCAGTGGTGGAGATAATGGTAACAAAATAATATATGATAAAAACGGAAAAATTATTGCCGATTATTCAGCTTGTGTAAATATGGGAGCCGATTCTGCCTTTCAAATAAATGATAAAATATATACAATATTTAATGGTGGTGTAGCTTACATGGATCTTGATGGGAAGAATTATGGTGAGATGATGCAATGAGATATGAAATTAAAAAAATATTATCATGTAAAATACTTATGATTTCTATGATTGTGGCTTTTATTTTTTCAATGGCAATTTCATATAATGCATATGCTAATGAGAAAATAGATTTAAGAGAGTTTTCTGCATATATTGGTGATTTTTCAGAACGAAAATATGATGTGATAGAGCAAAAAGTAATGGAGTTACAAAACAAATATGAAGAAACACAAAATGAAGATGTAATGGATGAAATGTTTGTTTATCTGACATTGGATAAAGATGCTTTAAATTGTCATAATGTTGTTGAATATAGGGATAGTGTTATTTCTGATTCTGAAATTAAAATAAAAACTGAGTCTGGATATTATAAGAGAATGAACGAAACGATAAATAAATTATATGGAAAGAAGACTAATCTTGTAATTGGAGAAAGTGAGACTTTAAATGAAGTATATGATTTATTTTGCGTAACTGATATTGTAGATATTGTATTTATTATTGTAATTATTTTATTTTCTTCTTTTTTGTTTTTGAATGAACATAATAACAATACATTTTATATGATTAAATCATCATATAGAGGTGGGAAGTTATCTTATCGGAATAAAATAGTGGTAACATTATTTTTTTCGATAATGGCATCAGTGGTTGAAACTTTGGGAATGATAATATGGTCTGTTTTTTGGAATAAAATAGATCAATGGAATACATCAATTCTCTTAAATAACGCTTTCTTACATTCACCTTATAGTATTACTTTATTTGAGATGATAATTGGAGTAGTAATTATGAGGGCAATTGGTTTTTTTGTATTATCTAGTGTATTTATTTTTGCTTCTTTATTTTTTAAAAGTAATATTGTGCCGATAGCGATTAATACATTTATTGGTCTGGGAGGTATAGCAATTAATTATATTTTATCAGGAAAATATTTTGCTTTATCCGGTGGCACAATCAGAGAAGCTGAAAATTATGATATTCTTAGAAAGTATACACCGTTTCCATTGATTAGTGAAAGTGTCAATTATTTTAAGGAATATGAACCTATCAATTTAATGGGAGTTCCAATTCAGTTATTAAGTTATTCTTTAATAATTAATCTGGTTTTTGCAATTATAGTGATAGCGCTGGGTTACTATTTTTATAACAAGAATTTTAGGGAAAGTTGAGTTCAAAAATATCATGCTAGAGTTAATTGATATAAAAAAAAGATATGGCAGTAAAGAAGTATTGCATGGAATCAGCATCAAATTTGAAAATGGTATTTATGGATTGATTGGACCAAATGGATCTGGTAAATCTACTATTATGAATATAATGTCAGATGTTTTGGATATGAGTTCAGGCAAAATTTTATATAATGGAACTGATATAAAAGAATTAGATGACAGATATAGGGAAAAAATTGGTTTTTTGCCACAAAATGTAGGTTATTATCCAAATTTCACAGCAAAAAAAACCATAGAGTATTTTGGGTATCTTAGAGGTGTAAATAAAAAAGAATTAGATTCAAACGTGGAACAGGTGTTAAGGGATGTTAATTTGTATGAGAATCGTAACGATAAGGTTAAATCTTTTTCAGGAGGAATGAAGCAAAGACTTGGAATTGCAATAACATGTGTAGCTAATCCGGAGATTATTATTTTTGACGAGCCGACAGTGGGACTTGATCCGGAAGAAAGGGCAAGATTTAAAAATCTAATTAGAAAATTATCTAAAACAAAAACTATTGTATTATCAACACATATTTTATCAGACGTAGAGGAAGTGGCTGACTATATAATATTGATTAAAGAAGGATGTCTGACAAAATTTGAGAAGATTGGTGGGAAGGATAATGAATAATGTTACCAAAATGGAATTATACAAAGTTCTTTCAAAACCTCAGGTATATATAATTTTTGTTGTTGGACTAATTATTCAAAGCATCATGGCGGGACAGATGAGAACAACTATGTTTAATGGATATCATAAGTCTGTGTATGAAAATTATATGAATGAAATGGAAGGCGAATATTCAATTGAAAAAAAAGAATACATTAATTCAGAATATCAGAAATTCCAAGCTATTATGGATGATGAGCAAAAGAATGAAATTGCATTTAATAATGGCAAAATAGATGGTAAGGATTATCATTCTATAATCAACGAACAAAAGAAAGCTCAATATAGAATAGCAACTGTCAAATACATTGTTGAGAAAACAGAGTATTATGATAGTCTGGATAAAAGTGCACAATATTTTTATGATATTGAAATAAGTGATTATGTTGAAAATTTGAGGTTTAATGTTATACCTATAATAGTTATTTTATTGATTGTGGTACCTATGTATACAGATGATATATATGCAGGAACATTAGCTATGATTAAATCATCTAAAAATGGAAGAATGATATTGTTAAAATCGCGGCTGAACATTAGTTTATTAATTTCGTTGTTGATATGTATATTATTTGCATTTATTGAATTTGTGACAAAGTACATTATATTTGATTTAGGAAATCTGAATGCAGGGGTTGAAAGTCTGATGATTGAGAGGACTATGCATTTACCATATATTATATCGGACTTGTCTATATGGCAATTTATTGTTTTATTATATCTGTTCTATCTTATAATCTCGGTTATGATTAGCATAATTGGTTTATTAGTTTCTAAAATATCACGAGGAAATATAGAAGCATTTTCAATAATGAGCGTTATTATTGTAGGTGTTTCATATATTTTAAATATTTTGTGACTGATATGTAATGACCTTTCAATAAATGGTATCATTTTAAAGAGGTGGTAAATATGTGTAAGGCATGGGATGACCATAAAAAGCGTGATATTCAGGAAGGTAGATATCTTGAAATATATTCGTTAGTACAGGATGGCATAATAGAGCCGGAATTAGGAGCAAAGCGACTGAATATGACGTTTGCAGACTTTGAAAGGGCGATGCAAAAGGAGTGTGTGAAACTTTTTTCTAAATGAATGTATGAAAAGAAAATAGCTTTTTTGTTTGATTTGAGATATAATAATAACGTGAATTTAGGTTAGAGTGACCATTTAGAATAATGTTACTGTAGGACATCAAGCATAGGTAATGAAAATGAAAAATAAGGAGGTTTTGAGGTGACTGGAATTTATTATGCAGATTTATTTGTTATTAATGGTAAAGGCTGTGTTGTTATGGGGTGTGGTAAGTCTCAAACATGCAGAAGCTATACAGGGGAGACAACCAAGGAGGTAATGACTGATTCATTACGTTTTGATGTAGAGGGTAATAGCTTGGTAGCGTATGGTGATGCGGGAATGGGTTTATTACCATTCGACTCTCAAAGGTGCCCTAAGATTTTTGTTGATTATTTCATCTATATGCAAGCAAAAGATGAAACTGGTTTTAGAGAAATACAGGAGATTTCAAATAATGAATTCTGCGAAATGGCAGATTTTAATATCACATTTAACATTTGTAATGAAGAAGAGAGACGAGCTGAATTTAAAGACTTGCTTGCAGACAGGGATTTGAAGTTTATATCTGTTCCTTGGGGAGATAGTATGGAAACAAAAGGTGCAATGATTAAGGCATATGTAAAATAATTTCATTATAGAATTATAGCATTAAGGAAGTGATGTAGGTCTTATTGGAAAAATTTAGTAATACCTTTGGTGTTTCCCTGAAATTTTTTCTTCTACTATCAAAATTAAAAATGATAGCTATTATAATTGAAAAGAATACATAGACAGAAGAGTGTGTTAACTTATTCCTAATAAAAGATAAAGAAGAGTTACAGATTAACTGTTAAGGGTGTTGGCTTAATGACTTACATTAAAAGTTAAATAGAAAATTCTCACGGTGAGAAAAAAAGATGTCTCCTAGTTTGCAAAACTGACCAAAAATACAACCAGTTCGTAAAAGTGCAATTTTACGAACTGGTTTTTTGTGTATTTACGGCATTCTTTTTTGTATACGAACTTTTTGGTGTGAAAATACGAACTTATGGCAAGCTCTAATTGAACAGTGCACGTTGTTTTAGAAAACAGTAGAAATGTTTTGTACAAAATTATCAATAAATAGAATAATAATTTGTATATTTTAATATATACCTGAATCCGTGAAGTTCATCCTTTAAGCGAACCAACCTGCCAAGGGCAAGTTGGTTTCATGATAAAAACATACTTCAATGTCTATTTTCGACACCAATGTCGTGTCTCTAAGCGCTCATTGGGCAAAAAAGGGTACACGGAATAAGCCTGCTATAAAATTGTTTTGTTACTTATGCATTTGTGACAGCATATTTCTGGCAGATATCAGAAAAAAGGCGGGATACAAGCTTCCGGAGCTTGCATAATAAAGTAAATGCAATATAAAAAGGAACCAGCAGCTCAATGTAATTAAGTTAAGATGACCAGCAGGTTCCTTTTTATAGTGCAATTTTATTTTGTCAGCTCTAATCAACCAGTCCCTTATTCTTCCATTTTCCGCTCTTCCAGCGCAGCACCATGCCGACAGCCCTGATGCACTCGTCACTTGCGAGTCCGATGTAAGCACCGACTGCGAGAAGCCCCAGATGCAGTCCGAAGAAGTATGTTCCACCGACCGCCGCAAGGTACATGAAAACAGCACCCATGACAACCGGGAATACGGCGTCACCGCTTGTCTTCAGTGCCTGACCATATACCAGATTGGTGACTCTTCCAAACTCCAGCACAATATCGATGGCGAGAAGCTTTGTGACAAGATTTATCATCTGTACGTCATTCGTGAAGATTCGTACAATATAGTTACCTAAAAGCGCAAATGTGATAGAAAGGCAGGATGCCGTAATCACACCGTAGATAGCGGCCTTGCGAGTGCCCCTATCACATTCGTCATACTCCTTTGCTCCGATATGCCAGCCGGTCAGGATGGCATTTGCCTGAGCTAAGGCAGCACCGATACAGTACGAAAAGTTAGCAATCT
>URDU01000030.1 GCA_900546625.1 uncultured Lachnobacterium sp. | reverse complement strand
TGAGGTATTTTTTTCGTCAATCCCTTGACCTATTTAAATTATACAGGAAGCTTTCTGAATTAAATTCTGAATTTTCTTAAACAGACGCTGTTCCTCATCTCCTAGTCAAACTATTAGAACTTTATTATAAAAATTCCGACGGATTTCATATCCCAGTTTTGTTATCTCCTAGAACATTCCCGAATGCTGAAATAATACCGTAAGCCAATATATATATTGTTGCACTTTCGTTATAGAAGATAAAAATAGTTGGTACAAACAACAACATTACAAGCAAGGAATAAATCCAATTAAATGAGTTTTTTATCCCGTAAATCAAAGCTACTATAAAACATATAATCGGGAAACCAATTAGCAAAATCAACATACCGCTTCCAGTATCCTTAATCAGAAACGGTGTTAAATAAAAGGCAATCACGTTAACTATTAAATATGGCAACATCTTTTTAAATTTCTTCACATTCTCACCTCCAGAAATTAATACTGTTATTAATTACAATCAATACAATTTACTCTACGACTTCAAGGGTTACCCACGCTCTTCCACACGAATAACTTAATTATTTACTTATTCGCTCCAAATCAGGATATTATCATTTTCAGTTCCGTAATAAATTTCTTTTATGTGTATGCTTTCCCCGTCTTCCGTTTTTTGTATTTTAGGTAGAGTATAAGTTGCAGCCCAATTTTCATCATCGCCATTTTGTATCGCAATAACTCCCCTCTTTTCAAGCAAATAGAGCTTTCCCGAATCTTCCACTACCATAGCATTGGTTAGAACTTTTTTTCCATCTGTTGCTTCCAGAATAATCTTTACATGTTCATCCGTCACACTCACTACATTTGCCTGTATATTAGCACTAGGAACAGAAGTGAGAATCCAACGTGTTAATCCCCAATATCCTCCAACCAAGCATAAACACATAATGGATGTGGCTAATACACCTTTTATAAAACCATTTTTTACGGATTTTTTCCATCCTGATGCCATTGCTTTTACAAGTTCTTCATCATGCATTTCTTGTTCCGTTGAAACACTACATTCCATTTTCATCTTTTTCAATAAGGCATCACAATCTGAACAATTTTTAAGATGTTCCTCTATAAGAATACGACTTTCTTGTGAACATACATCATCACAGTACAAAGGTAATAAATCTCTGGCTACCTCACATGAAATTCTTGTCATTGTTTTCCCTCCATTTCATTTAGAATTTTAACTTTGGCCCGATGATAAGTCACTCTCGCCCAACTTTCTGTTTTTCCAAAAATTCCTGATATTTTTTTGAATGACAATTCACCAAAAACTCGTAACATAAACACTTCCTTATAAGGTTCTTCTATATCATGTAAATATTCAAGAATACGCATAGCATCAGTCTCATCTGCTATTCTCAACTCCAATGGCTGGGATGTGGTGTCTGGTAAATGATCTGACACTTCATCTAATGTCATTATCGCACTATGTTTCTCCTTTCGCTTTTGAGCAAAGTAAAGATGTTTTGCAATCTGACATAACCACACTGTCATTTTACAATCACCACGAAAGGATGAAATACTTTTCATTGCTTGAAAAAAAGTTTCCTGCGTAATTTCTTCTGCTTGCTCGGAGTTTCGGCAAAGAGATAATACATATCTATAAATATCTTTGAAGTATAAAGAATAAATTTCTTCAAATGATTCCATTTGCTGCCTCCTTCCGTAAGTTATATTTCATCCTTAATGTTCTGTAAAAAATTCTGACGTTTCATACAACACCATTCTACTATCATTGCAACCAGGGTTGCTGTAATCATCGCAACAATCAACAAAAAAATTTGCTTCAATGGCAACATAAACCGAATACGCCACGTAGAGCGAAGAACCTGATATACATTATAGCATAATAAGCATGATACCGGAATTCCAATCAATGCTGCAAGAAAAAAGCTACGTGCTGTTTCCAGAATTAGAATTCGCAGTAAACCTTGTTTTGTTTGCCCTAATGACCATAACATTGCCAGACCACGTTTCCTGTCAATATACTGAAAGACAATGGTACTAAAAACATTTACCAATATACAATATCATTACAGTAATCAGCGTAATGACAATACGGATGTAATGTCCTCGATTTGCTGAGCGGTATTTTCCGGCCATGAAAATAGCAAAAGAATTGTAATGCTTTCCGAACTTATCCTGTCTGGAATGAATTGTTACAGACTTACTTGTTCTTGATAAAGCAATGGGAGTTTTCATTGCCTTATGTACCGGACGCAAACCACAAATGCAAGAAACTATCAATAACCAACAAAAAATACTGCAAATTATCCACCAGGGAATTTCTACAGGTATAGAAATACTCTTCTCCAAAACAATTGTAACAATCAAACCTAATGGTACTGCAATGCAGTATATAATGCCTATCTCTATTACCACCATAAGAAAAAGTTGCTGCCACGTTGCTCCCAGCGTAATTAAACGTCCAAGACTATGCCATTTTTGAAAAAATGTCAAAGCAAATAAATTATGAAAAAGAACTGCAGAACATACCAAAACTATTGTTAGAAGTATCACCGCCAATACAGTCAATGCTAATTCGGTAGAATTAAATGTACTTGTGTCGGAATTTCCTTCATGTACTTGTGTCCAAAAGTAATACCCCAAACTTCCAAAAGCGTTAAGTAAAAAACTAGAGAAAAAAATACCGCAAAATAAAGTTATGGTACGCAAACGTTGTTTCATTATCAAGCGTAAAGTTAACCATAAAAATCCCCACCTCATACAATCACCTCGTCATTGACTATTTTCCCATCCATCATATGAAGTACCCTATTTGCTTTTTGTGCAACAACGGAATCATGAGTAACCACAAGAATTGTCATTTCTTCCTGTTCGTTCATATAACGTAAAAGCTGTAAAAGTTCATCACGTTTTGCAGAGTCTAAATTGCCAGTAGGTTCATCTGCTAATAAGAGTTTAGGATGATTGATTAATGCTCTGCCAATGGCTATTTTTTGCTGTTGACCACCAGAAAGCTGACCCGGATAAAAATTTGCCTTGTTTTCCATTCCCAAAATCGTCAGTATTTTCTTAACTTCTCTTTGATCTACGCTTTTACCATCCATCAGTGCAGGAAGCAGCAGATTCTCCCTTGCTGTTAATTCCGGAACGAGATTATAAAATTGATAGACTATGCCCACTTCTCGACGACGAAATAGCGATATTTCAGAATTTCGTTTTTCATATAATGATACGCCACAATTCAATATCTGTCCTGAAGATGGTTTACTTAATCCACCAATCATATGTAGCAATGTCGATTTTCCACACCCTGATGGGCCAGTCACAGCTATAAACTCACCTTTTTCAATAGCAAAAGAAATATTAGTAAGCGCATTGACAGGTTCGTTCCCAACTGAATAAATTTGTGATACATTTTTCACTTCAATGTAATGCATAATATCCCCCCTTATATAGATAAGAGAATGGTTTATTAGATTCGTTACAAAAAATCAAAAATATTATGTATTATGCTTTTAGGTTTTCTATGCTTGACCATATTTATTTAAACGGATAAAATATTTATAAGATTACATTTATTGAATAATGAACAGATTGAGGGAATTATGATTAAAATAGCATTCTTTGATGTGGATGGCACCCTGCTTCGGCTGGGATATAAAGAATTATCCGCAAACACTGCTGCTGCACTTAAGCAGCTCCACCAAAATGGCATCATCCTTTGTATGGCTACTGGAAGAGGCTACACCGGTGTGCCTCATTTTGATGGAATTGATTTTGATGTTCTGCTCACCTTTAACGGTTCATTCGTCACTGCAGGCAATGATATCATCTTCAAAAATCCTATTAATGAGCACGACAAATATCAGATTATTTCCAATCTAAAGCAGCTGAACCGTGCTATCGCAATCAGTAACGAGCATATGATTGTCACAAACGGTACCGACCCTGATTTAGAGCAATACTTTGCCTTCGGCAGCGAAAAGCTTAAAATCGCTGACAATTTTGACGAGATAAGCAGGACTGATATATATCAGATTATGTGCTCCTGCCAAAAAGATGAGCACCCACAGATTCTATCCTGTGCGCCACACTCACAGATAACTGCATGGTGGGATAAGGCCGTTGATATTATTCCTCTTAACAGCGGCAAAGGCAATGCTGTTACTGCAGTGCTTAGGCATTATGGCTTCTCAAAGGATGAAGCCATTGCTTTCGGTGACGGACATAACGATATTGAAATGCTTGAGGCCGTAGGCATGGGTATTGCCATGGGCAATGCAAAGGACGAAGTCAGGGATAAGGCCGATTTTGTATGCAAATCGGTTGAGGAAGACGGAATATATCATTATTGTATTGAAAACAAACTGATTTTTTAAAAGAGAGATACTTATGAACTTAGACAACAATTTACGACAACTACTCGAAAACGAAACCAAAATACATCTCGCGGAAATCCGCTTTCTCTACCAGAAGCTCGACAGACAGCTTGGGCTTAACGGTGCAAGGGTTCCCATCACCTTCGGCTTTGATACGGACAGGCTCGGTGCATACACTCCGGGCTTTGGGCAGGATGAAGAAGAATTTCATTTTTCGCTGCTGTTCATCGGCTACTGTGTGGCAAAGCCATTGTCAAAGGATGACAGGATGGATTTATATAAGCACGAATATGCCCACTATATGCAGTACAATATGGACATCCCGGACAAATACAACTGGCAGCCCGGCATCCACGGAAGTGCGTGGAAATACTGCTGCTCACTTATCGGAGCAGCTCCCACTCCTTACTACAAAGCCGGTGAAGGACTCATTAATCACGATTATGATAAGGTTCTCAAAAAGAAAATTACTGACAAGAGTATTCCTATCCGCGACACATATTCACGCGAGCAGGAATACCGCAAAAAGAAAAACAGTACTGTAAAATTTAATATCAATGACGATGTCAATCATCCTAAGTTCGGCAAGGGCACCATTGAACATATCGAGCAGCTCGAGGGCTCAGTTCGGCTGCATGTCAGATTCGGTGAAGAACTCAAGAAAATTGATCAGAAATGGCTGCTTCAGGCCGGCCTGAAAAAGGCAGGTGCACCAAGGCACATATAGCGTTATGCTATCAAATCTACAGTTCAATTGCAATCGTATATGACTTCTCAAATTGCTCCCCCTGTGCCAGTGAATTACCATACTCCCTGTCCTTTAATTCTCCGGCAAAGCCTGCTCTGTCGCATCGGCCGTACCACGGCTCAATACAGATAAACGGTGCTCCCATTCCTGCCGGTGACCACAGTCCAAATAACGGCGCATCAAAGGATACCGTAAGGTATGGCTTCTTATCCGGTGTACACAGGCTCACCTTTGAAGCCTGTCTGTTTTCGATGATGAGTGCATCCTTATCAAACATATGCTCATCTATCTGACAGTATCCATCCACATCCACCTTAAGCAGATTATCATCCTTGTCTAAAAGTCCTCCGTCACAGATTAGTCCGTAGGTGATTGCTCTGTCTGTGTCAAGCTTTAGATAATAGTCAGACTGCTTTCCCTGCTCTGCGATAGGACACATGAACGCAGGATGACCACCGATTGAGAAAAGTAAATCCTTTTTCGCAGGATTTGTCACCCTCCAGGTCACTTTTATCTCACTGCCAGAGAGCTTATAGCCGATTTCGAGCACAAACTCAAACGGATATTTTGCAAGAGTCTCATCATTTGATTTAAGCGAAAACCATGCCTCATCCTTTGTCTGTGATACAAGCTCAAACTCCATATCTCTGGCAAAGCCGTGCTGTCCCATCGGATAATCTGTCCCATCAACGGTAAACTTCTTGTCCTTTAAGCTGCCGACAAATGGGAAAAGCACCGGTGCGCTTCTCTTCCAGTATTTCTCATCGGCATCCCACAGATACTGTGTACCTGTTTCCTTGCCGGTGATGCTTTTTAGCTCTGCTCCGAAGCTGTTTATCGTGAGCTCAAGTGATTCATTTTCCAGTTTAATTTCCATCATATTTCTCCTTTTTAGTTTTTTGTTACATTAAAAGCAGTCCAATCAATCTTACAATAAATGCTGCCACCCATGCAATCGCACACTGTAAAAGCACCACACTGACTGCCCACTTTGTGCCCAGCTCTCTCTTTATGGATGCTATAGCAGCCACGCAAGGGCTGTAGAGCAGTGAGAACACCAGAAGAGATGCGGCTGAAAGTGTTGTGAGTGCTGTCGTAACCGTTCCGCCAAACAGTATCTCAAGTGTTGATACCACGCTCTCCTTTGCCATGAGTCCGCTGATAAGTGATGTGCATATACGCCAGTCTCCGAGTCCCAGAGGCTTAAAGACAGGCACGATAATACTTGAAATAGCAGCAAGCATGCTGTCCTTTGAGTCTGTTACCATGTTAAAGTGTATGTCAAAGCTCTGTAAGAACCATATAAGCATTGTGGCAATAAGTATTACTGTAAATGCCTTCTGCAAAAAGTCCTTTGCCTTTTCCCAGAGCAGCTGGCACACATTCTTGGCTCCCGGCATCCTGTAGTTTGGCAGTTCCATGACAAACGGCACTGCGTCACCCCTGAACAAAGTCTTTCTGTAGATAAATGCGAAAAGTATTCCTACAATTATTCCAAGGAAGTACAGTCCTCCCATGACAAGTCCGCCATGCTTCGGGAAAAATGCACTAACAAAGAATGCATAAATTGGCAATTTTGCCGAACAGCTCATAAACGGTGTGAGGAGTATAGTCATTCGACGGTCTCTCTCACTTGGCAGTGTACGTGTCGCCATGACAGCTGGCACCGTACAGCCGAAGCCTATGAGCATTGGTACTATGCTTCGTCCGGAAAGTCCTATCTTACGAAGGAGCTTGTCCATGAAGAATGCAACCCTCGCTATGTATCCGCTGTCCTCCATAAGGGATAAGAAAAAGAACAGTGTCACGATAATCGGCAAAAAGCTTAATACGCTTCCGACACCCTGAAAGATGCCGTCTATTACCAGTCCGTGCAGCACCTCATTCACACCTGCCGCTGTGAGTGCCTTATCCGTAAGCGCGGTCAGTGCTCCTATGCCCTGCTCCAAAAGCCACTGAAGGCCTGCTCCGATTACGTTGAAGGTCAGATAAAATACAGCAAGCATTATCACTATAAAGCACGGTATTGCCGTGTATTTGCCTGTAAGAACACGGTCGATGCGCTCACTTCTGATACGCTCCCTGCTCTCCTTCGGTTTTACCACGGTGCTCTCGCATATTTTCTCAATAAATGTAAAGCGCATATCCGCAATTGCAGCGCTTCTGTCAAGGCCTCGCTCCTTCTCCATCTGGACAATCAGATGCTCTATTGCCTCTTTCTCATTCTCATCAAGATGAAGCTGCTCTAATATAAGTGCATCTCCCTCGATAATTTTGGTAGCAGCAAAGCGAATCGGAACTCCGGCGAGCTTTGCATGATCCTCAATCAGGTGGCTGACCGCGTGTATACATCTGTGCACAGCACCGCCAAAATCATTCTCATCACAGAAATCCTGTCTGCCCGGGCGCTCCTGATACTTTGCGATGTGTATCGCATGGCGCACCAGCTCATCAACACCCTGATTCTTTGCGGCAGAAATCGGTACAACAGGCACTCCTAACAGTCCCTCGATTTTATTTACATCGATTGAGCCTGAGTTTGCCGTCACCTCATCCATCATATTGAGTGCGATAACCATCGGTATATCCATCTCAAGAAGCTGCATGGTCAGATACAGGTTTCTCTCGATATTTGTCGCATCTACGATGTTTATTATGGCCTTTGGCTTGTTATCAAGCACAAAGTTTCTCGACACAATCTCCTCACTAGTATATGGGCTCATTGAGTAAATGCCCGGTAAATCTGTGATTGATGTATCCGGATGTTCTTTAATAGAGCCATCCTTTCTGTCCACCGTCACTCCCGGGAAATTGCCGACATGCTGGTTTGAGCCTGTAAGCTGGTTGAAAAGTGTTGTCTTGCCGCAGTTTTGGTTTCCCACAAGTGCGTATGTGAGCTTCTCACCATCCGGAAGGGGATTGCCACTGCCCTTCACATGGTATTTGCCCTCCTCACCAAGTCCGGGATGGGCTGTGTTGCTTATCTTTTTAGGGCCCTCATGCTTTCTTGAACGGCTGTCAATTAATTCTACCTCAATATGTGCTGCATCATCAAGCCTCAATGTGAGCTCATAGCCGTGCACCTGAAGCTCCATCGGGTCTCCCATCGGGGCAAATTTGATAACTGTTACTTCGGCCTTTGGGATTACTCCCATATCCAGGAAATGCTGGCGCAGCGCGCCCTCACCGCCTACTGTAAGTATTCTGGCACTCTGTCCTATGCCAAGTTCTTTTAGTGTCATTTTATCGCTTCCTAGTGTATTTATTGATAATTTTTCTCAACTTATCACAGATATCTTACCACAAAGCGTGTGCCACTGCATTCATTTTTTTCATTTAATGTATCTTTTAATATATCTTTTTTACAATCCTCCACCATGATATATCCATTGTCATGACGCACAATCGCTTCCGCGAGCGAAAGTCCTATGCCGATGCTGTCAGCCGGCTGTCCGCTGCCGCTATAAAAGCGCGTGAAAATATGCTTTTTGTCCTCATCACTTATGGTCTCTCCATCGTTTTGCACTGTTATCTCGGCATACATCTCATACCTGTAAAAGCCTATCCTTACCTCACTCTCTGCGTGCTCCACAGCATTTTTTACTATGTTTGTGATAGCCTCACACTGCCAGTATGCATCAGCATGTATGCTGGCATCCTTATCAGAGCCTTCATCTATGAACAGCCTTACATCTCTCAAATCGCAAAGTGCCATCACATTGTCAGCTGCCTCAGCCACAATTTCAGACAGCAGTATATCCTTCTCATCAAACTCCACAACATCCGCTTCAAGCCTCGAGAGCTTAAGGATAGCCTGCACCATATGCGATATATTGTCCACATCGCGCTTTGTCCTGCGCATTATCCTGTTTCTGTTTTCAGGCGCCATATCCGGATTAGCTTCCAGATTTTCCAGATTTATCGAAAGTGATGTGAGCGGTGTCTTAAGCTGATGCGATATGTCAGAAAGCGCATCCTTTAGCAAAAGCTTGTCTGCCTTTGCATTTTCCGCAGATTCCCTCAAATAGATTGCTGTCTTGTAAAGCTCTCCCTTTAGTATAGAAAGCTCTCCCTCTGTGCTATCTGACATAACGAGTCTGTAATCTCCCTGATTTATGCGGCGCAGATAATCCGCAGCCTGTCTGACCTGTCTTTTAAAGCTAAATCTTATAAGCACAATGTAAAGGCAAAATCCCGCTGCAAAAAGCACAACAAGAAATATGTCAAGCCCAATTGCTCCTTTAAGCGCTTTTTCATTTGACAAAACCGCAGAATCCTTTTCCATATCAATGCCGTATTTTTTAAGGAGCGTTTCTGCTGCTTTTAAATTCGTATCATCACTGTCGATACTGCTGTCGTTTAGTATCCCGGCTATGCTGCCATCTGATACATCGGGATATTTTTCCTTAATGAGCGCACACAGCTTAGCCACTGTGACGTTGTAGTTTTTCGTATACGCCCTGTACTGGAAAAAGACGGTAAAAGCCATAACTGTCACACATATACATGTATATATTATCGCAAAATACACAAAGTGTTTTCTGTTCTCTAAATTATATTTTTTCTTTCTCATGCTCTCCTCCGGGAACTGTCTCTGTCAGCCGGTACTGTTTAAAGTGCTTCGCCTGAATCTACACGATACCCGATTCCCTTCACAGTCTTTATCACATCATCACCAAGCTTTCCCCTGATGCGCTTCATATAGACAGTCACGGTATGGTCATAGACATCGTTGCCTGTTGCCTCCCAGATGCAGTCAATCACTGCATTTCTGGACACTGCCTTGTCGTGATTGGTAAAAAGCAGATCAAGTATGCGGTTTTCAAGACTCGAAAGAGCAATCATCTGTCCATCCCTTCTTGCTTCCTTTTTGTCCAAATCATAGCTTATGCTTCCTGCGTGTATGACAGATGAGCTGTCATCACTTTTCCTGCGCAAAAATACGCGGTTTACCCTCGCCACAAGCTCTCTTACGGAAAAAGGCTTTGTGATGTAGTCCTCCGCTCCAAGCTCGAGTCCCTTTACTATATCATTTTCCTCATCCCTTGCGGTAAGAAAAATCACCGGTGTTTTTTCTTTTTCCAGCCTTTCGCTGTAAAAATCAAAGCCGTTTCCATCCGGAAGTGACACATCAAGCAGCACAAGGCCGGGGTGCTCACTCAAAAGCGCCCCAGCCTCCTTTAAATTTTCTGCTGTCAAAAGCTCATATTCAGGTTCTGTAAAGGTATCACACAGTCCCTCTGTTATTCCTTTATTGTCCTCTATGAGAAGTATTTTTTTCATATCAGCTCCCGCATTTTCTACAGATTTTCATTCTTGATTGTCTCAATAATGTTATTGTGTCTAAGCTTCGTCATTGATAGTTTCATGATAGCATAAATCAGCATTATTACAACCACTATACACAATATAATTGCTTTATACGGCGGCTTATAAATGATTGCGCCATCCATCCTGTTCATCATAACACATAAAAGATAGCTAATTAAAATACCAAGCGGTACACCTATTACAAGCGCCTTCACAGATATAAACACACTCTCGAGCCTGACCATTCCCGCAAACTGCTTATCTGTCATTCCAATGCTTCTTAGTGTGGCAAACTCTCGGCTTCTAAGCTCCATTCCTGTGCTTAAGGTATTGATGATATTTGTGATTCCTATTAAGGCAATGACCACAATAAGTCCGTATGCAAATACTCCAAGCAGTGTAAAAAGTGACTTTTCATCGCGCATCTGCTTATCCAGATTGCTGACATAAAAACTAATCTGCGAATACTCAGGATTTCCTTCCGTCTCCTTTTCGAATGTATCCTGATATTCATCTGCATTTTCTGCAACCACATATGCCGAATATGACACATATCTCTGTTTGAGCTCATTACTCTTGCCGTCAGCCCATAGGCTTTCAAAGCCCTTTTGGTTCATAAACAAAAGTGTTGTATAGCTATAGCTCTTATAACCAATCGGTACCTTGTCTGTGACACCTGCAATAGTTACATCCACAGTCTTTCTGACTCCGTTATTAATTGTTTCCTCGTCAACGTATTCACTGTTATCCTCTGTGTTGCTTTCTGTGCTGCTTTCAGTATCGCCTTCCACGGCATTTTCATCCGAAGAAGCATCATCATACACATTGTAGCCGCACTCGATTGTATCTCCTGCTTTATATTTGTACAGCTCCATCTCTTTTTTGACGTATTTCAAGCTCTTCTCATTATACACATCAAATGTGCCTTTATTCACAAGAATTGCTCCTGCAGCTGCATTTTTTATGCCTGCGTCAGACGCATACTTATCATACGATTTGTCATCCAAAACCGTGATTAAAAACATTTGTGAGACATCCTCACTGTTGTCATAAACCTGCCTGCAATACTCTCCATATTCCTTTGTATACTTAGGCTTATCGACATCAAAATCATAGCCGGCTCCAACCAGATAATCATCAACTCCTTCAATACCGCTCACAAGCTTAGAGAGCTTTTCGATATCAATATGAATGTCTTTTTTATATGACATATTTATTCCGATATTGTAATCTGTTGAAGCATATGACATCCCAACCATGCTAAAGGCCATAGACATAAAGTATGATATCACAATAAACGTCACTGAGCAGATGACAATAGACGTCACTGTGGTTCTGTACTTTTTGTTGTTCCTCTTTATATTCTTATATGAGATAACGCCTCCAATGCCCCAGATTCTGCCTATAATCGCCGGTGTCTTAAGCTTTGCTGACTTTATTTTTATTTCCTTTGTATTTCTTATCGCTTCAAGCGGAGTGACTTTTGCAGCCCTTCTTGCACTGCCTGTTGCAGAGAAATAAATGGTCGCTATACTCAGTATCACAGCAAGAATAAGTGCAGGCAGTGATGTGTGAAAGCTCAAAGCAAAGTTAAGCCAGCCTGCTGACAGCGCATTTACCACCTTGACCAGTACAAGCGCTGCTAAAATACCACTCATGGTACCCACAGGAATACCAACCACTCCAAGCATTGCAGCCTCTGTCTTAACGCTGCTTTTTATCTGGCGCCTCGTAGCACCCACGCTTGCAAGCATGCCATACTGCCTGATTTTTTCAGTGATTGATATGTTGAAGCTGTTTTTGATGCAGTACACCGATGTCAGTATGATTATCAAAGCCACAACAGCGGCTACTGTAAACAGTGCTTTAAATGAGCCGTCAATCGGGAAAACGCACTCATAGCTTATAAGGAAGACATTCATATATATATCATATTTTGCATTTTCCATCTCTTTAAGAAACCTGTCACTCTCCTCAGCAGTCATTTCAACAGATGAATTATTTGCTTTCTCAAACAGCTTTTCATCCACACCGATTATATCTGCAGTCACAGCATCCTTGTTTCTTAAAGCCTTTTGAGTGTATCTGCTGTACACTGTGAGTGTAGTGTCAGCTTCGCCTGCCTCACTCTTTGAGCCGTTATCAATTGCTGCCAGCTCATCAGAGTATGTGACAAATGTAT
This sequence comes from uncultured Lachnobacterium sp., assembly GCA_900546625.1. Classification (GTDB taxonomy): domain Bacteria; phylum Bacillota; class Clostridia; order Lachnospirales; family Lachnospiraceae; genus Roseburia. Next base: position 22,905 of record URDU01000030.1, on the reverse strand, counting down.
ATCCGGCGGCACTATAGTCCTCCATTCCATAGCCCGGTCTTTCCATGATGCCGACCACCTTGTAGCGCTTTGTCACAGTATCGGTAAGTGTCTCTGCCTCATGCTCATATGCGCAGTTTTCTCCTATGACACCTTCGGTGTTTGAATCATATCTCTTTCCGACATCCAGTGTTATCTCATCTCCCACCTTTATGTCGATTCGTCCGTTTGTCTTTAAGTGCCTTGGAATGACTATCTCATCCTCATTTTTTGCCATGCGGCCCTCTATCAGGTTAAAGCAGCCTCTCTCAAAGCCGGCCTCGTCTGTTGCCATGACATACGCATACGGCTTATCCTCATTCTTGCAGCCGTCCAGCTTTGCAAAGCCCATACCCATCGTCTCAAACGTGCTTTCGATATTTCTGTTGTTTTTAAACTCCGAAAGCTCAGACATTTTCACATTCGAAAATTTCACATGAAAGTCGCCGTCCTTTTGCTTCTGGTATTCAATCATACTATACTGAAAGCTTGACACAAGTGTGACAAGCGCCGACAAAAGCGCTGTTGCAAGAATTATTCCGACTATCGTGACAATAGTTCTTTTCCTGTTAAGCTTTAAGTTTTTTAATGTGAGTGTCTTCATCAAATTCATCTGATTTTACCATCCTCTATCATTATTGTGCGGTCAGCCGCCTTTGCAAGCTCCATATTGTGTGTAATCATGATAATTGTCTGGTTGAGCTCACGGTTTGATGTCTTTAAGAGATGCATAATCTCGTTGCTTGCCTTGGTATCCAGGTTTCCGGTCGGCTCATCCGCGAGCACTATAGACGGTCTTGTAATCAGAGCTCTTCCTATAGATGTACGCTGCTGCTGTCCTCCTGATAGCTCATTTGGCAGATGAGTGCGTCTCTCTGTAAGACCAAGGCGCAAAAGCATGTCATCCATCTGTGCCTTTTCCACCTTTCTTCCGTCAAGCTCCATCGGGATTGCCATGTTTTCCTCCACATTTAATATAGGTATCAGATTATAAAACTGATAAATGATACCTACCTGTCTTCTTCTGAATATGGCAAGCTCATCATCATTCATTGCAAAAATATCAGTGCCGTTTATATACACCTTTCCGCTTGTTGGTCTGTCAACGCCTCCGAGCAGATGAAGCAGTGTGGATTTTCCGGAGCCGCTCGCTCCGACTATTGCCACAAACTCTCCCTTTTCCACGCAAAGTGACACATCGTCCAAAGCCTTGACCTGATTTTCTCCGGTGCCATATATTTTTGATAAGTGTTCTACTCTAAGCAGTTCCATTTAATTCTCCTTTTCTTCTCTATGCATTTTTGTGCGCTGTGCGGTCTGCCTTCTAAAGTGCAGCAGCCCCGCGATACAAGTGTATAATACATGATGTAAAGTTACAGGTAAGTTACTTTTAAAAAATATTACAGCTTATAATATAAAAAACTCCGGTCAGAACAAAAGTTTTCTGTGCCGGAGCTTATATGTTATATATTTTATAATTATCTATGCCAATAATAATCTATGCCAATAATTATTTCTGCTTATATGAAGCCAGAAAATCTGCAAGCTTGCCTGTGGCATCCTTTAATATCTCTGTTCTAGGCAGATATACCACTCTGAAGTGATCTGGCTTATCCCAGTTGAAGCCGCCGCCGTGGATGATGAGTATCTTCTTCTCACGAAGCAGATCCAGTGCAAACTGCTCATCGTTTGTGATGTTGAACCTTGCAGTATCAATCTTTGGGAATATGTAAAATGCTGCCTTTGGCTTTACTGCCGAAATTCCCGGTATATCGTTTAATGCCTTGTAGATGTACTCTCTCTGCTCATAGATTCGTCCACCCGGCACAATATACTCGCCTACACTCTGATATCCGCCTAAAGCTGTCTGCACTATCGACTGCGCCGGAACATTCGAGCAAAGACGCATGTTTGAGAGCATGTTGAGTCCCTCGATATAGTCCTTTCCAAGCGCCTTATTGCCGCTTAAAACCATCCATCCGATACGGTAGCCAGCTATCATATGTGACTTTGAAAGACCGCTGAAGGTCACACAGAAGAGGTCAGGTGCAAGCGATGCAATAGACACATGCTCATAGTCATCCATCACAAGCCTGTCATATATCTCATCCGAAAAAATCATGAGCTCGTGCTCTCTTGCCACATCAACTATCTGCTGCAGCACCTCCCTTGGATAGAGCGCTCCCGTAGGATTGTTCGGGTTTATTATTACGATGGCCTTGGTCTTGTCTGTAATCTTCTTTTTGATATCCTCTATATCAGGATACCACTCTGACTGCTCATCACAGATATAGTGCACTGCCGTGCCGCCCGCAAGTGTAACACAGGCTGTCCAAAGCGGATAGTCCGGTGCCGGCACAAGCACCTCATCACCATTGTCAAGAAGCGCTGACATGCTTAGGTTTATAAGCTCGCTGACTCCGTTTCCGGTGTAGATATCCTCAACCGTCACATTAGGAAGCTTTTTGAGCTGTGCATATTGCATGATTGCTTTTCTTGCAGAAAAAAGTCCCTTGGAGTTGGAATACCCCTCACAGTCCGTGAGCTGGCGTGACATATCATATATCACCTCATCAGGTGTCCTGAAGCCAAACGGCGCCGGATTTCCTATATTGAGCTTCAACACATTTGTGCCGTTTTCCTCCATTCGTGCCGCCTCATCCACCACCGGTCCTCTAACATCATAAAGCACATTATCTAATTTTCTGGATTTTCCAAATTCTCTCATCCTGACTATCTCCTTTTATTTTCGTAACAATTCCTGTATCCGTAATATATCCTGCTAGCCTAAAAGAGCAAAAACAGCCTCGGCATCAAATACCACCTGCTTTACCTTATCAACCTCTATCTGATAAAGTGCATTTGCTGCCAGATGCTCTGCAGCCTGCTCGAGATCTCTTATACCTGATGTGTTCTCGTGAAGCTTAATCACCGCATCAAGTCCGTCCTCTGTGAGAACACACTCCTCCTCCTTCATTCCCATTCGCTCAAATACCTTGCGCAGGGCAAATCTCTGGAAGATGACCTTCTTCTCTTCATCGGTATAGTCCGGAATATCAATCACCGCAAAACGCGACATAAGAGGTGCTGAAATCTGGGATTTATCGTTGGCTGTGGCAATCGGATATACTCCGACTGTCGGCACCATACACTCCATATAGTTGTCTGTAAATCCCAGATTGTCAAGCAGTGTCAAAAGCACATCTGCCGGATTTCCGTTACCGTTTTTGCTTGAGGCCTTGTCAAGCTCATTGATGATAAATACAAGATTTGACTCTCCCGCCTGAGAAAATGCCTCCATAATGATTCCCGGCTTTGCATTTGAATAGATTCTTGAGCTTCCTGTGAGCTGCTCCGCATCATTTATGGAGCTCATGTCGAGTGTTGTCCATGGAAGCTTAAGTATACGCGCAACCGCATATGCAATCTGTGACTTTCCCGTTCCTGCCGGTCCGCAGAGCAGCAGTCCGTAGGCAGGAAGTGTATGAGTCCTGTTTATCTGGATAATGGTCTCAATGATTCTCTGCTTCACGCTCTCCATGCCATAGAGCTCCTCATCGAGTATGCGTCTTGCCTCAACAGGGTCGATTGCTTCAAAGTAATTTCCCTTCCACTGGATATTCATCATGATGGAAAGTGCTCTCTGCGCATGGCGTCTCTCCTCAGGTGATACCTCGCTTGAACGCGCAACTGCCAGGTTTCTTCTGGCCCACAGCAGTATATTGTCAGGCAGTGTACGGCCTGCACAGGTCATGAAATCTGTGATGCTCTGTATACTGGTGAGCTTCATGCTGTCGCCCTCTTCCTCGTAATCATCGAGGTCCGGCTCATCCTCAGGCATGGTGCTAGCAAAGAGCCTCTCCATCATATACTGTAAGAATCCGTCCTCCGCAGACAGCTTTGTGCCTCTGCCGAGAGCCACCTCTCTCACCCTATATACTGCGTATCCATCAGGTGTATTGGCTCCTGAAAGCTGAACCTTTATGTGATTTTCGCCAAGCCACTTAAAAAGGCTCACGAAGCGCGAATCAATGCGCAGGATATCGGCACTGGTCACACCATCACCATCCTCAAACTCAAAGGATGTACGCTTTATCGGATTTGTAAACATACCGAGCGCATGATGCGCCCATTCCTTTTGCTTATTATCTATCACAACAATCGGTTTATCGGCCGATGCCTTTGTCTCTGTCGAATGAAATGTCTCATATGTACACTCAGGATGCTCGTTTGCTACCGGTGTATCGCTAAAATCAAATACTGGCATTTTTATTCCTCTCTTTTTGTAATTATATTCTTAATTATTTTCTTCATCATACCCTGTCAAAGGCTATGTCCTGTACCACCTCGCCTGCAATGATAAGCCCTGCTACGGATGGCACAAATGCAAGGCTTCCCGGAATATCCCTGCGCTCAGTGCACTTGTGAGCGGCACCCGGTGGGCAGATGCAGTTGGTTCTGCAGCTTATGGACATATCCTCAATCGGTCTTGTAGGCTTCTCCTCAGAGTATACCACCTTAAGCTTTTTCACGCCACGTTTTTTAAGCTCACGGCGCATGACCTTGGCAAGAGGACACATGCTGGTCTTATATATATCAGCCACCTTAAATGCACTTGCATCCAGCTTATTTCCTGCTCCCATGCTGCTTATGATAGGGACATTTTTCTCCTGTGCCTTCATGACAAGCGCTATCTTTGCTGTGACCGTATCGACCGCATCAACTATATAATCATACTCATCAAACGGAAATTCATCAGCATTTTCCGGCAAAAAGAAGCATCTGTGTGTCACGACACTGACGTCCGGATTAATATCATGGATTCTCTCCTCCATCACGTCTGTCTTGTATTTTCCTACTGTCTTTCTGGTTGCGATTATCTGCCTGTTTATATTTGTAAGGCACACCTTGTCATCATCGATAAGGTCAATCGCTCCTACACCGCTTCTGACTAACGCCTCGCAGACATATCCGCCCACTCCTCCTATTCCAAATACTGCGACTCTAGCGCCCTTTAGCCTATCCATCGCATCTTTTCCAAGCAAAAGCTGTGTTCTTGAAAACTGATTTAACATTTATTTCTCCTTTTCATCCCTGACCACGCCGACCCCGGCAGAAATCAGGAGTCTTACTGTATCCTTAAGCATGCTCCAGTCATCCTTGGACAGCTCATCGGCAGCCTTTATCATCTCAATAAGCTGCTTAAATGACATCTGGTCAAGGTTCTCAAAATTGGAGTCCGATGCTATTGAAAAAAGCACATTTACAAACTGCTTTCGCTGCGCCTCATCCATGCCGCCTATCCAGTTTCTGAGCGTCTTGTCAAGGCGCACACTGTTTTTGTCCAGCCCATCAGCCTTTATGATATGGGAGCCCATTATCTCCCATGAAAAAGCATCATGCTGCAGCGGCCCCGAATTGCGACTTCTTACCACCTCATAATCGTCCACATGCTCAAGCAATAGGCCAACAATGGACGACTGCGGCAGAAATGTCTCTATTCTGTCAAAAATCCTTTTGTAGCCTGCCGTATATATCATCTTGTGATTGAAGCCCGGCCCATCAAAATTATATACCTTTATAATGGCATCCTGCACCTCTTTATCCACATGCATGGCCGCAAACACTGCCAGATTTCCACCCTTTGAGTGCCCGCCTATCCACAGTCTTCTTGCACCTATGCTTTTATTGTTGATATTTTCATCATCTAGGACTTTATCATTTATAGCTTTATCATCATTGCATATATATGCCGCCACCTGCTTTAAATATTTTTTCGCCTTGTTCTGTCCCGGCGTCTCATCGAGATAGCTTAAATTAAAGTTTTCCTTCCAGCCTACCACCGAGTGGTCTGTACCGCTGTAGGAAATGAAATATGTGCCGTCAGGCAGCTCTATAGTAACCGCAGAAAACTGCGACTCCTCTTTTTCACTTATATCGTATATATAATATCTCAAAATACAGTCAGCATAGCGCCTTGAGTGCGCCAGCTTTTGAAGCAGCCTCGCGGAGTGACGGAAAAGATTCGGCATCTGCTCAATCTCATCATCACTGTGGTCCGCACAGTAAAGGCTTGAAAGCTGTTTTATCGTAAGGTATGACTTCTTTGCCTCCGGCATATAGGGCTTCATCTGCACATAGATAAGCTGTGAAAAAATCAGTCCATCCACCTCATTTACATGTACCTCATCAAAGCCGATATCTCCACGCCAGTCAATATAATCCATGATATCTGCCATACAATCCCCTCCTGAAATATATCTATATTACTCATCATAGTGCTCTAGGAAGCTGTGCTTTATACCATCCTTTTTATATGCTACAACCGTAGCCAGATTTACATTCTCCACGCTCTTAAATATATTTGCCTCGACAAAAGGATTCACCTTTTTAAGATTAGCAATGAGCTGCTTTATCTCAACACGCTTTGAGCGGTTTTCCTCATTATTGCAGGTGGTACAGGTATCTGTAAACTTGCAGGCACACTGTATGAAGTGCAGACCGTTGTAATCACGCCACGCCTTGATATCGTCCTCCCTGACTAAGTAAAGAGGCCTGATAAGCTCCATGCCCTCAAAGTTTGTGCTGTGAAGCTTAGGCATCATGGTCTGTACCTGTGCGCCGTAGAGCATGCCCATGAGTATCGTCTCGATGACATCATCATAGTGATGTCCGAGCGCAATCTTGTTGCAGCCAAGCTCCTTTGCAAATGCGTACAGATGTCCTCTTCTCATCCTCGCACATAAATAGCATGGCGATTTTTCGATATCATATACAGCATCAAATATATCTGACTCGAAAATCGTGGCAGGGATGCCAAGGTTCCTGCAGTTTTCCTCGATGACATGTCTGTTTGCCTCATTGTAGCCCGGGTCCATGACGAGAAACTTCACCTCAAAATCAAACTTGTTGTGATGCTTAAGCTCCTGAAAAAGCTTTGCCATGAGCATGGAATCCTTGCCGCCCGAGATACACACTGCAATCCTGTCGCCCGGCTTTACAAGCTCATAGGTGTTTATCGCCTTTGTAAACTTGCGCCAGATGGATTTCTTAAATTTCTTTCTGATGCTTTGCTCCACATCTGCCTTTATATCGCGCTCTGCCACCTCATCCTCTTTCATGGCATCAAGCAGCCAGCTTATATAGCCTCCCTTTAAGCTTGCCGCATCAAAGCCCTTTTCTGTGAGATACTCTGCCACATCCACACTCGTCTTACCACGGCTGCAGACTATGACAAGCTTCTTATCGTGCGGCACTCTCTCATCTTGCTCTATTTCCTCCGCCTGAATATTGAGTGCTCCCTTTATGGCACCGTGAGCCACCTCTTCCTCACTTCTTATATCTATTATCTGATAGCTGTTACTATCCAGCTTTTTAACTTCTTCTATACTAAGCTGCATTTTATTTCTCCTATATTATTTCCGTAATGACTTTATCTCCTGAAATATCCTGTACTCATAATATGCCGTCACCACAAGGATGAGCCCTATCATGATAAGGCTGTATACATCGCGGATTGCTATTCCAACCGCATCACACACGCATGGCACCAAAAGCCCCGCTGTAAAAACAAGCTTTACAAACGTCAAAAGCCTGAGTGAATACTTTCTGATATTGCCCACACACAGCTCTGCTGCTATGTGATTGAGCTTTTCCGGATAATGCTGCAGCCATGTGATTGCAATGTATACAAGCAAAAGCACAAGTATATTGGCCACAAACTTAAATACCTGTATGTGATAGCACACTCCATAATAAATCTGTAAGCCTATATACGCAAGAGCCAAAATCGCATCTATCGCCTCAAGCACCGCCGAAGCAAAGGTCATATCTCTTTTTCTCATATCAATCTGCTACCTTTCTTAACACCCTGAACACGTAAAAATAAGGTAAAACGATATTGTTTCGCTTTAAACTATCTAATTTTATCATATTATGGACTATCTTTCTAGAAAAATTGTGATATAATAATCAGGTTAAAGGAATTTTATTTAAAAATTTATAATACAACGAGGTTTAATCTAAAATGAGCAAATTAACAATACCAAAGGACTATTCTTCGGCACTGAATCTTCACGATACACAGCTTGCCATCAAAACTGTTAAGGATTTCTTCCAGGGCATGCTCGCACAGCGTCTTTCCCTGACACGTGTTTCAGCACCGCTTTTCGTTGATCCTACCACAGGCTTAAACGATAACTTAAACGGATATGAAAGACCTGTTACCTTCGGCATCCTGGAGCAGGGTGACAAGGAAGCTGAGGTCGTTCACTCTCTTGCAAAGTGGAAGAGATACGCATTAAAGAAATACGGCTTCTCTCTCGGCGAGGGCATCTACACAGATATGAATGCCATAAGACGTGATGAGGAAACTGACAATATCCACTCTATATTTGTTGACCAGTGGGACTGGGAAAAGGTCATCCGCAAGGAGGACAGAAACTTAGACTTCCTTAAGGAAACAGTAAAGACAGTATACAAATGCCTGCGCAAGACCGAGCAGTACATGGCTATACAGTACGACTACATAGATTTGATCCTGCCAAAGGATATCACCTTTGTCACCACATCAGAGCTTGAGGAAATGTTCCCTGACAATACTCCAAAGGAGCGCGAGTATTATTTCGCAAAGGCAAAGGGTGCAATCTGTGTAATGCAGATTGGTGACAAGCTTGCAAACGGCGAGCCTCACGACGGACGTGCCCCTGACTATGATGACTGGGCTTTAAACGCTGATATCATCGTATACTATCCTGTTCTTGATATCGCACTTGAGCTTTCATCAATGGGTATCCGAGTAGATGAGAAAGCCCTAAAGGAGCAGCTTGACAAGGCCGGATGTCCTGAGCGCGCCAAGCTTCCATTCCAGAAGGCTATCCTCAACAAGGAGCTTCCGTACACTATCGGTGGTGGAATCGGACAGTCACGTATCTGTATGTTCTTCCTCAGAAAGGCTCATATCGGCGAGGTACAAAGCTCTTTGTGGCCTGAGGAGACAATTAAGGAATGTGAGGAGCATAGTATTCAGTTATTATAATCTGCATACTAATTATTCAAAATGTAACTAAAAACCTGCTGTGTCAGACATGCATGACACAGCAGGTTTATTATTTATTATTTCGCATTGCAGCTATTATCTATACAAACATCCTCCAGGCAGCCCTGATCTGCGAATGCAGTCTCTCAAACTGCCAGTGGGTATTGCTCTTTATGATGCTGTTTGGATCATTTATGGTAAAGCCCTCATCATCATAGCCTGTGATTACCATAAAATGCCCATTGTCTGTGAAATCTCCCGGACCGACATTTACAACAATCAGATTGCCCTCATCGAGCTTTTCCTTAAAAATATCCTCATTTACCTTTACGCTCTTAGCATTTACACCGAAGTGCCTGCAGCCCTTACTCATAAGGTCCCATGCACTTCCGGAGCCATCCACACTGTAGCCGGCCTCCTTTGCATACTCTGCCACCGCAAGAGGTGATGCCTGTGCATCATGCTTCAGATACAATACAACCATCGAAAGTGAAGTCGGACCGCAGCCGCTCGCCGCAAAATAATTGCCACTGTACTTTTCATAGCCCCATCTCTTATCCCACTGCTGCAATAGAGGCACTGTATCCTGCGCAGCCTCTGCAGTCAGATCAATGTCATGCTCTTTCGAATGCTCCTTAGGATACTCATATATGAAGTCAATTGCCTCATCATTTTTCTTCGCAAGCTCCTTTAGCTGTCCCGGGTACTTTGCACTGTGAAGTATCTCATCAAGCTTCGTATCCTTGTCCGGCTCGCTGCTTTGCTCCGTAGCATTTACATCCTCTGAGCTGCTTTGCTTTTTTTCTGAGTCCATTTTAGATGCGGTAAGCGAGTTATTATTCTTCTGCACATCAACATTTCCTGATTGTGTCTTATTATCAGCACTTACCACAGCATCAGCTACAGGAACTAAAAGCTGCATGCCGCATGCCAGAAATGTTGTTATGATTATCGCTGCACAAAGGACTATTGCACCTATTTTCATGCGCCTGTCGCGGCGCCTTGCACGTTTTATGCTTCCTTGCCTTCTATGAGTTTTCTTATGTGTCTTTCCCATTGTTTTCCTCTTACTTATCCCAGCTTATCAACCTCATCCATCCAGATACGTCCGCACGCATCGGAAGGCATCCTTAGGTCTCCTCTCGGTGAGACCGCAACTGTTCCTACCTTTGGTCCATCCGGCAGACATGAGCGCTTGAACTGTTGGGCGAAAAATCTGCGATAGAAGTTCTTAAGCCATTTGAGAATAAACTCATCATCATATTTTCCCTCAAATGCTATCCTTGCAAGGCGGTAAACCTTGGCAGGAGCATAGCCGCAGCGCAGCATATTGTAAAGGAAGAAGTCATGCAGCTCATATGGGCCCACAAGATCCTCTGTCTTCTGTGAAATCTTACCGTTTTCAGGTGGTAAAAGCTCAGGAGAAACCGGTGTATCAAGCACATCAAGAAGTGTACTTTCCAGCAAATCGCTGCCACAGGTGTCTGCATAGTATTTTACCAGATGGCGCACCAGAGTCTTTGGCACCGAAGCATTTACTGCATACATGGACATATGGTCTCCGTTGTAGGTAGCCCAGCCGAGTGCCAGCTCCGACAAATCTCCTGTACCTATGACCATTCCGTTTTCCTTGTTTGCAATATCCATAAGTATCTGTGTGCGCTCGCGCGCCTGTCCATTCTCATATGTGACATCATGCACAGACGAATCCTGTCCGATATCCCTGAAATGTATATTTACAGCATCCTTTATATCCACCTCGATAAATGTAGCTCCAAGGCATTTAATGAGATTTACCGCATTGTCATATGTGCGGTCTGTCGTTCCAAAGCCCGGCATAGTAACTGCCGCGATATCCTTGTGATCCTTTCCCAAAAGGTCAAATGCTCTTACCGTGACAAGCAGTGCCAGTGTGGAGTCGAGTCCTCCTGAAATGCCGATAACCGCGGTCTTGCAGTTGGTATGCTCTAATCTCTTTTTAAGCCCCATAGCCTGAATCATAAGAATCTCATCACAGCGTCTGTCCCTGTCTGTCTTATCTGCAGGAACAAAAGGAGCCGGGTTTACATAGCGGCTAAGAGTGGTATCCTTTACCTCAAGATCAAACTCAGCCCATCTGTGATCATCCTCGACAACAAATGTTGTCATCCTGCGCCTCTCAGTCTCTATTCTTTCTACATCAAACTCGCTGTATATAGTCTCATTTGTAAAGCGCCCTGACTCAGCAAGCACATTTCCGTTTTCACATATGAGATTGTGTCCTGAGTAGACCACATCCTGTGTGGACTCACCGTCTCCCGCTGACGCATAAATATATCCACAGATTAATCTGGCAGACTGTCCGCTCACAAGCTCTCTTCTGTATATTGCCTTGCCTGTCACCTCATCCGATGCTGACAGATTGACAATCACAGTGGCACCCGACATCGCATGCCTGATACTCGGCGGATTAGGAGTCCAGAGATCCTCACAAAGCTCCACCGCTATCTTAAGCTTTGGCAGCTGCTTGCAGCTAAAAATAAAATCAGTATCTACAGACACCTGCTGTCCATTTTTCAGTGTGACATATGTGCTAAGGTTTTCCCCCGATGCAAAATGCCTTGCCTCATAAAACTCATTGTAGTTTGGCAGAAATGTCTTTGGCACCATGGCAAGCACTTCTCCTCGCGATACAACTGCCGCCATATTGTAAAGCATGCCGTTTATCTCGTATGGAAGCCCTATGAAAAAGATGCCGTCAAGGCTCCTGCTGTAATCAGCTATCCCTATAAGCTCATCCTCTGCTGCAGCGATGAGCTTATCCTGCCAGAAAAGATCCTGACAGGTGTATCCTGTGATGCAAAGCTCCGGGAAAACAACCACCTTTGCCCCGTTGTCAGTGCACTCCTTCATAAGAGCTTTTATAAGCTGTCCGTTGTATACAGTATCAGCTACCTTTACCTTTGGTGTCGCTGCAGCGACCTTTATATATCCGTCCTTCAATTAGCGCATCTCCTTCAACTCATCCACCGTAAACTCATATGCCTTATTACAGAACTGGCACTTTACCTCAATGCTCTCACCATCTGCGATAATGGAATCAAGATCCTTTTTGCTAAGTGTGGAAAGTGCTCTGCTCACACGCTCCTTTGAGCAGTCACAGTGGAAGCGTGTCTCAGTCGTATCTGTGATTTCAAGCCCAAAATCTCCTAAAATTTCCTCAAGTATCTGCTCCGGAGTCAGTCCCCTGTCAAGCATCTGTGTCACAGAATCAATCTCTGTGATTTTCTTTTCAAGCCTGTCCACAACCTCATCCGGTGTAAACGGCATAAGCTGGATGATAAATCCACCTGCCTGCTTTACGCTCTGGTCCTTATCCACCAGCACACCAAGACCAACCGCCGACGGAATCTGCTCAGATGTGGCAAAATAATAGGTCAGATCCTCAGCTATCTCACCTGTTTTAAGCTCACACTGACCTGAATACGGCTCCTTTAAGCCCATATCCTTTATGACTGTGAGTATACCAAGATCAAGCGCTCCACCCACATCGAGCTTGCCTGCCGCATTGAGTGGCAGCTCAACCTGTGGATTCATGGCAAAGCCCTTTACATTGCCGTGCGAATCTGCTGTGACGGTAAGCCCCTTTGCAGGTCCGCTGCACTGTATCTGAAGAGTTATGATATCCTTATCGCCCTTCATCATAGCTCCCATCATGGCTCCTGCTGAAAGAAGCCTGCCAAGTGCCGCCGTCATGACAGGTGTTGTCATGTGATCCTCTCTGGCTGTCTCCACCATCTCCCTTGATGTTACAGCAAATGCTCTGATATTGGCATCCGCCGCTGTCGCTCTTACTATATAATCTGACATAATTTACCTCTCATTATCTAATTCTATGCTTTATGTGCAATTACAGTGACCTTCTCACTGTCACACTTCACCTGATCGTCTGTGTACGCATCATACACCGCATCAAACACAAGTCCCGACTGCTCAAGAAGCTCCTTAAGCTCTGAAATCTCATAGCATCTCTGGAAATGAGTTTCCTCAAACTTCTTGTAGATGTCATCCTCATCCTCTGACTGCTCCTTTATAAAAAGTGTCAGGTCATACTCGTTTATTTTCTCATCGGCATCATAATAATTGTCCCATATAAAGCTGCCCTCATCACGGTTTTCAGCTATGGTATTATCAGCCATGAGCACCTCATATTTATATGGAGTATTGATATCAAATATAAAAATGCCACCCTCTTTAAGACTTTCGCTCACGCAGAAAAAAACTGCCTGCAGATCCTCAGGCTCAAGAATGTAATTGATGCTGTCACATGCGCTTACGACGGCACTCACCTTTTCTCCCGGTTCAAACTCTCTCATATCCTGCATCAGATAAAGGATTCTGTCATCCTCTCTCTCAAGCGCCATATCAAGCATGTCAAAAGAATTGTCAATGCCTATCATATCATAGCCTGCATCTGCAAGAAGCGTGGTAAGCTTTCCCGTACCACAGCCTAAGTCCACGACATATCCACTGTCTATACCATTTGCACGCAGTTTTTCGACAATATATCTGCTCCACACCTCATATGGCACATTGTCCATGAACATGTCATACACCCGGGCAAAACTCGTGTATGCTTCCATAATTACCTCATTTCGTGTTACAGAACCCCTGCTGCTTACATGCGAGCATGACGCATCAGCTTTTTTGTTCTCAGTGGTTCTGAATAGTTACTATTGATTATATAATAACAATTAAATGTCTCAAAATCAAGGTTGATATAAGGCACAAAAACCATTATACTAAGCATATGATTGATAATTACGAACACTACATTACAAAAAACATCAAAGCATTTTACAAAAGGCGTCTTTTCTCCCCGATTGTATACATCGTTCTGCTTACCGTGCTATGGTTTGCATTTTCACTCGGAGATATTTTATCGCCCATACATATTGACAACTCTGTCAGCTTTGAAGCTGCATACAAGGATTCGGACAGGTATGTAAAAACCACCCTTAAAAAGCTTTACTTTACCGGCTACACCATGAAGGACGGCAACGATATCAAGGGCTATTACTACTACTGCATGCGCGATAAGCACTGCTCTATTGTTCTGCTTGCACCATCCACCTGTGAGGAGGGTCTGCCCTCTATCGATAAGCTCACAGTGGTCGGTAAAATCGTGAAGGGTAAGGGCACCTACACACAGTTTGTAAATAAACTGTCTAAGGATCTAAGTTGGGATTCCAAGGGACTCTCCGATACCATAACAGGCTACTATCTTAATGAGCCTGAGTACCATTTGAAAACTACTATTTTTATGTTTGTTTTTTATTTTGGCACTCTTATCTATGCTGTTATCAGCCTGATATTCTACATCCTGTGCATCAGATTTCCTGTTTTGGCACCGGCATGTCAGAATCTTGTTGTATTCGGCAATCCACATAAGCTGCTTGCCGAGGCTGAGGAGGAGCTTGCCACACTGCCACAGCTTGCCACCGAGGATATGTTTATCACAGAGCACTATTTTATCATGACCTCGCCTTATGGCAATGCCATCGTGCCTATCAAAGAGATTTTATGGATTTACAAATACTCTACCCTGCACAAGATTCTGTGGTATCATTTCAGCATCTCATATACACTGCATATTTCCGCAAATAAGCATCTGTATATTCACTGTCCAAAGAACACGAAGTCTGATATCGATGGTATCATCGATTATCTGGCTGAGGCTAATCATGATATTCTGGTTGGTTTCAGTGAGGAGAACAGATTGAAGGTGCAGGCTATTCAGGGGAAACCGCTGCATATTGAGAGGCTTCTTGCGTGGAAGAAGAAATAAAGCGTTTTAAGTTTATTGGATTAAATGACAAAGCCTCGCAGGAGCACTTGCTGCAAAATACGCTCATACTAAGCGGATTTTACAGCAGTGTTCCTGCGAGGCTCCTGTTTGTTGCAGTGTCCAGAGATTTTTGCTATTTTTTAAAATCCCAAATAGATGCCTGTCCGCACCGCATATCTGCCACTAAACGAATACTGAATATTTACCAATTTCATTACCTGCTGCATTAACATTCATGGATTGAACCATAACAAGACCTAATGATAAAATTACTGAAAATATCCTCTTGCACATTTTTTTACTCATATAACTGCCTCCTTTGGTCTATTTTTTGCCTATCCCACACAAAACAAAACTCCTTAATTAAAAAACCTTTTTTTACTTCTACATATCCCATCACCTCATCATTCAAATAAAGTATCCATCTTTCATCCTGTTTCTTAATTATCAACTCCTGTAATTGACACATCTCATATGCATATTCATGTTTTTGGACAACCTCAAATAAAAAGCTCTCATTGATTTCCTTTCGTGTATAATATGTAGAAATATATGCCTCATCATTCTCTTCACTTCCCAATTCAACACAATCCCTATTATCACTTCCTAAAATGAAATAATACACTAATTTATCCATTGTAGAATTTACTTTCATCGCTGAACCCATCATCAGACAACCAATCAAAAAAATAATTGTCCAAAACAAATATATTCCCCAATAAGCAGCTTTGCTTTTGACAATATTCTTATCACGATGTCTCCCAAAGCACATAAGATGTGTTAATTGTCTTGGATAGAAAATAATCAAAAAAGCTGAAACAACTATATAACATATTTTCATTTTATTATCTCTCTCTTAATCAAAATTCCTAAATTGGATGTTTCCTGAAAAACACTTTATTCAGAACGATTTATTGTATCATTTGTAAACTCAACAATAATGTTCTTATTGGTGCTCAGTGTGATTCGGTGGTTGTTATTCATGGTAAAAGACTCCAATCTATAGGTTTTGTTACGTCTATTTTACCATATATTTTCTTCACCTGGTGGGTGAATAATGATATGAACAACAAAGTATCGCAAAAGCTTGAAATTATAGGATTTAAGGAGTCTGTGAAGAAATATACTACCATTTATTTCTTTATTTATTTTCTCTATTACATTTATGTTCTACCGGTCTTTTCGGTTGATGAAATATCCCCAAACAAAACGGAGGATCACCACTGGCTCTCTTAATCTCATTTCTTGTCACCCTCTCCACAACCTTCAATACCTTTTTGTTAATTTTCTTCATTTCTCTTTACCTCCTGTTTTAATATTTTAGCTATCAGCAACAGAACCGCACATAATATAACAGCAACTGCCATATGGCAAACATACATCATATCGGCTCCGAGCAAAGTAAAAGTGTAAATAACACACACTTCAACTGCACACAAAATTCTTGCCGCCCTCTTTGATTCTGACAGTTCTACCGCATCCATATGTATGTTGGGATGATTAACAGTCCCTATAACTTCAACTATGCAAATTGCAACTAATAATAATCCAAAAACCAGCTGCGGATAGTCAACCAGAACCATACATAAACCTAAGACAAGCATATAAGTAACCACTGTACCCAAATAACATTGAAAAAAGGTATTCATATGATATCCGCCTGTTCTTTTTCTTAATGACAAAAAGAATAACAAAAAGAATGCTGTTGGAACTAATTTCTCAATCAGTACACTTATTAGCAAAATAGTTCCAATGGTTATAAATTTTTCCATTAACGAAACAAGCGTATAGACATAATATTCTTCCGCTTCCTTGTCAATCATTTTTTCCTCAGCCATTTGGTCAACCAACCCCATTGCCATCTTCTCAATCATATCAACGCCTCCTTCTACTGTAAGTATAACAATACACAATTTCTTAACAAGGTCTATTGCAGAAAGTGTACTTATTTTGCAGAAAACGACAAAAAAGTGATTTGTTCTCAGAAATCACTTTTCACTAGAGGAATCATAATGGAAAAATAAAACTCTCGTTCATCGTTTTGAATCACATAAGAGCCCCCATACTTCCTTATTGTTTCAGCTATATTTTTTATTCCTATTCCATGCTCATCTGTATCCAAAATCTTTGTAGTCTGTATCTCTCCATTTTCATAAATAACAGCATTCTCATAAGTATTTTTCACCGATATAATCGCATTATTGTCCTCTATAACAATTTTCAATTTTATTATTTTATCCCCTCTGCACTTTTCACATGCTTCAATCGCATTGTTTAATAAATTGGACATAATAACCACAACATCCTCATCGCTAATATTCAAAGATGATAAATCATTAATTTTAAATACAAAAACAATACCTTTATCCCTTATTTCCTGATATTTAGTATTCAATACTGCATCCACAATCACATTATTTGTACAAATAAAATCCAATTCTTTACTAATTTGACCACTGATTTTATTGACAAAGCTTTCCAATGAATCATATTTCTTCTTTTTTATCAAAGAATCAATGCACATAATCTGATTTTTATATTCATGTGTCATTTTCTTTTGTTTATCAAAATTTTCAGAAATAGAACGATACATACCTATTTGGTTTTTAACCTGTATCCTATAAATACGTTCCTCCTGCAATTTATTTTCTCGTTTTAAAATATCATATATTAAATAAAATACAACTATGTTCATTCCCGCCAATCCACACGCTATAACAAAAAATAAATTCTCCTGGGCTTTATTTTTTATATCTTCAGACATTTTTATCATAGCTGTAATAACATATATTGTGAAAATAGGGAAAAAAATAAACCGAAGCCATTCTGTATCTGCCAGCATAGCCAAAGATTTTTTCTCCATATGATTTCTAATAATTAATACAGCAAAAAGTAACAATGCCTTTCCTAAAACAACGACCAATGAACCCTGTATAACATGTGATTCCCATACTTCTTCCATGTTATGAAAAATATAAATATTCATAAGTAACGCGAAATAATCCATCACGAGCAAAAGACTCTCAAATAATGCTGATAAAATCATCGCCTTACCAAAACTCAGTTTAAGATAAAGCAACATAAAGAATGTTATGAGAATAATTGAAAATACCTGCTTTACAATAAAATAGTCTCGAAAAATCATTGCAATAAAATAGCAAAGCACTGTCAATCCGATAACTATACTATAATTTTTCCAACAATTATTTTCCTCTCTTTTTATTCCAAATGCTTCAAAAAAAATTTTGCAGCATAATATTTCCAACATCATAATCAAAAGACTCTGAATGTAAACAAACATTTATACTTCACCTCTATAAGCGATAAACTTTTCTTCTACATATTTATATCTCGCTCTAGCTATATCTAATAGAATTCCATTATTCAGCAATACTCTGTATCTGCTTATATTTTTAATGAATTTCATATTAACCAGAAAGCTCTGATGTATCCGCAGAAAATCATTTCTGGCAAACTTATCATCTATTTCATTTAGCGTCCCTTGTAATGTATATTTTTGCAGACAATCCTCCATTACATGAAACTCCAATTTATGTAATTTACTCTCAATATACAATATGCGATTCAATGAAACTTTCCTTGTACCTTCGCAGAAATCAAATTCAGCCCAAGTAATCTTATAATCCATTTTTTCATGAATTGCATCCATGCACTCATAAACACTGGCAAACAGATTTTTATTGTCCTTTAAAATATATCTTACTGCATCTACCTTATATCCTTCTATCATATAGTTTACAAAGGCTGTAACAAAAACAATAAACATATCCTTGCTGTTTTCCCGGATCTTTTTTGCTGTCATAATTCCATCCAGTTCATCCATGTTGATATCCAGAAAAACAATCTTATATTTTACCATTTCAATTCCCAGTTCAACAAATTCTTTTCCTGAACTAAAAGTATCAATTTCAAGCATTATTCCTCTGTCAGTCATATAACGTATAAGTATTTCCTTTAGGTCATCTCTAAAAATCTTTTCATCATCGCATATAGCAATTCTAAACATACGTTTACCCCCCCTCTAAATTTTGCATATTTCCTCGTTTGGTTGGTTGTGTTTTTTTAATTTTGTACATATTTTTATATTTTGGCACCTTCCAACAAAAACTCTATTTACTTCCATATAAACATAGCTTATTTTCCCTCGTTCAATTAGAATAATATAAAACCATTTTACAGTCATATATTACTATTTCTCACCCGAACAATCAAATAAAAGGCAGAAATCGACCTATATTTGTAGAAAATGACCAAAATCAACATTTTGAACAGCTTAATCTTTCTTCTATTACCAAATTTGCATTAACATATGCCGGCATTACTACTGTCTCCGAACTTAAAGAATATAATTATATCTCTTTAGCAAATGTTCTTCCTCTTTCTTTCCTTATACGCCGGATATTCTTACCAATAAATATCTCATCTTGCTTTATTTTCTGTTCCATCCCTTTTCACCATGCCTATGAACCCATTTTGGTTCTTTTTGCATTATTTTATGCAATATGCATGATGAAAAGGGACTTGTTCTAGTCCATCTTGTTTCTTCCCTATAATATTTTAAAAAAGAGATTCGAAAAAGGGGCTGTCATTCTAAATCGTTAAAGCGACAGTCCCTTTAAATAACAAATGTTATAACAGTAAACACCTATTATCATTAACACTTTTTGTTTTGGTCTTTTGACATATTCCTGTGCCTATTAAATTACATCACTGTTGCAAGAATACCCCATAGAAAAAATTCATAATTTTCTTTGATAGTCTGTTATATCAAACATTTACTTTTTTCCAATATTTTCAATATAGACATTTTACTGCTGTGAAAGTTTATCTTCAAGCATTGATTTAGACACCGAAAACTCGAATGTATCCATATTACTACATGTTGTTATTTTCTCTGGATTATCATTCTCAACAATAAATTCAGGTCTAATATAGCTATCTTTATTCAAAGTGTACCGTCCAAAGACTGAGCAGTTAATTCGATAACTGTCACCCAGAATACTGCCTTCATTTGTTTTCAGAAATAGAATAACAGTATCTCCAACATTTGAATGTTCCGCACCCATAAAAGTATGGTTAATTAGCAAATTTTCCATTTCTTCTTCTGTGTATTGTGACAAATCGGCATGTGCTTCAATTTGTTCCTTTTCATCGCTCAGCCGAGTATATCCTCCATCCTCATACACAGTGATGGTTTCCTGCACCTCGCCTTTATATGCTCTCTCCACATCAACGGTAAGCACAGAATAAGAACATCCATCAATATACACATATTCTATTTCTATAATATTTCCTTTTACAATGACATCTGATGAGTCACTATCAATAAAATCATCAATATTATAGTAAAGATTTTTTAACGCAGCTTCACTATTTACATCTGTAAAAATTTCATAACTAGAAATATCACTATAAAATAGGGAATTTTTATTTGAATATTCATTATTATTTTCTGCCAAAGTGGTTTCACTTTCAACAATTGCATCTTTAGTATTGCTTAAATCCTGAACACTTGCACCTTCTATCCTTCCGCAACCAACCATTGACAATAATGCCATACACCCTAATATTCTAATACCAATTTTTTTCATTTTACTTCCTCCTACTTATATAAATAATTTATTCCACCTAAATCATTAGTTTGTGCTCTCGAGGTACTACTTGAATTATAAGCAATGTCTGCCCTCATCAAAACATTACTAAAGTCTGAATGTGCCAACCCCATAACATGCCCCATTTCATGAGCTATAACAGCCAATCTTTTATTTTCACTTAAATCTGAAAAATCCGCATCTAATTGTATTTTTCCCCAAGCCCAATTGCTACTGAATGGATCAACCTCTGTACTTCCATTATACATAGTTGTTAACCCCCACCATTCATTAACAGTACTTACTTGATATATATCCATTCTACTACTTGATTGTGTTGTGGTTTTTGTATAAGAAATAGGGGTTGTTACTCCCATGCTACTAGTTGTATTTACCCATTCGCTCATTGCCGTATTAATATAAGATGCATAGCTGCTTGCACTTGATGTAATAAAGTAATGTTGTGTATCTTTTCCATAATTTCCCACACCATATGTCAATTTGTGCTGATTATATGTATTATACGCATACACAGTTGACACACTACACATGAACATAAAAAAGCTAAAACATAATGCAACTATAAATTTTTTTGTTCTCATAAAACTTCCTCCGCTTAATTTTCTTAATACATACAATTATAAAGCAACAAAATACTACTAAAATTTTTTATCTCACCTCCGTATTTTTTGACAACTATAATTGACAACAATTCAAGGGTCAATTGGCTTTGTAAATGGTGCCTTTTTTTGTAAAACCCAAAACCTTTATCCTCTAAAAAAGTATCGTGTTTAATATGTTGCAAATGAACAAATCATTATTTACTTGCGAGAATGTCATCCTATTGATATTAAATCAGTAACTGTATGTGACTGTTATTGTTGCCGTTACCGTTGATGCAGGATATAGTTTATTGGGATCATAGGTTTTGCCCAAATTTTCAATTTGAAGATACCAATCTCCTTTGGGATTTTCACCCACAAAATCGGTTACATAATATGTCCCTGACTTTGTAGAAGGTGTCAACCTTGCTACTGTTCCTTCTGGACTCTCAATATAAAGGTCAAACGGATCTGTACCACTTGCTACATTTAAGTATACTTTCACCTGAGTGATTTTAGGATTGGTTCCTAAAACACTTCCTGAAGAAACTTTTGCTATTTGAGATACCCCACCATCTATCGCATTTAACTTTACAGTGGTCTTCGAAAATGAATTTGAAGCTGCTAATACCGGCATTGAAAACATTAAACATGCCATAAAACATACTGCAATTGATGTTAAAGCTCTCTTCTTAATAATATTCATAAAAAATCCTCCTTAAGTCAAAACATAAATATTATCAAACAGAATGTTCTCCCGCAAAATGGATACTTTTTATATCATTCGTTCAAATGACTTTCTAATCAGTTGACTACCAGATTTTACTAATAAAGCATCAATGGATTTACTTGTAATTCTATCTAAAACTCCCGGCATGATAGGTTTTCCAGCCTCCCATTTAGGGTCTGCTACTTTTACGGCATCTGTGAATGCCTGCCAATACTGTCGCTCATACTCCTCTAATGTATACCCTGCTGCTAATCTGTCGTTTTTCTCAGTTTGCTGATACAACTTTTGATATATCTCTGATCTGTTTGTTGTATCGCCGTTATGCACCCCATTTTCCATATAAAATTCTTTTTTAGTGCTTTCAAACATCTCATCCATAATGCTTTCTGAAATTGAAACAATTCTATTTTTGCTAGCACAATTTTTATCTGTAACGAGTACCCCCGCCAATCCTGTGCGTGGATTAATCCAGTCTCCATCTTTATCATATCGGCTCATTCGTTTCTTAATGGCTGAGATTGTAGTATATCCACCGCCACCATCTCTGGACATCTCACTCATAACAGTTCGATATTGTTTACTATTTATATCTATTCCAGCCGCTTTAAGTCTTTCCTTTGTTTCGTTACTATTGATAGGCATTCCAGACATTTGCTGAAATCTATTGCTAAACTCTCTTACTATAAGCATAATTTTCTCTCCTTGATAAATTACTCTGAAATCCATTTTCTTCTTTAACAAACGATTATACTCTTGTCAAATTAAATATCACTTTCTTCTTTAAATATATCAAATAAATTGTATTGTTCAATTGTTCTTGCAGAAAGTGACTCCTAATTGCAGAAAATGACACTCCAAATATAAAATCTCCTTGAATCAAACCAAAGTTCAATTCAAGGGATATCTTTTTATCGTTTCTTTCCAACCATAACAGGCATAGATTTTGCTGTCATACTCTCATTCATTGCTTTTATAGTGTTATAGGTATCATCTCATATATTATAATGATTCAGCTATAATTTAATGGGGCTGTAAAATAAGTCCCTAATTAAGAAACGCCAACTCCGGCAAATGTCGGT